>JBGCCZ010000025.1:0-70104 GCA_045105035.1 Pirellulaceae bacterium | reverse complement strand
ACGCAGGAGACTCCACCTTAGTCGCTACTAGGATCCCCGACGACTGACACTCGGCCGACCACCCTCCGTCGAGAACAAAGGTTGAACCGGAGTTCAAGATCACACAGGGACCCAACACGGTTTCCTCGACCGGAATCTCCGCGCGGTGGAGCGTCCGAATATCCCCTGCCTTGACCTCCAGCGCTGAAGCCACGGACTCCGAATCGGCCCATTTATCGACTGAAGGTTCCACAGCAGACTTCGGCTCCGAGCTCGACAGTGCCTCGCTTTGCCAACTAAAATCCCCTGGCAAACGAACATCGCAGCGAATCGCCACCAACTCGATTGTTTGTCCTTCGCGGCTGTACCCAAAGCGTTCACGGTGTGCCGCATGAAACCGCTGAGATAACACACTTGACGTAGCATATTGCGAAGTCTCTTCTTCGATCAGACACTCGATTGGCAATGTGGAGTCGGTCCCGGCAAACCGCATCTCTAAGACACTCGTACTCATTGCCCGCTCTGAACCACCGTTGTCTTCAGCAAGCTGTTTCAGTAGCCCTTGTTGAAGCAAGTTCACTTCGACGGCCAGCTTCCCCCAATCAACTTCGCTCAGTGGTTGATAAACGGGCAGCAACTTCTGAAGCAACGCATCAGCGCACCCCATTCCAAGAGCGCTCAGCAAGCCTGCTTCCGGTGCATCGACAATCGTGGTGATGCCAAGTGAATCCGCAATCTCACAAATGTGTTGCCCAGCTGCACCACCGAAACCTGCCAACGCATGTTGCCTCGGGTCCGCGCCTTGACGAATGCTAACCGTACGAACCGCCTCGGCCATCTGCTCATTCGCCAGCCGCCGAAAACCACGGCAGAGCGATCGCCGATCGGTGATCCCGCCATCGTTGCCATCGCTGCGAACCAATTGCTCGAGCAACTCCTCCAAACGAAATTCGATTGCGTCCACGTCGATTGGAAACGGAAACTGCTCAGCGGGCACACGGCCGAGATAGACATTCAGGTCTGTGACCGTCAAAGGACCTCCGCGACCGTAACAGGCTGGACCTGGTGCAGCTCCAGCACTCTGCGGTCCAACGCGCAAACGCACTCCATCAAACCAACAGATCGAACCGCCGCCCGACGCCACGGTTTCAATAGGAAGCGTTGGGGTCACGACCTTCACCCCCGCTTTTTCAGATTCGTACTGAAGGTCCGCTGCGTATTCATCACTCGTCTCTACCTGCTGTCCGCGAGACTCACTATCGTCCGGCTCATCCGCGGCTCTTTTCGTGACTCGGCAGACATCCGTACTTGTTCCCCCCATATCCAAACCGATAAGAGCAGAGGTCTCAGCTGTCTTCGCAAGTTTTGTCAGTGCAGCAACTCCACCAGCGGGTCCAGACAAGATGCAATCCTTGCCACGAAAGCGCTTCCAATCAACGAGACCTCCCGCACTGGTCATCAATTTAAGATCAACCCGGCTACCGAACTGATCGATCAACAGCTCCAAATAGCGACGCACAACGGGACTCAAGTAAGCGTCCAAGACGGTCGTCTGGGCGCGGGTCAAGATCTCAATAAATGGAACCAATTCCGACGACACACTGATACTCCGGAAACCTACTTCGCGAGCAATCTCTGCGAGTCGTTGCTCATGAGCCGGGTTGGTCGGACTATGAAGTAAACAAATCGCCAGAGAATCCCCACCGCTCTCTAACGCTTGAGTCAACTCGTGCCGGGCTTGCGATTCATCTAGTTGGAGCAGGACGCTTCCATCGGCGGCAAGACGCTCGTGGATCCCGATTGTCAGTTCATTGAGTGGCTCGAGTTTCTCGATATTCAACGCGAACAAATCGGGACGGGTCTGATCGCCAATCAGCAGCAAGTCTTCGAAAGGCGCCGTGACCGCAAATACCGTTTTTGCGCCAGTCCGAGTGAGCAGAGCGTTCGTCCCTCGCGTTGTCCCGAGTCGCACTTCCAGTGGTGGCAATGCGTTTGTTAGAGGAACACCAAGGAGCCTGCGAACGGCGAGTACTGGTGAAGCGATTCTCGCATCCAACTCGAAACGCAGGCGAAAGCCTTCTACACCGGAGCGTTCTAGTAGACTGCCCACGAGTCCTACTTCGCTCGCGTTATCCGCGCTTCTCGCTCCGCTACCGTGAAGGACTTCTGACAACGTGATCCGGCCACCCCGTTGCGAATCAACTTTTAGTCGTCCTTGAACTTGCCCGGCTTCGTCGAGGCACAAAAGATCGGCTCCGCACCAAAAACCTTCCACGTCGCGGGACAATTCGGGGCAAGTGAACACACGGCGGCTGGAATCGTCGTTGCTTCCGATTTCGTTTTTAAGTGTTAACGGAACGCGGCCGGAACTGAGAACCTTACAGGACTCCAGCCGGTGCCCCGAGCGACGCACAAAGCAATCCGTGAATGTTCCGCCCACATCCACCCAAGCGTCGACGGTCTGCTGTCGTTCATGAGCGGCATTTTCGCTGGATAGCGTCCCCTCATTAACCATGCGAATCCACCTGTTCGGAACTTCCGGTGCTTCGTTCACTCAGACTATCACTCGAATCCCCAATCCATCTACCAAAGGGACTTTGCAACAAAGCCGGCAACAACAACAAATCGCCCACAATGGCACCCAATAAGATGAGCACCATCAATGCGGCAAACTTGCTCGTCGGAAGAAATTCACTGAGAAAGAAGGGAGACATGGCTGCCGTACAGATCAGAGTTGTATGCACAATGGGTCGCGAGCAGGTCTCGATCGCTCGCCGCGTGGCTTGCGTCGCGTCCATCCCCTCGCGTCTACCCCGGAAATACCATGTTACGAAGTGCAAGGTGTCATCGACTGCAATTCCCAGAGCCACGCTGGCCGTCAAAATGCTCGCAACATCCAACGTTACTCCACACCATCCCATGCAACCGAAAACGAAAGCCACGGGCAAGATGTTGGGAATCATCAATACCAGCCCGCTCAACACGCCTCGAACAATCAGCATCATCACGGGTGTAATCAGCGCGAAGGCAGCCACGAAGCTGAAGGCAAGGTCGCTGATCAATGCATAGTGAGCTTTCTCGACGACGGCTCGCAAACCGGTAAGCTCGACTTTTGCTTCGAAACCCGGTCTCTCTTCGCTAAGCTTTGCGGCACATTCATTGAGAACCCCTGTGATTCGTTCGCGGACCATCCCATAGTTATCGCCTCTTAAGTCGGAGACACGAGCCGTCAAACGCCAGCGAGAGCCGGATGGGCCCTGCGACAGCAGTCCTTTTTCGGCCAAAATCGGTAGATTCGCCTCCACCTTCCGTTGAAACACGGCCCGAGCAATCGTGCTTCGCGTTCCACGACCCTCCGGTACAGCAGGCAAAAAAGTCAGAGCGGACATAGCAGCCTGGATTTGGGGAGCCCCACTGAGCGACACGGAGAACTGCTCCAGCGCGATTAGTTGTTCCGTGACGGAAAGCGGTTGCCCCGCGGCGTCCGAGAATTCCAGCAGAAACTCAAGAGCGTTGATCGGTCCAATGTGATCACGGACCCAGTACAGTCCCTCAACGGCCTCACTATGGGAGGCAAACATGTCTTCGAATTCTGTCGAGCTTCTCAGCTTCCCGATCCCGACAAACGAAAACAATAATAAAGCTACCCCAAGTATCACTAGCAGAGTCGACCAATGGGCGGTGAAGCCCGCCACGTTGCGAATAAGGGTCTCTTCCAATGAACTCCCAGCTTTGGAGGATTTCGTGTCCAACAAAACCGCCGAGGGCGCCGGATTCGTTGGCGGGTTTGCGTTCGAGTCGTCGCTACCGGCCCCACCGAAAATCCACTTGCGAAGCAATGTGGGCAACTGAGCCGCGATGGGAAACGTCGTGAGCGTGATGCACGAAGCGATAAGCAACGAACCAGCCGAAATAGCGCCGAATTGCCAAACCGGTGCAAGCTGGCTGACAATTAGAGAACCGAACCCAAAGACGGTTGTCACGGTCGCTAGCACACAGGGATGAAGACCTCGCTGCAGGGCGACGACACCCTCGGGCGTTTCCTTGGCCTGACTTGCATCGCGATGGTAGCTCGCCAAATGCACTGCTGCAGATAGCGTCAGCATGAAGACGAGTGTCGGCAGAACGACAAGTACAGCGATCATCTCGCCTAAAAAGAAAGAGATGACCGACATGCCGATGAGCTGTCCGATACCGGCATAAGCCATAACGGTTAGCGTCATAGGAATGTTTCGCACGCACATCCAAGCCATTAACAAAGTCAAGAGCATCGACGGAGGAACAAACCAAGACAGAGTCTCCCGGGTCGAGCGGTCAATCTCTTGCACTTGGAAGGGCTCGCCGGCCAAAACAAGTTGGTTCGCCTCCTGCCGAAGGATCTCCGCAGCCAAGGCCCGAACACGTGAGATCAACTCCGACCGACTCGACACTTCGCCGCGTTCCAATCGTACTTGAATCAAGGCTTCGTCATTGGGTCCCAACAAGATGCCAAGCAGCCGACGCTTTGCAACTGCAAGTGGAATCTGGTTCTTGGTAAGCTCATCCAGCACTCGACTCGAATTGCTGACTTCGGCAATCTGCAACTGCGGACGCTCTTTCGACTCCGTTTCCAACGCCTGCGAAAAAAGTTCGAGCCGATCATCCCCAAGCCGACAAGACTTCCAACTCAGCAGCAGATACTGATCTTCACCGAACTGCTCACGAAAACTGAGGTAACTTTGCCTAGCCTGGTCATCTCCGGGTAGCCAACTGTCGACTACGGTCGTGCCCATTTTCAGCTGGGTCGCCCAGTACAAGAACACTGGCAACAGCGCAAGGAAGACAAACAAGGCAACCCTAGAGATCTTAAGAACGCTGTCTGCCCGCAAGATGTCGCTCTTCAGGTTCGTTGGTCGTCGATTTGAGAGAGTGCGGCGAAATGGATACGAGCAACTTCACTGGCAACCAGGTTCTTCCACAAATGTCGTGTGTCGATTGTAGACGGAAGGCAGCGATTCAGGATGCCACCTGAATAGATTGCAATCGAAGCAGAATAGCCTTCGGCCGGTTTCGTATTCGCGAACCGAAGGGGCGAGCCCTCCGCTGCACACTCCCCAGACACGCCCCTAACCCCGTAGATCACCGATTTACCGCAGGCTTCCGAGCCGATTTGCTCGCGTCAAACAACTGGAGCAAATGTCCGCACGATCATGCGGAATTAGACAATAAATTCGATTCAGTAAAGTTTGCGGACTGAGTAGACGATGTCACCTTTGTGCGAAGATAGTCTACGCAATTCGGACTCCCTGGAGCTCGAATCGCGTGCTTGACGCACTGGTTTCGCGGCATTATGCTTCGACGGTTAAGTTGTTACTTGCAAATGACTTACGTAATTTGCAGGGGCCGTCAAGGAGTGATTCGCGTGACCAAAAAAGAGATCGTCAAAACGATTTCAGACAAGACTGGGCTAACACAACTCCAGATTAAAGAGATTGTGCAGCTCACCTTTGACGGCATCATTGAAACCCTGCTAGAAGAAGGTCGAGTTGAGCTTCGGAACTTTGGAGTCTTCCAAGTGAAGAGTCGCAAAGCCAGGAAAGCTCGAAACCCTCGAACCGGTCTACAGGTCGATGTGCCTGAAAAGTTCACGGTGACCTTTAAGCCGGGCAAAGAGATGGAAGCCCAACTGCAAGGTCTCGAAGACGAGGAGAAGTAGTTTGCTCGAAATGGGCAGACTAGGGAAACCTCGGAATCAACCGGCAAAGTGACAGATTGAACGCTGATTCGCGGATCCGTTCACCTGACAGTCGCAAACCGTTAAAGAACATGACTTGGTGATCCCAACCGAATTCTTAGTGTCGGCTCGGATCACAGTTCACTAGCTCGCTTGGTTCACGGAGGAATGAGGATGCGTCGCTGGATTTGTGCTGCGTTACTTTTGGGTTGCATTTCCACTAGCGTGGGATGCGCGCTTCCCATGTATTCCGCAATTCCCGAGCGTCGAGCTGAACAGCTCGTCTACACCTCGGAAAACCTACGTCTTCTGCTTCAAGAGTGGGAACGATTCTGGATGGTCGATCAGCCGGATCACATGACTCCGTACCGCGTCCACGGCGGTGTAATTTAAGACTGCTCTTCCGCTGAAGACTTTTCGAGCTGATACAAAGCCCCGTCGAACGGACGGGGCCCAAACGTCCCTAACCGGGATGTGCCTGGTGTCACTCTTTCTAAACCTCCGGCTTTAAGTCCGAACGATTACGTCTGCCTGGCTTTCATCTGCCTACAAAGGCGACCAGTCGAGGACGAGCGGTTTGCCGCCTGCAGCGAAAGCTGCAAGCCAATTGGGCACGCGAGAAACGCTGGCTCTGCAAGCACTACCGGCTCTGCAGGCACTACCGGCTCCGCGCAACGGTTTGTGATCGACACGGCCTGGAGTTTCGGTATTTCAATGCCGTTATCACGCACCTCAATGAGCCAATACTCGCCGGAAGCCTGTGCTGAGACGTGAATGCTGGGCACTTCTGCTTGAGCGAATCTGCGGGCACTTCGGAAGCGCGAAATACGCCTTGGAATTCGGTCTCTTCAAAGTTCCAGCACAACTCAATGAGCTAATCTTCTCAGGACCAAACCACGGCCAGAGTCGAGATAGTTCTGATGCGAAATTCACCGCAAGCTGAAAAACAGAATCAGGCTGAGCCCGCAGCGGAGTCATTGAAAAATAGCTGGCCCGCGAACGTTGGATTCTGCACTTGGTTGGTCTTGCTAGCCCTCGGGATGGGGTGGCTTGCGATCTACAGCCGGACCAGTGCCGATGAAATGGCCTACCCCGACTCAATTGTGGATGCCAGATTTCGTAATAGTACAAGTGCTCGGAGTGGCACAAACGCTCAGCTTCGAAGAAACGAAACGGTACTTTGCTTCTTACATCCGAAGTGCCCATGCTCAATAGCGACTCTGCGAGAGCTACAGAAAATTTTGGAAGAAGCAGATTGCGAATCCATTCTGTACTTCTATACGCCCGCGGGTTTCGACACCGACACCTGGCTGAATACCCAACTGGTTAACGAAGCGAAACGCTGCCCAAAATTTCGCATTGAGTGTGATTCTGACGGCAAAGTCGCAGACCGTTTCCAAGTTACAACTTCAGGAACCATTCTGTTGTACGGAACCGAAGGAACGCTTCGATTCGGCGGTGGTATTACAGCATCTCGTGGACATGCAGGGCCTTCTGACGCTGGAGAAGCACTGCGGTCGAGCTTGCTGCTTCCCCTATCAAACGCGGCGTTTACGTTCCCTGCTTTTGGTTGCAAGCTGAAAAGGTCCTAGTCAAATGAACTCCTCTCAGCCGGACAGCCCCTACGCGAGGCCAAACGCACAATTAGAAAAAGAACTTTTCGACGAACAATTGCATCGAATTCGAAGCCAGGGTGATGTGATCTTCGGGATCCTCATGCCGCTCCAGTTCATCGCCTTGCTAGCCACTGCACTTTTTCTGTCGAAGTACACCTGGGCTGGCCAATACGCTTCGCTACACACTCACGTTTGGACTTCGCTTTTGCTAGGTGGCTCCGCCACGCTTCTACCGACGTACCTTTGTTGGCAACACCGAGGTTCTTCGGTGAACCAATACGCTGTGGCGTTTGCCCAGGCAGTGGTATCTGCGCTCCTTATTCACAACTGCGGTGGGCGACTCGAAACCCACTTTCACGTCTTCGGTTCGATTGCATTCGTCGCCATTTACAGAGACTGGCGAGTCGTGATGATCTACACGGCGGTCACGGCAGTGGATCATTTATCACGCTCCGTGTTTTGGCCATACTCGCTGCTTGGAGTAGACCAGCTAGCGTTGTTTCGATCGATCGAGCATGCCGCTTGGGTCATTTTCGAAGACACTGTCGTCCTTATTGGGATCTCCTTCTCACGTGCCGAGATGCAGCAAATTGCAAGTTCTGGCTGCAAAAGCGAGATGGAGCGCGCAGAACTCGAAGCCAACATCGCAGACCTAAAGCAAGTCGTCGAGAAAACTGCGGGCGGCGACCTCTGTGTCGACGTGGAAGCGGAACGCTTCGGAGTTGTTAGCGATTTAGCACATGCGGTCGGCGTCACCATCGATCACTTGCGTGATATGGTTGGAAGCATCCATTCCGCAGCCGATGTCGTAGAGAACCAGTGCGGCAGCCTCGTTGCGAATAGCGACAGCTACTCAGTGTCCTCTCAGCAACAGAAATCAACGCTCCAAAGAATCGCAAGCACGGTTGAAACTCTTTCGGCTTCGATCCACGCGATCCAGAAGCAATCGAGCGCCGCGGAGGGATCGGCTTCGGACGCGACATCCATTGCGGCCAAAGCAGAGATGCAAGTAGCCGAATACGAAGGCGTGTCGAAAGCGATGAGCCAAAGTACTCAACAAATCGATCAGGCCATTGGACAGATTCGTGACATTGCCGAACAAACCAACCTGCTCGCATTGAATGCAACTATCGAAGCTGCCAGAGCCGGCGACGCAGGCAAGGGGTTTGCAGTCGTTGCAGCTGAGGTGAAGGAGCTAGCGGCACGGTGCGATGAACACGCCCAATCCGTCTCGAATCTGATTGAGGAATCGACTCGTGCCGTTGATCTCGGCATCTCTAAAAGTACTTCGCTCACACGCACGGTGCGTGAAGTAATTGGGGAGATCCGCAACGTTGCCTGCCATATCACCGAAGTTGAAAAGATGGCCGTTCAACAGTGCGAAAATGCCGAATGCATCGACCGGGCAATCAAGGAAATCCACCAGACTGGCGACTTGGTTACGGATCAGAGCAATGCATTCGTTGACCAAACTAAAGCGTTGTCAGATCACGCGTCTCGACTGAAACAAAGCGTCACCAAGTTTCAGGTCCACTAAATGAGGGCCGCGTGCGCGGGCCATGCCATTCCAAGAACGATGCACTTCTTGACTACAAAAAACCTGGTCGCGAAAATTCTTAGCAGGCTGAGCATCAATATCGATCAACTCTGTTAGGCTACGGCTACTTTGCCAACCGATCAGATGGAGATCCTCATGCGTTTCAGCGAACAAGTAAAACTCGTAGCGTTTTCAATCCTGTCCACTTCGTCATTGCTGCCTTCCCTGGCGCATGAAGGCCACGAGCACAAGCGTTCCAACTACGTATCGGAAGCGAGCCATTTGGTCGGCTCCTACAAGCCAAGCTCGCGCGAGCATTCCCCGGAGGCAATGGCCGGTTCTGCAAAGGCCTTTTCGGAATCGCTTACGGAGGAACAACGCAAACTGGTATCCAGTCCACTTCGAGATGCCGAGCGTGAGAAGTGGACCAATCTTCCTCAGCGATCCGGCAACGGCGGATTGCCACTAGGCAAATGCAACGACGCTCAAATGAAGGCGTTTTGCGACATGCTTGCAACCCTCCTCAGCGAGCAGGGCTACCAGAAAATGTGCGAAGTCATGTTGGCCGATGATCAGCTACTGACGGACGGTAAACCCCGCGCTGGATTCGGAACAGAGGATTTCTTCGTGGTTCTGTTCGGTACCCCTTCAGCGACCGAACCATGGGGCTTCCAGCTGGACGGCCATCATTTGGGTCTCAACCTGTCGATTGAAGGCGAGAGGGTCACGTTCGCACCAAGCCACATTGGCATGCAGCCCGACGCGTTCACGATTGGTGAGCAAGACTTCCGACCTCTTGGCAAAGAGAATGACAGCGGTTTTGCTCTCGTCAACAGTTTGACGGATTCCCAAAGGTCGGAGTCGGTTTTATCTGATCGCAGAGGGCCATTGGTGACCGGGCCAGGCAATGACGAAGTTCCCTCGTTACCGGGCGTTTCCTGTTCCTCTTTCGATGAAAGCCAACGCAAGAACTTGCTGCAGTTGATTGCGCTGTGGGTCAACGATCTACCCGAGGAACAAGCAGCCAAGCGGATGAGTGCGTTGGAAGCTGAAGTCGACAAGATGACCTTCGGCTGGAAAGGCCCACTGACGAACGGCAGTGCCATGTACTATTCAATACAAGGGCCGACGCTCATCATTGAATACGGAGCGCAAGACGACGCGGCGACGCACATCCACACAATGTACCGCGATCCAGCGAACGCCTACGGCAAGCAATTGAATTAGGGCTAAGCTTGCAAGTATTGAGTGTTTTGAAAGCAATCGGTCCATCACCTCCGCCAAGTGTGATGGACTCGTCCAAACTCTTCGGTTCAGTCGGTTTCGAACTACTTGCAAACTCCCGCGTGACACAGCTCTGCCGCCTTGGTTACTTCGACCTCTGCGACAGCGTGAAAAGCTTGCCAAGCCCTACCATCAGAACTGGCCCCAGAACGATAACCAAGTAAGAGTGCATCGGGCTGGCCAATCCGCTCCATGCTTCCGGCCAGTAGGGTGTATTCGAAAGAGTCATCCAGCCAATAAATAGCATGCCGACAACCAGGACGCAGGCCGCGCCGCGTTGTTCGATCTTGGGCGCCAGCAAACCCAATAGAAAAAGACCGATGATGCCAGCACCGAGAACACTAGAAAGCGTCCACCAAACATCCAGTGCCGTCTCGGTGAGACTCACAAGAGCCATCGCCATTACCGTGCCCAATCCGCCCCATACTACAGTTGCCGACCTGAGCACCAGGACTTGAGCCGCGTTGTCCGCCTCAGGTTTCATTAAGCGTTTGTAGAAGTCGCTCATCACGAGAGTTGCCGAAGAGTTCAACGAGGTGGAAACCGTACTCATCGCAGCAGCGAAAACGGCTGCGATCAAAAGCCCTCGAATTCCGGGAGGCAAATGCGATGCGATGAAGTGCGGAAAGACTCGATCACCCAGGTCCTTCGGCTCCAGCGCGGCCGCAGTTTCGGCGATCCGCGCCGAATATTCAGTCGAAGACTTCGATACACCGGCCTGCATGAGTTTCTGCTCTGCGACGATCATTCGCACTTCTTCGATATCCGCCGGATGCTGCTCGTACCAAGTGAAGAGCGCTGAACCGATAAAGAGGAACAAAGCGCTCACCGGGACATATAACAGAGCACCTAACCAAACGCTCTTCGCCGCTTCTCGATCGCTTCCAGCGGCTATGTATCGTTGGATATAGCTTTGATCGACACCAAAGTTCCGAAGGTTATCGAACAGCCCATACGCTAACACGACCCAAATCGTCGGCTGAGATACCTGCCACAGAGTCGTGTCCCCGAGTGAAAATTTTTGATTCTCGTTCGCCACTTCAACCACCGCTGAAACACCGCCATCCATGCCGGTGAGCAAAATAAGAAGTGCCAACAAGGCTCCCAACAACAGTACGACGGCTTGAATCGCGTCCGCCCAAATCACTGCCACAATGCCGCCGACGAAAGAGTAAGCAGTCACGATGACTCCAGTCAGGACAATCAGCGTTCGAATATCCCAGCCGAACAACACGGCCATGGGCAGCGCCATCAAGTACATGACAACGCCGCTTCGAGCCACTTGAAAAAGCAAATAGAAACAGCTTGCGAACAAGCGCGCCCATAACCCGAATCGGTGCTCAAGCCACGAGTAAGCAGACACCTCACCTGAGGCTCGATAGAGCGGCACGAAGTAGCGTACGGCGAGCAAGGCCGCTGGCGGCAGGGCCAGTGAAAATGCAAAGGCATTCCAGTTATCAACGAAGGACTTACCAGGAAGCGCGAGGTAGCTAATACTGCTCAGATAAGTCGCGAAGATGGACAGTCCACAGAGCCAGCCGGAAAGCGATCTTCCCCCAGCTGTAAACTGATCTGCGCTCCGATTTCGACGCCAGAAGAACGCTCCCAAGGACAGGATGCTCACGAAGTAAACAACGAGAACGAACCAATCGATTGCGGCGAACTGAACAGCTGCGATCATAGCATACCTATGTTGGCGAGAATTCTGGCAACTCGATCTCGCTCAGGCGGCAGAAAAGCATGGAAGGGATCTGCGGGCATGTCGCTACAAATCTGCTTGAGAAACAGAGCGGACTTGGTGGCCTTAATATGCCGAGACGCATACTTGCCGATCTCGTAAATAGCCTGAAATTGCTCGATCTTGCGATGCGTTTCGCCAACCAAAGCACGGTCGCCGTCCATCAAAGCTCGAAAGCAATCCACGAACAACTGCGGGGCGACGTTCGCGCCACCGCAGACTCCACCATCCGCACCTAACTTGTGCGCCTCAGGCAGAAGGGCTTCTGGGCCCATCAAAACACTCCAATCAGGCCTCAACGACTTGAGCTGACACAACGCTCGAAAGTAGTCCAGATCGCCGCTACTATCTTTGACTCCAATCAGCGACTCGATGCCCGTAAGTCGCTTCAACGTTTCAATCTCGAACCAAACTTTCGTCAAACCTGGCATGTTGTAGAGCATCAGTGGAAGTGGGATGCGTGGGGCAATATTCTCTACGTAGCTCGTTAGCTCGGTTTGCCCAGCCGGGAAGTAGTATGGAGTCGTCAAGACGGCCGCCGCCGCTCCATGTTCAGCACTGAACCGCGCGAGCTCAACCGACTCAACGAACGCCGTGTCAGTTACACCGACAAAAACAGGCACGCGATTCTTCACGTGACCGAGCGTTTCGAAAATCATCTCCCTGCGCAGGCGATAACTGAGACTTGGAGCTTCGCCGGTCGTTCCCAAAATAAAAACTCCGCCGACTCCGCCTGCGATCACGTGATCGAGTAACCGATAAAGTCCTTCGACATCCAACTTATCTCGTGCGGACAAAGGCGTAACCAGAGGCGGTACGATGCCCTGCAAACGAAAATTCTGGTGTCGACTATGTTTCGGCTGTTCTTCCAAATCAGATTCCTTCCCAAAGGCCAAACCCAAAAGCAGCTGACCGGCAACCAACTTTCGAAGTCTCAAGAAACACCGAACGTCTGCGACAAGATTGCAGACCTCAATCAGTCTTCATTTCGACCTCTCGCGAATCAATAAAGAAATTCCGATCAATCTCAAACGACTCAATGGGCTTCTCGAACTCCAAGTGTTGCATTTCCGCCGAAGGCTTTAACGTCACGACTTCCTGATTGATGCGGACTTGCAACGGCATTTCGAATCCGTCGACAACGTCTACATATCGGCAGCTCAGTTTCGCTCCATCGATCTGGTACTCCAAATTTGGCAGCCGGTTCGCTCGCAGATATTGCTCAAAGAAGGCATCGAGTTCCAATCCGGTCTGTTCGGCGAGATAGTCTTCAACCTGCTCGGTCGTGACCGTTTTGTGCCGGAACTCTTCGTTTAACCCTCGCAGGATCGACCGCCACTTGTTCGTGTCGTTCACTAAGTAGCGGAGCGTATGCAACATGTTGCCGCCTTTGTAGTACATGTCTCCCGAACCGGATCGATTCGCGTTATACGTACCGATGATCGGCGAGTCATTTCGCACTCGTTTTCGGCAGCCGATCACGTAGTCTTCGGCTTCCTGTCGCGTGAAGTGATACTCGACGAACAGATTCTCCGAATAGTTGGTAAAGCTCTCGTGGATCCACATATCCGCAGCATCCTTCATCGAGATATTGTTGCCGAACCACTCGTGTCCGGACTCGTGTACAACGATAAAGTCGAACTTCATCCCGACGCCGGTGCCACTCAGATCCGTGCCTCGATAACCGTTCTTAAAGCCATTGCCGTAAGTCACCGAACTCTGGTGCTCCATGCCTAAGTAGGGCACTTCAACCAGCTTGTAGCCGTCCTCGTAAAACGGGTAAGGCCCAAACCAGTGTTCAAAAGCGGCCAATGTTCGCGGTGCTTCCTTAAAGTGCGTGCGAGCCAGTTCGAGATTGTCACGCAGCACCCAGTACTGAATATCTAGGTCGCCCAGCTCGCCTTCAAAAGTATCTTCGAAGTGAACATAGTCGCCGATGTTGGCGTTGATCGAATAATTATTGATTGGCTGTGTCACACGCCAGTGAAATGTCTTGGTCTGTTCGCCCGCATCGGCAAGCGTCTCTACCAACCGCCCATTTCCGACAGCGGACAAGTCATCGGGAACGGTGAGCAACAGATCGACGCCTTCATCAGGCTCGTCGTAACCATGATCCTTGCACGGCCACCAGAGACTCGCACCATCACCCTGGCAGGACGTTGCAATAAAGTGCTTTCCATTTCCGTCCGTGTTCCAAGTAAAACCACCCGACCAAGGCGGCCGCTTGCTGACAACCGGATTTCCGGAGTACTCAATTTGGACTTCATGAGTCGTCCCCAAAACGAGCCCCGCTGGAAGATCCAGCAAATACACATTGCCGTTGCGTGTGTAAGCCAGCTCCTTGTCCTTTAGCCTTGCTGAAGTGATCTCGAGCGGAGGTTGCAAGTCAACTTGCATTTGCTTTGGCTCGGCGATGACTTCGAACCGAATCGAATTGCTCCCCTCAATCGACCTATTCTCGGGGTCCACTTTCACTGCCAAGCTATAGTGCTTCAAGTCCCACCAAGCCCGCTGGGCAGTGACCGATCCTCTAAGCCTCTCTTGCTCCGAGATCTCCTTCGACGGCGTTTCCTGAGATACCGCAAGGCCGGCGAATCCCGACCATGCAAATACACAGGTCAACGCGCAAAGACAGATTACGAATTTCGAGCTAATGAAACGCTCAGTCGAAGAAGCTGACATAAGATCACCATGCTAGAGACGAAGAATTCTCCATTCATCTTATCCGGACCGTTGCGTCCATCTAGTATCCGTCAAGAACAGAATGCCCCCGTTCTTGATTAGACTCCTTTTGCCCGATCCTTTTGCCCAAGAGAGTGGACTCTACGAATCGACGGCGGTCTGCAATACTGCTAACTGCACCTTCCGACTGACTCGATCTCAAACTACCACAACACCAACATGCCTCTTGTCGCGTTAGAAGACGTCACCATTCGATTCCGTGGTCCTGCTTTGCTGGATGGCGTCAGTTGCCTCATCGAACCAAGGCAACGCATCGGACTCCTCGGTCGGAACGGCGCTGGCAAATCGACTCTGCTACGCATGCTGACCGGCAGCGTAGAGCCGGATCATGGCAAGATCGTCACTTCTCCCGGTGCCCGCGTTTCCCTGCTAACGCAGGCGGTTCCTGAGGATTTAGAAGGGGAAGTCCACGCCATCGTCTCGGAAGGTGTCCAAGCGAAAGCGGGCGAAGTGCTAGATGATTGGGAGAAGCAGCACTTGGTCGATCAGATCCTTTCGCAAATGGAATTGGAGCCGACGGCCGAAGTTGCATCCATGTCGGCGGGCATGAAGCGGCGTGTACTTCTGGCCCAGGCTCTTGTGCAAAAGCCAGACTTGCTGCTGCTTGATGAGCCGACCAACCACTTGGACATTAGCTCGATTCGCTGGCTCGAGGATTTCTTAGCGCGATTCCCAAACGCGTTCATGTTTATCACGCACGACCGTTCTTTTCTCCGCCGTCTGGCAAATCGAATCCTGGAGATCGAAGGCGGCAAGATCTTCGATTGGACTTGCGACTACGAGACTTTTCTCAAACGCAAAGAAGCTGAGATTGCCGCTCAGGAAAAGCAAGACAAACTCTTCGACAAGAAGCTAGCCGAGGAGGAAGCGTGGATTCGCCAAGGCATTAAGGCGCGGCGAACTCGTAACGAAGGCAGGGTACGAGCTCTAAAAGAGCTTCGCAAGATCCGTGGTGAACGACGCGAGAAAGTCGGAACCAGCAACCTTCAGATTCAGGAGAGTCTCCGAAGCGGCAACTTAGTCTTGAAAGCCGACACGATCTCCTTCGCCTACCCTCCGTCTGAAGACAATTCAACGGAGGAAAGTTCGACAGAAACTCCCAAGTCGATTTTGAACGAGTTTTCGATCACAGTGCAACGCGGTGATAAAATCGGGATTGTTGGACCAAATGGCGTCGGCAAGACGACTTTCCTAAAACTTCTGCTTGGTGAACTCGCCCCAGACAACGGGTCCGTGCGACTCGGGTCAAATCTGCAGATCGCCTACTTCGATCAATTGCGACAACAACTTGATGAACAGAAAACCGTCGAGGAAGATGTCTCCGATGGCTATCAAACAGTACAGGTCGGAGGATCTTCGCGGCATGTCCTCGGCTACTTGCAGGACTTTTTGTTCACACCAGAGCGAGCTCGAACCAAGATCGCCCACTTAAGCGGCGGCGAACGCAACCGAGTCCTGTTGGCCAAACTATTTACTAAACCGGCCAATGTCATCGTGCTCGACGAGCCAACAAACGATCTCGATGCGGAGACGATCGAGATGCTGGAGGAACGCCTCGTTTCCTACTCGGGAACGCTGCTCATGGTGAGTCACGATCGTGAGTTTCTCAACAATGTGGTCACCAGCACCGTAGTGTTCGAAGAAGTCGACGGGTACTTTCAGCCCAATGAGTATGTTGGCGGCTACGACGATTGGTTCCGCATTGCACAAGCAAGAAAATCCAGCACCAAACAAGATGCAGATGCGGCACCAAATATCCAGACGGACGAGCAAGATCCCGCGTCGCCTGCATCGCCCAAGAAGAAAGAGTCCACCACTTCAAAGAAGAAGTTGAGTTTTAAGGAGCAAAAGGAATTGGATAAGATACCGACTGAAATCGAGTCATTGGAACAAGGCATTGCAGAGATCCACGAACTGATGGGAGACGCAGATTTCTACAAGCGGCCAGGGGATGACATCGCAGAGACTCAAGCCAAATTGACCGCACTACAAAAGCAACTTGAAGCCATCTACCGCCGCTGGGAAGAACTAGAAAGCCTTACTTAATTAACTGAAACCGCTTCTCTCCGTTTTTCCTCACTCGGCCACCTCCGTCCGCGAGGAATTCCGGGAAGGTCGGGCGCGGTCGCCCGGGTAGGGCTCCTTCCGCAGCACGCTTTTCCCGTGAACATTCAACGCACCTATTGGCTTCTCACCTCGCCCCACCCACCCCAACGTTGATCCCATGCCAAAAACTCAACCTGCCATCGTCAACTTCGCCCCCGAACCCCACTCCGTCGAAATCCGCGAAATCCCCATCCCTGAGTACGGCAGCGACGATGTACTGCTTAAAGTTGCGGCGGTCGGCGTTTGCGGCAGCGACTTGCATCAATGGACTGCCGAACACTCTTGGCCAGTCAATTATCCTGTGACTCTAGGACACGAGTTCGCTGGAACGATTGTTCAAGTCGGCGGCGAGGTCAACGGCTTCGCAGAAGGCGATAGAGTCTGTAGCGAAACAGCCGCCGTGATCGATCCCGCCAACCCAATGTCGCGTGTCGGTCGCTACAACTTGGACCCAACTCGTAAGGGCTTTGGCTACGGAGTCGACGGAGCGATGACTCAGTTCGTTCGCGTACCCGCCCGTTGCTTGCACCGTGTACCCGATGAGCTTCCGTTGGAGAACGCCGCACTCACCGAACCTTGCTGTGTTGCCTTCAGTGCCGTTGCCGCCAACGTGTCTATCCTTCCCGGCGATCGCGTATTGGTTCTTGGCCCAGGCCCCATCGGAATTCTCTGCGGAGCGCTCGCAGTGCTCCGAGGCGCGGAGGTCGGCATCGTCGGACTCGAGCGTGATTCAGCCCGATTGGCGTTGGCTAAAGAATTCGGCTGCCAAGCGCTCTCTCCCGATCAAGCCGAGGCTTGGAGTCGACAGCGTGATGGATTGGGGGCGGATGGCGTGGTCGACGCCGCAGGAATTTCAGCCACGCTGAAAACCGCCATCGAAGTTGTTCGTCCCGATGGTTGGATCAGCAAGGTTGGCTGGGGCAAAGATCCTGTCGGTTTTTCTCTTGATCCGATTGTGCAAAAGAACGTCAGGCTCCAAGGCAGCTTCTCGCACACTTGGGCAACTTGGGAACGCGTGCTTCAACTCCTTGCCAGCGGCAAACTTCCCGCAGAGAAAATCGTCGGCGGAACTTGGCCACTCGAACAATGGCACGAAGCGTTCGAACAAATGCACGCCGGCCAAATCGCCAAGAGTCGACTTGTACTGGATGCAGAATAGCGCTGTTTCTTTCCGTAGCATGGCCGCATCGGACGTGAAATCTCGGGCCAGGGGCCCAAGCTACTCCGAGCCGTATCCCGATTTCAAACCTACACAAACTCTTGTGAAGCCAACCGACGATCCACTTGGCTAAAGTGAGTGTGGTAAACTATTCGGTAGTTAACCTCTCACGGATTGTGGACTTGCGGGTCTGCAGTTGACCTCTTCCTCCCGCCTCATGAGAAAGCGATACCATGTTCGCTTCGTTCCTCCCGAGCGTTCGCTCGCAAACCTACGCCTGCCTACTTTTGACCTCAACCTTCTTTAGCTTGGCTTTAGTTTGCCACTCTTCCAATCTCGCCGCGCAAGAATCGAAGGATGTGCCACACATTCTTTTTCTGACGCAGAGCAAAGGCTTCGTGCACGGGTCGGTGAACCGAAAGCAGGCGGAACGAAGTCCTGCGGAGCTGGCAATGATGCAACTCTCAAAGGACTCCGGCGAATTCACCATTCGCTGCACTCAAACCGCCGAAGCCGACTTCACCGAAGAGAACCTCGCCAAGTACGACATCGTCGCGTTCTATACCTCGGGAGATCTTCCCATTGCTCCTGAAACCTTTGACTACTTTTTGAAGAAGTGGCTGCCGCAGAAGGGCCATGGGGTGCTAGGCTTCCACTCTGCCGGCGATACGTTTAAGAATTTTGAACCCTACTGGGATTTGATGGGAGGCTGTTTCAATGGTCACCCTTGGACGGCCGGGCACACCGTGTCCATGAAGATCCACGACACGAGTCATCCAGGCATGAAGCCGTTCGGCGAGAAGTACGTCGTTCAAGATGAGATCTATCAGTACACCAATTGGCAGCCTGAAAAAGTGCGGGTCCTGATGAGCTTGGATATGGAGGACACCGAACTTAAACGGCCGTACCACGTTCCAGTCGCTTGGTGCAAGCAAGTGGGCGAAGGCAGATTGTTCTACAACAACATGGGACACCGCGAAGAGACCTGGAAAAACAAGGAGTTTCTCGCTTCCATTACTGCCGCTGTGCGGTGGATTGCCGGGGAAGAGCAGGGGAGTGCGGAGCCGAATCCTGAGGTTTCCGAACAACAACACGAAGACTCGATCCGCTTTTCGATGCTAGCGGGCATCACGCCTGAATCGCTAGCCGCGGAAGAAGAAGCGAAGAAGAAAGCAGCCGCAGCACGTAAAGCCGCCCAGGAGAAGAAGGCGAAGAAGAACTAGCTTCGGTACTGTAACCATGCATGCTAGAAAAGCGTGCCGTGAAAGCCATGTATCCACAGGGCTCGCATCCTTTGGCCGAAGAGGTTTCCAGTGCACAGACTCTGCTCCTATTCACAGGCTCCACATTCGCCAGCCTCAGGGATTGCGACGTTCGCCTTTCTTACTTTTGGCTTGTTAAACGCGAACGGCATCGCTGACGACGCGGAAACTTCTGCCAAGAGCCCGCAGCTTGCCAGAATCATTTCAACTTCGTGCCTCGATTGCCACCAGGGCGAATCTGCGGAGGGCGGAGTAGACCTCGATTCACTTGCTGGAACCCTGGCGAGCTACCATTCGTCAACTCGAACGAATTCCGACCCTCTTAGCTCTGAGCAATCTGAGCGAGACAACAAGGGGTCAATAATGGAGGCGGATTTCCGGCGGATCGAGATACTACTAGAAGTGCTCGAGCAACAGAGCATGCCACCTGAAGATGCGGTGAGTATTTCCATCGAGGATCGGCAAGCCGCAATCAACGAATTGAAGTCGCTGCGTTCGAGCCTGATTGAATTTGCTCCATTGCCAGACGTTCCGATTCGGAGGATGAATCGTTTTCATTACTCGAACGCGGTGCAAGATTTGTTCGAGCTTAAGGTCGAAGTGTTTTCATTGCCCGAGAAGATGGCTCGAGATTACGGCTACTACAACCCTGCATCAGGCAAGATGCCAGATAAGCTCAAGGTTGGAAGTCGACCACTTGGCAAGTCCCAGCTCATTGCTCCCAGGCTCGAAGGCGTCGCACCGTTTCCTCAGGACCTGCGAGCCGAGTTTGGGTTCGACAATCGCGCCGACCACCTCTCGATGTCACCACTACTGATGGAGTCGCTGTTGCGGCTAAGTCGGTCGATCGTAAACAGCAGAGATTTCGGGCCCAAGACCGTCGGTACCTGGGAGCAAGTTTTCGCGGAGCCCAAGGACTGGCTCGAGATCCGCACCTGTGAGCAGGAGGTACTCTCTGCGGCGGAGGCAAGGGTTGAGTTCCTATTGCGTCGAGCGTTCAGACGTTCACCCAAGCCAAAGGAAATTGAGCGATACAGTCAGCTTGCATCCTCCCAAGTTCAATCGGGAAGTAGCTTCACCGACGCAATGAAAGCCGTCGCGTCTGCGATATTGGCATCGCCCAAGTTTTTGTACTTCTACGAAGAGGGCATGCAGCCACAGGTTGCTCTGGCGTCACGATTATCCCTTTTCTTGTGGGGCAGCATTCCAGATGAGCAACTCTTGGAATTGGCCGAATCAGGAAAGTTGAACGATCCCGACGTGCTGCAGTCAGAGGTTCAACGCTTACTGAACAACAAGAAGTCGAAACGCTTTTGCGATGGGTTCCCGACACAGTGGTTGCAATTAGATCGCATCGTGACCTCGATACCTGATCGTGAGTTGTTCCCGGATTTCTATTTCATTCGGTTTCGTAAGAGCATGCACTTGATGCTCGAACCTCTGTTGCTTTTCGAAACGATTCTGGTGGAAAACCGTCCGATCATGGAGCTTGTCCACAGCGACTACAGCTACCGCAGCGAAGTCGTAGAGAACTGGTACCAGAAGCGCCCGCACACAAAGTACATTCCACCAACCCAAATTCCCTTCCGCCGGGTGAAGATCGATGACGAACGTCAAGGCGGTGTGATTACCTGCGCAGCCACGATGACGATGACTTCGGGACCGAGAGCGACGAAGCCAATCACACGCGGAGCTTGGTTCTTGTCAACGATCCTGAACAACCCGCCTGAACCACCTCCAGCCGACGTGCCGCCGCTTCCGGAGAATCACACAGACGTTGACAAGCTCTCAATTCGCGAACGCCTCGCCCAACACCGCGAATCAACGGCCTGCCGAGGCTGCCATCGCAAGTTGGATCCACTCGGGTTTGCTTTGGAGAATTTTGATGCTGTCGGGAGATGGAGAGATTTTGATGAGCAAAATCTTCCCATCGATGCATCAGGCACACTGTTCGGTGTGCATCCATTTACGGATGTCACTGGGATTAAGACGATCCTACTGGACCGGCCAGAGATTTTCCACAGAGCGTTCTTCCAGCATCTGCTTTCTTACGCACTTGCTCGGGACACGAAAGCAGCCGATTTTCGCTCAATCGACAAAATGAGCTCAATGGCTGCAGAGAAGAACTTGGGTCTCCGAGATCTGATCGTCTTGATTGCCCAAAGCGAGTCGTTTCTCGGAAAAGAGCTCCCAAGCCCGAAGCTAAAATCAACATCGAACAGCCAATAGCGAGTGAACCATGCAATTCAGTCGAAGAAATTTCCTTCGGTCCGCAAGCTTTGCCAGCGCGGCGACTTTGTCCCTGCCATGGATGGAAAGCTTGGCAGCCGCACCATCACTACCGGCAAAGCGGCTGGCTTTCTTCTACGTCCCAATCGGGGTGGTGCGCAAAGGGTTCTTCCCTGGCGAAGCGGATGCGACAATCCCCAAAGGCAACAATTTCGCGGGCCAGATCGAGGGTGTCCAAGAGATCGCTGTCGGCAAGCATGCGTTTCCTGACACGCCTACTTTGGAACCGCTTCAAGACTTGAAGCAGCACGTCACTATGGTCACTGGACTGGATCGCACATTTCAAATCGGAACCGACGTGCATGCCCAGTGCGCTTCCTGTTTCTTGAGTAGCGCTGCTCCGTTCACCATTAAATCTTCTGCATGGCCGTTGGACCGAACACTCGATCAAGTTGTCGCAGATCAGATAGGTGAGAAGACTCCCTTTCGTTCTTTGGAACTCAGTTGCAACAGCCACAAAGACAACGTCGAGTCTATCTACTTTGACAACATCTCCTGGTACGGAACCGGCCACGTCGCACCTTCAATGCGCGATCCACGAACGGTCTACGCTCGTCTATTCGGCACGAAAGAAACGCAGGAGATCAAATCCATCACCGACTTGGTTCTCGCAGACGCTCGTGACCTCCGAAAGTCCTTGGCCAAGCCAGACAAGGAGAAGTTCGAAGAGTACTTTGACTCAGTGCGTGCGATCGAGCTTCAGATCGAGCGCTTAGAGTCCATGAAGCAGGAGTTATCCCAAGTCGACTTTGAAGAACCAGCCGAAGCCTACATGCCGCGGGGCGAGTACATTCGACTCATGGGCGACCTGATGATCGTCGCTCTACAAAGTGGACTGACCAACGTGGCCACGATGATGGTCGGGCCCGAACGCTGGGACACTCCGTTCTTGTTTGAAGGTCTTTTTGAGAAGCCGATGAGTCACCACCAAATGTCTCACAACCAGCGGAAATTCACGGAGCAGTTGTTGCAAGTCGATCACTTCCACATGCAACAATATGCCTACCTCGTGCGCAAGATGCAGGAGATCGAGGACGCCCCGGGACAAACTCTACTAGACAATACGTTGTTCACCTATGGCTCTGGGCTCGGAGACGGTTCGACTCACCAGTACAACGATCTGCCAATCATCGTTGCTGGCCGCGGCGGCGGAGCGTTCAAGAACAGCACACATTGGCATTTCGCCGACGGAACACCACTGGCGAATCTCTGGCTGACTCAAGCCCAAACCGTTGGCGCGACACTCAATAGATTTGCAGACAGCGACGGCAGTCTGCCCCAGCTTGTTCACAACTAATTGGAGCCTGCGATGGACGGCGAAGTCGCAAACGTAAACGATGCAATCGCGCCGCCCAAGGACGATGTCTCGTTGGCCGAAGATGAAAAGCATCGTCGTCAAAGGCGCGTTTTCTACGTCGTTGGTTTCTTGGTGATCGCTACGACGGCACTCCAACTCGGAATCAAGTTCGGTTTCATTCCGATTGGCATTACGAACAACATTCCAGGTGCCACTCCTGCGATCATGTTGGGAGCGTTTCTCACCGGAGTCCTTTGCGCTGTTCC
Source organism: Pirellulaceae bacterium (assembly GCA_045105035.1). GTDB lineage: Bacteria > Planctomycetota > Planctomycetia > Pirellulales > Pirellulaceae > Aureliella. The sequence continues at coordinate 47,116 of JBGCCZ010000025.1, read as the reverse complement.
GATTCGCAAATCGTACTCCGCGGTTACGACCACACTGTTCGCAGCCGCAATCGGCATGATCGTTGGACTTGTCTCTGAACCAATTCCCGCCGCTTTTATGGGAGCCGCCGGAGGGTTCTGGAGTTCCGTCAACCGAGAGTCACCGCTCAAGACATTGGGATGGACGTTTTTGCTCATTTTCGTCTCATCGATTCTCGCAGCATTCCTTCGGTTCAGCATTGTCAGCTCCACGATCTTCGGCTGGTTCTTTTCCTCGGTCCTGGTTGGCGTCACACTCCTTTTCATCGCCGTAGTCGTTCGCTCAGGCGCGAAGGCTCGACCCGATTTTTTCCGCTCAACATTTACAATCCATTGTCTCATGATCGTGTTTGGCTCGTTCATTGGCTGGCACAGCGAACGGTTGTTTGGTGGGCTCTCCACGGACTGGACCTACACCAACAGGACAGTGCGATTCAGACCGAGCTGGCTGATTACGGGCATGCCTAGCACGGAGTCTCAGATCAGTAACATTCACTCCCTAGCACTAGCCCATGTTTCATTTGAGGCTGAACTCGAAGGGCTGGGAATTAATGCAAACGGCCGCAAAGGGGATCTCAGCGCTTTGCACCCGATGCCCCAACTAATTAACGGTTACCTGCAGAATGTAACCGGCGAACAAGCTATGCAGTTTTCGATCAAAGCCCCCAACCTTCGATTCCTATCAATAGAAGGGCTTGCCGAAGATGCGTCGTTCGAGAAGTTGGATCTGCCAGACCTTTCAGTTTTAACTCTAAGCGAAACCAGAGTTGACGGGGTTTTCTTCGAGTCACTTAGTGGCTTTCCTGCTCTTCAACAGATTCATATTTCTGATTCGCAAGTTGACGCAATCGCCAATACTCCCGGTGTGAGGGATTCGCCATTGATATTGACGTTACAAGATTGCGAAATCTCGCCGTCATTGAGAGTTCGAGATGACATAGATGAAATGATCGCTCTTCGCATCGAATATACCCGAGCCATTAAGGACGCGGATGAACTCGCGGCCGTTTGCTCTCTTCCGAACTTGGCGTCAGTCACAATGCGCATTCCCAAATCAGAAGGAAAGCTCTCGAAACAGTTGGCAAGACTTCTCGAAAGGGGAGTATCGCTTTCCATTCATTGCAATTGCACTGAACCTTGTTCTTGCGAAGCAGAAGTCAGGGCAGTCGCGAAGAAGATCCAGAGTGAAAAGCAAGGCTCCGGTGTCATTGCCCCAAATATTGACTGGGTCCAATAAAGTCTCATTTAGCATCGCCCTGCCATGCGACGCGGCCCGCATCTTGGATATGGGCCATGAGTCGTTGCCGCAACTCGTTTGCGATTTTCCCCTGAGGCGGTTGAGGCTGCTGTTCCAACGGATCTTTGTCTAAGTTAACCATGACCATTGGCTCGAAAGGAGAATTCTGCAGCAACTTCCAAGGACCTCGTCTGATTGCATAGTAGGCCCTGCCTGCATGCTTGGCTCCGCCCTCACGCCGAACCCAAATCATCGTACGATTTCTGTCCAGAGTCGAATTGTCGATCCATGCAGCCTTCAGACTTTCTCCGTCAACTCCTTTTGGAATCTCCGCGCCAGTAAGATCGCAAAGGGTTGGAAGCAAGTCCATCGTCATGCCAAGAGCATTCGATTCTCGCACAGGCACTTCCCCAGGCCAAACCACGCAAGTTGGCACGCGAATGCCGCCCTCCCAGTGATCTTGCTTGCCGCCTCGTAACGCACCGTTACTCTGAGCATGACGCAACGAACCACCATTGTCGGAAGAGAAGATGACCAATGTGTCCTTCTCAATGCCGAGTTCCGTCAGCGAATCGAGCACTCGACCAATGCACGCATCCAAGTGCTCGACGAACGCAACGTTCGCCGCTCGAGCTTCGGACAATTGCGGCTCGCGGTTTTGGACTCGCACCAGGTACTCTTCGGGCGGTTGAATCGGAAAGTGCGGCGCGTTGTACGGCAAGTACAGGAAGAAGGGGTCTTCCGTCGCCGCTTGCTTACGTATGTACTCAACCGCCCAATCTGAAAATAGTTCAGTCGCGTGACCTTTCGGTTCAATCACTTTGTCATTGAATCGCATCCAATTCTCGCCGCCGCGAAGATGCGTAACGTAGTCATCCATCATGTCGGCGAGAAAGCCATGAAAGTGGTCGAAGCCTCGGGCGTTCGGGACATTCGGCGATTGGAAACCCAAATGCCACTTGCCCACCATTCCCGTGTGATAACCAACATCTCGCAGAGTCTCAGGCAGTGTTATCGCGTTCGGATCCAAATAACCCCAACTATTCGGTCCCCACTGGCGTATGACACCTGGAACGCCTGCTTTATCCGGATAGCGTCCAGTCAAAAGTGACGCGCGAGTCGGAGAGCAAACAGTGCAATTCGCATAAAATCGATTGAACCTCGTACCACGGGACATCAATTCGTTTAGGCGTGGGGTACGCATCTCTTTTGCCCCGTAACACTCAAGATCACCGTAGCCGAGGTCATCGACCAGAATGAGCAAAATATTGGGGCGTTGGTTTGCAAGTGAGACGCATGTAAATAGAGGACTCAGAGCCAACGCAAAAGCAAAACCAAACAAAGCCACTTGTCCATGTGCCATCTTCGTAAGCTTTCCCAAAGGTCGACAATTTCGCTGAAAGAATTGCACAGCTACATTCCAGATTGGCATGAATTTCGGGGCAAGGCAGGAGGTCACGGGCTTGCAGTGGAACCATGATACTATAGAGCATTGTTTTCCCACGACTGCGAGAACGGCTACAATATAGGAGCGAGCTTGCAAATTCCGCGTTCACGACACCGTGCTCATTTCGCCGCTTCCACCCGCAACCTAAGGCTGAAGAGTTCAACTATGCTGAAGTCGACTCGTCTGTTGTTGCTACTAGTGTGCAGCTTGCCCCTAATACATTGTGAGCAACTCACGTTGGCACAATCAACTTCTGCAGAGGATCAGCCTTCGCAACGCTGGCTACCGCTTCCAGAAGTTAAGAGAGACTCGGTCGGCAAGCAAACCGAACTCTTGCGGATGCTTGGGAAGCTAATGGATAGCTCGCTGCCCCAAGAGTTGGGTCGCATGTCTCCGGAACAACTGACTAAGGCCCAAGAGAAGTTTCAAGAATGGCGAGAAAAGACAGGCGCCGACCTCCCTGGTCTCGAGTCCATTCCGCCGGAGTGGATTGAGCAAGTTACCAATGACCCGCAGATGCAGCAGCGGGCGCGGCGGATGTTGGAACAGTTCAGCGAGAACCGAACGCTTCCCGATCAGCAGTCAAACGGCTCTACGAAAAACTTGGGACCGCAGGAGCCGATTCAGGAAATGATGGATCGCTTCAACCGGAAGCAGCAAGACACTGAAAACGACGGTCGGACAACCCCTAGCGGAAACCGAATTCAGGATAGAAAACGACTTCCTAGATCCAAAGCAACAGACTTAGCAGCTCCCAACAACTTGCAGTCGCAACCAGGGCAGGACCGCAGAGCCCCTCGCCAGTCTGCTGCTGAGGAAAGGAGCGCAAATCCTAAAGTTAGACAGCGCAATGGAGCTACCCCAACTCCTCCAGCTTCTGAGAATCCGCGGTCTCCGCGTGCCGACCAACCGGAATTGCCAATTGGCGAACAAGCGCAGAATCCTAATCGGCAAACGTTGGACAATAGGAGATCTGGTGATGCGGGCAAGCAACTTAGAACCAACACTCCACCAACTCGCAACGCTCCATCTCAATCGAGACTTCGGAACAACCAAGCTGCGTTTGACAATCCATTTCGAAGTCAAGCACCTGCGCCTCCTGGTGACGAAGCCGAAAGAACGTCCGGCAATGGTCCTAAATCAAATGCCTACGATGAAATAAAGGATCCGTTTGAACAGGCAACGCGCCCTTACGCTCGAGCACAAGATCCATCCGACGCACGAAACAGGGATACGGAAACAGCCAACCAAACCAGTAGAAACACGGGGGCGGGCGATTCACGTTCCACACCGCCCGAACTAACCCCGGCTTTGCGGCAGCAGCTTGAGGACTTGTTCAACCAACTTGCCAAAGCGGACGCACTACCCCAGCCAAATTCGAATCCTATTGCAAATCGAAACGGCAGCACTACTACAATGCAAAATCGCAAAAGCAATTCGAGATCGAACAGTCAGAAAACAGCTCAAAATTCCCGCGGTGCGAAAGATAGAGGTAAGAACCAGCGGAACATCACTGCGAATCCTAACCGACGCCTATCGACGCAGTCGCCGAAGCGGGAAGACCAGCCCCCGAGCCCTTTTGCGCCCGATTTAGAACGCAATTCAGTGCCTCCGCGCAATGGGCTAGCTGACAATTCTCAGTCAACGAACCAAAGTCTGGAAAATCAAGCTGTAGGGTCACCGACATCCGGAAGTCGGCGTGATTCGGCATCGGAAACCAATAGTGGTCTTTCAGAGGAACAACAGAAACGAATTGACGCGTTCTCATCGGATAGCAGCTTTCAAAGCGACTGGAAACGCGCCACTGAGAACGACGGACGATCTGGACGGCCAAGTTCGAAGACTCCGAGTCTATCGCCTCAGCAACTGATGGAGCTGGCTCAAAAATTGCAAAAGGATTCGAAGCTAGCGGATCAAATTCGCGAGAAGTTGAAGGGCAGTTCCGCTACGCGTGAGTACGGAAGATCTTCCTCCAAGAACAACTCAACTCTTGACATCGAATCCCAAGTCGAGCGATTTGGCTTTGGCCAAACACTTCAGAGCATTGTAAAGAAAACGATTGAATCGGAAGATGCGAGGAAAAAGAATCCATTGCGTTCGAATAGTATTTCCAAATCACAGAACGGTCGCAATTCGCAGGCTGGAACGCAAGCATCCGGCGACTCGAATGAAAAGCGATTACCAAGTAACCAAGCCCTTGCACGTGAAAGCAACGGACAGAAAGGAATGCAGCAAAACTTCAATTCCAAACCTGGGGGTTCCAGCGCCAACAAAGATTCGACACTGAAGAAGCTCGCCGATTCATTTTGGGAAGCATCCAAGCCGACCGACCAGAGCCAGTCTGCTCAAAGCTCGAACTCGAGCTCTCAAACTTCAACTACGCCGACAGGTGGAATCAGCCTTTCCGCACCTCAGTTTTCCATGGGACGCGACACTTGGATTGCAATCGGCTGCGTTGCAGCACTCATTGCCGCGTGGTTCTTCTTTAAGCAACGAGGCATTGCTCAAGCCGAAGTCCTCAAACGTGAGGTCCGCTGGGCGAAGCAGGCGATCAAGTCCGGGCTAAACAGCCGAGCGGATTTAGTGCGTGCCTACCACAGCCTTGTCTTGAACCGGACTTCACCTGCTTCCAAATGGTGGACTCATCGTTACGTACAAGTTCAGCTTGCGAGCCGCATTCCGCAACTCAAGGAATCACTCTCGGAACTGACAGAGCTCTATGAAGTCGCCCGCTACGCGCCGCCTCAGGCGGAGTTCCGAGCCGAACAACTAGACTCAGCCAAAGCGGCTCTCGTCCAACTGGAGTCTGCGGCGGCATGAGGCGTTACGCAATTCGAATTTCAACCTGGCTGCAAAGCAGAACGGCATCAATCCGCGTGAAAATCGCGAATCGTCAGCCGCCTAACGCTCGACATCTTACGCTGGCAGTCTCCTTAGCTCTTGCGTGCACAATGCTCGGCACCGCGAGTTGCAACGCTCAGGCTCCAGTTGCGGCACAACCCATCACATCGCCCGACGATCCGCTTTGGCAGTTTCAACACGATCTTTTCCAAATGCTTCTCGAGGAGCAAGGGCTCAAAGTCCAAGGCAGCCTACAAGATGTATTCTCCTCGCCAATGAACTCAGTCCTCGTAGTTGTGGGCAAGATGAGGGCCGTGGATCCTGAGCAGAGCGATCTGTTCGCGGACTACGTTTTGGGTGGTGGTCGACTATTGATCGCAACGGATCAGGCAGCTTACTTTCGAGGCATTGGACACGTCCAGGGATCTAAGATCACTGCAATGCATAGCAATGATCGCTACATGGGCTATCCGGATTGCTTATCTCGTTCGCCTGCAAAAGGGATCGACGCGCTCGCATCTGTCAACAAAATCGTAACGAACCGCTGCACTTGGTTGACGCCCAATGCCTCTCTGTTCCGCTGGACGACTTGGCTGCAGGCTCCCGAGTTGTGCGAGCCTAACAAGGCGAGCGGCAGGCCCATCTTGCTTTCAGGTCGACCGACATCAAGAGAAGTCGCCGGACGAATCATTATCGCCGGGGACGGCAGCCTGTTTAGTAATGGCATGCTTTGGCATGGATCCAACGCTAGCCTGGCAACAGTTGTGAGCAAAGAGCTCTGTAGTGGCGGCGGTCGCATGCGTTTGGCATTTATCTCTGACGGCCTCCCGCTCGCTAGTATTGCAACACGCGCAAACAACGGGATTCCGCCAGCTCCACCGATGGAAGGCGAATTGCCAGAGCCGACTTGGCAACGCGCGCTACGGCTGGCGAATGCGGTGGTGAGCGAAGTCCAAGAATCGAACATCGCTAATGAGACGTTGAAACAACGCCCCCGCCACTTGCCAGCACGAAAGTACTTTCAAAACTTGATCTACTACTCGCCGATTCTCTTGGTGCTGGCGCTGATTTGGATTGCAATCCGGAGCGGCGTTTTCAAAAGCGTATTCCTGCAACCACGTCGAATGCTTGCCGCCTTCCAGCTTCGCGATTCGACCGATGGCGGCAAGGCCGATTATCGCTCTGCAGCCGGGCTTCTGGCGCGGGAATTTTGTTTTGAACTTACTGGTTCCCAGCAGAGTCGCGATTGGCAGAACTACTGGGTTCGCATCGAAGGAGACAAAAAGACGTTCCACGACCCCGGAGACCGCAAGAGATTGTCTGTCGTTATCGACGTCGCTGGGCGCGGGTTCGCACGTACGTTATCACGTTCCGAATTCGAAGATTTTGGCAGTCTTCTCCAAGGCTTGCGGTCACGTTTACGAAGTAACAAAACGTGAATCGATCGCAAAACGTGAGTTTATCGCTACGGACGATAGGCGGTGCTAAGACGCTGGAATTTCTACTAGTTGCCCTCGCGCTGGCAATAACTCTAAACTGTAAACGAATCTCCTCGACGTTTTCGCATCAGTTGCTGGCGTAATGTGTCGCCGCTTCACAAACATGCACCTTCGATCCTTAACTCTTGAATAGAATCATCTCGTGCAAGTTGATCTTTCTGAACTCGCTCTTCAAGCCCAGTCACTTCGCAAGCAGATTCGTGAGCAGGTTTCCCGCGTGGTCGTTGGCCAAGACCACGTCATCGAACAATTGCTGATGGCTCTCTTCGCAGGCGGGCACGTTTTGTTGGAAGGCGTACCTGGCACAGCCAAAACCACGCTGTGCCGAAATTTCTCGCGTGTCCTTGGAATTCACTATGAGCGGATTCAGTTTACGCCTGATCTTTTGCCCTCTGATGTAACCGGCACGCAAGTTCTCGATCGAGACACGAGCGATTTCGTTTTGCGCAAGGGGCCGGTATTCTGTCAGCTACTACTTGCCGACGAATTGAATCGAGCCCCCGCCCGTACTCAGTCCTCTCTGCTGGAGGCGATGCAAGAGAAACAGGTCACGATCGAAGGCAAGACACTACCACTCCCCGAGCCGTTCATCGTACTTGCGACTCAGAATCCCATCGAGCAAGAAGGCGTCTACAGGCTGCCCGAAGCTCAACTTGACCGCTTCTTATTTCGCGTCCACGTGGGTTACCCTCAACGCGAAGACGAAATCAACATGTTGGGTGTCCACAGTCAAATGGCCATCGAGCTTGAACCACTTACCGATGCCGCCACAATTTGTCACATCCAGTCGCAACTCGATCAAGTCTATTGCTCCGATGAACTGAAGGCCTACATCATCGACATTGCTCGCCAAAGTCGCAGTCACACAGACCTACTGCTGGGCGCAAGTCCGCGAGCCGCAATCAGTTTGCTCAAAGCGTCTCGAGCTCACGCACTGCTAAGCGGACGCGCTTTTGTCACTCATGAAGATGTGCAGCGCATGATGCTTCCGGTTTTCTCGCACCGCCTGATTATGCGTCCGGAGTCAGAGATGGACGGTCAAACGATTCAGTCAGTCATCAAGCAGATCATTCAATCGGTTCCCGTGCTCACGACTTCAAATCAGCAGGTTGTCGCTAGTGCGATCCCAGCTGCGTCGAGCAGTTCCCCGACTCCGAAGTCATCACCATGACGACTCGCGCGCGTTGGCTTCTCGTGTGCGGAACAATTGGGTTCACGATGGGCTTGGCAACACTTAAGATCGGTGCCGCTGTACTATCACTGGCATTGCTCTTATGGATCTTCGTCGGCTGGGCTTACTTTCAATTTCGCTTGCACTTTGAGTTGCCCCAGATTCAAGTTGAGCGTTTTCTTAATGATCGCAGTCGACCTGACGAGACTCTTTGGGTTGATCGCAGGGTAAAAGTCCGAATCGAAGTAACCTCGCCAAGCCGACTGCGTGACTACCTCAGGCTAAGAGATGTTGTTCCCGAGGCACTAGCAATCCAGATCCAGAAGTCGCACGAAGATACGCGATCCAATAAACGAGAGAGCCGAGACCAGAAGTCAAACGACGGACGAAAATCAAACAAGACATCGCCAAAGCGCTGGGCGCGTGGCTGGCATGCACTCGCAGGAGCGATCCATCAGTGGCTTTACAGCGAGCTTGCAGGCAGAGATGGCTCGCTCCTGCCTTTCGAATATGAAATCAACGACGCAACGCGTTCTGCCAGCTGGGAATACGCCGTCCGCCCCCGAGCGGCTACAGTAGCGAACTACCAAGGTGTCCGGGTAACGCTACGGGATCGCATGAGCTTCTTTGAAGCACACCGATTTATTCCGTGCTACCAGCGTGTTCGCATCCTGCCTGACTATTACCAACACGGTGAAAGGCACAGCTCGGTTAAACGCTTCAATTCCCTACCACGCCATGGAATCCACCGTCTGCAACGCACCGGCTTCGGTTCCGAACTCCTCGAGCTACGAGAATATCAAGAGGGAGATCCGCCGAAGTCAATCGCTTGGAAAGCCTCGGCACGACGCGACCAACTCATGACGCGACAGTACGAGTCCGAAGTTCCAGTGCGCGTGCATTTGATCATCGACGGTTCCCATTCAACGCGAATCGGAGGTTTTGGACTGAGACTGATCGATCAACTCAATTTCGTAGCGGCCAGCGTCGCCAAATCCGCCAGCAATGTTGGTGACCCAGTCGCACTAACGCTAGTCGACGAAGAGCGAACACGACGCATCAGCCATCAGTCCGGAGATCGCGGCTTTTTACGAGTGCTAGATGAACTGGCCAAGTTCTCCGACGCTCCCCCACCTCCGCCAACATGGTTATCCACAGAAGTTGTCGAGTATACGTTGCGGGTCCTGCAAGAAAGATATCCCGAGTTACTTGATCGAAGACTGGCCAAGATCCCGTTCGCATTTAGTCGACGTTCCAGACAACGCAGCCGAATAAGCCAAATACTCGGGGCCCTCTACGATCTATCTCCGTTTGAAGTCTACCGTTGCTATCGCGATGACGTCGCATTCGCAGGACACGCACGAAACCTGCTGCATGATGTAGGCACTTCCTGGATGCCACCGTTGGTTTCCAACGTTACGCCTTCAGATCCCAAAGAACATTTGAACATCGCTCTCGTCGCCGACGCACTCACGCGCAGCGTCACTTTCGCCAAGGACAATGAGGTCTTCGTTGTGATGGCCGATGCAGTGAACTGCGGTGGGAATGTGAGCGGACTTTCGAGAGCCATCAAGCTGGCGCTCGCCCGGCATCACCGTGTCGCCTTCGTATGCCCATCAACTTCGCTGCAGCGTTCGGAGCTGAAGATCATTCGCCCCGACTCCTCAAGAGCCGACGACCTACTGCTGGCGGCGGAGAAGGTCCGTTGTCGCACGCTGACCTACCAACTCCAAAAAGATCTTCGACGCCTGGGGGTCAATGTGGCATTTTCAGGTGAAAAAGACGCAATACGAATGGTAGTCAATGAAATCGAGATGGTCCGAAACGGGGGGAGAAGTGTGGCGAATCGATAGTAACGCATGAGCACCCGACAAATATCTTGTCGAACTTCGCGTTGCAGACTTCCGCTGAAGCCTTCTCAGAGATCATGAATCATCAAGCCGCAGACTCCGTCAGTTCATCAAACCCAACCCCAGGCAGAGCCCAGGGACAGCAACGTGTTGCCTTTCGCAGGCTATTCGCGTTTCTTAACATCATTCACTTAGTTGTCTTGGGAGTTACTCTCAATAGCCTTCTTTTTGGTGACCTTGAGATATGGATGAGCTTTCGATTGCTCGTTTTAGCAACCCTCATTGCTGCAATCGCAACGGAACGAGGCTGGCTCGTGCTTATTGCCTTGTTGGGAATGCTACTCGCCCGCGAGACGCCAACGCGTTCCATGATGCCGGACTTCAGTCACGCAGTCTTTGCCTTCGCTTCGCTGCTATTGGTCGCCTACGCTTATCTCGCCTCCCGAGTCAAAACACGCATCAGCAGCCCGATAGCAAACTTCCTGATAGGCACGACATCAAACGAAGAGGGCCAACATCCCAATCTTAATTCGGCCCAGACCGGTGTTTTCAAACGTTTCTTGTTCGTGTTTATCCCGGCTCTCATGCTGGCCGTTCTGTCCCTAGCTTCGATGAGCATCCTTTCGTTATCGCCTACGACATACCGCTCCCGTTGGGAACTCTTCCGAACAGTGGACGAACAAGATTGGCTTCTAGCTGCCACCAGTACAATTATCGTTGTTCTGCTGGGGGTTTATCTTGTTCTGCGTGAGTTTGGGTTTCGCCCTTGCAACAAAACGGCAGCCAGCTTGTACCTTCGTAGTCAGCTTTCACTCGACTTCTCAAAAGAAATCCGAGTCCTGTTCAATCGCTGGAACAAACGAAGAAAAACGCTTCGCAGTGAGTCGCCCAGTCCCCCAAAGACGTAACCAATATCGAATCTAAATGACCTCAGGGTTAACGGCCCTTGCTTTCCATTCCAACGACGACACATCCGTTTCCCGACCGATGCGCCGCGGCATCCCGAACAAAACTTCAAGGTGAGCACTAGAATGAATTGGATCAGAGAAATTGCAGGCTGGTTGCTCGTATTGGCCGCTCTCTACCTCATTCGCATCGCGTTGCTTTTCTTACTCGATCTAGAAAACCCTCGCATCGTCGAAGCCAGCGTTGTAACGTTCGGTGGATTGGGAATCCTCAGAGCGGGGATTGCACTGATCCGAATCTCTGCGGCCTCGCGTGCCGTACGCTTCGACGATCCAAAAGCGTCAATCCGCTAGGGAGTTAATAGTTGCCTCCTAGCGATGAACGACCTTCGTTTCAGTTTCGCTAGTTCCTTGATTCCACCAGATCGAGAACCAAGTTTCTAACTCGGCGAACTGGTCAAACTCGCCGACGGCGATATCCATGTCACCATCCTGATCAAAGTCTCCGACTTCGATACAGGCGTGCTGGGAGTCAGATAGATCAAGTGCGTGAGCCTTGAATATGTTCTCCTCCTGCTGCTCGTACCACACAACTGTGTTAATCTCCGAGCCGTCCCAAGTCATCGCGCAAGCGGCAATATCCATGTCGCCATCGCCATCGAGGTCGCCCAACGCGGCGCCATACGCACCCACCAGCGTGCCAACATGATGGTGTACGAAAGTTGGCTCACTTTTCGCCTCGCTGACATTCTCGAGCCATTGCACGGAGTGATGCGGCTTCAGCAAGAACGAATCCATGCTATCCCCATTGGTCAACACAACGTCCACATCGCCGTCACCATCGATGTCACCAATATCAATACAACTGCAACCGTAATCGGGTAGTGGAGCCGAGAAGACTGTCTCTCGATTAAAGCCCCCTGAACCATCGTTCAGGTACACTGCGACTTCTTCAAACTCCTGCGAGTGAAGAACGATCAGATCTGCGTCTCCATCCGAATCAAAATCCGTCGCGAACACATGGCTTGCACCGTGCCGTTCGTCGATCAGCCCTGAACGAAACGATAACCTGGATTCTGAATCTGAATCGTTCCCTTGAGTCAGTAGATGGAGGCCGCCAACTTCATGGTAACCAAACTCTGCGAGAACGATGTCTTGCCTACCATCACCGGTGAAGTCAGCGACTGCAAAATCGGCTAAGCGGCCCACATCCGAGACTACTTCGATTGGTGTTCCATTGTCTTCTTCCAAATAGAGAAGTCGCCCTAACAAGTGATCCTCCGGAGTAGGGTCTCCGATATCTGCGATGAGTAGGCCTGCTGACCCATTACCTTTCAAATCAATTCGCTCTGCGTGAGTCGCTGCGCGAACTTGGGCAATAAGACTTGGAGATGAACTCGAAGAACCAAGTTTGCAGACTTCACCCGACGTCATATCGCTGACCAAGAGCTCGTTACCGTCAAGGAATATATGCGCGACGCCGGGCTTCACTTTTCCCTGCGGTGACGATAGGGAGCTTCGTGTGAAGAGCACTGACGAAGTGCTCACTTCAGTCATGGGCCTTGGCAATCCCAAACGCTCTGGCGCCGCGTCCATGTAGTACTTCACAAGCGCTAGGCGGTCCAAAGGTGCAGGCAACTCCTCCTTGTGCTCGTACTTCTCGTAGAAATCGAGGCCCCGCTGCACCTCGACTGGCCAATGGTCCTTCGGGTACGTCCGGGGATCAGGAGGAACGTGACACGCTCCACAGAATGCGGCCGCTTCAGCTGCGGTGGCTGCAGCAACGTCGTCGATCGGATCAGGTTCATTGCCGACATCTAGGGATTTCTTACTGCATCCTACCATCGCCAAGCTCAGGATGAACAATGCATGAACTGTCCAATTGCGTAACGGAACACGGTTCCTGCTGCAATCGATGCGCCGCCAAACATCTGGTCGGAGATTTCGACCTATTTCCATTGCTGGCACCAACTTCTGAGAGGAGTCTTCGTTGAACAGAGGCCTATAGACGGAAACCGAATCGAACCTTTGTCCGTAACGCATTTCACTTTTCTGAGCCGAGATAGTTTGAACCCCGATCGACGTCCAAAGTTACTCTGGGATTATGTCGGCAACCAACATATCTGTCTCTTGCCCAGGCAAACCAAATATGTCGCGATAGAGCAGGAATAGGGCACCAAATGAGATAGGCATAAACAGAAATGCGGGGAAGTAGCACATCAGTGCGAGAAGCATTGAAACGAACCCCAACACAATAAAGAACAAGATCACCCCACCTAAATTTCGAATCACGCCTCGAAAACTAGCCTTAACCGCGTTCATGGCTGTCATTTTACGGTCCGCGATCAATTGAAACGTGAAGATGAAAGGAAGCGAAACCGCAAAGCTCAACAGTAAAAGCAGCGGGTAAAACACGAGAAACGCCGTGATCGGAAAATCATTTGGCGATTGCGCCTCTGAAGCAATGAGAGCAACGACAAACAAAATCGCGAACGGGATAATGACTAGAAAGGTGATAGCCACCAGGATCAAAGTCGCAATTAGAGCATCCGCGAACTGTTCGAACCCTTTGAACAGATCTGCGAATTCAACTTTTTCCTGGTTTTCGAGTTTCTTGTAACAGATGAAAATTCCGACCATCAATGGGCCCAGAAGGATGTATAGCGGCACCATGGAGCCGAGCAGCACGCCGACAACCGTGATGCCCAAGAACAACCAATAGTCATCTTTGACCATTTCATAGCTGCGTTTGAGCAACTCAATCGGCCGGATTTTGACCTTGCCGATGTCGGCCGACATATCAGAAGCTTGAGGCTCGTAGGGATTTTGAGCAGTCATGGAAAATTCTCGTTACAGTCAAAGAGCGGGGCGAGAAGCAAAAGAATTGAAGGTGCCGTAGTTGCACTTCAGTCGCTACCTCTGGATCCCACCCTTCTTCCGAGCGAAGATGGATTCTATTCCGAAGTAGATAAGACGCCTCGCCGCAAATTCGGCCTCACTTCACCACCGAATCTTAGCAGATTTTCAGCAACTTGATGGCGTTCCGCAGTCTCGAATACTCCGAGTCTCAACCCGAGAGGCCGCAGAGTTTGCGAAAACGCGTCCGCAGCCCGGTTAGACTGAAAGCCATTGACGACCAACCTGATCGTTCTGACCGTTGTGTCCTCTGTGCTTCGTCCGCCTTGCGATACATCAGCCCAATGATAAGCCCGCTTAGAAACAAGACGAACTGCACCATCATCGGAATGATCGTCGTATCGTGGAACATTCCATTGATGCCGAACGCGATGAAGCATGCCAACGCTGCGAATCCAAGCGTTTTCAGGTCTCGATCCCAGTCCCGGTTTCTTCCACCCAAGGTCCAAGCTGAACGCCACGCGAAGTAGCCCCAACAGCCAAGCAAGCAGACTGCGACAAGTCCGCCATCGACGAGCAGCGATAAAATGAAGTTATGCTGCACGTACGGTCGCACGCCCTCGAGTGCTGCGTCATGATTGCGGTTCGCGAGATAGGGCTGTGAAGTAGCCTTGTACCCTGCGTAGCCATGTCCTGTCAGTGGTCGATCTTTGGCCATGTCCATCGCAACAATCGCCAGCACTGGCCTGAGTTCAACCGACTTGGCTGCGTCAGCAGCGCTCAAGTTCTTGTCGCGTTTGATGTTCAATACATCAACGCCGGAACCGACAGTCGTAATCAGCAGGCCTGCGCCGAGTCCAAACATCATCATCGGAGCAAGCAAATTGCGACGATATACCCAGATGTACAACAAGAATACTAGTCCCGCAGACATCCAGACGCTGCGAGTTAAAGTGGCAATGATACCGACGCCCAAGAGGCCGGCTGCAAACCAACTAATTGTGCCCCAAGCAGTGTCGCGTTCGCTGGTTCGCATCAACGCAATGGCGAATGCTGTAACTAGCAGGATTCCATTGGCCACCGGGTTCATCAATGGCCCTCTCGCCCGACCGAAGAACTCCCACTCAGCAGGATCTACGATGTATCGAGGAAAGACGAGCGAGTGAAGCCCGGCAACTTCGAGCACCCCTGTCACGGCCAGGTAGCACCCCATGAGTAACAGAGCCGAAGCCCCCAATCGAAAGTCTTTGACGCCAGCGGGGATGAACCGACCGAGCAAATAGCAAAGAACGGGCACGACTAAAAAGAAAATCCAACGCGAGATCGGCTCGTACTCGGGAGCATTCGCAAGTGTGGGCAACGAACGGTACAGCATCCAGCCGGTGAATAAGAGCAGTGGATAGTCCACCGCACGCAGCGAGGGTACCGGCTGATCGCCCTTGATGACGGTAGACAAAAATCCCACACCAGCAGCCAGCAAAAGCAAACGATCGATGCTAATACCGCCAGCCGAGAAAAGAAAAGGACCGCAAACGACACCTGCAATCATGGAAGCCAGTAGCAACCAGAAGACTCGTGCTTGACGGAATAATCCCACAGCAAAGGGAATCGCGGAAGCAACTCCGGTGGCGATAATAAAAGACATAGGTAGGTCGCGTCCGTTGATTGATCGGAACACCAGTAGAGAACGCCACAAAAACCCACCTCCGTCCAAGTCTGCGACAAAGGCGTTTCGAAGCGCAATCGGATTGAAACGTGTTGAAGCTTAGAACACATTTCAAGTCGGACAGAGAGTGGCCAAGTAAGAAGTACGGTGCTTCTTAGAATTGTGGTCAGAAAGAACAAAGAACTCCCACGCCAGACGCACTGCTCAGAGGCAAAGTAGCTAGTCCTTTCAGCCTGCAGAATCTTCAAGTAGTCCGATCACAGCCCAAGCTGTTCCCCAATAGTTCGCCGTTGCCGTCGCGCGTCCCTTGCTCGCCTTTTTTGTTCCTGGAACTTTCCAAAAACCAGCCGGCAATTGCGAGTCGATGAGAAAATTGGATGCATGATCCTTCCACTCCTGATCGCCCGAGTCAGTCACCTTGAGCACGTAAAGCACCTGTCCAGTCGCGAGAGCATCACTCTCTTCGTCGAGCAACCACGCCCAACCACCGTCTTCATTCTGGTACTCCGCCAATCCCCTTGCAAACTGACTGACTCTCTCCGACCAGCCCAATTCGTTCGCCACTAGCATGCGAGTAGTCCATAGCTCCACCGACTTCGCTTTGGGGACTTCGTTGCTTGAGTTATCGAGTTCAACAAACTTAAGCGCCGACTCTCGATCGAATCCCTCCATCTCGTGACGTAACAAAGCGAGCAACACCCAGAGAGTCGTCGCTTGCTGAGTCTCCAGGAGCTCCCGTTTTTGCAGAGGGAGTTGCCCTCGTGGCGTCCAAGATCCGTCGTCGTTCTGCTCTTCCACAAGTTTTGTTAAGAACTCAACGCGCCAGTTTTCGCTCGTGGTCGAACCAGGCGGCACGCCATTTAGCAGAGCTGCCATCGTATCAATGTTCGCAGTAAGGACCTCAGCCTTCACTGCACTCTCTCGATCCTCTGGTGCCTGAAAGTGCCGATATTCCGTCGACCAATTCAGCTGCTCCTCGAGCTGAGCCTCTTTGAGCTCGAGTCCACTTGCTCTAACCGATGATAGACTCCACACCATCGCAGGAACTTGATGACAAGAAACACACTTCTGCTTCTCCACCCATCCCATTCCCTTCTCTTCGAGAAACTCGACTGCATCCTGAGCCGCCTGTTCAGCGGACAGCACCAGATCGGCCTGTCCTAAACGATCGCCTGCAATCGACGCCGTACTCCCGAGAAGCAGACAACTTGCAACTAGCAATAAACGGTGCCAGGAAGCCTGGCGTCCAGATTTCAGCATTGCAATAATCCTTCAGTGAAGAGAAGTGCAACCAAGATTCGATTTCTATTGGCGGCTAGTTCCTATCACCAATCACGATTGAGGATGCAGGCCAGCAAGGTGAATGAATCTCATGAATCAATCCGTCATTACTTTCGATGACAAAAACGCCTCCGATACGGGCATTATAAGTGATCGACTCCCCAGGCTGGAGTTGTTTGCCACGAGCGCGAGCTCCTGAGGTCTTGATATTGTAAACGGTGATCATCCCATCGTAGGCGTTTTCAAATCTGCATCGGACCGGCAAGCGGTCCAGTCCTGAAGGATTCGTATGCACAATCGGCGTCAGGCTCAGTTTCCTGGGCGGATGAGTTTCTTGAAGCAACGAACTCAACTCCTTAAGCAATTCGGGAGCAGCCGATTTCGCCAGATTTTCTCTCTCCATCACACCCAGGCTCGAAGTTGGCTTGGCACGGTGATCGTACAACTCCGTTTCCTTGATTTCACCAGTCGAGAAGTCTCGCCACTCGACATAGCGGTAGTCTTTGGTTCTAGCCGTATAGCCCATGAACTCTTCACCTTCATGACGACGAAAATACTGGCTCACCGCAGCCCGACGAACTGTCGTGTCCGTATCTTGGAGAATTGGAAAAAGACTCTTACCCTCTGCGAAAGCTGGACTCTCAATGCCAACTAGTTCGCACAGGGTCGGGTAGATGTCCAGCAATTCAACCATTGAATCGCTCGACTGGCCTCGGGTGTCATCCATTGCAGGAGCTGAGATGATGAAAGGTACACGCGTATCGATCTCATAGTTCGTCATCTTCCCCCAACCTCGGTACTCACCCAACTTGTAGCCGTGGTCACTCCAGAGGATGACAATCGTGTTCTCGCCGAGCCCTTCTTCTTCGAGCGCATTTAGCAAACGCCCGATCTGTGCATCGACGTAGCTAACACAAGCGTAGTACCCATGCATCAGTCGCGTTGCACTCGCTAGCTCCACCGTCGCTTTCTCCCACGGCTTCGGCATGTCAATTAGATCGACGTAGTGCGAAAACTCGCTGTTGTTGTGCAATGCAAACTGAGGTGCACCTTTCGGTATCTGCTCATCAATTGGTACAGGTAGGAGAGCCGGGTCGTAAAGATCCCAATATTTCTTTGGTGCAACGAATGAGAGGTGAGGGCGAATGTACCCCATCGCAAGAAAAAACGGTTCCTCACATTTCGCAAGCCTTCTGAGGTCTTCAATGCACAAATCGGTCTGAGCGCCGTCGAGCAGTTGTTGATCGGGAAGATCTGGTGAAGCGGCGGAAGGACCACGTAGGTTGTTTTGCCGCCAGTCTTTTGAAGGGAGCCTCTTCATCTCGTCTTGGATTAAGTCTCTCGTACCGTCTGGATAGAAATAAGGGAGCTTCCGCCTCTTACGAATTGGTTCACTCCAAGACTGTGGGTCTGGCGTCGGATTGTGGTAGATCTTGCCATGACTCACAGCCGTATAGCCCGACTTCCGCAACCACTGAGGCAGCGTGACTGCGTCTGGCTTTGCTTCGCGGAAGTGAATGGGCAACGTCCAAACCCCCAGAGTGTCAGGCCTCAGGCCGGTCATCAAACTAGCTCTCGAAGGATTGCAAACCGCGACTTGGCAATACGCGCGGTTGAACTGGACTCCTCGATTCGAAAGTTGATCTATATTCGGAGTCTTGGCAATCGGATCGCCATAGCAGCCTAGCGACGGGCGAAGGTCATCCACAGCAATAAAGAGGATGTTAGGTTTTCCCTTTACTGGTTGACCTTGAGTTTCATTCCTATCTAACTCTTGCGATTTCGGGCTGGAAGCATCCTGCTCTCTCGGCTGGTAGCCTTCGCCTGCGGGAAGTTGATTTGCGACTCCGCAGATGAAATAGAAACCACAGATCGAAAGCAGCCGGATGAACTTCAAAGTGTTCGTGCGTCCATGACATTCAAAGCGATTCACGGTTGGGCAGACTTATGGTGAAGAAATCGAATAGACTACGATCCGTCCGAAAAGACAATTGTATGCGGCGCGGTTCACGGCAGTTGCAAGCAGGCGATTGCAAAGGATCCAGTATAGATCCTCTCCTGCCGCGGGCGGTGTGATTCGCAGTTGTAACAGAGGGCAAAATTTTCGTCGCCCGTTTAGAGGTTTCTAAGCACCAAACCACGGGAATTCAGGATGTTTCACTGCTGGACCTTAAAGATATTGTTGGTATTCGTTTGTTTCGCGAGTTCGTTTCCGAGGACTTGCTTCGGAGACGACAAGCCGAACGTCTTGTTTATCTCCGTCGATGATCTGAATGATTGGGTGGGATGTCTTGGCGGGCACCCACAAACCAAGACTCCAAACTTGGACCGCCTTGCCGCTAGCGGGATGCTGTTTGCGAATGCGCATTGCCCAGCACCGGCCTGCAATCCTTCGCGTGGCGCGATCATGTCGGGCGTCTCTCCCCACGTCTCAGGGCTTTACGACAATCGGCAAAGCATGCGTGAGCGCATGCCCGAAGAGGACCTCCTGCCGAAGTACTTTTCTAACCATGGATATTGGTCGGCTGGCTCCGGCAAGCTCCTCCACTACGTTATTGATGCGCGATCATGGGACGAGTACTACCCACCCAAAGAAACCGAAGACCCTTTCCCACGCACTTTCTACCCTGCGAAGCGACCGGTCAGCCTTCAGCGCGGCGGTGACTGGCAATACGTGGAGACAGACTGGGCCGCTTTGGACATTACCGATGAAGAATTCGGCGGCGATTGGCTCGTAACGAGTTGGATCGGCAAACAACTCGCCCGGAAGCATGCCAAGCCATTCTTCTTAGCATGCGGAATCTATCGGCCGCACGAACCGTGGTTTGTCCCCAAGGAGTACTTTGAACCGTTTCCGCTCGAAGATATCCAGTTACCCCCTGGATACCTTGAAAACGATCTCGATGACCTTCCGCCTGCAGGGAAGAAACGTGGCCCAAATCGTTACTTTGCCCACATCCAAAAACAAGAGCAGTGGAAGAAGGGGATACAGGGATACCTCGCCTCCATTCACTTTGCCGACGCCATGTTGGGCCGAGTCCTTAACGCGTTAGATGAAGGACCGAACCGAAACAACACGATTGTTATCCTGTGGAGCGATCACGGTTGGCATTTGGGAGAAAAACAGCATTGGCAGAAGTTCACCGGCTGGCGGGCATGCACACGAGTTCCATTGATGATCCGCGTCCCCCCAAACACCCCCGGGCTCCCCCAAGGGACGGTTGCCGGCACCCTTTGTAATGCACCAGTAAATTTGCTGAGCCTCTTCCCAACGCTAACTGATCTCACTGGCTTAAAGGCTAAAGAAAACAATGATGGCCCGAGCCTTCTGCCCCTACTCGAGAATCCAGACTTCGTTTGGCCACACGTCTCGACAACGTTCCTAGGTCGTCCAGGCAATATCGGAGTGAGCGGTCAACGGTTCCGATACATTGCCTACGACAATGGCGATGAAGAGCTATACGACATCAACGCCGACCCACACGAATGGACCAACTTAGCAAACCAACAAGAATTCAAGAATGATCTTCAGAGAATGCGGCAACACGCGCCTAAGCAGTTCGCCAAATATGAAAACGCCGGAGTCGCTACGTTGCCCAAACTTGAATGGCACGCGATCGACGTTGCGTTGGACAAACACCCGAACATTAAGTCGCAACCTACCAATGGGAAACTCAACATTGTTATCAGCAACCAATCTGGGCACCCGTTACAACTCTACTGGCTGACTTCAAATGGTGAACATAGGCCAGCCGGCACACTGGAAACTGGTTGGAGTAAGCCCTATGCCACGCATGGCGGTACGGCCTGGATCGTTGCAGATCAGGACGACAAATTGTTGGGTTATTTCACCGTAGGAGCTGAAAAGGCGCACGCGGAAATCCCTGCAGCCCAATAGCAAACGAAGTGTTCATAGCTCCAGCCACTGAGTCTATCAGTCATCCGTGCGGAACAAAGACGCTGGCGATGAAGAAACTCGCCTCCAACAGCACATTGAAGAGCAACACGACTGCGATACACTTCACAATCACTAACCCATCGAATGATTCAATCAGGCTGCGCGCCCCATGGAGTTGAAGTGTTGACCGAGAAGCTGAATAATCCCAAATTGAACGCCCTCTGGTTCAGTTCCCCCCGGCGTTCACTCCAGCGTCTATGTTGCCTACTGAGCTACGTATCGCTGACATTTTTCAGTCCGGTAGCTAACGGCTGGAGTGCCGAAAAGAATCCCAATGTGGTCATCATTCTCGTGGATGACATGGGGTACGGTGATCCGACTTGTTACAACTCAAAATCGGGGATTCCGACGCCACACATCGACTCGTTAGCTCGAGATGGAATGCGTTTTCTCGACGCCCATGCGCCGGGCCCACTCTGCCACATGTCGCGATATGGTTTGATGACAGGCGAATACCCGTTTCGAACGGATGTATCCGTTTGGCGAAAGCAACCGTTAATACGTCCTGATCAAACAACGCTTGCTTCGCTGATGCAATCGGCTGGTTATTCTACGGCGATGGTCGGCAAGTGGCACTTAGGTTTCGATGAAAGCGGCGGCTACACACGAACGCTGTCGGGTGGCCCCGTAGATTGTGGCTTCGATTCCTTCTTCGGCATCCGAGCGTCTACGGACATCCCACCGTATTTCTATATCCGTGATGATCGAGCTGTGGAGCCTCCAGATCAGGAGATAGCCGCCAATCGGAGTAAAGGCTGGTCCCCAATCCAGGGTGCGTTCTGGCGATCGGGCGGCATCGCCTCGAATGTGAAACTAAAAGACGTCTTACCGCGTTTCACGGACGAGGCAGTACACGTCATTGAAAAACACGCACAACGGGAAGTAGCCCAGTCACTATTGCTGTACCTCGCGTATCCCGCGCCGCACACTCCGTGGCTACCATCGACTGAGTTTAAAGGAAAAAGCCAAGCCGGAATGTACGGCGACTTCGCAGTGATGGTTGATTCCATGATTGGAAGAGTGCTGGCCGCGTTGGAGTCTTCTGGAATGTCGGATGACACGCTGGTGATCTTCTCTTCGGACAATGGGCCGGTTTGGTACGAAGAAGATGTTCAAAGGCTTGGACACGACTCTTCCGGCGGGCTGCGAGGAATGAAAGCAGACGCCTGGGAGTGCGGGCACCGCATGCCCTTCATCGTTCGATGGCCAGGAAAGATCACCCCCAACTCAACGAGTGATGCCACCGTTTGCTTCACAGATTTACTTGCTACCTTTTCGGCCATCGTTGGCAAAAAGCTTCCCAAAGAAGCAGGGCCGGATAGCTTCAATTTTTTACCAGAGCTAGTGGGAACTGCGGATGCGCCTGCACGCGATGCACTAGTTATGCGATCCGGAAATGGCGCGATGACGATTCGAATCGGAGACTGGAAATTGATCGACCGACTTGGAAGTGGCGGATTTTCCAAGCCCAGCAACATTAAGCCTCGTGAGGGCGAACCTGTCGGGCAACTCTACAATTTGGCGGACGACCTGAGTGAGACGAACAACCTGTACACACAACATCCGGAAATTGTGAAGCGACTATCTGAAAAACTTGCAAACATCCGAACGAGCGGCAGGAGTCGGCCGAGGTAGCTTCCAAGTGACTTGGTATTGGTCCTCCCTAAGTGAAGCCATCGGGAAGCCATCGGGAAGCCAGTGGGGAGCAATGCGTTGGCTTCCTTTGAGAGCCGATAGCTGTCGCGTTTGGAACTACCTGCGGACAATGTTCAGTGTTTGCTCAGACGTTTCCATTTCGCCGCTTCGAAGTTGAACTTGGTATTTCCCTGCCGTTAGATACTTCTTGTAGTTGATGAAGTAGGGTTCCGGACTCGAAGTTGTTTCCAAGACCAAATCCCAGCGAAACTGGTTCAGTCCGGCTCTGCCTGAAAGCGGGAAGCTGACGAGAACAGTCTCGTCTTCGTCCAAAACGGACAGCGTCACTTCGGCGGCTTTCGCCATTTGAAACGAAATCGTAGTCTTGCCCACACCTCGAAAATTCGATCCAGGTCGTGTATCCGTCCGAGCGGGAAGAACCGCGGTTGGAATTGGTAACAAACAGTAACTGCCTTGACCGGCTTCGCCCCTCCCAAGCATTTGATGGATCGGACGCAAGTTTAACTTGTATATCCCGCGACCATGCGTGGCAACAATTAGCTCCAGTTCACGCGACTGAATCGTCATATCGCCTATGCTGCAAGCCGGTAAGTTGCGGCCAAGCAGTGACCAACTTTCGCCACGATCAGAAGAAACGTAGACGCCGCGGAACGTCCCGACATAAAGCAGGTCTTCAAATACTGGATCCTCGACAATCACATTGACGGGTTCACTTGGCAAGTTGGCCGCAATTGACTTCCAAGACTTTCCTTGGTCCTCGCTGCAAAAAAGGTAGCTGCCGAAGTCGTCGTAGTTCATTCCACTCATCGCCACGTAGATGCGTGAGTCGACGTACTTCGAAGCAACGATGCTGCGGATATAGGCCACCGGCAATCCTAGCGAGCGGTCTTGCCATTCCGAGTCCTCACCAGCTTGCACTAGAAGACGCCCTCTGTCCGTTCCGGCGTAGAGCAATCCTTGAACTCGCGGTGATTCGGCCAACGCCCCAGCAGCCGTAGCTACTCGGCTGGGATCTTCAGCCGTCGCTATGTTGCCGCTGATTACTTCCCAGTCATCACCTCGAGTAGTGCTCTTGAAAACGTAGTTACCGCCTAAATACAACGTGTTGGAATCGTGCGGCGAAATGATCAGCGGAGCAACAAAGTTGAAAGAGAGCTGCCCCTCATGCTCCTTGGGCAGGCTAGCAGAAATCGGAGTCGAGCGATCTGTCGTCATATCCTTGCGACGAAAGGCGCCCTCCTGTGCACTGAAGTAAACCGTGTTTGGATCCGCTGGATCGACTTGCGTCACACATCCATCGCCACCATTCCAAGGATCAATCCACAAGTACTTCCAGGGCTCTGCCCGCGTCTCCCCCAACTCGTCCGCCGGTCCGTATACCGTCGCGTCATCCTGAGCACCAGCGTAAATCTGATAGGGGGATTGCGAGTCAACCGCCACGTCATAGAACTCCCCGGTGGGCAAATTGTTGTAGTGCATCCATGACGCGCCGCGATCGAAACTCTGATAGAAACCGCCGTCGTTTCCAAGGGCCAAATGCTCTGGGTTCAATGGGTTGATCCACATTTCGCAATGGTCAAGGTGCAAGCCACTTGCCGCACTTGGGACTAGGTGCTGAACTTCCCCGCCAACCAACTCAAACGTCTTACCACCATCGGTACTTCGCGCGAGTCGAACTCCGAGTGCGTAGATCTCCTCATCATCCTGTGGATTCACATAAAGGTCCGCGAAATACCAGCCGATTCGCGAGAAGATCTTCAATTCTTCTTCATGCGTCTGGCTCCAAGAATCGCCACCATTGGTGCTGCAAAAAACCTGGGCAGCGCCTCGTTGTATACGTTCGCGATTGTCGACCAAGGCGTAGACTTTTTGCGAGTCTGCCTGCGAAACAGCCAACCCGATCCGGCCAATGTCGTCACCATTCGGCAGCCCACTAGCACGCTTGGTCCATGTCACCCCTGCATCGTCACTCCGATAAACAGAACTCGTCTTTCCAGAAACGTCAGGAAAGTTCTGCCAAGTGGATGCATAAACAACGTCTGGGTTGTCTTGGGCCCAAACGACATCATTCGCACCAGTTTCGCCATCGACGGCAAGCACGTGTTGCCAAGTCTTGCCGCCATCTTCGGTCCGGTAGACCCCTCTGTGTTCGTTGGAAGACCAGAAGTGCCCTAGCACAGCGACTAACGCAACATCAGGGTTCTTTGGGTGGACTGCGATCTCGCCAATATGCCATGAATCCGACAGTCCAAGATGACGCCAAGTGTCACCACCATCGTCTGATCGATAGACGCCGGTACCTGGTATCGTAAAATTCCGAGGCTTTTTCAGGCTCTCACCCGTCCCAAGATAGATAATGTTTGGGTCTGACGGCGCGAGTGCAAAATCACCGATCCCGTGCGAAGCCTGTTGTTCGAACTTTGGCTTCCAAGAGATTCCATTATTAGTCGTCTTCCATAAGTTCCCTGAACCAAAGGCGATGAAGATGGTACCGGGATGTGCGGAATCCAATTGCACCGCTTCGACACGCGCGGAGTTGACCGTAGGTCCAACGCTAACCCACTCAATCCCATACTCGGTATCCTTCCGCAGCTCTTGATAAGACCTAAACGACTCGACTAGCGGAGACTCTGGTTGCTGACCAAGCGACTGGCCGGGCAGACCGAACAAACTGAGTACGGTACACGATATAAGCAAGGATGCGTGAATTAGTTTCTTCATAGGTTGGCTCAGCTCTGCGTTTCAGTTCACAGTCAATAAGGAACGCGTTCATCTCATTCAACGCGTACCGGCTCGCTTGCATCGGTCTCTTCCAACCAGGTCTCCAACTTTGCACGAAGTTGCTTTGCCAACCCAGGCATTTCTTCAGCCAGGTTGCGAGACTCACTGATGTCGCTCTCCAAATCGTAGAGTTCAACAGAGTCGTCGTCATAGAAGTGGAGCAATTTAAAATTGCCAGCCCGAATCGCACTCCCCAACCGATTCCCCTTGTGAAAAGCGTAGTTGGGATAGTGAAAGCAGATGGAATCGCGATCTAACTCGGACTCCCCTTTGAGCATCGGCAATAGAGAAACCCCGTCAGGTGTATTGGATGGAGCCGCCGGCAACTTCGCCGCTTCCAAGATCGTAGCGTGAATGTCCATCGTAACGACTGGCGTCGAAGTCCTCGTCCCAGGGTCCACATTCCCGGGCCAACGGATGATCATCGGCACGCGAATTCCGCCCTCGTAAAGGTATCCCTTCTCTGCCCGAAGCGGTTTGACATTCGCGTCGAATGGCCCGTTGTCCGATGTAAAAACCACCAACGTATCGTTACTCAAACCTTGCTCTTCGATGGCCCGCAGAAGCTTGCCAATTGCAGTGTCCATTCCCTCAATCATCGCGGCATAAGTCGGGTTCTCGATTCCGGGGCCCTTGCGCTTCTCATACTTGGCGATCAACTCCTTCGGAGCCTGAAACGGATAGTGAACGGAGTAATTCCACCAGCACAGAAAAAACGGACGATCTCCATCGCGTCGCGCGGACTTCACAAAGTCGATACACTCATTCGCGCAGCGATCCGGCAAATACTCACCGTCGGACTCACCTGAGGCATTCGGCAGTTTGTAAGGACTGAAGTAGCTCGGCGGTCCACCATACTGACAGCCGCCAAAGTTGAGATCAAACCCTTGATGCTCGGGACGCAAATCCTTCTCGGTCGGTCTCTTGGTGTCAGACTTTGATCCGTAGCGATTGGATAAATGCCACTTCCCTACGAAACCGGTCGCATAGCCCGCTTGCTTGAGTTGCTCCGCCAATGTAACGCGTTCCAGCGGCAAGTGCCGCAACCACGCAGGAGTAATCAGATTCGTTCCAGGTTTCTTGAAATTTAACGGATGCCCGCCAGCATGATTAGTGATATTCAAACGTGCAGGAGACTCGCCCGTCATTAACGCGGCACGAGTAGGAGTACAAACAGGGGAGGCAGAATAGGCATCCGTAAACAGCAAGCCTTGTTCCGCTAGCCGATCAATGTTCGGCGTATCCAGGTTCCCATTGCCGTAGCAATGAAGATCCTTCCACCCAAGATCATCCGCCATGATCAAGACGATGTTGGGTCGACCGCGTTCTCCTTCCGTCTTCTCCTGCAACTCACGCGGGCCAGCGCATACCGAACTGGCAAACATAGCGCACACGACAGTAATGCAAAGTCGCTTCATTGACCGCTCTTCCAAAGTCTGATGTCCTCAATGTCGTTCGCGGCATCCGGCCCGTCCGTACTCCGACCGCGTTTGACATCCGATTCGAGTTGAGCAAGCAGCTGTTCAACAACATCTGAGCGAGATTGGAACAGGTTCGTTGTCTCGCCAGGGTCCTTCTCCATATCGTATAGTTGAGCAACCGGGGCACCGGATTGGATCGCCTTCTTTTCATTCGGTGCCGTCCAGCCACCAGAGCCTCGCGCTAGCAACAACTTCCACCGCCCAAGGCGATAAGAGAAGTGACCACTAAAAGAATGGTGAACCACGCCTGCTCGGGATGTTACAACTCGTTTTCCGTAAAACGCCGGCAATATACTGACGCTATCTTCGCAAGATCCCTCAGGCAGGTCACGGCCCATCAACTCTGCACAGGTCGCAAACAGATCGATATGGCAGACCAATTGATCGCACATCGAACCTGGCTCTACGTTACCCGGCCAGCGCACTATAAAGGGAACGCGATGGCCTCCATCCCAGAGATCCGCTTTTGAACCACGATACTGCCCGCTGACCCAATGACCGGCCTCGCGCAATCCCGAAATGTTCGCCGCTTTCGAACATCCGTTGTCCGACGTAAAGATCACTAGTGTGTCCTCCGCAAATCCACCACGATCCAATGCATCTAAGATTTCCCCGACCCCCGCATCAGTCTGCATGACAAAATCGGCGTAGTCACCAAGTCCACTTCGCCCTTGCCATTCCGGAGTCGGAACGATCGGCGTGTGGGGTGATCCATACGGAACGTAGAGGAAAAACGGCTGGTCTCCCTCCGACGCGGCTCGCGAATCGATGTACTCGACTGCCTTCTTCGTAATCCGCGGCAGCATGTTGATCTCATCGTCATGGGCGATCACCGAATCGCCTTCAATGACGCACTTCATCTCTCGTGCGTGATGAAATCCGTGAAAGTAATCAAACCCCCGCGTCAATGGACCATCCGGGATCTTACTACCAACCGGCGCGAGCTTCTTCCCTTGCCGCTTCAGAATGCCGCCCGTGGACGGATCCGAATACTGAAAGTTTAAATGCCACTTGCCAACAATCGCTGTATGGTAGCCGTTCTGTTTCAAGAAGCTGGCCACCGTCGGACGATCTGCCGCGATCAAGTTGGGGGCAAAGCCTTGCACCACACCCTTCTGAAGACTCGTTCGCCAGCTATACCTACCGGTGAGCAAACCGTATCGCGTCGGCGTACAAACAGATGAACCGGCATGCGCATCGGTAAAGACCATACCTTGGTTCGCCAGTCGGTCCACCGAAGGTGTGGCAATCTTTCCGTGCTTCGGATTCAAGCAATGAACGTCACCGTAGCCCAAGTCGTCGCACATCACGTAAACGATGTTTGGCCTATCGTTGGCCCGAGCTGCCGCAGCGGCAACGAAGAGAAACATTAGCGAGAGTGTCTTCATCTGTATCTTTCTGGACAGAGAGCCGCCCGCCGTGAGCGGATCAAAGCCAATCCGCAGCGAACATCGACTGCAGCCCCAGTGAATTTCGCACCAGCCGCAACACCTCAATTTTAGGCGATCACATCGTGAATCACATGACCGTGCACATCGGTCAGTCTCATGTCACGACCGCTAAAACGAAAGGTCGAACGTGTGTGGTCAACGCCCAATAGATGGAGCATTGTTGCGTGAAGGTCGTAAATTTCAGCTCGGCTCTCAATCGCCTTGTACCCCCACTCATCAGTAGCCCCGTAGATGAATCCTGGTTTCACGCCGCCACCAGCCATCCAAATCGTAAACCCGAAGGGGTTATGGTCTCGACCATTCTTTCCTTGGGCGAAAGGCGTCCGTCCAAACTCGCCCGCCCAAACGACCAGCGTCTCGTCCAAGAGACCACGTTGTTTGAGGTCCTTGAGTAGAGCGGCGATAGGCTGATCCACGGCGCGGGCATTGTTCTCGTGGCCCTGCTTCAAATTCGAGTGCTGATCCCATCGATCGCCGCCAACCTTCGGACAAGTCAATTCGATGAAACGAACTCCTTGCTCCAACATGCGTCTCGCGATGAGGCATTGAGCTGCGTAGATCCGAGTCGGTTCATACTTCGACTCCATGCCGTACATCTTCTGCACATGCGCAGGCTCACTGTCGATCGACATGACTTCCGGGACTGCCATCTGCATCGCATAAGCTAGCTCGTAGTTCTTAATTGCAGACTCCAAACTGTCATGTTGACCGAATTGTTTCGTCGCAAGTCCATCGAGTTGACCGATTAAGTCGAGCTTCTCACGCTGCAGCCGGGGGCTAAGGTCCAACGGTTTGATATTGGCAACGCCAGTACCCGAAGGCTTGAAAACCGATCCCTGGTAACTAGCAGGAAGAAAGCCGTTGCCGAAACAATCTAGTCCGCCTGGCGGAATCAGCCCACCGTTCAACACGACGAATCCGGGTAAGTCCTGGCACTCACTGCCAAGGCCATAATTCACCCAAGCCCCCATGCTCGGGCGTCCCTGAAGTCCGCTTCCTGTGTGTAAGAAGTAGTTCGCAAAAGTGTGCTCGGGAAATCCAGATGTCATCGAGCGAATCACGGCCAAGTCGTCCACACACTCTGCCACATGCGGAAACAAGCCGCTGACTGGAATACCAGATTCTCCGTGCTGCTTAAACTTCCACGGACTCGCCAGTACTTTGCCGTTGTTGTTGAACTGCGTCGGTTCCACATCGAAGAACGTGCCGGGATCTTCTCCATTGTGCTTATCCAGCATCGGCTTGGGATCGAATGTATCGATCTGTGAAGGGCCGCCATCCATGTAAAGGAAGATCACGTTCTTCGCACGAACTTCGTGATGCGGGCCGTGACCAGCAAAACCAGGCCCAGATTGATCGCTGACTTCCGCTGCAAATGCGGGGTCCGATTGCAAAGCGGACAAAGCGACTGCGCCAAAACCACTCGCGCACCTGGCAAGCATCTCACGTCGAGTCGTCGGTTGCGTTTGATAACGGTGGCAGGGATAAGAACTCATAGTCTCATTTCTAGTATCTGTTGATCGGCGGAGGCAACTATCGAAGGTAGATGAACTCCTTGGTGTTCACGAGCGCGTGAGCGAGGTTGGTCCACGCTGCGGATCGTTTGGCGGAATCGTCATCTTGGCTTCCCGCTTGTGACTCGACGTACGCGGTTGCGACCTCGCGTTCTTGCTCGGTGGGCTTCCGTGCAAAAGCAGAAATGTACAGCCAATCGATTCGCTCCTCAGTCGAGACAACGTCCTTTCCTGGAATGCACTCCAATGCGCGCCGGCCCCAATCGCCGGCCAGCTCCACAACGAGTGGATCATTGAGCAAGATTAAAGCCTGTGCAGGCACGTTGGACACATTTCGGCGTCCCATGGAACTAAATGGAACCGGTGTATCGAAAGTCAGCATGAATGGCGGCAAGAAGTTACGGCGCACGGCGGTATAGATGGACCGTCTTCCCTCACCATCGAGAGGGCCGCTCTTGCCGGGTCGACCTCGACCGTCCATGAACCCCGTCAAATGCACCGGCACTGGTGGACCAAACTGCGTGCTATCCAGCCGACCTGACAGTGCGAGCAGCGAATCCCGAATCACTTCGCCTTGCAGTCGACGAGGCGGACAATGATGCCACATCACGTTTTTTGGATCAGCCTCCTCCGCGGCTGGATCAACTTGACTCGACATCTGGTAACTACGCGAAAGTGCGATGTACCGAATCATGCTCTTGATGCTACGGCCGTCCGCGAGAAATCGAGTCGCCAAGTGATCGAGTAGCTCCGGATGACTTGGTCGCTGGCCAAGCACACCAAAGTCATCGACGGTGGGTACAATCCCTCGCCCCATCAGGTGATGCCAAATCCGATTCACGAGGACGCGAGACGTGAGTGGGTTGCTAGAGTCGTTGATGTGCGCCGCAAGTGCCAGCCGCCCGCTGCCCTTTACGACTGGTATACGTGTATCCCCAGCGATTGCAGTCAGAAAGTGCCGTGGTTCGATATCCCCTGGCTTGGACGAATTCCCACGAATCAAGATGCGATCATCTTCACTGGTCCCGTCCATCATTGCCGGAGCAACGTGAGATCGGAGGACGACCTGCTTGGCAAGCTCAGCTCGATCCTTACGCCAAGCGTTGATGACTGAAGCAAATCGCTCTGCTTCAACTTGCAGACCCGGCGCTGCCTCCGGGTTACCCGACAGTTCTTTCCCTTCTTCGGAACGCTCACCGGTGGCTTCTTCGCCCCTCGCAGTAGCCGAGTCGACGAATACACGGTTCAAGATCGCCTCAGCCTCGTTGGCGTACGTCTCCCATGCCCTATCAATTTCCGTTAAGCGCTTGTCGAAATTTGCCTGGCCTTCTGCTTCCAGGCCTTGGGTGACCAACCGCACTGACAACTGCTGCCCAGTCGCTGGCACAAACTCCAAGTGCAAACGATGACCAACATATCGCTCTAGCTTCAAACTAACCCAGCTCTGATTCTTCTTGACGGCAACGATCGTCTCGTTGTGCAGTGGCCCCGCAATCATCCGGTGCGAATCTACGCAGGCGACGATGTGGCCCACGCCATCCACTTTGCAACGCACCAAGCCGTGCTTCAATTCGAACGTGGGAGAACGCAGAGTCCTGCCACTTTTCGGAAGCTTCGCAACGGAACTCCGATTCTGCACAACGCCCTTCGTTACCGATTCGAACCCTGTCCAAAACGCATCGTTGACCGCCGCGCCATGCGTGGCAAAACGCACTTGCAACTCTGTCCCCGGGTCGTCCGCCGAACCCTCGGCCTCGGAAGACTCCAAATCAGAATCTGTATCATTCGCTTTCACCAAATACGGAAGTCCAACACCACGTGGAGACTTCCCGAAGATGAAGCCATCCTGCATGAAATCCTTTGGTTGCAGACTCGCATAATCCACAACGATCGCGTCTCCCCTAAGAAAACTCTCTTGCCCCGGCGGCATCACTCCATTCGCGTTCAGCAACTCGATGAGTTGCCTTTGATACGTTGCGTCCAGCTTTGCCAATTGCTCGGCGACGAGCCGATTCTTCTCTATCGATTCGAACCGAACTTGCCGATAGTCACTGCTCTGCAAAAACCCAGAGAGCGAGTAGTAATCGGCTGTTGAGATTGCATCGAATTTATGGTCATGGCAACGTGCGCACGCCACAGTCACGCCGAGAAATGTCTTCGACATCACATCAATCATATTGTCGAAACGGTCGGACTCGTCTTTGCGAACATCCACTGGCGAATGCACCCACTCACCAAGAAACCAAAAGCCGGTCCCCAGAACTGATTCGTTAAAGCCCTCTTCGGGATGCATGCGAGGTCGCTCGAGCAAATCACCAGCGATGTGCTCGCGAACGAACTGATCATAGGGCAGATCCGCATTCAAAGCACGAATGACATAATCACGGTACTGATACGCGTTCGGAGTGTCATTGTCGAACTCGTGCCCTCGTGACTCTGCATAGCGAACCAGATCAAGCCAGTGTCGTCCCCAACGCTCCCCGAAGTGCGGCGACTCCAACAGTTCGTCAACCACTCTTGCAACGGCGTTCCCGGGAGAGTCATCACTCGCATCTTCAACAAATGCAGCCACTTCTGCCGGTGATGGAGGCAGACCGATGATGTCCAAGTACAGTCTTCGAAGAATGGCCGTTTGGTCGGCATCACCGGCTGGCTTCAGACCGGCAGATTCGAGTCGCGCAAGAATGTGATGATCGATTTCAGTCCGAGGCCAAGTCGTGTCTTCCACCTCGGGCTTCGAAGGATCTTCGACGGGCTGCCACACCCAGAATTCAGATCTCCGCTTCTCGAGATCGAACGCTTCCGCGACGCCTTGTGCAGAAGGCTCAGGTTCCTCCGGCCAAGGCGCACCCATCTCAACCCAACGCACAACGATCTCGACATCTTCGTCCGATAACTTCCCTTTCGGCGGCATCTCATACGATTCATACCGTACAGCTTCGACCAACAGACTTCCATCGGCATCACCGGGTAGGATGGACGGACCTGAATCTCCTCCCGTCAGATGAGCTTTCCGGCTATCCAATAGTAGACTCGCTTCGACTCGCTTGGCGTCGACGCTGTGGCACTCGTAGCAATGCTCTATCAAGAGCGGCCGCACTTCTCTCTCGAAGAACTCAAGCTGCTCAGGCTTCCATTCGGTTTCCACTGCTTGCGCGGAACGACTAGCCAGTGAACTTCCAAAGGCGAGAACGCACAACAACACTAGAAAACGAGACTGTAAGAGGAGCATATCGATGTCCAGTGCAAATGATTGCAACGTGTATTCTGGGCAGGTAGGGCGAGGCTGATGGGCAGGGGCAGGTCGAAGACTAAACTATTGCGACGGTTGGTTTCGGCTTTTCAAACGAAACGCTCCTTCAAACAAAGAGCTCGACGCAATGCGTCCATCCGACCAAATAGGCTGACTCTTCAATTCTCGCAACTCGGCTTCGACCACCCAACTCAATAGTAGCGTCCGTGCTCGGCCGCTGTCCACCATATAGTCTGCAAGAACATAAATGAATTGCGCACAATCGAACTCGACCGCATGATGCTTGGAAGTTCGATTTCGGTACTCTTGGACCTCTGGCGAAGACTTCCTACTCCGCCAAGACCTAGTCAATTCTCAAGATGCGAACGAATTGTCTTAACAAGACTTGCCATCGAATACGGCTTGCTGAGATAGTCGGTGGCACCAGCCTGAATGCACCTAAGCTCATCCGAGGGCATAGCAAGCCCCGTAAGTGCGATGATGGGAGTGGTCTTCAACTCGGGAATGGAGCGGATGCGTTCGATCGCTGCAAAACCGTCCAGTCCTGGCATTTGAATATCCATCAGGATGAGATCCGGTCTTTTTGATTCGGCCAGATCGATCGCCATCTCACCGTCAAGCACATGAAACACCTTCATCTCTGCAAATTCGAGGTACATTTTCGTTGCCGAAGCCACGTTCGTGTTGTCTTCAGCAAGCAGGATTGTTGCAGGTTTAGACAATCTAGATCTGCCCCCCGCTACATCGAGTTCGGAACCCTCAATCGAATCTCTTTCACCGCAACTCCTACTCGTCACAGACTTGTATGGCACCTCAACCGTGAAGCAGCTTCCCACTCCAATTTCACTCGTGACGGCCACAGATCCC
The DNA here is from genome assembly GCA_045105035.1 of Pirellulaceae bacterium. Lineage (GTDB taxonomy): Bacteria > Planctomycetota > Planctomycetia > Pirellulales > Pirellulaceae > Aureliella. The sequence goes on along the minus strand of JBGCCZ010000025.1, from coordinate 13,384 downwards.
GAGTGTAGGGATATAAACCGTTTCACTAACGACAGCCCGAGACCGGTCCCCGAGAACTTTCGGCCAAGTGAACTATCAACCTGCACGAATGGCTCAAATAGCTTATCGAGATCATCCGGCGCGATCCCAATGCCAGTATCAGAAACGGAAATCCGAAGAACTTCCTCGTCGCTACTAGCCTGCCGGTCATTCTGAACTTCCACCGAGACAGTGCCATTACTGGGCGTGAATTTAACTGCATTGCTAAGCAGATTCACAAGCACCTGCCGAAGTCGTTTCTCATCTCCAGCAAACTCAGGAAGACCAAATGGCACGTTCAGGTTCAGTTCAATGTTCTTCTCGTCAGCCTGTTGGGTCACCAATTGCAAACTCGATTCGCAAAGCTTCGAAACTTGGATCGAAGTGAGTTCGAGTTCCATTGAACCCGATTCGATTTTCGCTAGATCCAGCACTTCGTTAATTAGCTCCAAGAGATGGTCTCCGCTTGCTTGGATAACCTCATAGCTATCCTGCTGTTTTTCGGTAACCGGACCAAAAATCCCTCGCTGCAAACCCTGGTTCATACCAAGTATCGCGTTCAGTGGAGTGCGAAGTTCATGGCTCATATTGGCGAGAAATTCGTCCTTCATTTTCGTCGCGCGAGCGAGTTCTATGTTGGCCTCCTGCATTTGCAATTCAGCAATCTTGCGTTCGCTGTTATCCCTCAGTATTCCTTGATGCCGGATCACTTTTCCTTCGCCGTCAAGAATCGCAGTTGCTTTCGCCATCACCCAGATGTAGAGGCCGTTTTTGCATAAATGACGAAATTCAACGGTAACCGGCTTAGCTGGAGCATTGAGAAGTTCTGCCAATTCAATTCCGAAGACTTCGCGATCTTCAGGGTGAACAAGGTCGGAACTAGGCTTGCCAAGCCAGTTGTTTGGGTCGAAGCCAAAGACGCTTTCGAATTGCGGGGAGAGATAGATCAAGTTCCCGCTGAGGTCACCTAACCAAGTCACATCAGCGGCATCTTCAACAAGTTGTCGATACTTAACTTCACTGTCAAGCAACGCCCGATTTGCTGCTTCCGCCCGCTCCCTCAATCTTTGAGCTTCAGCGGTCGCATCGGTGAGTGACTGGGTCTTCAGTTGCACCTGTTCGGCGAGCTGCTTCCGTTGTTTTTTCGACCCACGCAATCGGAGCATAGACCAGAAAATCAAACCGAATAGTGGAATAGTAAAAGCGATTGTTCGCGTTCGGTTAAGTTCCTCAACAGCTTGAAGATTCACCTGTTCCTGCTCGCGAATGCGTCGTGTCTGCGCACGTGCCTGAAAATCAAAATCAAAAGCCTGCTTTGCCGAATAACTACTCTGCTGAAAAAACGAACTTAGTAAATCGTCTCTCAAAACATCCGCTTGTTCCAGCATCTGTCCAGCTTCTTCAGCGCGCCCCAATTCCAGATAGACTTCGCTGAGTTCCCTTGCCACGGCTCGAGCGTGCTTAGAAAACCGGGTCTTTCTCAGTCGTAAAAGTGCGTCGGTTCCGACGCCCAAGGCCTGCTTAGTTCGACCAAGTTTGAGCAAAAGCTGGAACTCGATTTCCGCCAGTTCAGCTTCCGTGGCGGAGTCAGCACCTTCGAGAATATCCCTCGCCAATCGAAGAGGTTTGAGTGCCTCCTCAGCACGACCAAGTTTCTGCAGGATCACTGCCGACGTTAATCCCGAAAGCGCTCGCACCTTTTGTTCTGCTGATTCGTCCTGCAGCGCATCAAGAGTTACTGAAAGTAATTGCAGCTGCTCTTCTTCAGTGCCGTAGTTCGCGAGAAACATCTGGTACTCGGTTTCCGGGAGTTTATCAGCGTGCAATCGAATGAGTGGTTGAGCCTCGCGTAAGCAGTCTGAAAAGACCGCTAAAGAATGAACCATCTGCACTGCACTACCGATCAGAATATCGTCCTTCGCAGCTTCCGCGTAACGTAACGCTCTGAGGCTGAAGTCCATGCCACGACTATTCTGCCCAAGAAGAGCCAGCGATTGAGAGGCACCCGTGTAACCTTCAGCCATCAAGGCATCGTCTTCCAATTGCCTGGCAATCAAGATGCCCTCTTCTACCAGTTTCAGGCCACCAGAAATGTCGTTTCCATAAGATCCATTGTGTGAACCGGCCGCGATTAACACGTTGGCTCTCCATACGTTTGAACCCAACGGTACCATCGCCAGAGCTTTGTCGAAATCCGCTTTACGCTCTTCGAATGGTACCGCTGCGAACAATGCGTTTGCATACGCTTGCCTGGCGATGCCTTGTGCTGTCAGCCCCGCGTTCTTCGTCGCGGTCCCGTTTGTAATCCATGAATCGCAAATCGCACGCACCGCAATAGGGTCATCTCTTACATAGAGAGCTTCGATGTATTCTCGGACAGACGGAATCCCATCGGCTGATTGGCCGTAAACGACACTTGTCAGGCAAGTGAAGTAGCAGACCAGAAGGAACCCAATCAGTATTGCTATCGGCCTCATCTATTTGGCTCGCTTCGGGGAGTCATTAGGCGAAGAGCTATTCTGTACAAAGCGATCTGATTGACGGATCGGAAATTCCACGTAAAAGCAACTACCGACGCCGACTTCGCTGGTCACGCCGTAAGTGCCTGCGTGCAGTTCCGTAAACTGTTTCACCAACGCGAGCCCCAGGCCCGTTCCCTCGTATTCGCGGCCGAGGGACGTGTCGACCTGCACGAACGGTTCGAACAGCGATTCGAGTTTCGATTCGTCGATTCCTACCCCCGTATCTTTGACCGAGAAACGGACCAATTTTTTCTCGTTCGGTGGCAGACCTTTGACCTCCAAAGTGACCCGTCCGCCGTCAGGCGTGAACTTGACAGCATTACTTAGCAGGTTGACGAGGATCTGCCGCACTCTTTTTTCGTCCACCTCCATCGCAGGCAGGTTGAACGGCACGTTCAACTGCAGATCGATGCTCTTCTTCTTGGCTTGTTGAGCCACCAGTTGCAAACTCGACTTGCACAGTTTGTTGACCTCAGTTTTCGCGAGATCCAACCCCAGAGAACCAGATTCAATCTTCGCCAAATCCAGCACCTCATTAATCAGCCCCAACAAATGGGAGCCGCTTTCCTGAATGACTTCGTAACCTGAGGCCTGTTTCTGGTTAACAGGTCCAAAGATCCCCTGCTGCAATCCTTCGGTCATGCCAAGGATCGCGCTCAGCGGTGTCCGTAGTTCGTGGCTCATGTTGGCGAGAAATTCATCCTTCATTTTCGTCGCGCGAGCCAGTTCGCCGTTGGCCTTCTGCAACCGAAGTTCCGCGTTTTTACGCTCTGTGATGTCTCGAATGATTGTCGAGAAGAACTCGACATCACCGTCACAGGTTTTGTGTGCGATGATGACCTGAGAAACTGGAACTTCTCGGCCGTTGCCGTCAAGCACCGCCGTTTCTCCTTCCCACATGCCAAATTCAATCGCTGCTGGCAGCCCCTGATTCTTAATGAGCTCTGTCGCCCACGCTGGATGTTGGTCGGCAATCACTTTCCGCGGCGCCGCTTCGTCGCCCTCCTTTTTTAGAAGCGTTTTCCAGGCTTGATTCAGGAACAGAATATTCCCGTCTGGATCTGTTGTTCCCACAAAGTCCGATGTACTTTCGATGATCGCTAATTGGCGTTGCGTTTCCGATTCAATGCGTTTGCGATCGGTGATATCCGATACGATTCCATCCCAGACCACGTCTCCGTTTTCCAGTCGTTCGACGCTGGACATATGCTGGACCCAGCGGGTTCCCTTCTCGGGAAGAACCAGTCGATACGCACTATCGAATGGAACAAGCGATTCGGCAGAATCGAGTATATCGTTGCGGATCTCCTGAACATCATCCGGATGGATTCGGCTCCACAGAACTGAAGCGTCTTTAAGAGCGGCCTCAGGCTCCAGCTCGAAAATCTCACGCACTTGCGAGCTGACGGAGGTAACTTCATCCATTCCATCGGGATGCACAATGTACCGGTAGATCATACCTGGTACGTTCTCAGTCATATTCTGGAGCTGAAGCTGAGCTTCCTGCAGCGCAATTTCAGCTTCTTTTCGTTCGCTAATGTTACTAATCGCTCCCTGGTGAGCAATCACGCGACCGCTTGCGTCAAACACAGCAACCGAACTGGCTGCGATCCACACCCAGTTGCCGTCGGCACACAGATGGCGGTACTCGTTGCCCTGTTTGTTTGTGCCCGTCTTGTGTAGAACAATCGCCCGCTCTCGCACTCCCTCACGATCCTCTGGATGAATCAGTTCGAAGGGAGGCAGACCGATCCAATCTGCAGGATCAAGTCCAAACGTGCGTTCAAACTGTGGCGATAGATAGGTCAAGTTATGGTTTGCATCGGTTGCCCAAATGACATCCGCAACTCCTTCCACCAGTCGCTTGAACTTGCTTTCCGATTCTCGGAGTGCATCTGCGCTCGATCGGACCTTCTCCGTTTGAACTTCCAGCTCTCGTTCCAAAGCCCGAGTCAACAACGCGTTCTCGAGGGAAATCGCCGCCTGATCGCAGAGGAAGTCCACGACGGTGATGCGGTCACAATTGAAGACATCATCAAGCGACGCGTGATCGAGATACAAAACACCAACCAGTTTTGACCGGTGCAACAGTGGAACACATCGAATACTACGGCGTGGATGTTCTTTGAGGTACGAGTCCGCAATGGACAACTGGTTCGCGTGATCCACCGCCGTGGTCGTTTGGCTGCGCAAGACCGATTGGATGAGTTCAACCGGCAAGTCCGGGTGGTCCAACAGCGGTTGTTGAACCTTTTGAATTGCCTCTACCGTTGCATGAACTCTCACATGCCAAACATCGTTCGCATCCGGTAGCAGCAGCGCCAGTCGTTCGGCTCCTGAAGTCTGTAGCATCATTCGCGCGAGTCTTTCGAGCAACTCATCAAGATCAATGCTCTCGGAAAGTGCCCGCGAAGACTTCAACACCGTCGCCATGTCGAGCGCTGCGTTATCCAGCGTGTTTAGAAAATCGCTCGCATTCGCTGGCAGTGACGAACTTTGCAGCGTCCCCAATAAAGGCAGATGCGACGGGCTCACAACCGGTTTGAGTAATTCAGCGTAGCGTGCCCGCAAGTCGTTCGTCTTGGCGATCGCGCCCCAACGTTCGTAGCAGTCGTACGCGTCTTTCAAGAAGGCAACCGCAAGTTTCTCCTTGCCCCAATCCAAATAGAAGCTGCCTGCAAGCTCATTGGCGAGTGCTTCTTCGTGAAGAAACTCATGCTCTTGAGCACCAGCAATCGCGCGATCGTAGTGGTCCATGGCTTCGAGTTTCCGCCCGAGAACGCGACATTGCTCGGCTTCCACCAAGTCAAACTTGTGCTGGTAGTTCATTGGAGCGTAATCAGCTCTCAGCCGCATTCTTGCTTGATTGGCGACAACGACATCCGCACTTTCACTGCCCGCGAAACGGGTCGCTTCGGCATTCGCTAGACGAATCAGCGAATCATAGAAGTAGAAAACCGTTTCACAGAACAATCCCGTTGGCCCGTTGATAAAGTCACGCGCCTGACTGGACGCCACAAGGGCTTTGTCGGTTTCCCCAAAGATGAACGACAAGATTGCTTCGTTGAAATGAACGAAGAATAAACCGAACGAGTCGCCTTGGTTGTGCTTGGTCTCAACATATTTTTCATAGCGGTAAACCTCGCCGATCGCATTGAGTGTCCGAGCAGGCACTCCCCGAAGCCGATTCACCGCTTGCTCGTGACAGGCGTTCCATGACAGCGGCAAATTTTGGCCAATCGATACCAGCGTCGAGTTCGCCGTTTGAACCCGTTGATCGACTTCCCCTAATTCTGTGCCCAGAAAATAGAGATTCTGACATTCAACAAACACTGCGTAGCCGGGGTGTTCGAAATCGCCATGCTGCAATCCGACTTCGCGAGCGTCTCGTAGAAAGGGCAGCGTCTCCCGCAGATGACACTTCCCATGATGCAGAAAGGCTCCAACGTTCTCGTAAGCAATACTGTTGATTGCATTGGTCGCCGACGAATCAACCATCGAAATCGCAAGTTGTCCCCAGTCGAAACCGGCTTGAATATCGTCGTGAAGATTGACCAGTTGGATGGCGTAACCGCAAAAACAATGCGGCGAGTAAGACGACAAACCTCTCTCAAGTGTCAATCGAGTAAAAGTCAGTGTGAGCGAATGAAATAGGTTGGGGTCAACAATAATTGCCGCTGAAAGCATCTGCTGGATCGTACGAAAGATCGCTTCGTCCTTTGGATCCTCAGCTTGCGGCAGCTTGGCGATCTCCGCAGGACTAAACTCAGCGGCGAACTCACGAAACGATGCGAGTTCTGACTGCACATCTTCGAACGATGGTGACGGTGGAACATCGACCCCCAGCTTGGGCAGCAATTCAAGTCCGATTCGCAGCGCCGACTGTGGTTGGTTCTGACCAATCAGTTTCTGAATTTTCAGCGAAGTCGCAATTGCCGTGTCACTCGGATCGGCAGCTTGACGCAGGATCTCGCCAACCAGTTCTTCCATGCGCTGCGGATGACCGGCGTAGTATGCAGCTTCAGCCGCATGCTCGTGAAGCTGGAGTGTGAGTGGATAGTCTTCTTGCCAGTTCGAATCCGGTATTAGATCGAGGGCAACCTCAAAATACCCATGTGCTGCGTCATAGGCAGTCGAAGTTTTCGCCTTCTTCCCGGCACGAAGGTTGAGCAAAACAAGCTCACGCAGATCCGCGCGTTGGTCATCGCGATGCCCAATCGATTGTCGACCAGCGTTCAGGTGATTGACGACATCGAAAATGCCTTCCGTTCCCTCAGAAGCCGCCAATTGATCATTCAGCAGAGAGCCGATACGGTAGTGGGTCGCTTGCTTTTGGTCTTCGGGAATCAGTGAGTACGCCGCTTGCTGAACACGGTCATGAAGAAATCGATAGGCAACGTCCGGGGCTTCGTTCTCACACTGACCGCTCGACACACTTGTCTTTACTTTGTCGCCTTGGAAGAACTTGTACGCCTGCGATTGAGGCAGCACGAAACCTTCCTGTAACGAACTCCACAGATCTTGCGCAACGTCTGAGCTGCTGCATTCACAGATGGTCGCCAGCGTATCGATGTCGAACTCGTTGCCGATGCAGGCCGCCAACTTCAAGACGTGTTGGGTTTCTTCAGGCAACTTGTGCAGCCGCACAGCCATGTATTCGACAACATCATCTGTGAGCACTGCATCACGCACTCGCACCAAATCGCATTCCCAGTGCTCCTCGCTGCGATCAAACGTGATGAGGCCATCGTCATACAGTCCTTTTAAAAACTGAATTGTGAAAAACGGATTCCCTTTGGTCTGTTGATAAACCAACTCCGTCAGAGGCATGGCCAATTCGGACGTGCAGCTGAGCGTTACAGCGACAAGTTGATTCACATGGTGATTCGCTAACGGAGACAACGTGATCGTCGAGACTGCTGTTTGCTGCGTTTGCAATTCACCAATCGTCCGCATCAACGGATGAGTCTCTGATACCTCGTTGTCACGATACGCCCCCAGCAACAACACATGCCCAGATTCCTTTGCGTCAAGCAATACCTGCAACAGATTGAGTGAGGCCGAATCTGCCCAGTGTAGGTCGTCGAGAAACATGACCAACGGATGATCTTCAGTCGCAAAGACTGCGACAAACTGTTCCATGAGCAGCTGGAAACGGTTTCGAGCAGCGGCACCTTCTAGTTCGGGAACGGGAGGCTGCGAACCAATGATCGTTTCAAGTTCCGGGACCACATCAATAAGGATTTGACCGTTGTCTTTCAAGGCGTTCAGAATCCTCGCCTTCCACCATAACATCCGGCTTTCGGATTCCCCAAACAGCTGTCTCATCAAGCCGCGAAAGGCCTGAACGAATCCTGAAAAGGGAACGTTGCGATGAAGCTGATCGAACTTACCTTCAACAAAGTAACCACGCTTTGCAACGATCGGCTTGTGAACTTCGTTGACAACCGCTGTCTTCCCAACGCCAGAGAATCCCGCAACCAAAACCAATTCGGCCGCACCGCCCGCAACGCGTTCGAACGAGTCGAGCAGCGACTTCACTTCCGCATCGCGTCCGTAAAGTGTTTCGGGAATCAAGAATCGATCACACCAATCCTGCTGCCCCAACTCGAAAGCTTCGATCGTTCCTTTCTCACGCAGCTCATTTACGCAGTGCTGCAGATCGTGCCCAATGCCAGCCGCACTCTGGTAACGATCCTCAGCGTTCTTCGCCATCAATTTCAGCACAACATCCGAAAGCGATTTCGGAACATCGGCGGGCCTCAACTCACACGGCGGCGTGGGAGTCTTCGCCAAATGGCAATGAATCAATTCCAGCGGATCATTTGACTGAAACGGCAACTGTCCCGTCAACAATTCATAAAGCGTCACGCCCAGCGAATAAAAGTCCGCACGAAAATCGACGCCCCGATTCATCCGTCCGGTCTGCTCGGGAGCGATATATGCCAGTGTCCCTTCCAATGCATCACGATTTCGCAATTCATTGGTCTCTTGCCTTGGAAGCACCGATGCGAAACTAAAATCAGTCAGCCACAGTTCGTGAGTTTCAGGGTGAATCGAAAAACTGCTGGGCTGAATGCATTTATGAACAACCCGCTTCATTGCGAGGGTCTGAAGAATCGATGTCGCTTGCAATGCGATGGCCAGGACTTTCCCAATCGGAAGCCGCCCATGGTTACTCAGAAAGTCCCGCAGTGCGATTGCACCTACGTCCACCGACACTAGGGCAAGTCTACGTTGGACGACTTGCAAAGACAGCGGCTTTACAAAGCCCACACCAGTCAACCCTGAAGCGATATTGAAGTGGTTGCGTATGCGCAACAAGCCATCGACTTCGAGCGAATCGGAACACCAGGTTTTGATTTCAACGCATTGCCCATCGTCGTCGACCGCACGGTAAGTAACATTGCCTTTCTGTGAACAAATTTGAGCGACGGAACCGTATCCCTCGATAGACGGCAACTTGCTGACCACATCCTGCATCACCATGTCCTTTGCACACCCGGCTTTATCACTGCGTCGATTGTATCGCAGTCCCCCATGAGATGTAGCTCCGAGGCCCACGGGATGGGGTTTTCGAGTCGCGAAGGCCCGAAAGTGCGGCCAAACGTCAAACAGGATTCTTAGACTGCTTGATCCGTATGGACGCAGGCGGGCTGATACCTGTTTCGGAACGAAGAAAAGTCCCCAGTTATCCACCGGGTGATCCTTGAGCTAAAGTCCAAACCGATTGGCTTCATCCAAGCACGCTCCAGACGTACGCTAAGAAAGTGCACTTGCCCAACCTTTTGAAATGCATAGCCACTTCGTTGCCTCATTGATGCACTACGCAAGGGACCGCATAGCCCCGTGCCGGGTGTGGATTGGTTTGCATGCCCGCAACGCTGTTCGGTTTTGGATCGATGAACGTCCTCCTAGGATGGATCCGTATCTTCACACCGATTTAGATGCGTTTCACATAATTCGCGTGGACGATGTGAGGAACCTCATCGCAACAACCGACTTGCGTAGGTGTAGTGCACCAAGAGTTAAATCTCAGAACTGAAAGCTGCAGAAGTTGATGCAAGCGCGAGCCTGTAGAGAATTGCCTTCTGTGGCGAGGCGACCGTGACCAAAGCAAGGGGCGAGAGAAGCTAGGTATAGTGTGCCCGCCCACTGAGCACTCTTGGGGAAACTCTGCGGCTATTCCTAGCCTTCCTGATGGTGTCACGTGGACACATCATGCGTCCTTCCAAGCTGTCGTCAAATTCTCCACGGTATCGAGTCGATACCCTCACGACGCACGGCTTCCATCAGCTTGCAGCCACCTCCTTTTTGTTTTCAGAAATCGAGATTGTTTAATGCCATTCCTTCGCGGTAGCCTTGGTTTTGAAAGATTCACTGTCGCCGGTTTTGAAGAGGCAATCTTCGCCGAGGAACAGATCAAGATCCTTTCCAAGCACGCTGCGGGTCGCAGCGAAACCACTGCGATTGAGAATGTCCACACCGGCTTTTTGGGTGGCGACCACCTTTTCGATCAAGATTTCAACGTAAACAAGAACATTGTCAATGACGCTCTGCACGTCAGTGTTCGCATCGATACGAACAAAATTCCCGCGGCGATACGCAAGGCCTGGCTGCAGATGGAGATCGCTGGAATCGCCAAAGACAGCGAAGACGGAATCGTATCCAAAGCACAAAGAAAAGAAGCCAAGGAAGCGATGGAGCAGCGATGCGAAGTGGAAGCTGCAACAGGCAAGTACCGTAAGATGCAATCGTTTCCTTTGCTGTGGGACTACCACCACGAAACGCTCTACTTCGGTGGCAGCGTTGGCAATGCGGCAGGGCTATGCATGGAGCTGGTTGAAAGCTGCTTTGGAGTTGAACTAAGCCGCATAGGCGCTGGTGCGATCGCAACTCAGTGGGGCATCGAAAACGATCGATACGCCGAAGTCGATGACCTACAGCCAATCAGTTTCGTCGACGGAAAAATTAGTTCCCACCATTGGTCCAACGAACACTCTCTGGCCCCTGACTTTTTGGGAAACGAATTCCTGATGTGGTTGTGGTGGACGCTTGAAAACGAGGGCGACACGATTGCATTGCCGGACGGCTCGAGCGTGACTGCAATGATGGCCAAGACGTTGACGTTAGAATGCCCTCATGCGGAATCTGGCAAAGAAACGATCACGGCCGAATGCCCAATCAAACTGCCCGAAGCGATGCAGGCCATCCGGTCGGGTAAGCTGCCGCGAAAAGCCGGCATGACGGTAATTCGCAATGACCGACAGTTTGACCTGACGCTAAATGCCGAAACATTCGGAATCAGCGGTGCCAAGATCCACCTAGAAGACGACGAAGATTTTGACTGCAACGATCGCATCGACGCAATCCGTTTGCTGGGCGAAACGACCGACTTGATGCTCCATGCGTTCTGCGCTCTCCGCACCAGTCCTGACTGGAACAAGGAACGAAAGAGCATCCAGAAGTGGTTGACTCAAGGCAACACAAAACGGCAGAAAACTGCCGCTTAGTTTTCCATGAACCTAATGCCTCAGCCGCCAGTGCATCGAGGCGTGACGGATTGATGTCAGGCGAGCCGAAGCACGCTCCGTCCTGAGAGCCTTAATCATCAGTGAGAACGAAAATAGAATCTGGCTTGACGGCCGCCCCGAGATTACCAAGTGGCAATAGGCAAGAGATGCTTACCAAATAGATGAGCTTCACACGACAACTCTCAGGTTTTCAATTCCCAGCTACACAACCGATCAAGCACATCCATTTGCTCCGACTGCAGGTATACCGCTACTGTCTCTTCGGATTCCGATTGTGCGGAGCTTGCTTGCGGTCTTTCTGGCCTAACTCTCGATCGAACACCTCGCCAGCTCGAATCGGTTCGTGAGCCTCCTTTGCAATATCCACAAGCTCTTGCAGGACGTCCGGATGCTCAGCGGCAATGTTGTGTTTTTCCTCGATGTCATTGCTAAGGTCGTACAACTCCCATTCACCACTCCCGCCAGTATACGCCTTCCACTGCCTCATTCTTACAGCTCTCTGGTTGCGGTACTCCCAGTAGAGATGCGAGTGCACCTGCTGACCTGGTTTGGCAAGCAACGTTGGAAGAAAGGACAGTCCATCCGTTTCAGGGCTCTTTGAATTCGTCAGCTGTGCCAAAGTAGGCATCACGTCTTGAAAACAAAGCGTGTGATCCGAGACTTGTGCCGCAGCAATGCTCCCAGGCCAACGAACTAGATAGGGAACTCGCAAACCTCCCTCGTAGAGCGACCCTTTGCCAGCACGAAAGCGTTCGCCAGTCTTTGGATTCAAATTCGGACCAAAAAAACCGTGCGGATGTTGCTCGCCCTTGAAGTAGTCTTGGCCACCGTTATCGCCGCACAGGAATACGATGGTGTTTTCGTCAATCTTCAATTCTCTCAGGAGCTCGAGAATCTCTCCAAGCTGTCGATCCACCATGTGCATAAACGCGGCATAGACCCGTGCGTCTCGATCTCTTCGTTGGCCAGCACTCCAAGGCTTGTCCTTAAACAGTTGCCACGAAGGGTCATCTTCGTCGATCCCCCATAAACCATGCGGCGGTGTCCAAGGCAGATAACAGAAAAATGGCTGATCTCTGTTCTGCTGAATAAAGCGTTTCGCCTCTTTGAAAATTGCGTTCTGAGCGTGAGACTCTCCTTCGTAAAACGTTTCGCTCTTGTTTCCGGGCAAAGGAACTTCACGGCTGTTTCTTATAAGATATTGCGGGTAATACGTATGCGCGTGAACTTGGTCGTAGTATCCAAAGAAGTCGTCGAATCCGTGCTTCTCAGGAACACCCGACGTTCCACGTCCTCCGATGCCCCATTTGCCATACCCTCCAGTGGCATAGCCTGATTGCTTGAGCATCGACGCGACTGTTTGCTCGTCTTCCCGTATTGGCGAGAACCCGTCGTTGACTCGCATCGACGTGTGCCCGGTATGCAGTCCAGTCAACAACACGCAGCGAGTCGGCCCACACACGGGTGCGCCAGCGTACGCATTTGTAAACCGCATGCCTTCACTCGCAAACCTGTCAATATTGGGAGTGAGCAACTTTTCGTGCCCCATGTGCCCAGACTCGAAGTACCCCCACTCATCGAGCATAAGATAGACAATGTTGGGTCTCTCAGCCGCATACAAATTGGCTGGCGAAAAGCTCAAGACAACGATGGCTTCAAACACTGCACTCACTAAAAATGCGAGTAGCGTACGAGCACGAAGCGATAGAAGACGCAAAGTGCACCTCGCTTTGATGGGTTGAGTTAGTTGGCAGGAGTCAGCGGACACAGGCAAGCTATAGGAGGCTCAAGTCTAGCAGCGTTTTCTTCCCTATTCACCTGCAGTCTAAAAATCTCAAGGACCTCGCGGACACAGCCGCGGAGGACCTCGCGGACACAGCAGGCTACGAGCAAGGACCTCGCGGACACAGCACGCAAGGAGCTCGCGGACACAGCAGGCTACGGTGGTGGTTGCTCGCAAGGAGCTCGCGGACACAGCAGGCTACGGTGGTGGTTGCTAACCCCAGTGTAGCGGTTTGAGGTTGTTGGCGTGTAGAAAAGATGCAAGCACGGAGCCGCTCAGCGTGGTCGAACGCGTGAGCTAGAGCCGATTGCACGAAGTCGGCGCGGAGAGGTCGCGAGGAAGAGACCGTATTGAGCAGAGGTTGTTCAGCTAGGTTGGTTGGAGCCGAATGTTGACGGCCGTCAAACAAGCTGATCAGGCAGAGAAGGCTTCCTGGACTTTGGCTCGGACGCGGAAACGCAGCTTGCGGCGGCGTGATCTAGAACTGGCGATCTCATGCGGCTCGCCCGCCACATGATGAAAGAGCT
>JBGCCZ010000024.1:0-53175 GCA_045105035.1 Pirellulaceae bacterium | reverse complement strand
CATTTCCATCCACGTCTCGGATGTTTAGGCCGATGCAACCTCATCTCTATCCGAATAGGTGAAATGGCAGAATTGGCGTCAAAGAATCGTCACCTCCAGCAGCTGGCCGGCTTCGCTTCGGTGTATTCTCGAAAAGTCCTCCAGCTGAGTTGCGTAGGAGCACTTGGGCGTGTGTGATATGGTGGGAAACCGTTGGTGAAGCAAAACAATCCTGACGTGATATAGGCGGATTCAATTGAGGTTTTTTCACTGTGATTTTTCTGCCTACTAAAGCGTGTGTACAGCCCCTTGGCGTTAGAGTCTCATATAATGCTGCGGCATTCCAAATAAACGGTCAAACTCATTTTGCATGTCCAAAATATCAGACATCCTCCTGGCAATAGATAGTGGCGATCAGCGTGCGGCTGAGAGCCTGTTGCCAATTGTCTACGGAGAACTGCGAAAGCTCGCATCTGCCCGACTGTCGAAAGAGCTGAACGCACATTCACTTCAACCAACTGCGTTGGTACACGAAGCCTACTTGCGCCTAGTTGATAATGATGGGTCCCGCAAATTCGATTCTCAAGGACACTTCTTTGCCGCTGCAGCGGAGGCCATGCGTCGAATTCTTGTCGATCGCGCGAGACGCAAAGGACGGCCCAAACATGGTGGTGACCGCCTGCAAGTCCCAGTTGACGAGCAAGCACATCCTGTAGAAGAGGATTCCTCTGGGGTATTGGACATCCATGAGGTTCTTGAGAAATTCGAACGACTGGACAAGCAAAAGGCACAACTTGTGAAGCTAAGGTATTTTGCAGGGATGACTCTACTTGAGGCTGCGAATGCCCTGAATATTTCTCGTGCAACTGCCGTTCGTCATTGGGCTTTCTCAAAGGCATGGATGGCTGCGGAATTGAGCGACCGGGGCGATTAATTGAGAATTAGACAAAATTAAAGAATCTGTGAGGCGCAGTTAGGATGAAACTCGCATTGTCTTCAAGATCCCTAATCTTCGAGGAAAAGTATGAGTTCGATACCGCCCACGCTTGAGTCTGTCTTTTCTGCTGCCATAGAAAAAGCTTCGAGAGAAGCAATGCTCGCTCATGCTGCCGAGGCATGCGGCAACCATTCTGACCTCTTGGCTCAAACGCAGCGCCTCATTGAAGCTCACTGCCGATCTGCCGCGAGTTTTCTGGAATCACCTGCAACCGGGCTGAGCTCTGACCAGGACCAGTTTGCAAGGACTGTCGACGTCAAGCCCGAAGCACTGGAAGCAGGTTTGTCAGTCGTGGTTTCGGAAAACCCGCCAGCGGCCGTTGGCATTGCATTTAGTGTCCTTAAGTCGATCCACGAGAATTTTGGAGCCAATCCAAGCATCACTCTGAAGGAGGATCCGAACGAACGGTCTCAAGTGCAGAAGCCCGGATCCAAGGAGATTCCGAATACCGCCGGTGACAGTCGCTACCAAATTCATGGCGAGATAGCACAAGGAGGCATGGGGGCAATACTAAAGGCGCGAGACGTTGATTTGGGTCGAGACTTGGCAATCAAGGTACTCTTGGATCGACACAGAGATAACCCCGAGCATATTGAACGTTTTGTAGAAGAAGCTCAAATCGGTGGTCAGCTTCAGCATCCTGGCATCGCGCCTATTTACGAATTGGGCCAATTTGAAGACGAACGCCCATTCTTCACGATGAAGTTGATCAAAGGCGAGACGCTGGCCGCGATCTTGGCCAAGAGAAAGTCTCCCAAAGATGACGTTCCGAAGCTTGTCGGGATCTTCGAACAAATCTGTCAGACAATGGCCTACGCGCATAGCAAGGGCGTGATTCATCGTGACTTGAAGCCCGCCAACATCATGGTGGGCGCTTTTGGTGAAGTTCAAGTCATGGACTGGGGACTCTCGAAAGTCATCCAATCTGGAGGAGTCGCAGACGAAAAGAAGTCCATGACGCGCGATGTCAGTATTGTTGAAACTCGGCGAAGCACCGGAAGTGATGGCACTGGCATTGGATCTGATACGATGGATGGCAGCGTCATGGGGACACCTGCCTACATGCCTCCCGAGCAGGCTCATGGTGAAACCGACCGATTGGATACCCGTTCCGACGTGTTTGGCCTGGGGGCGATCTTAGCGCAGGTGCTTACCGGTTCACCGGCCTACATCGCGGATTCTAATCAAGAAGCTCTCCGGCAAGCGCGTCGCGCAGAGCTAGACGAGTGCTACGAACGCGTAGACGCTTCTTCTGCAAGCGCTCAGCTGAAATCGATTTGTAAGCAAGCTTTATCGGCTGAACAAGTCGATCGATACCATGACGCTTCCGAATTGACTTCTGAGATCACAGCCTATCTTGAAGGTGTCCAAGAGAAACTTAAGGCAACCGAACTTGCACGCGTTGCCGCTGAGACCAGATCCGAGGAGGAGAGCAAACGGAAACGACTTTATCTCGGAATTGCGGGACTCATCTGCGCCGCGTTTATTGGTTCTGTCGTCGTAGCACTTACGCTCAAACACATCAACAAAAACCTGAAGATTGCGGAGTTGACGGCGTCTCAGGAAAAGGAAAAGGCGCTAGATTCGGAGCGGAAGACGAATCAGGCTCTGCAGATTTCGGAAGAAGAGCGTGCCCGAACGGTAGTACAACGCATTACATCAGATGCCGTGTTTTTGTTGGAAAAGGACCGAGTTAAGAGTATTTTGTTGATCGCCGAGGCGATTGA
The DNA here is from genome assembly GCA_045105035.1 of Pirellulaceae bacterium. Classification (GTDB taxonomy): domain Bacteria; phylum Planctomycetota; class Planctomycetia; order Pirellulales; family Pirellulaceae; genus Aureliella. The sequence goes on along the minus strand of JBGCCZ010000024.1, from coordinate 50,472 downwards.
ATTCGCTCGAAAGGAAGGCGTTTGGCCAATACCGATGGCACATGCCGCACTTCTAGACGCCACCATCGATCTTGGAGGCTCACCATTGCCGGACCGCCAAAAGCAGCTCATGAGCCAAGTCGGAAACCGGATGGTGGTTTGGGAACCTGGTCGTACGCAATTTCAGATTCTGGATGTTGAAGATGAAGATAGTCTCGAGACAGTGGTTGGAACCATCAAGACCGAGCAAAGCATCGAGAATGTCACGATTAATGCTGATGCGACTCGCATCGTCGCCCGAACACGGGAAAAGATCTTGCTCTGGGAAACCAACCGGGATGGCAGCAAAGTCGCAGAGCAACGCGAGATCAATCTTGCGGTGCACGGATTCGGGTTAAGCCAGGATGGAAGCACGTTGGCCGCCGTGTCCGAAGAAGGTGTCTACTTGTGGAAAGACTTGTGGGAAAGCGGTGGGGTTGAGACAAGACTTCGAATTGGCGCAGGGAGCAAAAGGAAGGCAATCATAGAAGATCCGCTTACCATAAGCGCTGACGAAAGATGGCTTGTGTGTCATGAGTCCGGCAATCTACGCCTGTGGGATCTAGAGGAGGACAGCCCCCAAGCATCAGAGAAAAGTTTAAAACTACCCTGGACGAATTACCCGTCCACTGCAATCAGTCGAGACAGCAGATGGCTTGTCGCAGTAGCCGGTGGAAAGACTGCTCGGATCTACGATCTCAAATCTGAGGATGTAATGTCGACAGAGCAGCCGCTATCTGGGATCGGCTGGGCAGTCGCCTTTAGCCCAGACGGCCGAAAGCTAGCGATTCGCATGGGTGTTGGGATTGAACTCTTCGACTTAGAACCGACCGGGCCAAGCCTATCGATGATTCTTCAAAGCCCAGATGACAAGTCGGTAGGGGACATCGAGTTTAGTCCAGATTCCCAATGGTTGGCGGTCGGCGAAAATCGCGATGTGCGTCTTTGGAAGGTGGGTGCTGCAGAACTATCAGGCAAGCCTAGACTTACAATGCCAGATGGAGAAAGCGCACCTTTGTGGATTGCGAACAAGCTCGATGGTAAGAATCGACTAATTGTGGGTGCACTGGATGATTGGAGCCGTTCGATTCAATTCAGTTCGAGTGGGAAATGGCTGGTGACAAGCGGCCTCAGGACCTCGAGGATCCTTGATGTATCGGCAGACCGCCCCTCGGAAACGATTCTCCAGGTTCCAGAAAATCCTGCCAGCGTCAAGTTCTCACCGGATTCCAAATGGTTTGCGGTCGGTTGCCATTCAGGAAAAGTGCGTCTGTACGAAATGGAGCTAGGGATCCCCAATCGCGAATTTATCCTACTTGATTGCGACCACGACTCCCCGGTGCAGGTTGAGTTCAGTCCGGATAGCCAGATGCTCATCACCTCGGCTGTCTATGCGCTCCCTTCTTCAACGCACCGGCAAATTGAAATTTGGCGCCTGGATGACCTGAATGATCCAATACACCGATTGTCGGGATTCCAAGAGAGTGCACATTTTCCTCAAATGGGGCCAAACAATCGATTTGTATTGGCCCCACATTTCCAGGGAGACATCGACTTTCACTATTGGGATTTGTCGATGGATCAAGACCAAGAACCTTTCGCGTTAAGCCAGCATGAGGCTGGAATGATGTTCGTCAAAATTGACCCCTTCGATGGCTACCTTTTAAGTGGAAGTCAAGATGGCCGCTTATTGCGTTGGAAAACAGGTCAAGGCAAGCCGGTCTCCGAGGTCCTTTTACGCCTGAAGGAAAGGGTCTTGAATCTTCAAAGATTAGTGGATCGCTGGGTTGTCATCAGTGGAAACCAAACCCAAAGAACGATCACTGAAATCGCTGTGGAATCGCGCGAAATATCCTCAACGACCGTGGATACAAATGACGGAAGCGGGTCTACGCGACTTAGCCCAGATGGAAAAACCTTCCGAGTCGGTGACAACGTATGGTCAAACAGCGGCGAATTACTGATTGCTCACACGCATTTAGGCAGCAAGGCACATATCTTTAGTAACGATGGGACCTACTTTGCTAGCTATGGCTATACGCATGGAGACTATGTATCGATTTCGAATCTACGTGATCACTACACGTTGCGTGTAAAGAAGCAGATTGATCGACCACTGAACAACCAAGGCATCGACTTCAGTAGCGACAATCAATGGCTGGCCGTTGCAGGCCGTGATTTTGCCAAGCAAGTACGTATTTGGGATCTGGACATCGATTCGCTACTGGATCGCGCTCGCAGATTGGCTGGCCGCGAGCTTCGTGACGACGAGAGAAAAGACTACGGTTTGCCAATTGGGCGATAAAGTCCCTTGGAATCGCTCTGTTTACCGCATTTGCTGCTTCCATCCTGACCAACTCGCCGAGGTCCGAGGCCCCGACGAACGTTCATTGAAATCCTAACTTGCAGAAGTTGGACAAGCTTCGGTGAATCACGATTTGCGAAAAGTTGCTGAGGTGATAGCCACCGAAGTCAGTTTAGAAGCTTTTCGATGGCGGCTTGTTGGCTGTTTGGGAAAAGGTGACGGTAGCGGCGGCGCATGGATTCAGTGGTGTGGCCGACCCATTCGTCGATCATTCGTTGGTCGACTCCCCTGCTCGCGCAGTTCGAAATGAAACTATGACGAAGAGCGTGCCAGCCTTTGACAACTTCCCACTTTGAGTCGCGAAGGGTCCACTCGAAGTAATGCGAAGCCTGGTCGAGACGCAAGGGCGTTGGCTCGAAGCGTTTGAAGTGGGATCGAGAGATAGCTTGGTCGTAAGTAAAGAGGCTTGTTCCACCAGGATGCTGGTCGATCCACTGCTGCAAAGCAATCTTCAAAGGCGGGGCGATGGGAACACGACGAGAGCTGGATTTGCCGCGGACGCGTTTCTTCTCACGAATGGTGATGATGCTGGATGCTAGGTCAACGTCGGCGAGTTGTGCTCGGAGCAGTTCGGAACGGCGAGCACCTGTGTAGGCAGCTAGGCAGAACATAGGGTAGATGCAGGGCAGCGTCTCGACGGATTTAACGTGCTTCAGCAACTCATCCACTTCTTCCATCGAAAGGTAGAGGCAGTCCCAGAGAGTGTCTTTGGCACCTTTCTCGATCTTCAGCTCGATCTCCGCCCAAGTCTGAAATGGTTCGGCCTCTTCAGTCTTGGGATAACGCAGTTTGACGGCGGGGAAAGGAACTTTTAGATGCCCTGCTTCCATTGCCCAGTTCCACACGGACTTGAAGGTAGCCACTTCTTTTCGGATGGTGTTGGCGGACAGAGTTCCCCTCTTCGTCTTCTTCTTGGCTCGCTTGTTGACGTAGTTCTGGATGTCAACCTGGCCCAGATTGTGTGTCGCGGTCCTGACGCCGAATTCGCGTTCCAGGTGGCGGCGATGGATCTTCATCAAAGTATGGGTTGAGCCTTCTAGGTGGCCGTCTGGCAAGGCGTCGAAAAAGCGATCGAAGAGATCCGCGACAGTAAGGGCTGTTTCGATCTTGGGTTTCTTGGCGAGCTTGCCGTCTGACAGCAGGAAGGTCATGAAGTCGCAATCGGCGGGAACCTCTACTCGACCAGATTCGATGAGCTTGAGGGTTTCTTCGATGCGGAGCTTCTTTGTGAGAGCTTCCTTCTCATTTCCCGTCTTTAGCGACCGGACAAACCGCTGACCGCCAAAGCGAACGATGACGTTGTAGCGACCGTTTCTGACCTCTAAACCTGCCACTGGAGCCTCTCCCATGTAGATGCCATGCAACCGCTACGCTGGTCGCGTCGTGGTCGCGCTTCTGGAAGAGCCCACGAAAAAAGGGCTCACCGAATCGTACGGTGAACCCTCGTTGGGTCAATGTTTTGCTTGGTAAAACCAGTGCGGATGAGAGGATTTGAACCTCCACGTCCTGTAAGGGACACTAGGACCTGAATCGAGCGGTCAGGTGCTTCGGTTTGATCTATCTTGCGTTGGCAATGTATTGCTAAACCTTGCAAAACAAAGGCAAATCACTTTCGGATTCAAAAGATAAGCTTGAAACCAACATATATCAAGTTGGCAATGCTGTCCCCAGTTTGTCCCCACTTGGCTTGAACTGATCGGGGACGCTCTGCGTCGGTCGCATCACGACTAAAGTAGCGCTGCAGAATTCGTCCATGGCTTAGCCTCTGGTAGTGTCCCTCAAGTTGCGCACAATTGACTTTGCTGTTTGTCTTTGAACTGCTTTCGACAAGCCCCTTTCGCCTTCGCCATTGCATCGGCCTTCATGGTTTACCAGGTCGTATCGATGGCGGAGGCGGGATGGGGCGTCCGCTCTTGGCGAGCCGGAGCCGAGGTTAGCTCGCGGCTCGGTGATTTCCTCAAGCGGCGAACCCGACGCCAGCCAAGTACATCTCAACCAAAGCTTCTTCAACACTCGTCTCGCGACGCTTGCAACGCTCGATAATCTGCGTTTCGAACGGTACCAGCACATTGGCAAATCAAATGACTTCTTGCTCGATCGGCTCGGCGAGCTAGCTAGCAGAATGCTGGCGAAGTCAGGAGCATCCTGTCTGGGTGTTCTGCCTCTTGCGCAAAGCGTCAGGCTCTCTTCGAAGCCAACGTAGTTGAAGCCAGCGTGAGTAACTCTACTAAGCTCAAAAAAAGAACGGGTAAATCGAGCGTGTGGATTAAATTTGCGTTCGTGATGTTGCCCTCGATTTTCAAGTCGAAGCTCGTAAGCGTGTCCTCTACTTTTTGATGAGCGAGATCCGATTCAGCAATCTAATACGTTTTGTATTTCGAAAACGAAGCCTCAAGACAAAAGGGGAGTGATACCGTGTCGGATGGCGATGAAGAGTTCGTCGCTCACGAAACAGCTTCTCAGGACTGGATTGTTTGGGAAGATTGTGGGAGCGGCAAATAGATAAGGAATCACATCGCCCCGCGAATCTTCACTCAAGCAGTCGCAGCGGCTAATACGTACCGCCGAAGGGGTGTATGGCACGCCGGCCAGTGCAACAGCACTTACGCTCGGTTCTTTCGCCTGCGAGTAGTGTCACCCTTATAAATCGAGTTAGCAGCAATCCTGAGGGCATGAGATTCTCGTAACCCATTTGCCGCATGAGACTTGCGCCAACCCTCACGTATTGCGACATGCTAAGTCTCCTGAAAATAGCCGCCCCCCCCGAGAAATAATTTGTAAATACCCTGGTTGTGCGTATAAACAACTCGTAGCGTTTCTTCCGTCTCCCCTCGATCCAGTTTGCTACATGCTTTAAGTGCATTTAGCACAGTTTGTTGAAAAGCGAAACGAAGCAGTTCGGTAAGCTATCTAAGTACATTCCGTTGGAAGATTCTTTTATTGTCGTGACAGCGTGGTTTTTTTTCGTCCAGGGTATCTAGGTGCTTAAGCGCAACCGAATGCATAGCTGTAGCGTTTCGACATGCGAGCTTAGGCCAGTAGTGTCAATAGGAGGCTCATTTATGAATCTAAAAAGGTGCAAAAACGCTTTTACTTTGATTGAGCTTCTTGTTGTGCTCTCAATCATCAGTGTCCTGGCAGGCTTGCTACTACCTGCAGTCCAGAGTGCCCGGGAGGCTGCTCGAGTAAATCAATGCAAAAATAACTTGAAGCAAATCGGACTAGCGTTTCACTCATTCGAATCCGTTAACCGAAGACTACCATCTGGTGGGTGGGGCTATCGGTGGCAAGGTTACTCAGATATCGGCGGAGGACTTGGGCAGCCGGGAGCATGGGACTTTTCGATCTTAGCTTTCCTGGAGCAGCGAGCTTTATTCGATTCTGCCCTATGGAGCAGTGACCCTGGCCAGCGTGACAAGAGTCTTCACGAGCGAGTTCGGGTTGGGGTCGGGGTATACAGCTGCCCATCGCGGCGGTCGCCTTCCGCGTTTCCGATCTCCCCGCGGTGCCAGGACTGTATGCGCCCGTTCGGTTCGACTAGGCCGATCGAGACTTCGACGAGAAACGACTACGCTTTAAACCTAGGGTCGGGCGGAATGGAGGGTACAAATAGAAGGTGGTGGCCGTGGCCGGTTGCCTTCATTCAGCCCAGTTCGGTTGTTGATGCGAGACGACTCACCAGGGGTAGGCTGTGGCCCAAGCCTCCAAGCGATTGGGACGGGCTTGCCTATATTCGGACTGCGGTACCACTGGCATCAATCACAGATGGGCTATCGAATACGTTGCTGGTGGGTGAAAAGTATGTTGAATCAGGCCAATACGAAACCGGCGAGGATTGGGGCGACAATGAGCCTATTTTCTCGGGATTCAATAACGATAACCATCGAAGCTCAAACGCATCCTGGCAGTATATGAGAGACTCGAAGGGAAAGATTTCGGTGGGTAGCTTTGGATCTCCTCATCAAGCTGGAAACTTTGTCATGTGTGACGGTTCAGTACAGACCTTTTCCTATTCCATTAGCAAAACAGTGTTTAGCGACGTAGGGGGGCGCAATGACGGCCGCTGAGCGTTCTACAAGTTGTTCCGAAGACGACGGCATTGGGGCAAGCCTCAATTAGGGCGATGTCGGTCCTCTTGAAGCTCGTAATGCTTATTAAGGGAGTCTCAAGGCCACCCGTTTGATGGTCTTTAACGGCAACAGGTGTAGTAACTTGATTGGTGAGTCATCCATCGGTCTGAAGCCATTTTAATAGTCTGAGGGTGGGGAAGAGTATGAGTAATGCGTGGTGCACTTTCGTGAATACTCCAATCGCGGTCCCGCTAACCGTCTTCTTGATGGCGTTCTCATTGTGCTTGATCTCGTACGCATTTCTTGGTCATCCCCACCCGATGATTCACGATGAATTTAGTTACTTGCTGTCGGGGCAAACTCTCCTTGCTGGTCGACTTGGCAACCCTCCGCACAGTCTAGGTCCACATTTTGAAGCGATCCACACTCTTGCGGTTCCCACCTATTCATCGAAATATCCCCCAGGCCAAGGGATTTCACTTGCTGTGGGCGACTTGCTTGGAGCTCCAATCTTCGGAGTCTGGTTGTTCCTTTCGCTTGGCTGTGGAGCGGTCTCTTGGATGCTCCAGGCATGGACAAAACCGATCTGGGCTCTTGCTGGTAGCACGGCTGCAGTAATAGTTGTTTGCACAGCGAAGTACCCGGCAGTGGAATTCTCGCAGCCGGCCTACTGGGCTCAGAGCTACTGGGGAGGCGGAATCGCCATGCTTGGCGGCGCTCTCGTCACTGGTAGCGTACGGCGATTTCATCGCAAGCCGAGTATCTACCTTTCGATTCTGCTTGGCATCGGCTGCGTGACTCTAAGCATGTCACGACCGTTTGAAGGCTTTTGCCTTGCTCTACCGTGCGCTTGGAACTTCGTGTCGCGTTGTAGAGAGTTGCGCCTACAACCGAGAGAAGTCTTTGGAAGCTGTAACGAAGGAGCAGTACTAGACAACGAGTTGAATAATCCAAAAGCTCTCACATATTCCCATGAACTAATAGTCATTGGAGTTGTTGGTTTGGGTTTTAGTTTCCTTAGTGCACAGAATATTCAGGTAACTGGGCGATGGTTCGTATTCCCCTACGCGGAACACACCCGACGCTATTCATTGACGAGACTCTCGTTATTACAACGCGAGAGAGAAAGCCCTCCTTGTAGCACAGAATCACTACCCAGGTCTCTAATGGATTTTTATTGCAAATGGGAGATGAATGAATTTCGCAAGCAGCGGACCCTAAAGGGATATCTAAAAGAAAAAACCTATCGCATGTGGGCAGTTGCGACGTTTTTCTTTAGTGGATTCCCAACGTTAGCGATCGCAACTTTTTTGTTCACGCCCAAGCGCAGATGGATGAAGTGGGCACTGTTTTTTTCTTCCGTTCCTCTCATTGCTTCGCTCTTTACGCCTTGGATGCACCCACACTACTTAGCGCCTCTAGCAGGGCTCATTTTTCTGGGGATTGCAGAAGGTACGAGGCGGATCGCCAAGTTCATTCAGTTCGCTTTTCGGTCGAGTGGCAACAGTCTGTTCGGCGGGGAAATGCGCTTTGTGAGTTCGCCGTACTTCGCATGCCTGCTTGTTGTTTGCGTTGCCGAGCGTGGTATCGCAGAAATGGCTGAAGCTGTTGTCAAACAAGATCAGCATTCATGGCATTTGAAACGAGCAGAGATCGCAACTCGACTGAAACTGTCTGAGGGAGAACATCTTGTTATCGTTGAAAGCGATTCGCCTAGTGAGGAATTCCAGACATGGGTTAGCAATGAAGCCTGTATAGATCAGGCGAAGATTGTTTGGGCTCACAGCATCGGCAACAACACGGAACTCTTGGAGTATTTCTCACGCAGGCAGGTTTGGACTTTAGACCCCAACGCACCAAGACTGAGGAAGGTGTGCCCATCTCAGAAGGAGGGTCGGTAAAAGATGAACGGTTTGTGTGTGGATGCTGCTAAGCCAGATCTGTCTGTTGTCATGCCTTGCTTAAATGAAGCGGAAACCTTGGGTAGATGCATTGAAGAAGCCTTTAGCGTTAGCTCTAAATGTCTTCTAAGTGTCGAGGTGATTATTGCTGACAATGGCAGCACCGACGGCAGCCAAGTTATTGCTAGGGAACTAGGAGCTAAGGTTGTAGACATCCCGCGGAGAGGATACGGTGCCGCGATTCGCGGCGGCGTCGAGGTTTCACAGGCCGAGTTCGTGTTAGTCGGTGATAGTGATGCCAGCTACGACTTTTCGGATGCTGGGAAATTCATAGAGGCGTTGAGGGAAGGAAACGATTTAGTTGTCGGGAATCGTTTCCAAGGTGGTATTGAAGTTGGTGCTATGCCATGGAAACACCGATTCATCGGCAATCCAGTTCTCTCCGGAATCGGGCAACTCTTTTTCAATTGTGGAGTTGGTGATTTTCATTGTGGACTGAGGGCATTTACCCGGTCGGCTTACGATCTCCTGCTCCTGAACACCGACGGCATGGAATTCGCCAGTGAAATGATTGTCAGGGCAAAGTTGGATCGTCTGAAGATAACCGAGGTACCAACGAAACTACGAAAAGCAGGTAGGAGTCGTACTCCACATCTTCGTAGTTGGCGCGATGGATGGCGGCACCTCAGACTTCTCTTGGTGCTGTGCCCAATGTGGCTCTATTGCCTGCCCGCTCTAGCTTTTTCTGCGGTAGGTTGCATGGGGCTCTTTGCACTTGCTGTGCAAGGTCCAATTCGTGTTGGCGCTGTCACGTTTAGTATTAACAGCTCTTTGGTTTCAGGTTTACTAGTTGTCCTCGGAGTGCAATTTGCAATTCAAGGCCTGAGCGCATCGTTGCTGGGCGAGGAGTGCGGCGTTTGGCGGAAGAGGCACTTTCTGAGATTTCTCTGTCCGATATTTTCACTCGAGGTAGGTCTAGCTTTAGGTTTATCGTTTCTTCTTGTTGGTTTCATAGGGATTTATTGCGTAGCAATCGTTTGGTTAGCAACTGCGTTTCAAAGTTTGAGTGCCGCTGTCACATTGCGAGCGGTGATCCCGTCGTTCGTTTCTGCTGTAGTGGGCATGCAAATCGCATTCGCAAGTTTTCAGCTGCATTTCGTAAAGACTGCGTCGGCAATTGGCAGGTTAAAGCAAAGCCAAAGAAACCGGTAACCACAGGCGAGCTCCTTTACACTAATCGTTTCTAGTTGCAAATTCGGATACTAGGGAATGTGGAAGATATTCTGTGCGATGCTTTCTTTGGTGCTCCTAGCGGCAAGCTTTATGAAGTATCTCGACATGCGCGAACTCGTTACACAATCGGGCTTACTAGGCGACCCAAGAGTCTTGACTATGGCTATAGCCTTTGAAGTGCTAGTCGCGGTGCTGATACTACTCTTGACGCCAGCATTCGCCCGCATGTGCATTATTGTCTTTTTTTCCCTCCTCACATGTACTTCAGGATACGCGCTCGTTACTGGTCTTGCTTGTAACTGTTTTGGTATCTACGGACGTGTAGATCTTATGTTCTCTTTTGACTTGATCGTGCTTTGCATCGCACTGAGCTGGCGCCCAGCAAGTAAGCCGTACACAAAAAGCTCTGCTAAGCCACTTCTGATTAGCCTCGCTTGTTTCGGTGTAGCATTGCTGGCATGCAACGCGAAACTCAATGCTTTGGAGCGTAACTCTCAGTTCGCTCTCGATCCCCGCTTTCTCGAGTCAAAGCCGTGGCCAGTCGGGCAGGAGATTAATGCAGAACTTGGGGCTCTAGAGGAAGGAGAGTGGTACATCATCCTGCTTCGGGATGGTTGCTCGCGCTGCAATGCGGTTCAGGGAAAGGTAAATGAGATGCTGCTTTCCTCGCATTCAGATAGAAGACTCGCGACTTTCAATATGGCAAAAGGCAAATGGAATTTCTCGTTGCATTCTTCGACTTTAGGCCTCTTGGAATCTGGAAGTGTGGCATGGGGCTTGAGTGAGCCCTTTACTGTTAGCCCGACAGTGATTCTTGTGAATGATGGGTTGGTAACTGGGGGGGCATTAGGTGAAGAGAGCATTCGCTTTATTGATGATCGCATCAAGGAATCGTTGGGCGGCACGGGAATGTAAAATGGATGCATCCGGTTCTGGGTAAATGTTGTGCAGCCGATTGGAAAGGAGGAGTTTAGGGCGGTGCACGAATTGTGGATCTTGCGAAAACTTTTTTGAACTAATTAGAGGGATTTGAGATGAAAAGATTAAGAAGTTTCAACGTTTTATTGATAGTCTTAGCAGTCGCTGTCGCCACTGGCGCGTTTGTGGGTGGAGAAAAACTGGCTCAAGCCGGAATCTACAACCAGTATGTCTGTACTGGAACAGGCCCCGCATGTCCGGGTGGAAACCTTCCGGATGATGGAGGCGCATGTTTGACCTGCAGGGTTACAGGGGCAGCAAAGATTTGTACCGACTACTACGTCCCATGGGGCTGTGGCGGTTGGCATGTGTGTGCCGGTGCCTGCGGTGGAGCTGGCGGGACGCCTTGCACTTATACCTGGACCGGTCAACGCTGTTAGAGCATTAACGCGTTTTGCAAGCTAAGTGGACCCCTTGCAAAGGGACCTTTGCAAGGGGTTTTTGAGAGTGATGTTTGATATTGTTGATTCATCTCACAGAGGGTCGCCGGGAGTACAGTATGCGTTACAAAGCTATCTCTTTTCAACACTGCGTTCTGCTTGTTTTGATTGTAGTCTTATTACCTTCCTCCATACTTGCAGCCGATCTCGCACAGATCCTGGCGATGCACGAGGAATCACTTTCAAAATTGAGGGCGATAGACGTTCAGCTAGAAATTACTCAGACGGATACATCCGCGAACTCTTCCAAGCTTGCTACTAAGTGTCGCTGGCAAGCAGACACAACCAGCGGTATCGAGCGAATCTCGATCGTTCACAATCGCAAGCCGGTTAGTGAGAAGGATTGTGTTGCGTACGAGGCCCTTCTCATGGAAGACGGTCGCTACCGCTTTCTCAGAAACTACGACTGGGACTCTCCTGCGCCACTCGGACCTAACTACAAGGGCGGAGTTGAGGGCGACGAAGGTGTGATTGTCGATATGCTACCGGGTGGATTCGATCCTAGAGGAAACCTCTTGTTGATCATTGAAACCGCGCCCTCTCGAGATTTGCGTGCGATCCTAAAAGAAAACAAAGGAGCGCGCCTATTGAAAGACGCCACTGTCAATGGGCACGAATGCTACGTCGTAGATGTCCCACTACCCGAGAAAGCGGATGAAAGTGCCTGGGCTAGCCAAATCTTCTTAGACAAAAATGCTGGATGTATGATTAGAAAAATTGTCCAGCAGTCGCAGCCATTTGAGGTGCAAGGAGAAACGATACAAGTAGACCTCGTAGTAGAGGCCAACAACATGGTGGAGCAAGCCGAAGGCGTCTATCTACCCGACGCAATTTCCATAAAGCGATCCGATTCTAAATTTGACACGCAGGTGTCGCTTGACTACGCAAGCGTGAATGAGCCCCTTGACTCGGTGGAGTTCAACTTTCCCGAGTGGTGCTGGGTCCGAAAGATGGATACCGGCGAGACCTACATTGCCGACGGCAATGGAGGAACGATTACTTCCTGGAAGAATCCGGAGGAAATGAATGCTTGGTTCGAAGAAAACTATCCAAATGGTTTGGGAGGTGGAAGCCAATGGGGGTTGTTTACCATTCCTTTAATTGTGTGCGTGGTGCTTGGAGGGCTCTGGGGCTACAGACGATTCGGTTCAAAATGATTCTACTCACGAACATCGCATAAGCAGTGCACTCTTGGGGAAACACAATGACCAAGTCAGTCTTTATTCTTGCGGTTGTCGGTCTATTCTTCGCGATTGCCGGTGTTGCGTACAGGACCGCTACAGCCAGTAGACAAGTATTTGCAACTCCGGCGAATCTGCAGGTCAAAGAGATCGTAGAAGAAGGAGAGGTATTCGAGTTCGCAACTACGGTCGTTAACGATGGGTCCCAAAGGATAAACATCACCCAATTCAACGCAGAGTGTGGATGCACAAGCCTTGGGAGTGACACTATCCTTCCCGCTGCACTTGATGCGGGAGAGTCACTTTCGATTCCCATCTCGATCGACACGCTTGGCATCCGGGGTGAACGACAGTTCAGGGGGCAATTCAGATACGCCACGGACAATGGGCAGGTTGGCGAGATTGAAGTTAGTTGTGGGTTAAAGGTCCTTGTAGGACTCCATGCGCTACCTAGCATTGTGCACATGGGGGAAGTAGCTCCTGGTGAAACATTCACACAATCAGTAGATTTGTGCGATAGTCTACCGGACGGTCATGCAACCTTGGTCAGCGTCAGATCTTCATCGCCATCGATTCTCAGTGTGAAGAAGGAAGACTCTGCTGGAACACGGCGGAGTGCCGGTAAGGTTACGACCAAGCGGCACAAATTGACCTTGAGATACGAGCCGAATAGCGTTCCGCTTTCGAGAGAGCCGATCAGGGAATTCATTGAGCTCGCCATCGAATCCAAATCACGGACCACAAATAGGCTTATCCCCGTAATTGGTACGTTGAGTCCAGAATTTCGCTTTTCCCCTAACCAAGTTGTTCTAACGCCAAAGGATAGAAGCAAACGAGTATATGTGGCACTTGATGGAAAAAATGCTGGTAATGCGTCGTTTGCCGTCTCTAACGCAGAAGAGCCATTAAAGACCTCATTGGAACGAATAAATGACAATGAATGGGAACTTGTTTTAGAAGTGCGGGGGAACGACGAGTCAACTTGGCAATCTGCTCAACCAAGCCTCAAGCTGTTGGTTAACGGTGAAACTGTAGACTTTCCGGTTCATATAGCACCTTGACCAGTGTTGACCTTGTTTTTTCATTGAAAAGCGAAATCGTTGCGTCGTCGCCGCGTGTTCGGGCTCTGAAAGTAAAAGTGAGAGTCCTAACTGCTGCGGCTTCGGCAGTCTGTTGATTTCTTGAGTGATTGTGTCTCGACCGCGAATTGCTGGCATGAAATCCGTCTACTGCCTTGCGTGTAACCCCAAGTGTGCACTTGCGGTAATTCTTGTAGTTCAATCCGTTGCACTTTCGATATGTATAGTTCGCTATTCGCCGGTCAATGACGAGTTTGGGCATTTCTACGCAGGTCTTTGCTATTGGAGATTTGCCGATACACGTACTTTCAATGTTAACTCGCCACTTATACGATCACTTGGGACACTGCCGGCCGCCATTTCTGACATCGAAGTGACGCCGGTGGAGCAGCCTAGACTCCATCGAGAAGAGTTTGGATTGGGAAGAAAACTCTTTAGAAAAAGCCCAAACGAATTCCGTATTCAGCTTGCGCTTGGACGTTTTCTCGTGGCGTCGTTTGCAGTCTCTACAACATTCGCCCTTTTTTCGTGGGGGTCGAAACTGGCCGGTGAAGAAGCTGGTCTTGTAGCTGCATTCCTCTGGGCTTTTCAACCACAAACGGTAGCCCATGGTTGCTTGATCACAACGGATATCGCAACCTGCTGCCTGATGCTTGTCGCAGTCTGGTTCCTTACAACCTCAACATTTGGGCGTTACCGAGACTTTTCGTTTTTGGGTATCTTACTTGCGGCCGCCATACTCGCGAAGTTTACAGCGATTCTAATATTGTTGCTGCTCCCGTTCCGCTTCTTGGAGATTCGTTGTCAAGGTAAGTCCGCAGTTTTCAAATTAATAGCGTGCGGAGCCTTCACGATAGCATTCCTGGTCGTGTTAGCCGCACCCTACGGATTCGTCGGGGTCGGTTGGAAAATAGTTGACTACCAATTCAATAGTCAGGCGTTCAAAGCCGTCTCCAGCGTACTGAAATCTGCTTCGAATAGTTTACCTTTTGATACGGCGAACCGAATTCCGCTCCCGATCGCCGCTGAACTTCTTTACGGAATGGATCGACAGCAGCTTGACTTTGAGAGGGGGTTGGTTTCGTATGCGGCCGGACAAATCTCGAACAAAGGTTGGTGGTGGTTCTACTTGTATGCTTCGGTCGTTAAGCTCCCAACTGGGGCAATACTCGCGATCTTCACTGCATCTATGCTGCTGATGTTTCGCCCTAGAAAATATGGAGAAGGCCTAGGTGTTCCCCTATTGGCAACGGCGCTAATTCTCCTTGCGACTGCTCAACAGTCTGGTTTCGCTCAACAGCATAGATATATCCTTCCAGCGTATCCATTCATTTTTATTTGCGTTGGAGCAACCTGTAGTAGAGCCCGCCAAGGCAAGTACCGTTCCCTAGGCAATGCGATTCTTTTTTTTACGTTCTTGAGTTTTTCTGGATTCTTAGTGTCGGCACCAAACTGGCTAAGCGCTTTCAATCTTTACTCAGGTGGGGTCAGGAGTGGATTCAAGTGTTTATACAACGACGCGTCTGATTGGGGACAAGACTCTTACCTGATTTCAGCGTGGATACGCGATCATCAGGGTACCAGACCCATTTATGTTCAGTCACATACTAGTGGGCACGAAGAACTCAGAGCCCTCGATTCGGCAGAATTCCTAGATTTCCCCGGGTCAGTTTCAAGGCTAGAACATCCTTGTTGGTTGGTCGTAAGCAAGTCCGACTACGTGAGCGACCCACTACTCTCGTCTGAATTGGACAACTTGCAGGTATCACAATTCCTAGGCGGGACCCACCTAATTTATTGCCTAGATGCTAGTCAGCCTAGAAACTAACAGCGTGTTGGAGCAAAGCGATTGATAGGGTTTGCTACATTCTCCAACCGCAGACCCAAAGGTTCATACGCAAACATTCCTGTGGTGCACTCACGTTGATGCTTGGAAGGAAGTAAGCGCACGCTCGCCTCTGATCAGCCTCTACTAACTTTTCAATGACTTCGAGGGCGAATGGCTTCGCTTGCTGCTCGGGTTCGTTGCGGTTGTGCAACAGCCGCTCGGCTCTCCTTCCAACACATTTCGAAGAGCTGAATCCAGGAAGCGTTAGTGTTGGATTACCTGAGTTAGGAGATTTTCGACGGCAATCCTAGTGGACAGTCACACTAGGACTCTGGCCTAGCGCCGGTCTTTGCAGCCCGATTTTCCCAAGCGAATAACGCAACACATTGATCTTGCGTTGGGTTTGCATTGCAATAGCACCTGAATCGAGCGGTCAAGTGCTTCGGTTTGATCTATTTTGCGTTGGCAATGTATTGCTAAACCTTGCAAAACAAAGGCAATTCACTTTCGTTTTCAAAAGATAAGCTTGAAACCAACATATATCAAGTTGGCAATGCTGTCCCCAGTTTGTCCCCACTACGCTTGAGCAGCGAAAAGGTGATCTACGTCGGTTCGCACCACGAGCGAATCACGAATGCAGCGTTCGCCCACAACCAAGTCGCTTGGAGCCATCCTGCCGCGTATATGGCTCTGCCTGAACGAGTGAGAAAGCATGATTTGTTCTCATGCTCTATGGTTAATACAACACCATTCAGAATTGGTAAAGCCAGTTAAGCGTCGTCATCGCAATCTGCAGCGGCCCTGAAACTTGCTTCAACCTGTTGCATTAAGCGGTGGCAGTCATTCCTCATACTGCTGTCATGTGCAACGCGTGCATCGGGAAACTGATCCCATAGATAATGGTTGAATGACCCGAGCTGGGTGCTATTGCCGGACTCGATGTCCCGGGAATAGTTCAGGAGAATGCCTCTTGCTGGTGCGGCGTTGCTCAGTGCTTGCAATCGTTCCAATTCATCAATGGTCAGGATCACCAATGGAAGGACGCGGCCAGACTGCTGCGCTGCTGGCGAGAGTACGGCATCGAGCTTCCGTTGCAGGCGTCCACGCACCGAATGATAGCCCACCGTAGGATCATAAGCGATTAGCATCGGTATGATCGGCTTTGCCGGATCTGGCGTTACGTCATCACCACTGAGTGACGCTTTTTCACCAGCGATCAATCGATTGATTGAATGAGCAAGTTGTGTCACTCCCTTTCTCTTACCGTTTGTATTTTTACCGACGAATTGATCGTCGATTCCCTTAAGAAGTACGCCACGATCACCAGAGTATTTTTGTTTGGCAGTAAGCAGGCTTGCCTTGCATTCCGCAAGCACGGCAACGTTCGGCCAGTCGATCAGGAAGTCGCATATCTCATCTTTCGTGCCATGAAAGTTAGGGCTTGGATAGAGCTCTCGGACAAGCACAGTGCCAGGGTGAGCAATTCCAGCAAGCTTGTCCTCAACATAAAGCTCAAAAGCATAGCCAAAGCACTGCTGAAAACTACTTGCGTGTTGGCCGTAAGCTGCAACCAGGTAGTAATAAATGCCAGTGCGAAGCAGCTCTACCAGAAAACTAAACTCAGCACATACGAGATACCCTCCCTCGACCCACAGCAATGGTCTTTTCTTGATGGCCGTAAAATCGCGTGACCAAGACTGCCTGGGTTCGTTGATTAGGCTGCGTGCGAGCTCATCTGTTGTTTGCGCGATAAGCGCAAATACCGAGTCAGCAATCGCGCGGAATGTGCCATGGCCAAAATAGCTATCCAGGTCCATCCTCTTGGGGTTAGTATTAGACTGGTCTGGCATGAAGAAGCTTACACAAATCGCGCAGATCGTTGCAAAGTGTTCCAGCTCCAGCCCTTGGGCTGATGCGAACGCTTCGTGCCAGTTGGTTCCGCATTTCAGTGGCTTAACGCGACGCCTAAAGTCCTCCGTCTGCGGCAGGTCAAACCAGAGCGTCTTAAATCGATACAGATCGAGAACGTCCTGATGCGAGCTTCCAATCTCCCTAGTAGGAAGCAGTGCGGTGGTGATCGCATCATCAAGTTTGGATTCATCCTCATTTGCATCTGCTGGCCAATTATCATCGTCGATCAGATCGTTGGAAAGCAACGCACAAAGGCCAATCTCCAATCTGAGTTTGGCCTCATCGATCGAAGCGACCGAATCAGAACAGCTAGTTGCAGCAAACTGCAGCAACTGCCATAACCCTTGTTTATGGAAGACGATACCACCTGGTTCGCGCTGCAAATAGTTTGCCACTTGCAAACGCTGCTCGTCCGTCAAGTAGCGCGGTAATAGTTTGCCATCAAGTTCCGCCGGCCTGTGAGGATAAAGTACCAAGAGCTGCAGCAAATGCGCTACCTGCCTCAACACATCGTCTTTTTTGAGCACGGCAAGCTTTTGCAACAGATCCGAAACCTGGGTGGCCGAGCCAGTTATCTCCGAGGCCGAAACGTAATGGCCGTAATACGTCGCTCGCGTCTTGGCTTGATTCAACATCTTTTTTGGAAGGATCAAATCCATAAAACGCGGTGTCCTGGAGTCTCGGATTTGCGGGGTTAGCTGTTTCTCATAGATTCGTCCGGAGACTCACATCAGTATTCCTCTCGTGAGACATACGATCGAGCCAAATGGTTCGAATACGCCTACCCTGGTCTCATTCTATGACAGAATTGCCAATGCAAGCAGTGTTGCCACCGTGCCTGGAACTGCTAACCAAGATGACACAGCAATCCGCCTAAATTTGATGTCGGCAATTCCCGCTAGTTCGTAGAGATGCCGTGCTGCGCTTTTTTCAAGAAACGATCGGGCATTGATGGCATCAATAAAGCGATCAGGAGGCAATGCACGGATCGATCTCCAATAGACCAGTTCATCGGGATTTTCCGGGGATTCCAGTTTCGTGGGGATGTTGCGAGCTTTGATCGGCTTAATCGATCGAATAGCAAAAAATGCAGACAGCGATAGCAAGACAACAGCAACGCTAAGCACCAGTGCCGATATCCAGTCAACTGCCCAACGTTCGATTGTCAGTAGCTTTGACGCTTCATGCTGACTAAACAACCAGGCGATGAGACCACTGCACCATGCAAAAAGTATCGCCGCTTTTCTATCTGCGAATTGAATGAAGCTACATGTGTAGCTGTGCACTTGCCAAATAAAGTCGTTTGTTTCATTACTCATCGGGGACGCCCTGGGTGCTTTCGAGAAAGAACGTCACACGGATAATTGTCGACCCGGTATCCCTTATTCCGTACAAATTCAAAACGGACTTTGCCGGTATCAGAAGAGGGATAGTATCTGTTCACCGCCGCTGAGATGTACACTTCATTGTTGCCGCTGGATCGTTTACATGCTTCATTCACGCATGTCCCATAAGCCGTTACTTCATTGGCTGTATCGAGGCCGATTCGCGTGATGATGACTTTTCCAGAGTCGATGCCCACGCCTATTTGCATAGCCGCGGGAATATCCTCTTCTTCAAGAAGTGGGTTGATCACATCCTCAATTGCTTCAACCATGCCACGACCACATTTCACGCTGTCGCCGGCAGCTTTGGTGGCTATTTCGGTGGTAAAGGTTTCACGACCTTCTTCTACCTCGGTGATGCCGAATCCCGCAAATAAGCCATCGCCGCGTAGACCAATGACTGTGCCGTTTGACCTGCCAATCAAGTATTCCATTGTCGGAAGGAAGGTATGCATCGTCAGATAAGTGTTCTTTGCTCCGTACTCCAATGCTCGCCAGGTGGAGTGACGCAAATCGACAGATAAGACTACTGCCCACGCGAGCTGTCCCGTACCATGTTTCAACACCGAGAATTTGGGATCATCGACAATGCTGATGCTTCCCTCGATACTCCCTTCCTTTCGACGATTAGCCGAGAAAGACTTCGCCTGATATCGCTCGACTAAATGGAATGGGATCGACTCTCCGCCATCGCGAGCATCCTGGAGTCTTGACTCGGCAAATTCGCGGACTTCCTCGATCGTGGCAATCATCTGCTTCCTTTCACCGCTAAATAAGCGAAAGCGTAGCGGCACTCCTTGCCATCTAGACTCCTTAGAGGCACAACATCTTGCGTGCCGCCGTTTTGCTTGCACTGAATATAGTCGCAATGTGGCTGTTTCCGGTCAAGGCAGCAAAGACCTGGAAAACTCAGAAATCCCAACGTTATATCGCGTCCGGGGAGGAAAAAGGGGCATTCTGCTTACAGGCGTTGTACATGACCGAGCGTTCACATCTGAACTTGTCCCGCATGCCTTTTCGGTCGCCACACCGCTTCAATTTGCCCTCAGTCTCAACTGATAGATGTTGGTGCCGCCCGAGCTCGAAGCGACTGGGAATCGCGCTCAAACATTCAATGATGTCCCTAATTTGGACGCTCCGGTCCAATTCTACCAGAGCATCGAATTGGCGACGCAGCAATGTAGAAAACACAATCCATCATTGCTCGAGAACGGAGCATCTTTCCTAAACGGGTGCTCCCCTCTTTGCGTACCATTTCCGACAAAAACCCACAAAGGCGGCATCGGCATTTCGAGGTATCTCCGAGATCCAGCCCTTCCATTCTTGCTCTAAGAGATAGATATCCCAGCCAGGAGCGGCTAGCCTGCCCTCCTCATATGCGTCCGGAGAGAGCCGTATCGTGCTGATCAATGGATCTGCTTCTGGGGCAACGGATTGAATTGTCCCGCGGTTTTGGAACAGCACCATGTCCTCAGATTCGAAGCTCACGGCGTAGTCGGGAATGTGTGCATGTTGGGCATCCTCCTCGATGATCTTGGTCATCAATCGTCTGAACTCGCGGCTTGACGAATTAGCTCCGCATTTTTTTTGCAGGAGCCCGAGAGAGATCCGCCATTGGGATTGGCGACCGCAATGCTTACGTGCGATTTCGTACAGACGGCGTTCAATGGGCTTTCTGAGCCTGAAATAGCCCCGATGTAGCGTAAGCACCTCATTGTGATGCAAGGCGTTGAATACCCAGTCGGAAAGGCGAACCTCAACCTCCTGCATCCGGCCCTCCCGCGTTTCGCGTACGATTTCAAAACGATCGATCAGCCCGAAATTGTTGAACACCTCCTTACCGCCCGTGACGATATTGGTGTTGATACGCGTGCCAGCAAGACGCTCAAGAGCTGCTTTGAGCCCCTCATAACCTCTGCCATTAGTCATGCGATTGGTTGCCTTAAGAAGATCGTGGGCTTTAAAGCGAATGACCTGAGAGACCGCCCTATCATCGTTGACGGCGGCCATGACCTGGCTGATGCAGTAGATGAGCACATCGCGGTCGTGAACCGTCGCAAGTCCGTCAATGGACGGCTTGATCTCAACGAAGTTGTCACCGTGCTCATAGCGGCGGACGTGATGATCGGGCTTCGTAGACAAACTGAAAATGGGATGTTCCATCGATGCCATATCCCCCTTGGGAGCAGCATCGAAAATATCACAGACAAAGAAGTCCGGGGTTGGATAGCGATCCGGGAGAAGCGGTGAACGATCGGTAGCAAGTTGACTCATGGTGACCAGTGTGATTAGGTGTTGAGCCCACTCTTCGACATTTCACCCACAATGTCAAGCAGATTCGACATTTCACCCACGCTTGGAGACCTATCGACATTTCACCCACAGGCACCGGAGTTTCGACATTTCACCCACAAACCTTCGACATTTCACACACGCTCTTTCGACATTTCACACACAGGCCACTCGATATTCTCATGTCATGCCAGTAGCTTATCGCTCGCTATCCACAGCGTAACTCTAATATAACTCTATTTAACACTCTCTGAGCTAACGATTTGTTCTTCGCGTAGTTCAGATGTGTAACCAAAAAGTCAAGGCCTTGGATCTACCGAAAGGTCAGAGCGAGGCGATAGACCGTAGGCTTAGCAATGGGTTCAAAGAGGTGGTTCTACCGTGCCCCAAGGCTTCGCCTTGCCATACGCAAACTGTCATAAATCTTGTGTTGCGCTGTGGCAGGGACTTGTGGCATGATGAAGCTATGTTGAAACGATGGATTACATGGCTCAAATCATGGTTCGTTAAGAACCAAACCGGACTCAGAAAAGCGAAAGTGCCGAATGCCGCCAATGACAATTGTTTTTGGACCTCGCTACTTGGGAGCCCGCCGGTATTTGAGGTAGCTCAACAAATGCGTGCTATGCGAAGCAAGTACGCCATGTCTCCTGATCTCGATTACGAACGAAAACTTCGCATCGTCGATAGTTGCAACACCTACCTTGCACTCTTCGAGGCTCTTTACGTCAGCCAGGACATGAGGGAGGTCAGAACCCTTGTCCCTAAACTCAATCAACATGTCCCTGAACTCATGCAACGCTGTCCGGACAAAGCGTTGAGGCCTGCAGCCCAAAGCGACTAGGTCGACTACCGCCCTGGAGGCTTGAGTCTTGATAGTCGCCTCAAGCGGCGGTCTGAAAAATAGAACATCGGTTCGACGATCGCAGGCGGAATGTGAGGCAGTGTGCAAAGTGTCGAATTGGCCGGGAGCTGTAGGATCTCCTCGGGTTGAATCAGTTCTCGCATCTGCTCTTGATAGGAGGTTGAGGAGGAAGTGCCCCAATTCTTGCCCCATGTAGGCCCAGACCGCATGTTCTCCGAATACGATGTGCCAAAACTGAACCCGGTTTGGCGGTTGCGGGCTTCGATCGTTTGCCTACCAATCCAGGCACTGACTTGCTGGGCAGTCTCGAAATCCCGGATGCCGGTATAGGCCAAGGCAACATTGCCGCGAAAGTCCCTGGCTTTGCTACCTTCAAAGACATCCTCCACCTGCGACAGAGCCTGAAAGTAAAAATGCAGCCTCATCCCGTAGCTTCGGCCATAAATCAAAGCGTCGTAGAGTGAGACAAGCTTTCGGCCAAGCCCATAGGATTCATCGAGGAAAAAGCGGATGCGGCGAGACTTAGATTCTCCCTTAGCAAAAATATAGTTGAACAGGCTTGTCATGAGCGTCCGGATATAGCCTTGGTAGGTAGCAAGGCGATGCACAGGAATGTGTACGTAAATCGACATGGGCGTTGAAGGGTCCATCAACGCACCGGGGTGAAACGACAGCTGTGAAAGGGATTGTGCGATAGACGGCGAGTCAAGCCAAGCTAAATGCGTATGAATGGTGGCGATCACATCCAAAGCTGTCTTGTCGATCAGTGATAGTAGTTGTCCTCCTTGCTGCCGCATGACGCCAGCATAAGGTGATTTGCTGGTCATCATTAAGCGAGTCGCTTTTTCCAGCTCGTCAGGGAGTGCAGTGATCTTCCGAAGCTCCGCGAGCGTACATTCTTCTGCACCGGCTTCGACTAAGAGCATCATCAGCACGGCTTTGATAACGAGCTCGGCGGAGTCGTTAAAAAATGGCTGATGCTCCTGGGGCTGCCGAATCACCAAACTGTTCGCGAGAGCCGCGGCCTCATCAATGAGATATTGCGAGTCCGGATCGCAGAGTTGTAATGGATTGAATTGAGCAATAGGGGCGTCAATATCATCGGGCATGCCAAACGGGGCGATCAGGACGATCTGATGCCCCATTCGCCTTCGTGCTTCTGCAGTGGCCCGGTAAATCTCGCATTTGAAATCGAGGATGACCGCCGAATCAGAATTCGTGAGCAGATTCGGGATCGCATGCCCCGCCGACTTGCCCGCCCCGGTTGGAGCAATAATGGCCGTATGCGGCACCAGTGTATCGGGGACATAGATCAACCTCCTTTGGGTGTTGGCATGGAAAATGGCATTCGCATCCTTAGACTGATTCCATGGGAGCATGAGCGTTGCGAGGATGCGTTGCCTCAAGGTGGGGCCCAGTGCGGTGAAGGTCCGTCCGAGCAGCATGCCTCGATGGCGCTCGAGCAGTCCCGAGAGCTGCAAGTCGAGGTATGTTGCGAAACGAGCAGAGCCCAGGGTGGTTCGCCAAGTCTTTGGTGGGCTCGCAAGGATAAAGCAGGCTACGATCCATATGATCATGGGTAGCCCGCCAAGCTTAAACCCGAGCAAAGTACAAAAAACACTCGCCGCCGCCACCGAGGCGGCAATCACCGTCAAGTGAATCAATCGAAGTAAGGAGTTCATCCACGTTCCTCCTTAACCATCAGGCCAATGAGTAACGCATAGGATAAAGATATCCACAGCCCGCTTGAGGCTTCTTCCTTCGTCAGCACCTCTGCTTCGACGCACAAGGCATGCAAGTAGACGCCCAACACAAAGGTGAGTGTGATAGTCAGGATGACGCGTAGCATCAGCGATCCCTCGATATATCTGGATCCTGATTTTCTAGGCGATTGCGATGCTTAACATAGAATTTTTGTTTGGGGACCGTTGCATCCGACTCGACCTTATCCCGCCAGAATCGATCATCCTGTCCACTTGATTCCTGTGACGTTTTTCGCTTCTTAGGAGTCTGGTTGGTTGGCTGATCCTTGTTGCCTTGGATCTTGCTTGGCTTGACGGTCTGGCTAGGTTTTCTGCCGCGAACAACACGTTGAAAAGCCTGCCCCAATGCACGAAAAATTGCACCTAACATGAGTAGCACCTACAAAAGACTGAATGGAAACAGTGAGTTACTTGCTCAATAGTCGACGTGAACGTCGTTCCTTGACCGCGGAAACGACCGAAGTGATACCGCCTGCGATGTAGCCGATATCATCGAGCTGGCCGAGGAGTGGAATCACATCCGGTACAAGATCGATTGGGCTAAGCAGCAGGACGGCAAATCCGGCGGCCATGACGTATTTGGCGAGTTCCAATAAGCAAGAACGAAGCCTTGATTTCGGAAGGGCCAGCAGCACCAAAAAACAAATCCCAAGCAGCGAACCGCAAACGACAATCATCTGCAGGGTTTCAAAGAAATACTCCATGGTCCCTACTCCCCTTTGCTTGCCGATAGAGAATCGCATTCCCAGATACCCACTGCTCTGAGCGTGGATGCAAAGGCGAGCCCCTCAGCAACCATTTGTTCCAGTAGTTCAGAGAGTTCCTGACGCTCCTTGGGGAAGCGAATGATGGGGCGCAAGAGCTTGAGTTCGCCGGCAAGTTGCCAGCACATGCAATCGAGGGTTTGATTCCGTTTGGCAACTCGAGCTTCAAGCGTGTGTGGCACCATATGCCATGGACCGAAGCCCGACGTGAGTACCATCAAGTAAGGCTTAATTTCAACGGTGAGTCCACAGGCTCGAAGGCAAGCCGAATCCTCGGTGAGCTTGGTAAGCAAGTAACCTTGCTCGACGCATAGCACGGGTATACCCGTAAACGGGCGTACTGGCATACGCGTCGCTGATGACGACGGTGCAGACATAAACAGACTCCTAGAAGCGACATGAAATAGGTGCTTCTAGGATCGCAGGCTTTTGTGCACACAGCGGCACCACGTGCCACGAGAGAACCGTCATCTCTGACGGGTTTGAGAGAACGCCCTACTCGCTCGTTAGTTCTTCAATGGATTTCATACCCCGATTCGCAAACAAAAGATCGATCGCTTCCATGCACAGATCGTGCATCTTCTTGTCTTCTTCGAAGGCCAGATACTTCAGCTGCCGGTGCACCGGGTGTTTTAGATAAAGTGCCTGCTGCTTGACATGAGGCCGCTTGCCGGTGGGCTCACTGCTTTGAGGTTTGGGGGCTGCCTTCTTGGGCGTAGATGCCGCCTTCTTTTTGACAGGAAGCTTTGCTGGAAGCACGGCATCGAGGGAGGTGCGTTTTTTAGCCATGACGTTTCTTCATTTGTCGGTTGAGCCACTGCCAGAGGTTGGAGACTTCGCTTGCCGCTTTGCCCTTAGGCTCAAACTCAATCACTCCTTGCCCTACTCCCTGTGCATCTTGATAGACCGCTCGCGTGACGATCGGCGTAGGGGCGACGGGACCTAGCATGCCAAGGCCGACTTGTGCCTCACGAATGCGGGGGCCGCGTGAAGGGGCCTGCGTGATGACGAATGCGAAGGGCTTGCCGAGTCTGCCGATCGTGGCTGCGGTTGGAGGAATGGCCTTCATATCTGAAGGCGACGGACGGCACGGGACCAGGCAAAAGTCAGCCGCTTTGACAGCGGCGGCGGTGGCGGGCTCATCGCGACCGGCCGTATCGATAATCACCATTTCGATCTTAGCCTTTTTCGCCCTACTCAATATTTCTTTAAGATCCTTTGGCTCTGCAGTGACCAAGCCGGGTGCGTCGCTATCGCGATCTTGAAACCAGGCTTCCGCCGTTTGCTGTGGGTCCAGGTCAATCAACAGCGTCCGCTTCTTCGACCGAACAGCGGCAACAGAAAGATTGGTAGCCAACGTCGACTTGCCACTTCCTCCTTTCTGGCTAACAAGTGCGATGACTTTCACCGTTCCTCCTGAGTCATTTGTACCCGTATGCCCGTATAGCTGTCTGCTGGTACACGGGCATACCCGTTGTTATATGTGCCTAGCCGCCCGTAGACCCGTATACCATTCCACCCGTAACGTGTTACGCCGGTATACGGACGTACCACGACACGGCTGTTAGGGTAAGCGGGTAAAGGCGTATGCCATGACACGGATTTACCCGTATACCATTTCGCAACTCGGGTCAAACTATTTGTTCTAAGTTCTATCAAAGCGTGATAGAGGAGACGTCTGAATCAAAATATGCATATCGTAGATATTGCGAGTTAGTTAGCTCGCTAAGCCCGTTGGAAGTGGGATGTTGGCACATGGTGCCGCTTATGCGAACGGCTTTTTCTAACATGGTATTGGGTATGCCCGCTTACGGGTATACGGGTAAGCAAGCATACCAGGAGGCCATGATGAGCGACCAAGAAGAGAGTGCGACGGCACTGAGTGAACCAGTGGGGCGAGAGCGAGTGATTGCACGCGAGCTGACGCAGAAGGCCGAAGATATCGAACGTGAGATGAGTAGGGTGGCTGAGCATCTGCGGCATTCGCTCAAACATGCACTCAATGCAGGTAAGCTATTATGCGAAGCCAAAAAACTAGTGGGGCATGGGAAATGGCTTGGATGGTTTGAGGCCCAACGCTTTGCGTTCAGTGAAAGCAGTGCTCAGCGATATATGCGACTGTCTCGCCGTTGGTCTGAGATCCGCGATCAGTTGGTTGAATCTGGAAAACCGTCATCGCTGGCGGATTTGACGCTGGGGGATGCACTGGCCCTGCTTAGTAAACCGCAACAGGCTTTGGCGGCGGTTGGCGGCGAAGTTGACGAGCAGGGCAATGCGAGCGGTCTCGCGATTGCTTCTAGCAAGCCGGATCTTCTGAAGTTAGGACCGCATCACGTGCCGTCTAGGTTACTAGAAAAGGCCGAGCAGTTTTTTAGTGAGGTAGACCATCGCGTGCTTGCCCCTGACATGCAAGCGATTTCCCAAACATGGATTTATGAAACGCTTGCCACCGCACAAAGCGGGGAGTTCGAGATTCTCCTGCTGGTTCCCAATGCGGTTGGCGAGCCCTGGTTCAGTGAGCTACGAGGCCAGTTGCAACTGGTGCTTGGCAAAGCGTTTGCCATGGATGCAAAAGGCAATCTCACGGTGTTCTACTTGGGCAACAGACGAGCCGACTTCTTTGCTGCTTTTCACGCGTTTGGTGAAATCTACCTGGCTTATCAGCCAGAGTCAGCTGGCTAACTCTGGCTGGCGGTGGTTTATTCGTTAGGCTCTTATGTTCAATGCCTGGCAAATGCTTTCTGCATCTTTGGTAGCCTGTTCGATTGAGTCGCACGGCTTGCGATACGCTAGCACGTTGCCATTTGCTGCTCTTATTTCGACCATTGGACCCTCGTACTCACAAGAGACACAAGTCGATGCAAAGGGAGCAGGGTAGTTTCGGTGGAATTGAAACGCCTCCAAATTTGTCGGGCCAAGAGCATCACTATGGCCAGCTGAGCGGTTGAGGGCAGCGGCAATGCTTCGAGTGGTGCTCGCCTTACCCGGCAGTTCATCAAGATCCCAATAGTAGAGGGAAAGAATCCACCGTCCCGTCGTCAGGCAATTGATGTTGAGAGTTGCGTCAACGCCATCCTGGCTATCCAAAATGTTGAAGGGGCCGATGAGAGGTTGAATTGAAGATAGGGTTTGTGATTGCTTCATGGTGTTTTCTCCTTTGGGGCCAGGAGAAATAAATCTCCCGGCCCAGTTGGCTATTGGTTTGCTTTCGGTGGCGAGAGAATAATGCGACCTCCAAGGGGTATAGCTTCCAGCTGCAGGCTGTAGCCACCGTCCTTGGTAGGCCAAGCGGCACCGATACGAGTCCAGAAACTCTTGCCGGCGTCGGAATCTGAAACCTGGTAGGCATAGAGTTGTGGTTGGTTGTTGCTGTTCATGGTCATGGTGTCCTCCTTTGATTGACAATTAAGTAAGTTTTTCAAACAAGTGATGTCGCAACTTTTGCGACTCGCTTGCTTGAAAGACTTGGATGCCCAAGTACCGGGGGAATTCGGGTCAAGGGTTTGACCGCTTGCGGCTCGGGCAAGAAATGGCAATAAATCATGAGGATGAAAGTATCGAGAATGCACGGCTCCCGAATCGCGGAGGCATGCACTGTTGGGGATGGCATTATTTGTTGCCATTTTTTGGCTCAAACCCTTGATGCGAATGGGGGTGTGACCCCCTCGATCAAACAAGTTGGGCCGCGAAGCGGTTCTCTGCTTTTGAGTTCTCTAGATAGGCGGTTTGTCAGCTATTGCCCGGCATCGCTACGATGCTTTTGCCGGGCAGGAAGCAGCTATACAGCGGCATGATCGGGTTGAAGGCTATGCAGGTAGTCTGCAGCCTTACTTGCCATGCTGGCGGCTGCAAAAACGGCTCTCTTGTCGTTCTTCAAAACCTGCAGCCAACTTTCGATATAGCTCGCATGGTCGTCACGCGGCTGAGGTGTAATACCAAGATCAGCACAGAGAAACGCGGCCCCCAACTCAGCGACCAGTTCCTCCATGGCATAGCCCGCATCTCCCCAGCGTTTGCGGCCTAGATGTCGATCCAGGCGGCTTGAGTGCCTTGTCCAATGTATCGTCTCGTGAGCTAGCGTCGCTGCGTGGCTCTCAGCGTCTTTAAAAGTCTCGAGACGAGGCATGCGGATGAAGTCATCGCTGATCACATAGCACGCACGATTACCGCCCTCGCGAATCTCGGCTCCGGTCTCGGCGAAAAACTGATCCGCCTTGGTGATGCGTTCGATGGTGTTTGAAGGTGTTTCTTTGAGTTCGTAAAAATGGGCAGGCAGATCGCTGCATTGTTCCGCGTTGAATACTGTGTACTGCTTGAGGAATGGAATATCTTGTTCCACGTTATCGCCGTTATCATCTTGTTCCGATTTACGGAAAGTCGACGCATAGACCACCGGCGAGCCTTTCTCTCCCTTTTTCACGTGCCCGCCGAGTTCCTGGGCTTGCTTGAACGTCAGCCACAGCGGGGCGGCAAATCCTTGCTGTTCGGCAGAGGCCCAAAGCATGAGAATATTGATGCCATGATACGCCTCGCCATTGTGCCGTAGCGGCCTGGTGATGCGTCCGGCGGCGTGCTCCGCGTTCCACGGTTTGAGCCAGGGGCGAACACCGTCTTCTAGTTGTTTCAAGATGGTATCAGTCACCGTCTGATAGATGTCGCTACGATTGCTTCTCTTCTTTGCCTTGTTAGTTCGTGTAGTCGTTGCCATAGGTTGGACTCCCGGTTTAGGTTTCGTTTCGGCCTTTCCCAAATCGAAAAGGCCCCGCGCTCTTTTTTGAGCGAAGGGGTCGAAGACCGGCGAAGCCAAGGGGGGAACGGAGTCAAGGTCGCGAGGAGAAGGGAGGCACCAGTCTGCACAAACGAAGCGAGGCACGAGCGTAGTGCGGAAGATTGGAGGGGCCCACTCCTCGACGCCGAAGGGAAACCTTGACGCCGTGGGGGTCTCCCCCTCAATCAGGAAAAGATCGCCGTCAGGCTCACTTGTGTGATTTGTTGTTGCCCAGTGGCAGGCTCATTGCGAAACGCCGAAGTCTGCGGGACTTGTTCATGTCTGGCTTCCCAATCCCAACTGAAGGCCAGGTCTGACCTGGTCACTTTTTGATTGACTTTGGGTGCCAATCGTGGCAATCTCATAGAAACATGGAGGTCACATGCACATCGCTAATATCACCGAGGCCAAGACGCAACTCTCGAAGCTCATCCAGCAAGCCCTTGCCGGAGACGAAGTGCTGATAGCACGCTCAGGGCAGCCCATCATTAAGCTACTACCCTATGAGCAGGACACGAGTCCGCGAGTCGGGGGCCAATGGGCAGGTCAGGTACACTATGCCTGCAGCATTGAAGAGATGGACAAAGAGATCGAGGCGATGTTTGACGCATCGGAGATATTCCCTAGCGAGGATGTGTGACTCGATATTTGCTCGACTCACACGTGCTGATCTGGTGGAAAGAGCAGCCTGGCTCACTGAGCCCTGCCGCCCGGGAGGCGATCACCTCGGGTACAAACCAATTGTTCTTCAGCCACGCGTCACTCTGGGAGCTGCATATCAAAATAAGCCGCGGACGCCTAAAGATACCTGAGCCACTGCTCGATGTTGCAGCCAGCATGCGGTGTCACTTGCTGCCGATCACAACCGAGCACATTGAAGAGATTCAACATCTACCCGAATATCACCGTGATCCATTCGATCGCATGTTGGTGGCTCAGGCGGTAACAGATGGCCTAACCCTGGTGACTCGAGACAACGCGATGCAGCAATATCATGTCGCCATTCTCGCTGCGTAGGGTCTGGTTAGGGCTCACACCGACGGCGTCCAATAATGCGGAGCAGGGCGAACCTCAGCCTGGGTTTCACCCGGGGCAAAGTGAATACCGCGTTACATATAGATGCCGACGAGCATCCCGCCGCCACTCAGTAGCACGTGGACGTTTGCATCGACAGCAACGCCACGATCGAGCATTGGAGCAAACCAGCTCGCAACGTCACGTTTCAAGTAACCCAATTCGCGGTTGTGAGAATCGCAAACTAGCACCGCATTGTGATCATGTGGATTATCTGGCTGCCGGATGAGCCTCACCGGATTCCCAATGTTTAATTGACTGATGTGGTGCGATCGGTTGCCCGCAAATTCTCCAACCACACGAAACGTGTAACGAGGCTGAGTATCGACCCGCGAGCCTGGTATGATCTCTGCGGTAACAACGTCGCTCTGCATCGCGTGAGACTGGGGGATGAATGTTTCGCTAGGTAGTAGTGCTTGCACTGGATTCTGAGTGCGAATGTATTGAGCCAGCATCGCAAATTTGGCCCACTGAGCATTATCATCGATTGGTTGTAGAAACACGCTTTTGCCAGTTGAGCGATTGCAGAACATGCCATCAGCAAACCACTTGATCGACTCAATGGAGCTGAGAGTCATCTTCTTGGACGATAGCTCACCCATGACAATGATTCGCTTATTGGTGAGGATACATTCACCCTCGACCATACTCTTGAGATACTGATCACCACCAAGTGAAATCCCCGCGGGATTCTTGAGTGTGACCAAGTCGAGCCACTCCGCCTCTACCGAGGCAATAAGCTGTTCATTCTTATTGAGTGCGACTGAGCATGTC
Source organism: Pirellulaceae bacterium (assembly GCA_045105035.1). Lineage (GTDB taxonomy): Bacteria > Planctomycetota > Planctomycetia > Pirellulales > Pirellulaceae > Aureliella. Next base: position 19,783 of record JBGCCZ010000024.1, on the reverse strand, counting down.
ATGTCGCTCGGTGTGTAGCCCCCCGCTGCAATCTGCCATGCAAACTCCGCGAGCTCGAGCTGAACAAGCTGCTCTTTGCTGAGCTCTAGCTTCACGCCCAAGCTTGCCGCTAAGCTCGTAATACGATCTGTTTCATGGGGCTCAAGGATGCCATCGGCAAGACTATCCGCGATGACGCGTTGAACGATCTTCTCGCTTTCATTACGGAGTAGCGACTGGACTTCAGCGGAAGGGATGCCAGCTTTTTCGCTGAAGGCAAAGATCTGCTCCTTTTCTTTCAGTGAGACGCGACCATCGGATACAGCTTGCTCAATCGCACGGATGAGCTTTTCTCGGTTCGCCGCATCGCGTTGAACCTGCTTATCTTGAGCTTGCTTTCGCCGCTGGATTTCTGCACGCCGCTGCTCAATCTGCAGCCTTACAAGATTCGGTTTGGTCGAACCAAAGGCGACCCATTGATCATTGGTGAAGAAAGCACTCTTCACTTTTGCTTCGGGGTAGATCGTTCCATCATCGACCAACTTTAGAAACTCAACGTCTGAGATTGGCCCGGTAGGTTCGGGCTTTCGAAGCACCCGCTCTTTCATGTATTGCCAGGTTGAATGGAGAACGGCCCCGCCATCCTCGGAGGCATTGTCATACACCCAAACGGCATGCTGACATTTTGGGCAACGCGTTGGCTTGCCACGCTGCTGAGGCTTGAAGCGAATCGGTTGATCGCAGTAGGGGCAGGTGAAGATGTCAGGCATGATACTAGGAATGCGTGAGGATTCCTCCGCGAATAAAGCTTGCCGCTTCTTCAACGTGAGCGTTATCGATCTTGGGCTCGGCATCTAGATCGGCAATCGTGCGAGCGACTTTGGCCAGACGATCGGCGGAGCGAGTGGATATGTCGGTGGTTGAAGCAAGTTGTTTGTATTGCTCGAAGGCTTGAGGTGTGAACTTGCAGAAATCGGGTAGGTGACCGCCGGGGATAAAACTATTGCAGGGTATCTTTGTGCCTTCAAACCTGGCCACTTGCTTTTGGCGGGCATCGGCAACGATTTTTCTCAGCCGTGGCGATTCATTCTCTGTTGTCTCGGAGAAACGTTCATCCGCGGTGAGTGGCTTGAGGTTGACCTGAAGATCGAGGCGATCCAACAACGGCCCACTGAGCTTCTTCATATAGCGGCTAATGGTTGACGTCGTGCATGTGCAGCGATCGGAATCGGCATAGCCGCATGGGCAGGGATTCATGGCAGCCACTAAGGTGAAGTGTGCAGGAAACGTAAGCGTTGCCCCCACGCGGGTGATCGTTACTTGTCCTGCTTCAAGCGGTTGCCGAAGTGACTCTAAGGCCTGCCTTGAGAATTCTGGAAACTCATCTAAGAAAAGCACGCCATGATGCGAAAGGGTGATCTCGCCGGGTTTGGGTACGCCTGCGCCGCCGCCAACGAGTGCGGGCATGGTGATGGAGTGGTGTATCGAGCGAAATGGCCTTCGGGTGACCGCCATGCCATCATGTTCAAGCATGCCGCAAGCAGAATAAATCTTGGTGACCTCGACTTTAGCAGCATCACTCATCGGCGGCAGGATGCCGGGGATGGCAGAGGCAATCAATGACTTACCTTCACCGGGCGGACCAGAGAGAAGCAGATTGTGCCCCCCTGCGGCCGAGATGACGGCAGCACGCTTAGCCAGTTCCTGCCCGCGAATACGTCCGAAGTCGACCGCCTTTTCAATCGCTGGCTCGAAGCTAATCTTTTGTTTCAATGCGTTGGGCAAGACCTGCTCGCCGCGAAAGAAGCTAATGACATCTTCTAGGGTTTTGGCGACGAAGACGCGGCATCCTTCGTGGCCAGGTTTCGCCATTATGAGGGCACATTCTTTCTCGTTGCCCGTAGGCACGATCACCGATTGTCCGGGTGTTGCGGTGAAGCCAAGTGAAAGGGCTCCGGGCACTCGCCGCAATTCGCCGTGAATCCCAATCTCTCCGAATAAAAGGAGTGATGACTCTTTTTGACTAGGAAGATCAGGGAGCACACCTGCACATTGCAGCATGATGATTGCCAGCGGAAGGTCGAGCCATGCTCCGTCTTTCTCCACTGCAGCGGGTGCAAGGTTGATCAGAATCTGAACGGGACTGTCTGCGATACCAAGCTTCGAGAATGCCCCGCTAATTCGATCTAGCGATTCGCGAACTGGGCCGCGAGCCATGCCCGTTACCCGGCAACTGTCCGCAAAAGGCTGCGGACCACGTTTGTGGACTTCCGTCGCCCGAGCTTGGATTTCAACCCTCACGCCATCGATGCCAACGACGATACCGCCCAGCAGCGTATGGTCTCGCCGCAGCAAGTGGTCATGAAGGTTGAACGACGGCATGGGAGAGTCTAGCTAAGATCCTTGGACGAATCCCCCCATTGTAATGCCCAAAAAGAAGAAGTTACAGAGTGGGATAGGACTGCCTCATTCAATGAGTTCGCCCCATTGTTTAACTCGAACGATTTAACGAACCGTTGGCACCGTGTGCCGCTACACCTAGATACAGATGCCTATCGTGAATGTGTACGTGGCAGCGAGCCGCGTGAAGCAAGGTTCCTTATGAGGAGTGGATAGTGGACAAGAAAGCGAAAGCGGCCCTAAAGATGGCCATGGGAGCAGGGCAAGTGGTCAGCGGTGCCATGACTGCGAGCGGCAAGGGCATCCTTGGCGGTATGTGTAAGAGCCAGGGCATGATGGGACAAGCCGCTCGTTGCGGCACGATGAGCATCAAGCAAGGCAGCAAGAAGTTCCAGGAAGGCCTTGAGGATTTCAAGAAAAGCTAAGCGTGCTCGCCGAGTTGCTTGCAGCTCCCAGCGTTAACTTGTAATGGACAGCAGCGGCATTTGTGTCGCTGCTGTCGTTATGTAAGGAGCGTGTATGCTGCGTGTGGTGGAGCAAAAATCGAGCTCAGGTGTAAAGAGCTACTATGACCGAAGCGATTACTACGAGTCGGGACCGGATGCCCTCAAGGGCCACTGGTTTGGCAAGGCGGCTCAGCGGCTTGGCCTTGCTGGCGAAGTCGACAAAAAGGATTTTGACCGCATTGTTGATAATCTACACCCGAATGAGGATGAGTCGCTTACGCCCCGTACGCGAGAGAACCGTCGGGTAGGGTGGGACCTTACTTTTTCGGTGAGTAAGTCCGTGAGCTTGCTATGGGCATTGACGGAGGACCACCGAATCTTGGATGCGGTCAAAGAATCGGTCAACGAAACACTTGAAGAGATTGAGCAGAACGTATTGACGCGGGTGCATCAGGGAAAAACGATGCACACCGAGAAGCCGGGCAATATGACCGCGGCTACGTGGTTGCATACGACGTCGAGACCCGTGGGCGGGGTGCCGATGCCGCAGCTACATGTGCATGCCTGGGTCGCAAATCACTGCTTCTTTGGTGCTGGCATGCGGGCCATTGATATCTCTGGCGTTAAAAAGGATGCCCCGTTTTTTGAAGCAAGGTTTCATTCGAGGTTAGCCGCCAAACTGCAAGAGCGATTTGAACTTGGGATTGAACGGCAGGGGAAGAAGTGGTTTGAGATTAAGGGGATACCGAGAGAGGTCGTCGAGCGGTACTCGGAGCGAATGAAGCAGATTGAGGAGACCGCCAAAGCCAAAGGCATTGAAAGTGTCGCGGAGAAAGCTTCCTTAGGTGCCCGCACCCGAGAAGCAAAAGTAAAAGCGGTTGCACCTGAGCAGCTGCATCAACTGTGGCGAGAGAAGCTGGAGCCCGGTGAGGCGGGCAGCCTTGCACGGGCGGTTTCAGATGCAGGCCAGGCGAGCCCAGCCTTTGAGCATGCAGGGCAAAGTGTGGACTGGGCAAGGAAACACCTGTTTGAGCGGGAATCCGGCGTAAGAGAACGTGAACTTGCCACCGAGGCACTCTGGCATGGCATCGGCAAGTCAGTGCCCAAACAGATTGATCAAGCCATTGAGAAAGCAGGTTTCATACGGAAAGGCAAAGAAGAGCATGCTTGGGTAACGACCAAGGACGTGCTGAAAGAAGAGCAACAGATGCTTGCGATTGTTCGCGAAGACAAAGGCAAGCTTGCCGCCATTTCTCCTGAGCACCGGGTCAGTCGAAGCTGGCTCAGCGACGAGCAGCAGCGAGCGGTCAAAGCCTTACTCAAATCTCACGACAGGGTGGTATTCCTCGAGGGCAAGGCAGGGGTCGGTAAGACAACAGTGGCGGCAGAGTTTGAGGAGGGGGCCCGTGAAGCAGGAGTTGGTATGCAGGCGGTAGCCCCAACTACCAAAGCGGTCAGCGTGCTCAAAAAAGATGGCTTTGCCGCCATTACCTTAGCCAAGTTTCTGAAGGATAAAGAGGTAGCCTCAGAGGCGAGGGGCAAGATTGTGTTTTTGGATGAGGCCGGCATGGCATCCACCCCCGATCTTGCCAAGCTGATTGGGCTGGCTCGGAAGCATGATTTTCGCGTGGTGCTCTCTGGTGATTCGATGCAGCATCGTTCCATTGCCCGCGGTAAGGGCTTGAACCTACTCAAGAAAGAGGCGGGCATGCAGGTGATTGGCATTTCCACGATTCGCAGGCAAGTCGATAAGGCGTATCGGCATGTGGTGGAGACACTTAGTAGGGGCCATGCGGCGAGCGGGCTTGCCGGACTTGAGAAGATAGGAGCACTCAAAGAAATCACCGATGCCGAGACGCGGCTAAACGCAATTGCATCGCGTTACACCCGGGCTATCGACGAGGGCGATACCGTGCTGGTCGTTGCTCCCTCGATCGCAGAAAAAGAACAGGTCGTCAGTGCGATCCGCGGTCGCCTCAAAAATGAAGGTCGGATTGGAAGAGAGGAACTAGCGGTCAACACGCTCAAGTCTCGCTGCCTGACCCAGGCAGAGAAGGAAGACGCCAGGCGTTATCAGCCGGGCGATGTGGTTGAGTTTCATGCACGCGGCAAGGGAGGATTTAAGCCAGGCGATAGGGCGGTGGTGACGCATGCGGATGAGCATTCGGTCCGTGTTGAGCGTGAGGGCGTTGAGAAGCCCTTGCCGCTGACGTCCAGTAATTCGTTTGATGTGTTTGAGTCGACAAAGCAAGAATTCTCAACGGGCGATGTGATCAAAATCACTCGCAACCGTAGGGCCAAGCCTGGTCAGAAGCGATTGAATAATGGCCAGAAGTTTACGGTGCAAGGATTTACCAAAGATGGGCAGATGCGTCTTGGCGGCGGGCTAAATCTGGATCCCAAATGGGGCTTCCTTGAACATGGCATTGTGACTACGAGCTACTCCTCGCAGGGTGATACGAGTGATCGCGTCTTAGTGGCTCAAAGCAGTCAGAGTTTCAAAGCCTCATCACCCGAGCAGCTTTATGTGTCGATCTCTCGCGGCAAAAAGCAGGCGGGGCTTGAGGTATTCACCGATGATGCCCAAGGCCTGAAGCAGGCGGTGAGTAGGGAGCGTGAGAGCAAGACAGCAACGGAGCTTGCGAGGTCGCAGCGAAGGAGTGGTATGAAGGGGCGAATTGATCAGCTTCGGCATACGATGACGCGAACCCGGCAGATGATGCGTGAGTCCGTACGCCAGGTGGCACAGCTCTTGCGACAGAACAATGTGCAACCACGCCAGGAGCGATAGACATGCAACAGACCCTTGCCGAAAAATTCAAGCTCTTACCGGAGCAAGCCGCCGCATCGGATGACGATGAGCTCTTTGACGAAGAGGGGTATGTCGCCTTTGTCAAATCGAGGCAGGCATCGCTTAGGGCAGAGATGCTGGATTTGGTGTTTAAGAATGGCAATCGGCGGAGCTTTGCCTATTCACACCTCTATGAGGTCGAATTTGAGCCGAGCGATGGCGTTATCCGCCTGAGTTTCAGCGAACATATCGTGGAGCTAAAAGGCAGCACAATGCTCGAGGGCTATCGACGTCTCTTGCTCCATCGCATCGTGCAAGTAACAGAGGGCGATGAGCCAACACAATTGCTCTGTGCAGAAGCAAAGCAACCATACGTCAGCGAGATTTCGGTATGCGCTAGAATTCCCGCAGGTGTGGAATAGCAACAGTGCCGGGGACGCACGTAAGTGCCTCCCCGGCGATAGTTCTTTGGCTCAGCGACCTGCTCCTTGGCAGGCAACACATAGGTGGTTCACTCCGTTTTCGTCCTTGATGATGCCGCTGCCATTGCAGCCAGGGCACGGTTCATTGTTGTTTGGTTTTGGTTTGTCTTGCATAAAAGTTTTCCCGTGGAAGGTGTTTGGGCTGCACCTTTTGCAGCTGTTTGCACCAATCCTAAACGCCCTCAGAAAACACAGCGGCACGCGGTGCCAGCTGCCAGTCGATTCGGGCGTGATGATAAGAGGCTTTCCGCACAGGTACGCGGCGGCGTTGCCGCCGACAACATGCGTTGCATGCTTGTCTATGCAGAAAGCAGGTTATTGAAGCCGCTCGAGTAGCTCCGACGAGAGCAGCGAGCTGGCGATGAAAGAATCTGCCTGTTCAAGCTTGGTGATTTTGTAGCTGCAGCCAATTCGGGTTTGCGACGTCATCCTGCGGCGGAGACGCTCGCGAATAATCGGCTCTAGCTCCCCAATGCGCTTGGAAGAAAAGAGCTTGGCTTGGCCAACCTTACCAACTCGGCCGTAGCGAATGGATAGCGTCCATTCATCGAACATGTCTTTGCCAATTTCAATCTCGTAACGCCGGTGATGATTGAGCTCAGGGTTGTGGGCCTCTAATGCCAATAACATGAGGTTTTCCATCTTCCCTCCAAGCAGTTCAGAAAACGTTCGTTTTCCGAACTTAGTTGTGACCGATTATTTTCGATCAGGTTTCCTTGCAGATTTGAGTACAGTATCTCGGTCCAGAAATCAAGTAAAAGTTTCAATGGAATGTTACGAGTTTCTTGACTCAAGAACAAAACACTGTTAATCGGCTGGCATGCTGATCGGATACGCACGTGTTTCTACTCATGACCAGAGCCTCGATTTACAGAAAGATGCTCTGAGGAAAGCCGGCTGCGAGAAGATCATCGTTGATATTGGCAGTGGTAGCAGGCAAGACCGCAGCGGAATTGACCAGCTTCGAGAGGTGCTCAGGAAAGATGATGTGCTTGTGGTTTGGCGGCTCGACCGGCTTGGAAGGAGCCTTAAGCACCTCATTGCACTGATTGAGGAGTTGGATGAGATGGGCGTGGGCTTTCAAAGCATCACGGAGACCATCGATACCACCTCGCCCAGCGGACGATTGTTTTGCCATATCATTTTTTCATTGGCAGAGTTTGAACGCAATCTGATCGCTGAGAGGACTAAGGCTGGGCTCGCAGCGGCGAGAGCACGCGGTACGCTCGGCGGTCGGCCGAAGAAACTGAATAAGACCCAGCAGAAGCTTCTGCGGGAGCTCTACGCGGGCAAGAAGCACAGTCTCAAAGAAATCTGCGAGATGTTTGGGATCTCGAAAACAACGCTTTATGCGTATCTCGCCTAGAGTTAAGCTGATCATTTTTGATTGATTCTTTCGCAAAGCTCGCAAAAATCGGGCCAGTAATCCGGAACCGCGATGCTTGCGTCATATCTTTTCTGCATTTCGTTTTGCGGCATTTGGTCAGAAAGCCCAACGAATGTCACACCTGCATCCTGATTGTCTCGCATGAGCTTCGACAGACGTGATTTTTGAACGCCAAGACTAATTACTGCGAGTTTAGCATTTGGGTGCATAGCCTTGATCCTCACTGAACGTTTCCGTATCTCTCTAAAATCGACGTCATTTCGCTTCGCCAAAAAAAGCACATCGACAATCTCCGCTGATACAACCTCGTCGTCCGCACGAAGACGTGGACCGCAGGAACCGAAAATGGTGAAATCCTCACCGAACTCGGTCTTCAACTGCTCGACCAGTTGCTTGAGCTCATCCTCTGAGTACTGCCAAAGATTGTCAATGAAGAGGCCAGTTACAGCCCGCTTCTGATCCGAGGTCCATTCCATTACTTCTTGCCAAATAGCGGCCTTTGGCTTTGGTGCGTTGCCTTCTCCGATCAAAGAAACGTAAGCGAGTACTCGAAAGTTGGTTCTTGGCAGGGCAGCTGCCGAAGTGTCGAGGGGAGATTCGCGATACTGTGCGGTTAGGTAGGGCTCAAAATCGTTTTTCCATTTGGCGTTTGGGATGTAGCCATCCGGCTTCGCGATAACCCAAAAGACTGTCCGCTTGTTCTCTTGAGACGCTTTATAGAGCTCTTCCCAAGAATCCCTTGGACGATCGCCATAAAGGGACGCAACGATATTGATCCTGGATTCAGCAGAGCGAGCACTACGCAGCCTATGATTCGCTTGGCGAGCCCTATCCTTTGCTGCCTCGTCAGTCGCGATATCCTTCGCGCGGGACAATAAGAACTGAATCTGGTCCAGTCTACTTTCGTTTGCCAGGTATCTGTTCTCACCCGATTCTCGAAAGATGCAAACACTGGACGTCTCCTGTTCGGAGGAAACAGGGCAAATGCTCACCATTTCCCACATCGGCAGAGAGTCCCCCGTTTGCATTGTCAGCATACTATCGACGACAATTGTCACCTGCAATCCAATTGGTAGTTCAAGCTCAAAATTGCCAAAACTACTGGTTGCATCTACGCTCCCCCGCTGAGATCTCAACAACGGCAAAATGTCTTTGCCGTCGGCAGTAAAAGCCCATAACTGCCTATGTTTATAGACACCAGCTGAATCCCCGCCCCACTCTTGGTAGCCAGCAAAACCTTTAATCCTTGTCTTGGGACCATAAATCTCGGATTTCCATGCATCGAGCGGAACTGTCTTAGCTAGTTGGTATGTTCCCGACAGGATGCTAATTCTGAGCGCGTTCAAGCCTTCTTTCAAAGATGCAACTTCCGAATCAGTGCCTCCGTCGAGTGCACTAAGTACCAGCTTCATCTCGTGTGCTGCATATTCAGGTGTTGAAAAATCCTTCACGTACCTCACTGGAGCTGCGATCGCATAGTTCGGTTTGTCGCCTTCGTAAACGATGGCAACAGACGTGGGCAAGTACAGCGAGCTTGGATCCGTCTCGTGAACCGCGGTGTCTATGACCAGTCGATAGGGACGGCTTCGCTGAACCTCGAAACGAACTTTTCCCCCAATATCGAGCCCTTTCGCAACAACATCGAGATCCGCGTCGGGTTCGTCAATCGGTCCCAGTAGTAACGCTCTGGTTCCTTTCGGAGCGAATCCAATTCGCTTTCCGCCTTTGACAAGAGGGACCAGAACTTCTAGCTGGACTGTCTGTGCTTCGTTGTGCCCGGTGCGTGAGGGCAAACTATCCTGTGCGGGTGCCAATCCCACGAACAACATGGTGAAAACTAAGGCGTAAATGGACTTTGGCATCTATTCGAAAAATCTCACATCAAGAGAGTTGATTGTCGGAGAATCAGCTGGGAAAAATGGATAGACGATCACGGCGATTTGAAATTCTGCATGTTTTGAGACTTGTTCAGAGCTTGCAGTGAAAGGAGTCAACTCAACTGGGAGTTCCTGTGTAGAGTCAAAGACCGCAAATTTGTAACCAGAAGGCCGGTCCCTACCGCCAGAATCAAACGGTAGCGAGACGATGACCACAATCTTCGCCGCAATCTTCCCGCTCGCAAAATTGCAAGATACGCCGCTTGGGTAGTCACCCAACATTAGCCGGCCAGGAAAGTAGTATACGTCTCCCATTCGGAGGCTCTTACGCTCTTTGATCGCGTTAGTCCAAATCGGCTGGAATTCTGTAGGCCTGAGCAAGATATCTCTTGCTGGCCGGAGACCATCAAGTTCAGCTCCGATTTGAAATGAGTCGGAAGTTAAGAACGGCGGTGCACTATTGAACAGTTCGAGTGTGAGATTCCTTTTCAGTACTTGCGATTGTTCATTCTTTGGGATGTACGACTCGGCTGAATCGAGTGTGACATCCTTTTCCGGGACTTCCGATTGCTCATTCTCGGTAACATCCGATGCAGCCGAATCGAATAAATGTGAGCTGCAGTACCCGGCAAATCCAACAATGAGCGCCGCAAGCAAACAAATTAGGATTCCCCAATTCTTTGTGACTATCCGTTTCCAGGCAGGATTGGAGGGTGAGATGGGAACAGCTCTGGAAGCGGCGGGTTCCGCGGTGTTTTTTCGATCTTCGGAAGCTGGGCTACTTTGTGGAAATGCCTGTTGAATCGGACCGAGCCCTTCCCCGCTCGGTTTACTTTTCTGTTTGTCGTCATTACTGTCGTTGGCGTTCAGAGTCGAAAGCCCTGGGGCTTCATCATTGGTTGCTGCTTCCCGCTCAGCCAACAGCGTTTCAGTCTCAAGCTGGTCTTCCTCTGACAGAAGGTGATTCACAACAGTGACCGCTTTGTCGAGTGTCCCTAAAACAACCTTGCAGTCGGGATTGTCCTTTGCTCCATAAATTACTCTCTTGAACGAAGTCCAGGTGATTTTGTTGGACTCGAGCTCATCTCGTGCTTCTTTGAATAAGCTACATTCCGATTGTCCGTCCTTACGTTCGCGTAGTGCCAAGCCCCAGAATTTCTTAGCAGCGAACCGATCGACGGCGACCCGCTTTTTCATCCGTTCATCTTCTGTCATGGTTTACGAACCGTGAAAGTTAGGGACTATCTAATCCTATCAGATGTTCGAGCCCTTTTCTGTTTGTCCAGGCATTCGCCATCGATAAGCAAGCCGCACCACGCCACCGATCGGATATCGTCCGCTAGCTCTGCGATGAGTGACTTATTGTCAAACGCCGCTGACAGGGATAGTTGCTCGACAATTTGCTGGAGCAAATGCCCCATGCGACTACTGCCCATACTAATATTCCCAGTTGCTACACCCGAAGCATGCCCAGCGGCTTCATTCAGCATAGCAACTAATCTGAGGTCATTGACTTGGTCTTTGGCCTCGGAGGGTCGCAGCGCTTCAATGACTTCGGCAAGTGTGCACTCGAGACAGCTCGCCACTTCTTGGTAGTTCGCAGTGCCATCTTGCTTGCGAATTAGCGTTCGTCGGTCAACTTCTTCTCCGTTTGTCAAACAGAAGCCTCCTGTTTCTGATGCAAATTTCTGTTTCACGGATACCGCAAAGCAGCGAGAAGTCAAGCGACAACCTAAAGACGCGCTGAACAGAACCAAGTGTTTCGGTTCTGTTTGTGTTTGTTGGTCGCACAACCCCGTATGGAGCACACAATCCCTCTCAGTCTCGCTGGCCAGCGACTTTCTGAAGTTGACGTCAATCACTGAGATGATTAGCGAATGAGGGACATAGAATGTCTTTGAACAAACCGTGGAAGAACCGTGAATATGCAAGCCTTGGTACAACGAGTGCTGCCTATGTGGCATTATCGGCAATGCTGCCGAGTGAAGGGGCACTCTATGCCATCGCACTGGCCGGGCGGGTGCTTTACCAACAGCATCGGATTAAGGAAGGGTTCGCTTTTTGGGACACCGACGAGCGACTGATAGTATCGCAGCTAATCGGGCTCACCGAGAATAGCTTTCGCCAATGGGCGATCGATGATCGAGGTTGTAGGCCGTTGGGGACGGGGGCTTATGTTAGCCTCCAGGATCTCCTTGGGTGGCCGCCGAACTTCTGCGAGGTAGCACCAATGCTCGAGGCTGCGATGACCCGCCAAGTGCCCGTCTGGCTGCACAAACAGTCGGCTGGAAAGCTTCCAAGGCGTCACGAACTCATAAGTCCGATTGAGGCAGCGATGATGTATTGGCTTTGGTTGGACTCAAGTGGGAGACCGGACCTTCTGCAGGCCATTGAGTGCTTTCCACGGCCGTGTGACGTGCCGGAAACGACTCAAGAGCGCATTGGCGACATCGCCATAGACGCGTGCTTTGAAATGGTTGACAAGACAGATCGCGAGTTGTTTGGTGGCGTGCCAGCGACGTCGAGCGAGGCATATGGACAAATCGCCATGTTGTGGCAACGTATGGGCCTAGCCTGGGTCGTTGGATTTGATGGCCTTGAGGAGTCGGGATTCTTGAACGCTTCTACAGCTTCCCGCATTCTGACGCCGCGTGCCTAGTTTGGCACCGCGTGCCGCTACCGGTGATCGGCTCCGCATAGAGTTTTCATAATTCTCTATGCGGAGCCGTTGTTATGAAAACCCTTGCAGCTGTTTTGGCTGGTCTCGCCACCTTTGGACTCACTTTGGGGCTGGTCGCTGCCGGCAGATTATTGCCCTCATATCGCCTTCTAAATAAACCGCCCTCGCAACCGACCGTAACTGACGTACAGTCACTGGGCCAACTCATTGTTCTTAAGGTCGGTGTCGCCGATGTGCTAGAGCTTCGCGAGCATGGCTATGAAGGTGTATGGATCATCCGCGGCGATGGCGTTTGGTCGGTCGACTTAATGGAGGCCGAGATGGTGCTAAAGGAGGATGGCACCCGGTGCCTGTTTCTCCCCAGGCCAAGGGTAGAACAATATCGAGTGGACATGGATCGCAGCTTGACGTTTGACGTTCGGTTTACCAATTGGGTGCCTTGGACAGGCGACCGCGAAGATTTCAACGACCTAGCCATGCGAGAAGCTCAATCACTGATTCAGCTCGCTTGTTCCACTGAGTCGTTGGAATTGCAGGCCAAGGAGAACGCTGAACTTCTACTCAAGGGATTGGCGACGGCGTGGTCGGAGAATCTGTACATCGTTTGGAGGGATTGAAGATCGTTGTCAATCGCGGAACGTGTCGCTCATAGGGTGCAATGGTATTTCTTATAGAGAGAAAGCGAAAGAGATGAATGAGACCGGAATCTTGCAATACGTTGACTCAAGCATGCTACTAGTCGCATTTGCGTGCGGTGTGCTGATGGGAGCACTCTTGTGTTTCTGGAGTTATCAGGAACATGAGCTCAAACGTGCTGAACGGTGGTCAGCCCAGGATAAGAAGCGAATGCAGCGTAAGGAGCTCGAAGCGACCATTCGCAAAGAAATCAAAGCGAAGGAGGCGGGGCTATGAAAAAAGTGCCGTGGTTCTTTCTTAGTTGGCTAGCCCTCTCAGCGTGCGTCACCGCAGAAGCATTGCTGGGAATCAGTCGATATTGGCACATGCTCGATCAAGATGAGCTTTACTCAGTCATGTTGATCACTCTGATGTTGCTGTGGTTCATTGTGCCGGTGACGGCGATTGTTCGATGCCAACGAAAGTTGAAGGAGGACGAGGCCTACTATTATTGGCTGAAGGCTCGAGAGTATCGGTTGCAGTTTGGGGAAGACCTACGAGAACCCGAATGATGGATACCCTGCGAGATACGCTCAACTACATGTTCGGTCTGCTTATCGTATGTGCTGGTATATGGATCTGGGTGTCTGTGTACCTATGGGCAGAAAGAAGGAGTAAGCGGAATGACTAGCGATAATCAGACCCAAGCATTGCTCCGAGAAGTCCAGATGCTGCGTGAGCAGCTCAACCGTATCGAGGAGGCGATTGCCTCCCAAAACGGTGAGCCAAAATTTGTCAAAGAATGGTTTACGGTGGCCCAGACAGCAGAATTGCTCGGCCGACGCCCTTTTACGGTTAGAGAATGGGCCAGATGCTCGAGAATATCTGCGGTTAAACGCCCTTGCGGGCGCGGTAGGAGCTCTGAATGGGTTTTTCACCGCGATGCCATTGAGCAATACATGAATGAGGGCTTGCTGCCTGTAGGCGGCCAGGCATCTCCGAAGGCCTGATTGAATTGACTTTTGGACAAAATCGTGCCATTCTTGAATTAACAACCAATCGAGGTAGCCATTATGCAAATTGAAATATCGGATGAAATCAGCCAGAAAATGGCGACGATCTTGGGCACCAATGATCAAGTTGCCATCGCCCGAATCGTTGAGCGGGTTGCCAATGACGAACAGTTGCTCAAATCGCTGATGGTAGAAGAACTGAGCGACTTTGAAGTTCTAGCCGTGCAGGAAGGAATCAAGCAAGCCGAGGCTGGCCATGTTCGCTCTCTTGACAACTTTGATGCCGAATTTCGAGCTCGCAACGGATTTGCAGCAAGAAGTCATCCGTAGTGTACGAGATCGAGCTCACGCCCCTCGCTGAAGGCGACATACAAGCGGCAGTGGATTGGTGGAAGGAACACCACTCTCCGGTTGAAGCTGAGGTCTGGTACGTGGGGATTCTTGCGGCCATTCAGTCGCTAGCACAAATGCCAATGCGTTGCCGCGTTGTATCGGTAAGTGCATTCGATGTTCCGGTGCGGCAATTGCTCTATGGCGTATCCAGCAAGCCGACTCACCGCGTACTCTTTGCCGTCAATGAGGCAACTGAGACAGTGACTGTGTATCGTGTGCTTCATACGTCACAGAAACCACTCGATCAGAACGATTCGATTCATTGATGACGGTTTGGCTCAGTCTCGCACCGCTTAGCCGAAAACCTGATCCATGGTTTGCTGCTGCTTGCTCGGGAGAAGGTGTCGATATCTGGACTCCATTTCCGGAGTAACATGACCAACCCACTCTGAGATGATTCTCTGATCCACGCCGCTGCTTGCCAGGTTAGAACAAAAGGAGTGGCGGAGTACGTGCCATCCGGTGATCATCGAGAACTTGGAATGTTGGATGGCCTTCTTGAAGTGGTGGTGCGCTTCGTCTCTGGTTAAGAGCGTCGGCACATCACGCTCCTTGGTTGATCGACAGATATCAGGTTCAATCACGAAGCTGTGCATGCCTCCCGGGTGCGTTTCAAGCCAACAGCTGAGAATCTCCTGCAGTTTATTTGAGATAGGAACCCTGCGATATGATAACCGGCCGCGTACCCTTTTCTTCTCCCGGATGGTAAACAGCCGTGCCTCAAGATCAATGTCCTGCAGCTGGCTTCGCATGAGCTCTGAGCGTCGAGCTCCCGTATAAGCAGCAGTGGCGATCATTGGATGAATGAATCCATGCCGAGCAGTGCGTTGTACGTGAGAAAGAAGCTGCTCGATTTCTTCGAGTGTTAGGTACACACTCTCCCAAAGTTCAGCACGCTGTAGTTTTCCAAGCCTTCCGCCTTCAATCTTCCGCTCGATCTCTTTGATCGTCGCGAACGGCGGTGCCTGTTGGGTCTTTGGATACACCAACCCTTTCTTGGGTAGATCGCCATGCGTATAGCCATGGAGCGAGCCCCAGCTCCATACGCTAGCAAGTGTCGAAAGCTCTTTCTTGATCGTGGTGGCACTAAGGTTTCGCCCTCGCCGACCTTTTGCTTTGGAGCGTTTGGTCACGTAGGTCTGCAAGCGTTCAAGGGTCAATTCCGTGAGCAAGGCAGATGAGCCTAAGCCACGCTTAAGGTGACGAAAGTGGATCTCTAGGCATCCTCGCGTGCTCTCTTCCATGGATCCCTCTGGAAGCTGCGATTTGTAACGATCGAGTAGCTTCCCGAGCGTAACCAGGGTTTGCCTCGGCTTTGGTGACTGTGCGATGGGCTTACCGTCGGAAAGTAGGAAGCTCGCTGCATCGACGGAATCGGGAATCTCCAACGTGCCGATATTGACCCGTCTGAGGTTATCCTCCAACCGTGCAAGCGATGCTTCGGCGGTACGGCGACTGGTGGTATTCAGCGAGCGGCTGAACTTCTGTGCGTTAAGACGAAAAACGATGCGGAAACTCTTGCCGCGTTGTTCAATACTGGCCATGGCTGAATTCTTTCCAAAGGAGATGGAAAGGCCAGCGATACAAGACCAACGTTAAACCAGTGCTGTCCCCATTTTGTCCCCAGTTGGGGCCAATGCGTTAGGTTTGTGGGGACACGGGTCAGAGCAAACCCAAGAAAAACCAGTGCGGATGAGAGGATTTGAACCTCCACGTCCTGTAAGGGACACTAGGACCTGAACCTAGCGCGTCTGCCAATTCCGCCACATCCGCTGGTGTGCTGCTGCGAGCGGAATGATAGCCGATGGGCGAGGCTTTGAAAATAGTTGCTGCGTGCAAGTAAGTCCGCCCGCAGAGTATGCAGGCGAACCGGGACTCCGCGTCTCGAATCGTAGAGTTTAAAACGAGGGTAGGGAAGAAGGCCTGTCGAATTCCTACTCCATACCTCGTTGCCAACCCCGAGCCTTTCATCCATGACCTTCAGTCTCGTCGCTCCGAGAACGAGTCCAAGGTCGGATCCAGGGCGAAGAAAGGAAGTGAAGGGAGGAAGCGAATGAGTTTTGGACTCTTGAACGAACGACTGCCTCAGACTCTCCGGCACCGCCACAAACGTTAGCGAGCTTGGGCATGGCAGCCGAATTTCAACTACATTGTTGACCCTAGATCCCGTCGTTAACCCTAGATCCCGTCGTTAGCGCTCGATCCCGACGGCCTATTGCTTGAACGATTTCGTACTTGCCGGACGAAAGCGGATTGCGTCGCTCTGCGGGAGTTTCGGGGTTACTGCTCCGGCGGGTTTCCAATGACGATCGCTCGCCTACAGAGCCACACGATCAACATACTTTATCTACAGAACTTCCTATCCAAAAGCGACTTCGCATTCGCTCGACTTCCTCCAATCAAAGAAGCTGCGATGAACCAATCCTCTCTCTCTGTACTCTGGCTCTTGGCCATTCTTCTCTGTTCGTCCCAAGTCCGCTCGCAGGAGCCGGAGCAAGACGTACCACCAGGAAAATTAGTAGAAGGCGTCTTCGACTCGAGCGAAGTTTTCCCCGGCACAGAACGGAAGTACCGAGTCTACGTGCCTGAGCAGTATTCAGAGGACGAGCCGGCCAATCTGATGGTGTTCATGGATGGTCGCGGCTACGTCAATCCGAAGGGCTCCTTTCAAGCACCCCAGGTGCTCGACAAGTTGATTGCGAGCGGTGCGCTTCCGGTTACCGTGGCAGTGTTTGTCGATCCAGGAACAGTGAAAGCTACGATGGAAGGTGCCAAGGATCGTAGCAATCGTTCCTTCGAATATGATTCCATGGGCGATCGCTATTCGAAGTTCTTGATCGATGAGTTCCTTCCGGTTGCTTTGAAAGAACTGAACGTCTCCGCGGAACCGGCAAAGCGAGCCGTCTGCGGTATCTCGTCGAGCGGCATTTGCGCGTTCACAGTCGCTTGGGAACGACCCGATCAATTTGGCAAAGTCATGAGTCACATTGGCAGCTACACCAACATTCGCGGAGGCTGGCGATATCCAGGACTCGTGAGGAAGCACTTTCGCAACGCTGAAAAGCCCAAGCCGATCAAAGTCTATCTGCAGGACGGCGTCGACGACCTAAGCAACCTGCACGGAAGCTGGCCACTAGGAAATCGCGACTTGGCGGCCGCTCTTCAATTCGCAGGCTACACCTACAAACTTGAAATGACCGACGGAGGTCACAGCGGCAAATGGGCAGGCGAGGTTTTCGAGAAAGCACTAACGTGGCTGTGGGACGATCAGGCTGAGGGAACGAATATCCCAATCGTGAATACGAAGCCCGAATGGGAACCGCATCCCGACGCGGTGGTTCAGGACGGCGTTCCGCAAGGCACCGTCGAAGAGATGGAGCCCTTTGAGTCCGATATCTTTGAAGGCACTTCTCGTGAATGGTCCATCTACGTTCCGGCCCAGTACGCTGCGGAACAACCGGCTGCACTAATGATCTTTCAGGACGGTGAGCGCATGCGACGACTGAATGGTCGCTGGCGAATCCCGACCGTCTTCGACAACCTGATTGCCCGCGGCGACATGCCCCCGACGATCGCAGTCTTCATCAATCCTGGTATGAAGCCACCGCGTGGGGATAGCAATCGCAAGCAGTCGAATCGCAGCTTCGAATACGATAGTCTTGGCGACCGCTACGCTTCCTTCTTGCTCGACGAGATCATTCCAGCAGTCAGCAAGAAGTACAACCTTTCCGACGACCCCAACATGCATGCGATCGGAGGTTCTAGCTCCGGGGCCATTTGCGCGTTCACGGCAGCTTGGGAACGCAATGACTACTTCCGCAAAGTCTTCAGTAGCGTTGGCAGCTTCACGCACTTGCGCGGCGGCAACATCTACCCTGCTCTCGTTCGAAAGACCGAACCCAAGCCAATCCGTGTCTACATGGCGGATACGAGCGGTGATGTCGATAATGCTTACGGTAGCTGGTGGTGGGCAAACCAACGCATGGCTTCCGCGCTGCTGTACATGGGCTACGACCTTCGGTTCGACCAGGCGGAAGGCTTCGGTCACAACGCGGACTTTGGAGGAGCCAAGTTCCCGGAGGCGATGAAGTGGTTGTGGCGAGCCGAGTCGCACACGCCTAGCTACGATACCACCGACGACTTAGGCAGTGACCTGACGCTGCTCGAGTTGCTGGTCCGGGACGAGTCGTGGGAGTTGGTTACGGAAGATCTAGGTTTCGCAGATGGACTTTGCTCAGATGACGAGGGCAATCTTTTCTATTGCGATATGCAAGCTGCCAAGATCTATCGGATTGCTGCCGACAGTGGCGTCCAAACGGTGATTGCCAATGAGTCGGTCAGTGGCCTAGAGTTTGATCCAAGTGGCGAGTTGCTGTACGCCTGCCAGGGGCGCAAGGATCGAATCATCAGCATCGATCCAAGCAATGGCGAGGTGAAAGTGATCACTGAAGGAGTCAAGCCGAACGATTTGGCCGTAACGAAGGATGGGTTCATCTTGTTTACGCAGACCGGTAAGTCGCAAGTCGTAAGAGTCGATCCGAAGACCGGCGAGACGACTGTGGTCGACACGGGGATTACCAAGCCGAACGGAATCGCGTTGTCCAACGATGGTGGAACGCTTGCTGTTTCGGACTACGGTGGCAATTTGACTTGGACGTTTCGAGTGGGCGAAGGCGGGAAGCTGGACGCCAAGATGCCGACGATGCCCATGCGTGCACCCATTGATTCGAAAGGCGAGTTCACATTCAATGAAGAGCCACCGTACATGGATACTTCCAAAGGCGATGGTATGTCAGTCGATCGTCTTGGGCGATACTACGTGACAAGCGATCTGGGCGTTCAGGTTTTTGATCTGACGGGTCGCCCTTGCGGGTTGTTGCCAAAGGTCGATGCTGACCAACCATTGACGAGCTGTATCTTGGCAGGGGAAGGGCACAACACTCTGTTCATCGCTCACGGTAAGCGAATCTACAAACGCAAGTTGACGGTCGACCGCCCAAGTCGATAGAGCAGGGCGTTTCAAAACTTCAAACGCTCTATTGAAGCCAGCTATGCAGAAATGACCTTCCCGCAAGCGGGAAGGTCAAACGTAGTGCGGCTGGGTAGGGTGCCCCTCTCCGCTCGCATTACTCGCACTCTCCCGAGGGAGAGTGACTGGCATTGAGCAGGAGAGGAAGTCGCAAGTTCAAACCTGAAGCGTCGCGTTAGACGTGCCAAGCTCCAAAATTTGCTTGGCCCTCATGTTGCGTCCTACTCGAGCGAATGAGCGAGCAGCCACTTGTAAAACGTGGTGCTGGTATAGAGCTCCGTCCAGGCGTCGTGACGGTCGAGTTTCGGTTGAGTGAACAAGTAGTCCGTTTCCGCAATTTGCTCTAGCTCAGGCATTGGGACTGAGTAGCGATCGAACTCGATATCAATTGCCTTCTCAATGGCCTTAGCTCCCTTGTCCGCGTCTTCCCACTCGACGGTTGGATCGCCCAGATTATGAGCTACCCAAACGGCCGTATTCCTGAAGGCATCAAGCTTGTCGAAGTCAGGACTTCCGCCGATGGGAACGGTCGCGGCAAACGTGTTGGGCAGTTTTTCAATCAGATTCCAACTCGCATGGGCACCGCGGCTGAGGCCGGTCAAGTAGACGCGATTCGGATCTGTCGTGTAGCCCTCTGCAACGTCATTGAGAATCCCAAGCACAACTTCGGGATGATCGTCGTAGTCGCCAC
>JBGCCZ010000023.1:0-61633 GCA_045105035.1 Pirellulaceae bacterium | reverse complement strand
GACACCTGCAAGCTCGAAGCTGCGATCAAAACGCATTGCAGAACGCCAGTAGCCGAATAGAGACTCGGACTGCGTAGTCCCCTTCCAGATTGCTTGGCCATCATCGTAGTGCGATGAGCAATGCTTCGAGACTTCCTCGACTATCAACCGCGTCCAGGCCCCTTCCCGTTGTTGGCCGAGCTGCACTTTGTCGAGTGATTCCAACGCCGTATATAGGCGGCGATCCGAATTGGGGCGCGTTAAAAATTGCGAGTCGGATGTTGGGCCGGGGTTGCACGCTTCCTCCAGGTAGGCTTGAACCTGATTGACGTCGATGCGCTCCGCACCGGGAACGCCGTCCGCGACCAATTCATCGACAGCAGCGTCAGTGTGGACGCGTGTAAGTTGGCCGGCCGCATATTGTTCTCGGTAGTAATCGACTGGCATGAAGAACTCGACGTCCGATACCTTGCGTAGATATTCACGAGCCGCCAAGAATTCGAGATCGGCAAACCCTTTGTACGGATTAACTGCGACGTAGTCTTTCAGTGGCCAGACCGGGGCAATCAGGCTTCTGACGTCCGTGAGCAGATCCAAGACCGACGGTGTTTGCAATTCTTCACTGCGGACGTTTGAGTTCTTCGGAGCTTCAGCGTTTTGGGTTTGTGCGGCGAGTGCATTCTGTGGAGACAATTTTTGGTTTCCTTCAACGTTTGAATCTGTGTGTTGGATTAGCAGGACGCGTGGAGTCCGTTGCTCTTGGATGGTCGTTCGATCAGCCCAGCATGGCTCAACCGCGAACCGCTGAACGCATCCAGCGGCGGTAGATGGTGTCTACATAGAAGCCGTTCATTGCATGGATTCTCCATGCCTCCAGCCAGTCTGGTGTAGACGACTTGTTGACGGCAAGCGAAAGCAAGAACAGTGCACAGAAGGCTAGGAAGATGTCGAACATGACAAATCGGAGAATGTTCGAAGCGTAAATATTGGCAGCGAGCGGGGCCACGACAAAGTCCACCGATTGGTAGGCTGCGACATAGGCGAAACACAGCCCCAGGGAGCCAGCGAGTGAGCGCGAGACAGTGCCAAGCGTGGGGTAACGGAGTGCTTGCGTCAGCCAGAAGACTAGAGCAATGCAGAAGGTAAAAGCTAGCAGCAACCCGCCCGCTTTGCTGTTGAGGTCGAGTGCAAGCACCCAGCTCGCGGCACCGAATGCGACGCTTGTCATCAAAATGGAAAGCACGATTGCTCCACCGCGTGACCAGCCAACTGACGAGTTCGAAGGCTTGGGAGTTGTCCGAATTCGTTGCTGGATAACACTTCCGCTGCTCAGAAATGCGTAAGCCTTGTAGAACGAGTGGGCGAGAATGTGGAGCATGGCTGCGGAAAAAGCCCCAAGCCCGCATTGCAACATCATGAAACCCATTTGGGCCACCGTGGAGTATGCAAGTGCTCTTTTAATACTGGGTTGGGTCATCATCACTATTCCACCAAAAACGGCCGTGAACGCGCCGATGATGGCAAGTGCGATGAGGGCTTCCGGGGCAAGGGCGACAAGCGGGCTTGTTCGGATAATCAAGTAACCACCTGCGTTGACGATGCCCGCGTGCATGAGAGCCGAAACGGGAGTCGGAGTTTCCATGGTTTGCGGCAACCATGTATGAAACGGAAACTGAGCCGATTTGGTGATGGCTCCGAGCACAATGAACCAACCGATGGTCGAGTGTATTGGCTCAATGCGGGATGACTCACTGAGAGCGGATGCTTGTTCGAAGAGTTGCGAAAGATCTAGAGTTCCGAAAGCGCGATACGCGAGCAGAAACGCTGCGATCAAAAACGCATCGCCAAGTCGACTGATTGCAAATTTGGTCCAAGCTGCATGGTGGGCGGCTTGGCGATGACGATAATGCAATAGGAGTTGGTGTAGCCCCATACTTGTGGAAACCCAAGCAAGAAAGAAGAGGAGCAGGTTGCCGGAAACCACCATGAGCGAGACTGCTCCCATAGTGAAGCCGAGCCAGCGAAAGTATCGGCCTTGCGTTGCTTCGCCATCGAGATAGCGAACAGAGTAGCGGCACACCGTGAAACCTACGATGCTGACCATTACAAGCATCAGGCCGGCTATGCCATCCACATACAGTCCAACGTCGATAGCTGAGGTGCTACCGAAGCTTAGCAACGTAAGTTGGATTGCGCCTCCGCTTGAGATAGCGGCTAACGCGGCTGCCGCGCCCAGGCCGAACTGCACGGCGACTATCCAGGTGATTGTGGGGCGCAGGCTGCGAACCAATTTGTCGGCGACACGTGAGGGCAAGGTAATGCAGGCAAGGAGCCCGAGAATGGGAAGCGAGAGCAGGACTAAAAGTAGTTGATTCACAGAGCTGGACTCCGCTCGAAATAGGTTTGATTTGAGTTTGGATCAGAAGAAAACGACATTTGACTGTGAGAAGTCGCTCTATAAAAAAAGCCGGAGGCCGCGTTCCTTCTCGGGATCGCAACCGTCCGGCATGTCCGCGGTGGCCTCACAGACCACCCAGGCTTAGCTAGGATTCGGTATTCGGTTAAGTTCGTTTGTCGCAAGTCCGTGACACTGAAAGCGACGGCTTGCATGCGGTTGGTTTTCGCGGGAGCAAGCCCCTGTTGGGAGAGGCAAGCCGACTACGCCAAATAGATGTCCGTCACGTCACCGTCGTACCGGATGGGTGGTAGAGGTTTTTCGGCGTAAATTTCGCGTGAAGCGAACTGCCTAAACGCTTCCATTGCAACTGTGACGAAGCTGAATAGCCTTCTCATGGGATGGGACTTTCTCAATACAACTGTTTAGCGCACGAAAAAAGGCCGTCAGACTGCGAGGATGCAATCTAACGGCCTTCTCTGTCCGAGCTCACTGTCCCGGACAACCAAAACCTTTTTGTAGGCTAACGTCTGCTGGCCCCCAAAGGAAGTTCGCAGCTCATCAATTCCTACTTCGGCAAAGATTACTCCTCGCTTGAATCTCGGTCAAGCCGTTTTTGATAAAACCTTAAGCAGAGGCACTTCGAGAAACTACTTTGCGAGCTCTGGTTTTTGGGCCAGCGTGAAAACGATCACTCGTTCTCCGGTCCTTGCGCTGATGTCTGTATGTAGACTCACGACATCAATCCCAAGTATGTCTTTGATGACCGCGTCCAGCAGCGGCCGTCCTCGTTCGATCAACTCTTGTCGCATCTGTTTTATCAAGTACCGACCGCGTTCGTGACTCTCCGACTCGGCCAGTTTCATCTCAGCAGGAGTGAGTACGTTCTTGAGACGAACAAGCACCAAGTCTTCGATGAGGTAGCTCTTGGTCTCCAGCGGTCCCCTTCCCATGAACTCTTTCTCGAACCGAATAATTGCTTTGCTTATTTCACGTTCGGTTTCACTCTTGCTCGGCATCGGCTAGTTCGTTTCATAAGAAAGTTCGGCAAGCACGGTCACGAATGAAACTGCCTGGAACAGCTACACTCTAGCCTCGCTGAACTCAATCACTCAGTCGGCTAGTACTCCGTTGCGGCTGGATCTGAAGGCGATCTCTTCGGTGGGGGAGATTGAACTCGCTTAGGATCCCAGCCGCAAGCCCCTGGAGACAGGGGCTCTGCTCCAGCTCCAATGCCGCCGGTCCGCCAGGAAGTCACCCGAAACCGACGCGTTAGTTCTATTTTCAGTGCCCTGCATGCGAGACATCGGATGAGCTGTCGAGCATAATAGACTCCGACTTCGATCTCTTTGTTGGTCCGCTGCTTGCCTTCGAGAAGCGACCTCCATACGCTCACCTTTTGAAGTGCATTCCAGCAGCGTTTGGGTTCGGCCTTAACAGATCACATTTTCTCTGACTTAGGATTTTACCTTGCTACGTCGCTCGCTTTCTTTTTGCCTTGTAGCCTGCTGTATCCACGTAGGCGCGAACGCCGAGGAAATTTCCTTCAACCGGGACATTCGTTCGATCCTCTCGAACAAGTGCTTTTCTTGTCATGGACCAGACGCGAACCATCGGGAATCCGACTTGCGTTTGGACGTGGCTGACGAAGCCTACGAGTACGGGGCGGTTGAACCAGGGTCGCTCGAGGATTCATTGCTGTGGGAGAGAATCAACTCAGATGATCCGGACCTGGTGATGCCACCACCGGAGACGGCCAAACCCATGGAGGCAGAGGAGGTCGAGCTGCTTCGTCGTTGGATTGAATCAGGCGGCCAATACGAAGGACATTGGGCTTTCGCTCCACCGAAACTAAGCGAAATGCCCGAAGCTGTCGCCTCCGCAGGAAAGCATCCGATTGATGCGTTCTTGTTGGCGACTATGCAGTCTGCGGGCTTACAACCCTCACCGAGGGCCCAGAAAGAGATCTTGTTGCGACGCGTAACATTTGATTTGACCGGACTACCACCGACGCTGGCGGAGATTGACGCGTTCTTAGCGGACATCGATCCTGGAGCCTACGAGCGGGTCGTGGATCGCTTGCTGCAGTCCCCCAATTTTGGCGAACGGATGGCGCTGGAGTGGATGGACGCGGCTCGATACGGTGACACGAGTGTTTTTCATGCTGATGGTCCACGGGATATGTGGGCGTGGAGAGACTGGGTTATCGAGGCCTTCAACAGCAACTTGCCATACAGCGAGTTTGTGCGTTTGCAAATTGCCGGTGACTTGATTCCAGAATCGACTTGGGAGGACAAACTGGCAACTGGCTTCTTGCGCAACAATGCGTCGACTGATGAGGGAGGGCTCATTCCGGAAGAGTATCGAGTCGAGTACGCAGTGGATCGAGTGAAGACGACTTCAATGGTCTTCCTAGGACTTTCCATGGAGTGTGCTCAGTGCCACGATCACAAGTACGACCCAATTTCGCAGGAGGAGTACTACCAGTTCTTCGCCTATTTTAATCAATCGGCCGATCCTGGTAGCCAGACGCGAAATGGGAATCAGACTCCGACAGTTGAGATTCCCGATCTTACCAAGACCAAGGCTCTGGCTTCAGTCCGTAGTCAGGTCCAAGATGCTGAGGCGGCGCTTAAGCAACTTCGTGAAGCACATCAGGCGTCTTTCGCGGAGTGGCTAGCGAAGCGGGTTGGAGAACTTCCTGATGAACCGGATTTAGTGCGTGAGCTTTCTCCTGTCGCCTATCTGTCATTTGAAGGTGAGGAGGGCGACCCGTTAGTAGATGAAGTGTCCCAGACTGAGCTGATCCGCAAGGGCAAGCCTAAGAAGGTTGCAGGGAAGGTGGCTTCGGCGATCCAGACAACGAGCAGCGACCATTTGGAAGCGGCCAAGATCGGTGACTTCGAGCGGGAGCAAGCTTTCTCGTATGGATGTTGGATCAACGCGAAGAGTATTTCAGGAGCTCCCATTGCGAGGATGGATGATGGCAACGGACATCGCGGCTACGACTTATATCTCTCCAACGGCATGTTGGCGGCCCACTTTATCCACCACTGGCCTGAGAACGCGCTGAAGGTGAAAGCCAAGGCCGATCTCAAACCGAATCAGTGGCACCATGTTTTTGTCACCTACGATGGGGCTGGGAAACCCGACGGAGTTCGGTTGTACGTGGATGGGAAACCTCTGAAGGATATCCAGGTCGAACAAGCAAGTCTGACTGAAGAGTCGATTCGCACGGAACGTCCGTTTACTATTGGCCGACGATATTCGGGCAGTCGCTTTAACGGGGCCGTGGACGAGGTTCTAGTTTTCGATCGCGTTCTTTCTGATGCGGAAGTTGCAGGACTCGGCTCCGCAAATAGCCTCAGTGCTCTCCTCGCCCGCGCCGCCTCGGAAGCTGGTTTGAGTGAGAGTGAACGCGAGCAGTTGGTGGAGCTCTTCCTACTGAAAGAAGTTCCAGAGTTTGAGCAAACGACAGAGGCTCTAGCTGCGTTGCGAAAACGTGAGGAAAAATTGGCTCAGCCGAAGTCGACGGCAATGGTGATGCAAGACTTGCCCGAAATGCGTCAGACCTACGTTCTGAAGCGAGGGCAATACGATTTGCCGGATAAAGAACGACCGGTTGAACCTGGTACACCTTCGTTCTTGCCTGGGGTAGATGGCCAGCCTAGGAATCGACTGGGCTTGGCCAACTGGTTGGTGGATCCGATGAATCCTCTAACCGCGCGAGTCACCGTGAATCGTTACTGGCGTGTGTTTTTCGGGCAAGGCATTGTTCGAAGCCTTGAGGAGTTTGGTTCGCAAGGCGAGTGGCCGAGTCACCCAGAGCTTCTCGATTGGCTAGCGGTGGATTTTCAACAGAACGGTTGGGATACGAAGCGGTTGGTCAAAATGTTGGTCATGACAGAGGCCTACCAACAGTCCTCACGCAGCACCGAGAAGCAGCTGGCGTTAGATCCCGAAAATCGGCTGTTGTCACGAGGTCCTCGTTTTCGATTGCAGGGAGAGTTCATTCGCGACAATGCTCTGTCAGTCAGCGGGCTCCTCGTGCCGAAGGTCGGCGGTCCAGGGGTGAAACCCTATCAGCCACCGGGACTTTGGAACGAAGTCTCATTGACGAAGAACGTTCGCTTCAAGCAAGACCACGGCGAAGCATTGTATCGTCGGAGTATGTATATCTACTGGAAGCGATCGGCCCCGCACCCTGCGATGACAATCTTCGATGCGCCGACGCGGGAGAAGTGCACAGTCAGCCGCAGCGCGACGAATACCCCGTTGCAAGCTCTGGTACTGATGAACGATCCTCAGTTCTTGGAGGCGAGCCGATTTCTCGCCGAGCGTACTCTGGCAGAAGGTGGCGACTCGGATACCGAGCGACTGAGTTTCGCCTACAGAACGGTGACAGGTAGAAAGCCAACGCAACAAGTGCTCAGCGTGCTGGTTACTGGGCTGGAGCGTGAACGGAAACGACTGGCTGATGACGAAGCGGCTGCGAAGGACTTGTTGTCGATTGGTGAAAGTCCACGTGATGATTCGATTCAACTGGGTGAGCATGCCGCCTGGACTGTGATTTCAAGTCTGCTCCTGAACCTGGACGCGACGGTCACACGGGGGTAGCGACGATCCATTCGTTGAGCGCGTCTCAATTTTGAGTCACCAAGCCAACTTTGATGAAATTTGAAAGTAAGCCATGAATCCAATTGAAGAGCAGGCCCGCAATCAAACGCGTCGGCAACTGTTATTCAACAGCAGTCGAATTTTAGGCGCAGCCGCACTCGGCTCCCTATTGAAAGACGACGCCAACGCGACGGGAGCGACCGTACCTAGTGCAGCAGACAATGGCGGTCTAGCTGGGCTTCCACACTTCAAGCCAACCGCGAAGCGAGTGATCTATCTGTTTATGGCGGGCGGTCCTAGTCACATTGATATGTTTGACTACAAGCCGGAAATCCGCGACATCCATGGGCAGGAGTTGCCGGAATCCATCCGCCAGGGGCAGCGAATTACCGGCATGACTTCGGGCCAGAGTGAGTTCCCTTGCGTGGCACCCATGTTCGAATTCAAGCGACACGGCGAATGTGGTCACTGGGTCAGCGAGTTGTTGCCAAATGTCGCCGGGATTGTCGATGAGATGACGATCATCAAGTCGATGCATACGGAGGCAATCAATCACGATCCCGCCATCACGTTCATCAACACCGGGCGTCAGCAGCCAGGCAACCCAAGCATGGGAGCTTGGCTGAGTTACGGTCTCGGCAGTCCGAATAAGAACTTGCCGTCGTTTGTCGTCATGATTTCACGGGGAAATGGCAACCTGCAGGCACTCTATTCACGGCTCTGGGGCAGCGGCTTTTTGCCTTCGCAGCATCAAGGCGTTAAGCTGCGCGGCGGTTCGACCCCGGTGCTCTACCTGGACGATCCAAAGGGAATTGACCGCAGCACTCGACGTGCAATGCTCGACGACTTAGCGACTCTCAATCAACAAGAGTATGAGTCGTTTGGTGATCCTGAAACGCTGGCTCGCATCTCCCAGTATGAAATGGCCTATCGCATGCAGTCCGCGGTGCCCGAACTCGCCGATTTGTCCGATGAGACGGAAGCCACTTTGGAAATGTACGGTCCCGATGTGGAAAAGCCCAATACGTTTGCGCGGAACTGCATCACCGCTAGAAGACTCTCTGAACGCGGTGTGCCATTTATTCAGCTGTACCACCGTGGTTGGGACCAGCATGGCAATTTGCCCCGTGACCTTCGTGGGCAGTGCAAAGACGTCGACCAGGGCGTCGCTGGTTTGGTCAAAGACTTAAAACAACGCGATCTGCTAAAAGACACATTGGTTGTGTTCGGCGGTGAATTCGGCCGGACGATCTACTCTCAAGGCAAGCTTACAGCGGACAATCATGGACGTGATCACCATGGTCGCTGTTTTACGACTTGCGTGATGGGCGGAGGTGTCAAAGCTGGATTCGAATACGGCAAGACCGATACGCATTGCTACAACATCTTGGAGAACCCAGTGCATATTCGCGACTTGAACGCCACAATCCTGCACACGCTGGGCATCGACCACAATCGCCTTAGCTTCCGCTACCTAGGCCTTGACCAGAGTCTAACCGGAGTCGAACCAACGCATGTGGTCAAGGACATCTTGGCGTAGCACGAGCGCGAACGTCTCTACGTTTCGTTGACGAAGGAGCTTTGGGCTAGAAAGTGCCTGCGTATTCTCATAGCCAAGGTGAACCACTCCGGCCTACCGGCTGTCTATCATTCAGTCGCCGTTTTGCCGCTCGCCAGCCTGATTTAGCTTAATGTCAGAAGAACCGTTTCATCCGATTCGCCTAGTTCGTCGGATGTGCGATTACTATTTGGCATCCTTTGCGGGGTTTCGACGCGAAGTTTGGATTTTAGCGGCGGTCACATTTGTGAACCGAGCGGGCACCATGGTGATCCCGTTTCTTTCGCTCTACCTGACAACAGATCAGGGTTTCAACCTTACCCAGGTGGGTTGGGTGATGACTTGCTTCGGAGCCGGAGCTGTCGGCGGTTCATGGATTGGGGGCCAGCTGACGGATCGCTTTGGCTTCTATCGAGTCATGGTAATATCCCTGGCTGCTTCTGGCGTAGCCTTTATCTCACTGCAGTGGATCCGCGGTTTCGGACCGTTCTGTGTTGCAGTCTTCGTCGCGACACTCGTCGTCGATTCCTTTCGTCCAGCGATCTTTGTTGCCATTCGTCACTACGCGAGTTCCGAAAACCGAACGCGTGCAGTCACGTTAGTGAGACTTGCGATCAACCTCGGTTTTAGCATGGGCCCCGCGATTGGTGGTTTGATTATCGCCACGTGGACTTATGGAGGGCTGTTTTGGGTGGATGGGCTGAGTTGCCTTGGAGCCTCTCTATTGCTGTTGCTGACTCTGCGACCAATCTCAATTCAGCAAGAGCGCGAGACTCAGACAACAGGTCCGGTGCGAAGTCCGTTTTCCGACGTGCCCTTCTTGCTTGCTTTAGCTGCGCAATTGCTGATTGGAATCGCATTTCTACAGTACTTCAGCACGATGCCGATTTTCTATCGCGATGGGCATCAAATGTCCGAGCTTACAATTGGGCTCGTTTTAGGGCTCAACGGATTGCTCATATTCCTATTCGAGATGCCTTTGATCAAAGTCTGCGAGGACCGCAAGATTCCGATGTTCAGCGTCCTTCGGTGGAGCAGTCTGCTCATCGCCGCCAGTTTTGCCATTGTGATTGTGTCAGACAACGTGGTGACTGTTTGGCTGGGGATGGCGATTTTGACCTTCGGCGAGATGCTCAACTTTCCCTACATGAATCGCTTCGTTTACGACCGCGCTGACCAGGGTCGACCGGGCACGTACATGGCCGCTTTTACTAGCACATGGAGTATCGCCCACGTATTTGGCCACGGTCTCGGCCTTAATTCGATTGCCAGTTTCGGCTTCAACGTCACTTGGTTTGCGTGCGTTTGCATCGTATTGGCAGGCGTCGCAGCCTTGTTCTATGCTGAGCGCAGGCTGAAGGTAGAAGAGCCGGGGTTAAACGCCGAGTCGCCGCTGGCCAATGCCGAGTAGTACGAGCAGATCTTGTTGGTGCTACTTGTCTTTGTCGGCGCTGAGGACGGATACGAAGGCTTTTTGTGGGATGTTGACGCTACCGAACTGTTTCATTTTGGCTTTTCCCTTCTTTTGCTTCTCGAGTAGCTTCTTCTTTCGAGTTACGTCTCCGCCGTATAGCTTTGCCGTGACGTCCTTGCGGAAAGCCTGGATCGTCGACCGAGCGATGACGTCGCCGCCAATTGCGCCTTGGATCGGAATCTTGAATTGGTGCCTTGGAATGGCTTCGGCCAGTTGTTCGCAATAGTGCAAGGCTCGGGCTCGGGCCTTTTCACGGTGCACCAGGTAAGACAGTGCGTCGATAGGTTCTTTGTTGACCAAGATGTCAACTTTGACGATGTCTGTGTTGCGGTACTCGATAGGCACGTAGTCGAATGAGCCGTAGCCTCGAGTGATCATCTTCAGTTTGCCGTAGAAGTCAAAAAGTACTTCGCCGAGTGGCATCTCACTGGTGACTTCGACGCGGCCTGCCGAAAGATAGTTCATCGTCTGGCTGTCCGAGCGATGTTCGCGGCATAACTCCATCACGGGACCAACGTAGTCTTCGGGAGTCAGGATCGAGGCCTTGATATAAGGTTCCGTCGTTGACTCGATGGTCGAAGGATCGGGCCAGTAAGTTGGATTGTCAACTTCGGTCGTCGAACCGTCCTTGAGGGTCAAACTGTACTTTACAGAAGGAGCCGATATGACGAGACCAATGTCAAACTCGCGCTGCAGTCGCTCCTGGACGACATCTAAGTGGAGTAGTCCTAGGAACCCACAGCGGAATCCAAAGCCGAGTGCGGCTGAGCTGTCTTTTTCAAAAGTTAGCGCCGCGTCGTTGATGGCTAGTTTATCGAGTGCTTTGGTTAGATCCTGGTACTCATCCGTGCTCATCGGATACACGGAAGAGAAGACCACCTGTTTGGCTTCTTGGTAACCGGGTATCGGTTCGTCGGCTGGATGCTCAAGATGAGTGATCGTATCGCCAATCTCAATGTCTTGGACGCTCTTAACGCCTGCCACGATGTAGCCAACTTCGCCTACGCTGAGTTGCTCACGCGGGTTGAGTTTGAATTGGTTGTACCCCAATTCGTCCACTTTGTAGTCGCGACCTGAGTGCATGAAGTGGATGACTTCGCGCGGCTTCAAAGTGCCTTCAAGTACACGGCATTGAAGGATCACGCCGCGAAACTTGTCAAAGTGTGCGTCGAAGACAAGTGCCTTGAGTGGAGCACTGGGATCGCCTTTGGGTGGCGGCAAGTTTTTCACGATACCTTCAAGGACTCCCTCAATACCGACTCCCGTTTTCGCGGAAACGGGAATGGCGGCGAAGGGATCCAGCCCGAGGTCGGCGTCGATGGACTCGCGAGCGCGATCCACGTCTGCAGCCGGTAAGTCAATTTTGTTGATGACTGGTAGTAGCTCTAAGTCGTACTCGAGTGCCAGGTAGAGGTTGGCCACTGTCTGTGCTTCGACGC
Source organism: Pirellulaceae bacterium (assembly GCA_045105035.1). Classification (GTDB taxonomy): domain Bacteria; phylum Planctomycetota; class Planctomycetia; order Pirellulales; family Pirellulaceae; genus Aureliella. The sequence continues at coordinate 50,171 of JBGCCZ010000023.1, read as the reverse complement.
CCTGCGACGCATCGACCACGATCAATGCTCCTTCGCACGCCATTAGCGATCGACGAACCTCGTGCGAAAAATCTACGTGGCCAGGCGTGTCGATGAGGTTGAGCTGATACTCTTGCCCGTCGGCCGCTTGGTAGCTGAGCGTAATAGTATTGCTCTTGATCGTGATTCCGCGTTCTCGTTCGATGTCCATCGAATCGAGCATCTGCTCATGCAGCTCGCGTTGGGAAATTCCACCGCAAGACTGGATGAGTCGATCCGCGAGCGTCGACTTGCCGTGATCGATGTGGGCAATAATGCAAAAATTGCGAATATTTTTCATTCGATGCGCTTCTTGGGTGCGTTCGCGCCGTGGGAATTGTCAGGCTCAAACCCAGGATTCTACTGCCAGCCAGGGATATTCGACAGTCGTTCCTGGCTGCTTCTGACGAAGACCGGCGACCGGAGGGCGTGATTGACCTTGGTTTCCAAATCGCTCACAGTGAGCAGTGCCAAGCTGCGAAGCGGTCTTTATTCAAGAATGGCTGGACGTTGAACCGGCAATGCCGATCAATCTACCGAAAGCACCACGCGAGGTAACCTCGCGGGCGAATGCTACTTAGGCAAAGGATGGCGTGAGCTTTGATCCGACTGCCGTCGGATGATGGCTCCCGCAGACACTTCGATGGGTTGAATGCGGATTTGCTTCGCCGCTTGGCACTTCTACCGGAGGGTTTGCACGACGTAGGGCTCGCAATTCGTAGGGCTCGCAATTCAACCGATGACGCTCACGAGTTCACTGGGGGCTATTGAGGCCGATGGAACCAAAAGTTCAAGTCGGTAGAACAGCGTTCAGCAATGCTCTGGCATTCGCACTTTCGCGAACTTGGTTGTCTAGTCGCGAACGCATTCGACGCGTCTTGCGACATATGCTGGGGCGTTTTCCCAATTGGTGCGAATCGCTGGCCGAGTCCCTTCATGAACAGTACGCCGGTGAGGAGTATGCAGACCAGATAGATCTGCGAAAGTTCCTGAGACGGTCAACTATTGTGCGAAACGTCTTTCGAAAAGGCCGCGCGCTGAGGGTTCGCCGCGAGTTTTTAGATCGATCTACCGCTTTCCGTTGGGATGTGCCGAAGGCCAGCAACGAATTCCAGCTGCAAGACATGCTCTGCCTCAAGTCACCTGCTGCGTTGGACTGGTTGGTCAAGCCACACATCGTTCGGAATACGGAAGTTGACCACTACCGCCGCACACCGATCCGCAAGGGCAATGGGGAGACTCGGTGGATTGAGCAGCCACTTCCGCTGATGAAACGGGTGCAACGGACGATCGCACAACATGTTTTACCTGCAATTACTTTACACTCTGCAGCTCACGGTTTTGTGCCTGGCAGATCAATCTTTACTGCAGCGGGCTATCACTCTGGCAAGCGTTTGGTCCTATGTATGGATCTAGCCGACTTCTTCGGCTCAATCGATCGCTCAAGAACCTCTGCCCTGTTTCGGCTGTGCGGCTACCCTGCGAAAGTTGCGTTTCTTTTGGCGTGTATTTGCACCGCTCCGTCTTTGGGGGAAAGCGAGTTCGTAGATCGCGCGGCGTTGACGACGAGCCACCTTCCTCAGGGAGCCCCAACTTCGCCCGGAATCGCGAACGCCATTGCATTTCGACTTGATCAACGGTTAGCGGGTTTGGCACAGTCAGTCGGCGCAGACTATACACGTTACGCGGACGACCTTACGTTCAGCGGCGATGATCGATTCGTGGGTGCCGCATCGCGTGTGATTCCGCTCGTTGCTGCAATCGCGATGGAGGAAGGTTTCGCTGTGAACTACCGCAAGACCAGACGGATGTACGCAGGCCATCGCCAATCTGTTCTGGGGTTGACTGTCAATGACTCGCCGAGTGCTTCACGACACGAGTTTGAGACTCTCAAAGCGCTGCTCTATAACTGCGTTCGACTTGGACCCGCCTCCCAAAACCTCGAGAACATCCCGAACTTTCCAGAACATCTGCGCGGGCGGATACAATTCGTTGGCACAACCAAGCCAAACTGGAAAGCGAAGCTACTAAGGCTCTACGAGTCGATCCGATGGCCTGCAGAGTGAGCGCCCAATTCGAAACTCCTTCGCCGACTGAGGCAGATCCTTGGCATTCTAGTGGGGAGTAAGGGAAGAGTTTTTCCAAGTATTGGACAGAATCCGCCTAAGAAACCGGGCCGCTTTTGATCTACTTGTTGAGCAACCGTTACCTGTTGACGTAGTACCGCACGTGCACACTACAAACAGACTTCGAATCGTCTTTCGCTGCTTGGAGGCTTCATATGGAAACGACAAAACTACGCGACAGCCGATGGTCGACGTTAGGTTGGGGGGCGTTTCTGCCGTTCCTTCTTTTTTTCGTGGCAGCAAACACTGGATGGTGTCGTGCACCAGTTTTCGACGTAGAAGTCATCGTCTTTGATGCAAAAACTGGCCAACGTGTATCCGAATTCAGTGTGATCCCAGCCTCATTTCGCGAGAATGCGGAACCAACTTGGCAGTATCAGTACATACAGAAACTGTCGCCGAACGAGAACCATTTTACGATGAAACGTGGTTGGTCGAACATGCAACTTCGCATTGAAGCCGATGGATATGCGACGCAGTTGAGCGAGCCCTTCAAGCGGGATGAAGTCAGTCAGTTTCAAATCAGCCTCGAACAAGACGCAGGGATTACGGGCGAAGTTGTTACAGCGGATGGCGATCCGGCGGAGAAAACAACGATTGCCATGTGCACGCGGACTCAAGAAGTCACCGTCAAAAATGGAATCGTCCGTACGACACCCGGTCGCGGGAGATCGAAAACCTATTCAACGCGTAGCGACGGAAGCTTCGTCGTACCGAGCGAACCTTGCGAGTGGGTCTTAGTCTTTGCGCATCCGAATGGTTACGCAGAAAGGACAAAAAAGGAACTGGAAGCTTCACCTATAGTCGAACTGAAGCCATGGGGGCATCTCTCTGGCGTGGTCGAAATCGGTGGCAAGCCGATGGGAGGTATTGAGCTCTTGATTGGTACGGGACGCGGGGACGTTGATGTCATGCTTCACTATTCCGCTAAAGCGACCACTGACGAAGATGGTTGCTACGGCTTCGCCAAACTCCCGCCAAGGAAGCTGTCGGTCAGCCCCGTTTTTAGAATGGATAAAGTCGCCCATACGCCAATGCATCACATGATTGATGTCAAGTCAGGCGTGAAAACGGTTGTCAACATTCCTAGGGAGGGGCAACGTGTTATCGGTAAAGTGAGCCTACCAGAGGAGCTTGGGCTCGAACGCGAACAACTCATGCTTTCAGCGAAGTGCTTTCTGAGACCGCCGTCTGTTTCAGGGCCGCAACAAATGGTGAAGCAGAGTTTCAAAGTGTACAACGACTTCTTGAACACCGAGGCTGGAAAGGCCTATCAGCGAGACTCGATCCAGGTGGGCGATGACGGGACGTTTTCCATCGAAGGCTTGCCCGAGGCGAGATTCGTCATTCAGGTCTTTGCACATGAAAAAGGCAAGACAACGAACGACGATCGACCTGTCGCCTTTACTGCTCGAAGAATCGAGGTGCAGCCAGAAACGGTCGAGAATCCCGTCTTGGACCTCGGTGAATTTCCATTGCGTTCGAACAACTAGGCAAACGATTCATCGAAACGGATTGCAGCGGAAATTGAAACAGGCATCTTACTCACGATCGTCGGAGACTCCATTCTCGTTTTTGTCGACGACGCCGGAGAGTGGGTTTCGCAGGACGGCTTGCCAAGCGATCTTGCGGAATTGACGGTCGAGTGCACGACTCGGAAATTTCTGGTTGCCGAAAATATCGCCATCGATGAGTTCTGGATTTCGGCCATAGAGGGTGGCGTAAAAGACGTAGCCTTCGAGACTTTCGAGTCCGGGGCCGAGATGCCCCAAACGATCCCGCCAAAGTGAACGCTCTTTTTGGCCGAGGGCACGGTGTACGCCATCGATGCCCGGTAGCTTACCTTCATCCAAGTATTTCACGCAAAGTACCAACGCTTCACAGGTCGGCATGATGAAAATTCGATTGTCGTATTGGTCATTGAGATCGTTGATGATCTCACCGTACTGCTTGAACTTCTCCTGTCCAAGTTTCGCGACGAGCCCCGGTGTTAATTCATCTTCCGAAGTTGGAATCTTGTCCAATTGGTCGAGTTGAGGCCACGCGTCCGACAAGTAGAACTTCATGTCTGGGTTGTATCTGAGGCAGAAGTCAATCCAGCAGGAGTAGTACTCGGGGCGATCGTTGAAGTAGGGACCCCACATCATCGCGTCCCACTCGCTGTTGGCGATCGAGGCCAGCAATTTGGGAGTTGGCTTCCCGTCGAATCCGAAAATCCCGTTCTCTTGCTCCCACTTGTATCGAGTACTGCCCGTCATTCCGCCTCCGGTGTGGGTTAGCAATGGAGGTTGCTGTAGTCCGGCGGCTTTGGCGATCGCGGGAAACGTCTTGTAACCGGGAGCCATGAAGCTGTGGCCGGTTCCGACGATCCGCAGCGATCCATCCGTTGGTTTTTCAAGTCGAACGACCGTCGGGCCTTTCGCCTTCTTCCGCGCATAGAGCCGAGCAATTTCATCCGGAGCCAAGTAGCAAACGGCATTTTCCGGAAAGCGATCTTCGCTCCAACCCGGATCGACTTTGAACTCAGTCTTGACACCGACCTTCTGTTGCGAAGGCTGCATCCGCTTCCGATACGCCTGAGCTTCCTTGACCGATAACTCTCCATCGCCGTTTGCGTCCGCTTCCGGGAATCGTTTTAGCAAACGCCCCAACTGAGCCTCGCTGAACTGACCGTAGGCAGGACAGCAGGCCGAAATAGAGAAGAGAAGTAGGATTGCAGCGAGTGGTGATTTCATGGTCAAACGACTATCGGCTGGGAGGCAACGGGTCGGGGGGAAAGTGGAATTGTCTAGGCATTCTAGCGTCGGCGAAACGAGTTCAGCATCGCTACCTCGGGATTCATGGGCTCTCAAAAAGTTCGTTCATTGCATGGTATTCTGCGTTTGAAGTTTTCGCGGCCAATACGCAGCTGACGCGCGTCGCCGTGAAACTTCCCGTATTCTGCCAAGACGGATTCGACACGTACTCCTGCATCGGGATGGGAACGCATTTGCGGCGGCATAACGTCGAGCCACGGTGATTGTTGGTTTTGCTTTTGCTCCCAACGCTCGAGCAAATGCGCAAATTCCTTCGGGTCATACTTCAAAGCAAGCATGTGACGAACTGCGTCCATGTCAGCTTGCTTTTCGAACTCCGGATGAAAGGGCATGAAGCTCGACGCCAATCCGTTCATCTTCTTGAGCCAGTTCTTCGATTGGCTCGCTAGCTTCGCTTTTCGAAGTCGATAGAGTTGATGGCCACGATCAAGGTGTGCTAGCTCGTGGCAAACTACACCAACCATGGCCGCTTCTGATTCGCACTTTTCAAGTAGACCGCGAGTAAAGAGCAGGTCTCCGCCTGGAATGGAATATGCATCCTCGAAGTCGGCCTCGATGATTCCAATACGGATCGAAGGGTAACGGTCCCGGTTATCCATGAGAGGTCGCGCTGTAGCCACCAATTTTTGCAGGTAAGTCACATCCCGACTCTGACGGCTGACTCGGATTCTACGCCTGGCAAGTTTATTCTCCGCTTCCAGCAATATTTGCTTTCCATGTGTTCGTTCTTCGCGAGTCGAAATTTCGACGGCCTCGAGTTGTTCAAGCTCCTCGGGTGAAATCTCTTTGAGAAATGGGATGGCCCCAATTTGGTTTGCCCGACCGGGATTGGGTACAAACTTGGTCCAATCAAACGACTGAGCTTGAAGGCAGGATTCGCCAATCACGACCTGGGCCAATAGGCCCGCGAAGATGCAGAATTGGCGGCAGTTTAGAGAGTGCGAGAACTTGACGCGCATAAGGGTTCTCCAGGAACAGGTGCGATGTCCCAACCGGATAGGCACTAGTTGGTCAACGAGTCGACGAAGCCAGCGATATCTGCATTGGTAAATCTCCCGTCTCCGTTCATGTCTAGAACTCGACTGGCTATGACGAAAGGATACTGCAACCGATATTCAGCTGCGTTTGTAAGGGCGAGTAGAAAAGGGCCAATGTCCTTGTTTGTTAGCCTGCAGTCTCCATTCGCGTCGCTTGGAATGAAGATCGAGTCGTTCGCGTCCGAAGCCAACTAAGCGAGCCCCGTTTGTCTCACCCCAAGTCGTTCATATATTAAAGCGCTTGGGCTCGCAAAGTCGAAGAATTCGCCTTGCTAGGGTTGGCTTAGAGCTAGTGGCTGAATGCTGACGCGGCTTCGTCCGGTGGTAACATCCCTGCAAATCTAGAGGCGTCAGGGCCAACCGTAAACGAAAAAATCCCTGGGAATCTCGCAGTGGATGGCAGTAGATTCCCAGGGATTTCGTGTTCAGTACCCCCGCAAGGACTCGAACCTTGGACCCGCTGATTAAGAGTCAGCTGCTCTAACCAACTGAGCTACGGAGGCGTGGTGATCTCACCAAGGCAAGGATCGTACCGAAACTAGGCTCCGAAGCAACCCCAGACTGCTCCAAACACGCGTCAAAACGGAGGTCAAATGCGCTTGAGCGGCACAATGATGATCGCTGAGCGCTTTGCGCAGCGATTGCTTGGAAGTCGTAAGATGGGAAGGATTTCGGTGAGATCGCGCGTGGATTCGGTTTGGGGGATTTAGTGAGTTGGTTTGACGCAGATCTTTGGATCGGGAACGTGGACCTAGCCTCGGGGAAAGTCGACTTTGGCCTGGGTGGGCGTAACTTTTGGTGATTTTGGGGGTTGGCTATGATGGTGCCGAGAGCTTTTACCGGATGTTGGCTTGTTCTCGGCTAGCGACGATATGGACTCGGAGGCTGCATCGCTGGGTAGTTAGGCTTGCTAGGCCGACTAAACTGAGACCATAGGCACTTCGAATTGGATCTGATTCGCTGTTAGCTACTGCCAACCTGAGCTTAAAGAAAGCCCTTTCAACGACTCGAACGACTCGATTTTCGGCCGGATAAGCGGCAAGTCTGTCGACTGATTTGAATTTGAGGAAACGAAATGCGTATTGTTGCTTGCATGCTAATTCTGTCCGTGATGACAGTTCCGACTTTCGCCCAACGTGGCGGGAGGGATGGCGGTGGCGGTGACCGAGGTGGGCGTGGTGGACCTCCAAGTGGTAGTTTCGGAGGCTTTCGAGGCGGTCCTCCAGGCGGAAGTTCCAGCGGCGGGAGAAGCGGATTTGACCCAACGGCAATGCTGTCGCGGTTTGACCGAAACGGCAATGGAACCATTGACGCAGATGAAAGAGAGGGCTTTGCTGGGCGAATGCTGGAAGGTTTGGCGAAACGGTACCCACAAATCGATGTGACCAAGCCTGTCCAGATTTCTGCCATCGCGGACGCGATCAACAGCGGACGCGGAGGCTCCAGCGGTGGGGATAGCCGCGGCGGCGGGCCAGGCGAGAACTCGGGCAGCGATGAAGTGGCGTTGCTGGTTCCCAATTTTGGGCTGGGAATGGAGCCGCCGCCACCGGAGGGATTTGGGGCTGTAAGCGACGCTTTGAATATCAAGATTGAAGAACGGGATATCAAAGAGAGCGAAGAGAGAGTTCGGAGATACGACAAGAACAAGGACAATAAACTGTCCAAGGAGGAATTGGCGGGTGGTCGTTGGCGGGATGATCCAATGACCTACGATCGCAATAAGGATGGATTCTTAACGGCTCGTGAGTTGGCTGCGCGGTACGCGAACCAACGTGTGGACGAGGAAGAGCGACGCTCGGGTGGCGGGCGTGGCGAGGTCTCGGGGCGTAGTGGTTGGGGCCGCGGTGGCGACTCGGGCGGCTGGGGACGTTCCGGTGAAACAGAGAAGAAAGAAGAAAAGAAGGACCGCTTCGGGGATGCGAAAAGCTACCGGTTGGAGACTTCCAATGTTCCTTCTGGTTTGCCAAGTTTCTTCAATCGCAACGATCGCAATGGCGATGGCCAATTGATGATGAGCGAGTTCAGCAGCAAGTGGGATGCAAAAACTCTGGACGAGTTTCAGAAATGGGATTTGAATGACGACGGAGTCATCTTAGCTCGCGAATGCCTGACGGCTTTGAATAACGGTGTACGCGTCGATTCTTCGGTTGGCAGCTCGGGCTCATCGAGTAGTTCGAAGGACGAAAGTGGACGCGGTAGGAAAGACACAAGTTCCTCGCGTGCGAGATCTAAGCCGAGCTCCATTGCCAAGTCGGATCCGGCGAGTCAGGAGTATCTTGATTGGGCTAAGAAGAACATCGACAAGTATGACAAGAACGGTGACGGCGCTTTAACCAGTGCCGAGTGGGAAAAGATGATCATTAAGCCGACGGGTGCGGATGCAGACGGCGACGGAGTCATCACTTTGCAAGAGTACGCTACTTTCCGAGCGAACAAGAAGCGCAAGAAGTAGCCACGATTTCGAGTCAACCGCGTTGCTAGTAGAACGCGAGCCGCGTTGATACTGAAACAGAACGCGAGCCGCGTTGATACTGAAAAGCAGGGGTTGGTCAGCACAGGCAGAGTTTGAGCAAATACCGTCTCCGGCTCTGAGAGGCCGATTCTCCCCGAATTCCTCGTGATACTCGGAAAGGGAGAGTAACTCCGCTTGCGCGTCATGCTCGTAGTTTGAAACTCTGACGAGCGCTGTTAGGGTTTGATAGTGCTGCCGAGTAGTTCGAGGAATTGACGCATCCAGGCTGGATGAGCTGGCCAGGCGGGGGCGGTGACGAAGTTGCCGTCCGTGTGGGCGTTGTCAAAGCCATCTGACGCAGCAACATAACTACCGCCGGATTGGTTGATCTCAGGAGAACAAGCAGGATAGCAACTGCACTCTCTGCCTCCGACGACACCAGCGGCACTTAAGATCTGCGGCCCATGACAGATGGCTGCGATTGGCTTTTCCGACTTGGCGAAATCTCGCACAAGCTCCAAAACTCTCTCGTCCAACCGTAAGTACTCTGGCGCACGACCACCGGGAAGCACTAGTGCGTCGTAGTTGTCGGCGCTGACTTCATCGAAGGTGGCGTTGAGGCCGAATTGGTGACCTGGTTTCTCCGAGTAGGTTTGGTGGCCCTCGAAATCATGAATTGCAGTGGCGACAGACTCGCCGGCTTTCTTGTCCGGGCAGACTGCATGGCACTCGTGGCCCACCATTTTCAGCATCTGAAACGGCACCATGACTTCATAGTCTTCGACGAAGTCACCGACGAGGAATAGGATTTTCTTTACAGCCATGTCGATTGAGTTTTTTCGAGGTTGAGCAGAATTTGGGACCTGGGTTTAGACTTGCTGCTGCTGCTGCTGCGTTACCCGTCCTTGGGGAGGCTGTCGTCTTCAAGTAAATCAGGCGGAGTCTTGGCGTCTCCTTGAGGATTGCTCTCGCGTTTCTGAATGTACAACTTGATGGGAACTTCGCCGAAGGGCAAGTTGTCGCGGAACACGTTGATCAAGTAGCGTTGGTAGCTGGGCGGAAAACCCTGCGGAATGTTGCACATCATGATGATCGTTGGCGGGGTCGTTGAGATCTGGGATGCGAAATAAACCTTGGGACGACGATGCAAGTGCAATGGCGGTTGCTGTCGTTGTAGTGCGGCTTGGACTAGTTTGTTGATCTTTGGCGTGCTCACTCGCGTCTGCGACTGCTTGAACAACATCTGGGCATGGTTCAGTAGCGTCTTCACGTTCTTTCCCGATTCGCCTGTGATGAAGGCGATTGGGCAATATGTCATCTTCGGGAAGTGTTCACGAAGATAACGAACCCAGCGTTCGGTGGGGACGGTTCCGGCAACTTTGTCCCATTTGTTGACGACGAAAATACAGGGTTTGAACTGCTGTTCGATGTAGTGAGCGAGTTGTTTGTCGACTTTGCTAATCGCTTCGGTACAGTCGAAAAAGAGCACCGCTACGTCGGCGCGGCGAATACTGCGCTGAGCGCGGTGCAGGCCGTAGAAATCGATATCGGTGCGAATGCTCTTGTTCCGCCGCAGTCCGGGAGTATCGATGGCGACGAAGCGGTGTCCATCCAAATCAAAGTGAACATCGACACTGTCTCGAGTTGTTCCAGGGACTTCGCTTACGATCATTCGCTGCGCTTTGGCGAGCGTATTCACAAAAGTACTCTTACCCACGTTGCGACGGCCGACGATCGTCAGCTTCATGCGTGGATCCGCACTGCGTTCCTCATCGGTCGCTTCCGGCAGCCTTGCGAGTATCTCGTCGAATAGGTCGCTTTTGTTGCGATTTTGGAGCGTGGAAACAGGTATCAACCAGCCACACCCAAGCTTGTGGAATTCGCTTGTTGCGTTATCCAGTCCGTCGTGGTCGGTCTTATTGGCGAGCAGTAAAATTGGCTTCTCGACTCTACGAAGTCGCTCTGCGACGTGCTCATCCAGTGGCATCAGCCCTGACTTTGTATCCACGACAAAGAGTATGACGTCGGCTTCTTCGATTCCGGCTTCAATCTGAAGCTCGACTTCCTTAGTCAGATTGTCGGAGTCCTCGATCCCCATTCCGCCGGTGTCGATCAACTCGAAGAAGCGATCTTCGTGCTCGATCAAAGTGATTAGCCGGTCGCGGGTCACACCGGCCATATCGTCAACGATGGCTAGGCGGCGCCCGTCTAGCCAGTTGAAGATGCTGCTTTTACCGACATTGGGTCGGCCGACAATTGCGACGCGTGGAACGGCCATAAGGGGCTGGTGACTGCAAAGAGGAGGTGGAATCGGAGAGTTTGGTTGGCGGTCTGCCCACCAACACGAGTGCCCAGGTCGATTCGGTCAGAGACGATCAGGGCAGTCAGAGTGTAGCCTGGACGCTCGGAAACGGCGAGTCTTACTGGGCTCAAACCACTGAGCGGCCCACCTGCCCCAGGGGCAAATCAGAGTTTGACTCTTGGCAAAATCCCTCTCCGGCCCGAATAGGCCGAGTCTCCCAGAATTCCTCGCGAATCTCGGAAAAGGAGTGTAACTCATTTTTCGTCTTGCTTGGGTAGCTTGAAACTCTGATGAGCCCTGGCCGCCGCGCCGCCCTGCTCTGCCGGATCGGGGATTCCAGGTAGAATATGCTGGGCGAGTGAATTGAGATCGATCTTTAAGACTACAGAATCAGTGACTAAAACCGCTATGGACTCGAACTATCTGAAAGTTGCTTTGAAGCAGACGCTCGAGAACTATCAGCGATGTGGGCTGACGCAATTTCAGGGCCAGGAGTTGCCAAGCGAGCTGCGAGTGCGGATGGAAAATGCTGTGGCCTTGATGGCGCGTAACTCGAGCTTAGCAGGTGACTCGGGCTTAGCAGGTGATTCGGTTGGCTCGTCGAGTTCACTCCCAGCTCAACCCCAAACTCCGGCGTTGCAGGCTGCAGCGCAGCCCTCAGCAAGTGCCGAAGAAGTACCGCAGTCCAGCAGCTCAGCAGGCGAATCGGACTCGGTTGTCGACACTGGTGAGTGGACGTTGCCGGTGTTAGCCGATTCCGAACGCGACTCGGAGCTTGCAAGTTTGGCGGAACAAGTTCGAGACTGCCGACACTGTACGAAAATCGTTAGCTTTCGTCAGCAGACCGTATTTGGATCCGGGCCGGTGCGACCTAGAGTCGTCTTTATGGGCGAAGCACCCGGCGCGGACGAAGACCGTCAAGGCGTGCCCTTCGTCGGGAAAGCGGGGCAGCTGCTCTCGAGAATCATTGCGGCAATGAAGCTCGAGCGAGACGAGGTGTACATTTTGAATGCGCTGAAATGCAGGCCGCCGCAGAATCGGACTCCGGTTCCTGATGAGATAGAGAGCTGCCGTGGTTACGTCCACCATCAACTTGAGCTGCTGCAACCCGAGTACATCGTCTGCTTAGGTTCGGTCGCGGTTCGTTCATTGCTCGACAACAGTACTTCGATTGGGAGGCTGCGAGGTCGTATGCACGCGTTTCGTGGAGCAAAAGTTGTTGTGACCTATCACCCGTCCTATCTACTGCGCAATGAAAGTGCGAAACGGCTGGTCTGGGACGACATGCAGATGCTGATGGCCGAGCTTGGAATCGCGTTGTAAAGCGCTGTGGCGGGTGGGGCGCTTAGCAGTCGTTGAAAGACCGGTTCACACTTGATTCTCAAATTGGTGTAGCGTTTCGACGTGAGCAAGGACGCTTTCAGGTAAGCGATCTAGGTTGTAGCCGCCTTCGAGTAGGCTGACGAGTCTTCCGTCGCACATGGACTGGGCCACGTCGCAAACAATCTGTGTCAGGCGTCCAAAGTCCTCGCTTTCTAAGCAAAGTCCCCCCACAGGGTCCTCGCGGTGTGCGTCGAACCCGGCGCTTAGCAGGATGAGTTGTGGCTTCACTCGAGCGGCGAACGCTTCGAGTCCGATTTGGAGGGAGTCGAAGAACTGTTGTTTGAGAATGCCGGCGGTGACGGGGCGATTCATGGTGAAGCCAAGTCCTTTGCCAGTACCCGTTTCACTTTCCGCTCCGGTGCCCGGGTAAAAAGGGCTGCGGTGAATCGAGAAGAATCCAACTTGGCCGTCCTCATAGAAGGCATCTTGAGTTCCGTTGCCATGATGGACGTCCCAGTCCACCACGAGCACGCGTTCCAGTCCCAGTTTTAGGGCTTCTTTGGCAGCGATGGCGATGTTGTTTAAGACGCAGAATCCCATGGGGCCCGTTGGCAAGGCGTGGTGACCTGGTGGACGCATCGCACAGAAAGCGGTTTGACTCGTCCCCGTGACCACGCGTTGGACAGCATCGATTCCAGCTCCTGCACCGAGAAGAGCAGCCGCCCAAGTCCCGGCACTTACGTAGGTATCCGACTCGATTTGCCCTTTCTCCTCCGAGCACCACTGTTCCAATTGCTGTACGTAGTCCGCGTTATGGACCCGAGCCAGAATGTCGGGTTTTGCAGGCTGCCAGTTTGGGCATTCGCAATTTTGCGTCCAGTTCGGACCCCCAGCCTCACCGCGCAGGGCCGAGTTGACTCGTACGATACGGTCGACACACTCAGGGTGTTTGCCGGTTCGGTGTTCTGTGTATTGGTCGCTTAAGTAAAGCAGCATGGTGTTCTCGAACCGTTGAAAGATGGAGTGTTGAACTGGGGATTTGAAGCGGATTGTCATTCAGGGAATGTAGAGCTTTCTGTCTTCAATTCGCTTTTCTCGTACATTCGTTAGAAGTAAAGCAGCAAGACGACAATTACACGTTCGGAGTTCACCATCAGTGCCCGGCAATACAAAATCAAGTAGACTTTAGCAGCGTCCAGCCCTACGGCCGATTGTCGGGCTTTCCGTGCCAAAAAATCAAGGTCTATGAAGGTCGAAGAACTGCCCATGGTGAGTGATCCAGAGTTCGACTATCTCGGCCCCTATCGCGTGGAGAAAATCCTGGGACGGGGAGGCATGGGGACAGTTTATAAGGGCGTGCATGCGAAGTCGTCTGAGGTCGTGGCGATCAAAGTGATTGCGTCGGCGGTGGCGGACCAAGTGCGGTTTCGTCGGCGTTTCGAAGCGGAAATTCAGACGCTCCAAAAACTGAAGCATCCCAATATCGTATCGCTCAAGGGAGTTGGGGAAGAGCGAGGGTTGCTGTTCTACACGATGGAGTACGTCGACGGGCAGTCTCTGCACGAACACTTGCGGCAACACCGGAAATTGCCCTGGGAGGATGTGGTTGAGGTCGGCGTGCAGACCACTGCCGCACTCAAACACGCGCACGATTTGGGCATTATTCACCGCGATTTGAAACCAGCGAATTTGATGCTCAATTCTGACGGTTTGATCAAACTGACCGACTTTGGTATCGCCAAGTTGTTCGGCTCGGCCGATATGACTGCGGCAGGAGCCGTGATTGGAACTGCGGACTACATGCCACCTGAGCAAGCGGAAGGCAAAGGAGTTACGGCGAAGAGTGACTTGTACGGTCTTGGCGGTGTGCTCTATGCGTTGCTAAGCGGTAAGCCACCTTTTCACGGGAAGAGCGTGCCGGAAGTTCTGTATGCGGTGCGCTACAACCCAGTCCCGCGATTGACGGACCGCGTTGGCGAAGCTCCACCTGCGTTGTGCGAGCTGATTCATGATTTGCTCGAAAAGAGTCCTTCGAACCGGCCTCCCACGGCTCTAGTCGTGCGAAACCGATTGTTGTCGATCCAAAAGGGAATGCAGAAGATCTCCGCGTCCGGTGCAGGGCCAAGGGGCGACGGTGATTCCGGACCTGGCAAACCCGCCGTGGGAACGCAGCTCACTTCGCTGGACCTGTCCGACGTCGACGACGAAGAACTGAAGATTACAGGCGAGACACGTTTTACGGATCGTTCCGTCGAGACGCCCATGAGCGCTGATCCATCCATTGAGGCGGATGCAGGGACTCACGAGCAGGCGACTATGCTAGCGCCAAAGGAAGGCGGGGAGTTCGTCCCAGGTGACGAAGAGCCAACCGCTTTTTCTGACGGAGAACCAGGGGTTGCTCCTGAGTTGAAGGCTCCTGAGGAACTGAAGTTGCCGAAGGAAGAGCGTGAGCCTTCGGTGGGCGAGGCGCAGTCGGCGCGAGAAGCCGCCTCACCGTCGGTTGCTGGCCCTCTGACGAGCGGTGGTCCCTCGCACTACACCCCTGCTACGGAATATGAGCCCGCTGAGGTATCGTTAGAGCCAGAGTTGCCGTGGGAGGAATCAGGTGCTTGGATTCAGCATGCGTCACTGGCCGGGATGGCGGCGCTGCTGCTGCTTAGCCTCGGTTTCGGTTGGTGGATGTTGCAACCGCGTTCTGCGGATGGAGTCTACAAGTCCGTCATGGCGGCCGTCGATTCAGGTGATGAGGGACAGTTCTTGTTGGCTCGCGGGGACGTCGAAGAATTCCTTGAGCGATTTCCGGATGACGAGCGTCAATCGGAGTTAGTTTCGATTCGCGACGAAATTGAACTAGCCCGTCGAACAAGAATCCTACGCCGCCGCGCCGCACGCAGTGGTGGGGGGCAGGAATTATCGATCGTGGAACAGGGCTTCTTGGACTGTATGCTCGCTCGCGAGAATGATGCAAACGGCTGGATCGAAAAAATGCAGGCCTTCTTGAAGGTCTTTGCTGTAAACGAGGGATTGGATCGAGGTGATCAGCGACTTGTAGACTTGATCGCATTTGCCTTTGAGGCGGGGCAACCCGCAAGACGAGATGTTTCGCCTGCCAAACTACAACTGGAAGAAATGGTGAAGCAGGCTGAAGCAAAGCTCGAAGGGAGTTCGTTGGAGAGGTTCTACGAGGATTTATTGCTCTTGTACGGCAAGAAGTCGTGGGCTTCGGAGCAGGTCAGTCGAATTAAGAAGAAGCTCGAAACGGAGTTCTAGTTTGTCGACTCGATTGCTTTGCTGCAGTGGATCTTTAGAGGGTGGCGGTAGCGAGCGTCAGTTATGGCAACTCGTCCGCGGTGTCGATCACGAACAGTGGCAGACGGCTGTCTACTTGCTCTATCGACGCGGCAAGTACTTGCATGACTTGCCAGATGAGGTCGATGTTTTCGATTTTTGGTCCCAGTTCGACCCGGACAAAATGGTCGTTGGACAGGCTTACCGTCAGCAGGTGGCTCATCTAACCAGCCTGTTGCAAGAGCGTTCGATTGCGGTTGTCTATGATCGGACGTACCACATGACCATGGTGACTGCCCCCGCGTGTCGTCGAGCTGGCGTGCCTCGCATTTCCACGATCGTCAGTCCGCCGAGTCGGGATTTTGGCCAAGGCAAAGAGAAGTTCGGCTTTCTCAAACGTTGGATTCTCGCGCGAGCGTACCGAAGTCCTCTGGATATTACGATCGCGTTGACGGAGGACAGTGCGCAGGATGCGGAGCGTTTCTACCGGTTGCCGGAGGGCAGTGTGAAGGTGATTCCGAGTCCCGTTGATGTGCAGGGTGTTCTGGCATCTGCGTGGAAAGGCCCCGTACCCTTCACGCGTGAAGAAAACGAATTTCATGTGTGCGTGGTAGGACGTTTGTCCGCCGAGAAGGGGCAAGCCACGGCGATTGAAGCATTTACCGGCTGGCAACGATCCATGGACTCGAGTCGAACTCAGCCGAAGGTGAAGGCGTATCTGCATATCGTTGGAGATGGTCCCGATCGCGAAGCTTTGCAGCGACGGGCTGACGAGCAAGAGTGTGCTTCGTCAATTCGCTTTCATGGGTTTCTCGACAACCCCTACAGTCTGATCAAGGAAAGCGATTTGTTGTTGCTGCCGAGCGAGTACGAAGGCCTACCGAATGTTGTTCTGGAATCGATGGCGCTGGGGACTCCCGTCTTGGCGACCCGGTGTAGTGAGTCGCTGTTGAAGATCTTCGGACACTCTGCCTTGAATTCAGAGTTCGCCTCGATCGTTGAAGTCGGCGATTCGAGTGCTATGGCTTTAGAGCTCAGCAAGCTCGCTGAGGTGGCCCGCCGCGGGCAATTGCGTGATCGGGCTGCAACTGCGAAGGAGTATGTTGAGCATCATCACGGGATGCCGCAGTGGCTGGACAGGATGCAGTCGCTTTTTTCACAACAAGTAGCGAGTCTGCCACAGAGGCCGGGCAAGTTCTCAGGGGACCGCAACGGTGAACTCACATGAGTCGCCCGCAAAGAACTGCACTCAATTTGGCAATCGTCTCCTGTGCCTCGCTGGTGCAGATCGTCAATCAATTCGTCTTTTTGAAGATCAACTCGTACTTGTTCGGTACGACGGCTGAGACGGACGCGCTGGCATTTGCACTGACTCTCGCGACGGCTGCATCAGCCATGGTCACTGGCTCGCTGGCGTATGTGCTGGTTCCCGACTTGGTAGCGAAGTTCGAGAACGATGATGAAGAACGCGGCTGGCAATTGACCAGTTACGTTGGCTTGGTCATGTTGCTTTCGACTGGGCTCGTTGCTGGTTTGCTCTTTCTCCTTGCGGGGCCGATTTGCGAGCTGCTCTATGGCACGGGCAGCGAAGCAGCCGGAGTGAGCGGCGGCGAGGAGTTATCGAAAGCCGCTCTTTACCTGAGGATCTTGAGCCTGCAGATCGTACTACAGGGCATGATCAGTTGGGCTCAGGCCGTACTACACAGTCAGCATCAGTTCTCGTGGGCTGCGGCAGGTGGCGTGGTCGGTACGGGGCTCCAAGTGTTGTTGATGTACTGTATTGGTGGCAGTAGCGTGAGCTGGATTGCTTGGGCGATTTTGTTCGGATCGGCGGTTAGCTTGGCAATTCACCTTCCACCGTTGATCGGCAAACTGAGATTTCCTCGCGCCGACAATGCGAACTTGTTGCGATTGTTGTCGGCATTATGGCCGTTGCTGTTGGGGGCCGCGTTTCAAAGACTGGAACCGGTCTTTACGCAGTCCTGGGCGGCCTCGTTGGACGAGGGGATTGCAACCCTCCTGCACCGAGGCACCAAGATATTGATGGCGTTGCTCACGATCGGAACGAGCAGTCTTGCTTTGGTGGCATTTCCGCAACTTGCGGGTCGCTATGCCAACGAAGGTAAGGAGGGCTTTGGCGAGCACTTCTCACTGTGCGCTCGGAGGATGGCTTTGATTTTAGTACCCATTGCGATCGGCGTTTCGCTGTTTGCGACGCCGATCGTGCGCGACTTGCTTGAGGGCGGTGAGTTCACGCTTGAGGATTCGCAGACGCTGGGAATACTTGTCACGCTGATGATGGGGCTGTTTGTCGGCGCTAGTGTTGCTGAACTGGTTTCGCGAGGTTTCTACGTACTTGGCGACACGCGAACTCCGACAGTGATCGGCGTCCTGTGTTTGGCGGTCTGTCTTTGCATTCGCTACGTTCTTTATCGCGTTAACGGTGCGTGGGGAATGTCGCTGGGGATATCGATTTACTTTGTTGTCACTGCAGCTGTCTTAACGATCTCGCTCCGTCGCAGAGTCGGCGTACCTGTGCTGGAAGGTCTGGGGGTCGCGATGGTGCAGGCCGTAGCTGCTTCGCTGGTGGCGTGTGGCTGCTGCTTTTTGGTGTACCATTGGAAGGCTGGCGGAACATGGGTGGCTGGCCCAGTTGGCTGTATTTCGTACTGTCTTGCTCTGTTAGCGGTACAGAATGACGACGCCAAGCGGGCGGCGAAAGCGGCGCAGTTGAAGGCCAGGGCCTTGATGCGAGGATTGAATGGTGACTGACTCAAGCGATCAGCAAGAACCCGAAACGATTGACTGCAGCGGGCTCGATAGTGCGGGGATTTTGGCCGCGGTCGGCGATTGTGAGGAAGGCAAGTCGTACGAGTTGCAGAATCTCAAAGCCGAGTCATCGAGCTTTGGCTGTGGTATCGCGATCCCGAACAGCGTACGGATCCCCGTTTCCGTGGGGGACTTTTCGTTCCTGCTTGCCCAAGAAACAGACTGGGAGATCGAAGGAAATGCCGGTCACTGTTGCGGTCATTCTACGGCCTCCGGGCGAGTCTTAATCAAGGGGACTTGCGGTGACTTCTTGGCCGCGAGTGCGACCGGAGGCTTTGTGGCAGTGCTGGGCCGAGGTGGCGACTACTGCGGTTTTCAGCTCTCCGGCGGTGAGGTCTTGGTTCGCAGCATGGTCGGCAACGCTGCGGGAAGCTACATGCGAGACGGCGTTTTGGTACTGGCCAACGGAGCTGGTGAAGAACTTGGGAAAGGTATGACTGGTGGCGATATTTATTTGCGTGGAAAAGCCAAGTCCGTTTCCGAGGGAGTCCGTGTTGTTCGAGTCAAAGACGCGCAAGCGATGCGATTGAGTTTGTTGCTTGCTCGAGCCGGAATCACCGGAGATGTGAAGGAATTTAAGTTGTATCAAGCTCGGAAGCAGAAAAGCTAGTCGCCATGCATGTGCCGCCGCCTCAACCCCCTGCCCAATCACTTTCGCAGTGCTTAGACCGCCTGTGCTTTGCTACGGTCGCTATGGGGATGAACATCGGTCAAGAGGTGCCCGATTCGTCCTGTAAGATCGCGGCTCAAAACAGTCAGAGAACAATCCAGATGCAGTTGCCTGGGTTCGTAACGAGATGGGGTCCGGAGGAACTGGGGGATGCATGGCCAGAGTTTTGCGAACTGGTGAAACAATTCGGCCTTGCATTGGCCACCGACGTTGAGAGTCTAGCAGATCTACCTCCAGCAGCAGTGCCGCTGCGGATGGGAGGGCGAGTGAATTTACGACCCGTTGTCCCAGAGGAGTTGTCGACTGCGGATTTGTTTGTCCTGACACTTCAAGATGAAAGCGGTGTATGGGGATGGCCGCCTGAAATTGGTGAGTTGTCGCGAATCGAGAGCTTCATTGCTTCACTTCGGCAGGCAGCTGGTGACAACACTCCCATTGGGATTGGCTTAGCTGCGAACGCCCGAAGTTCCGACCTTCAGCTGGCAATTCGTGCCGGTGCGGACTTTTTGCATTTGGTCAGCCGTGGTGCTGGTGTTGATGTATGCGTGGGAGTTGCTAAGGCACGGGCCATGGCGGTTGCCCAGAAGAAGGCTGATTTGCCGATTCTATTGGAGGCGCCCGTTACAGGCGAGGAGAACTTGGTCAAACTTCTGGCCCTCGGGGCGAGCGCAGTTTCTCTAGATGCTTTCCTGGAGTCTGCGGTGGTGCACCTAACGCAAAGAGCCGACGATGACAATTCAGGCAATCAGGTCGGAGGAATGCTCTCAAGTCTTGTCGCACAGCCTCCGGGCGAAACTTCGGCACGACCGAAACTACAGCCTTTGAATGAGAGACTAAAAGCCTTCGAATTCGAGCTGAGGGACAAACTAAATCTCGTGGGAGTCATCGATATGGCTGGCTTCAATTCAAATTGCCTACGCGCTTTGGATGCATCCGCTGCCGAGCTTTTTTGCCTAAGCAAAATGGATAGGGACTAGCGTCGGTAGCTCCAAGAGCCCATCCATAGGCACCGACTCGCATAGGCACCGACTCGCAATCAATGCCGGCTGGACTTTGCATCGAGTCCTACTAGTTGAAGCAGTTTTAGGGCGTTCGTTGTTGGAGTGGGGCCTGGACGCATGCGGTAGTCGAATCGCATGACTTCTTTTCCCGAATGAGTTTCGAAATACTCGCGGAAGTGGACAACCTGGCTGACTGCTTTTACCTCAGGTGCTTCGGCCAAGTCGAGGTCGTGGGTCGAAATAAAGCCGACGGCTTTGCTTTCAAGTAGTTGTTCGAGTACCGATGCGACGGCGATTTGACGTTCCTGGCTGTTGGTGCCTTGTAGAATCTCATCGAGCAGGAACAAAACAGGAGCCGCCGGTGTTTCGGATTGGCCCGAGCGATTGATTTCGCAATGCTCGCGGGCGAGATCGACGACTTGTTTTAAGCGTTTTAACTCTGCCATGAAAAACGAAACACCGTCACTGAGGCTGTCTTGAATTCGAATGCTTGTCGCCAACTCGTAACTAGGCGTCTCGAACCGCCGCGCACAAACTGGGGCGCCGGTTCGCGTCAAAACAATGTTGAGGCCAATGGATCGGAGGAAAGTACTCTTGCCTGCCATGTTGGAACCCGTGACAACCACCAGCGGGCGTGTTTCATCGACGGTCAAGTTGTTGGTGACTCTTGCGCTATCTGCGAGCAACGGATGGCCCATGTCTTCTGCGAGTAGATGGTCGTCGACTTGTGGAGAAACTGGATAGCACCATTCCGGATAGTCGTCGGCTAATGTCGCACAACTCACCAGAGCCTCGCAGGTACCCAGGGCCTCGAACCACTCGGCAACATGACCTCCAAATTTCGCCTGCCATTTTTCGAGAAAGTATAAGATCCGGAAGTCATAGAGGACGGTCAGCTGCAAACACAAGTAGACAACGTACAGCAGCGGATCACGTTGCATATTTGCGAGTCGCACGACACTGAGCAAGCTCTTGAAGCCTGCGACAGCGCACTTCGGCGACTCGGACGCAACATAACGAATCTCATCCAAGATCGTCTTTTCCTCGCCCTTACTCGAAATCGGCAGGTCGGACATCAGTTCAAACAGGCCAGCAAACTGATGGCAGGCCCGGTGTTCTCCGGTGACTCGCTGGAAAATGTCGTGAATCCAGCTTCCCCAGACAATGGTGACCGCGATATTCACTAAGAACCCCGCCGCCAACAAAATAGCGCCTGTAATCGTGACTTGGGATGCTGCAGCTAGTGAACCACCTGCAATGGTCAAGATGGCGACGATAACTAGGCCGGGTCCAATGAAGCTAAGCACGTGAGCGAGTGGGTGCTGGGGAAGCCACGCTTCGCCGCTCGCCCAGTCGGGTAGACCATAGGGTTGGAACTTCTTCGTGCTCGTCGATTGCACGGACTGGAGTACTTTTAATCGCAAATCTCGGTCACTTGCGAGAGTCTGAACCGCTTGCTGGCGACGTAGAATTTCGGGCCATGATGTCGGATCCGACATCCAGGCTTGGAGTTTGCGTCGGCCTGGATAGGTCCGAGCTAGACCAACGAGAGACAGCAGGCCAGCCTTGCCAGCCAAATCAAGATCGTCGGCGTAAGCAAGTGTTTGGAACTCGGGCAGCAATTCCTGAGGCGGGATGTCTTCCCAAGTGCGATCAAGGCGGGCGAGCAAGTGTTCACAAAGCCGTTGATCGGATTCGAGCTGCATCCGCGCGAGACGCATGTGTTCGTGAAGCACGATCGCGACAAGAAAACCTCCGCCTGCGATCCAGCCCAGTAGGCGAAGCGGAACGGTAGAGTAGTTGGTTAGATAGCCAACGCCCAAACCAATCAACGCCAGCGCACAGAGGATCGTGCGTAGCCAGACCATCTTCGTCTGACGCTGGCTAAGATGCCCTAGTTTGTTCCCGCATTCCGCATGGAATTGTGTGTAGACCTCACGAGAGGTTCCATTGGTTAGCCCTCGCGAACCGGCATTCTCAGTCGAAGATGGAGTCGGTGCTGGAGACTGAGGCGTATGGGACTGAGCCTTACTGGAATTGGCCGATGGAGCCGACATGCGTGAAGCTTCCTGAAGAATATAGGGAAGCTCATATCGTAGGGGTAGTTGCTGCCGAGCCCAAGTACGCGTGCAACTGTTCCGCGATTGCTGGCTAAGCGACCTCTTCGTCGCTGACGGGCTCCACAACGGGAACGCCAAGAACCTTACCAGCGGAAGGTAGCTGCTCCTCCCAGTCCTCTGCCTTTGGCTTGATCTCTGGTAAACGACCTTCGAGGACTTCCATTTCAAATTGCCCTCTCGCTAGTTTGCCTGCGTGCCGAGCGGGCAATCTGGCGTGAATCTCCACATGGTCGTCGTGAAATTGCTTGGAAACGACTTCGCCGACTTTTGCCAGCCAAGCCATCGTCTTTCCGTCGGAAACGTCCAACCGAATCGAGAGAGTTACGAAGCTGTCGCTCAGCGCGCGGCTGACTGCAGCGGCTAGATTGTCGAGCCCAATTTTGCTGCGGGCACTAATCGCAATCGAGTGTGGGTAGCGATTTTGGACGGCCTGCGCACGCTGTTCGGCATCTGGTACGTCTACTTTGTTCACGACAAGTAGCGTTTGCTTTTCATCGATGCCGAGTTCTTTTAACACTCCATAAACGGCCGAGATCTGCTCGAGGACTGCCGGGTTGCTGGCATCGGCAACGTGGAGTAGCAAATCGGCGCCGCGGGCTTCTTCCAGCGTTGCGCGGAAACTCGCGACCAGATTGTGCGGAAGGTCACGGATGAAACCGACCGTATCGCTGAGTAGCACTGGCCCCCAACTGGGCAGCGTCCAACGCCGCGTTCTCGTGTCCAGAGTCGCGAATAACTTGTCGACCGCTTCGACGTCGGCGTCGGTGAGCGTGTTCATCAAAGTGCTCTTGCCGGCATTCGTGTAGCCCACGAGCGACACGGTCAAGTAATCGCGGCGGCCAGCGACTTCGCGTTCCTTCCGCTTTTCGACTTTGCTCAAATCCTGCTTGAGTTCGTGGATGCGTTTTTCTACCAAGCGGCGATCGACTTCGAGTTGCTTTTCACCTGGACCCCGCATGCCTACACCCATCGTCTGACGGGACAGGTGAGTCCACATGCGTTTGAGCCGTGGAAGCGAGTATTCGAGCTGGGCGAGTTCCACGGCCAATCGAGCTTCTCGAGTTCGGGCATTCGACGCGAAAATGTCTAAGATCAACTCCGTGCGATCGATGACTTTCGTACACAGGGCTTTCTCGAGGTTGCGCGTCTGGCTGGGAGATAAGTTGTTATCGAAGATCACCAAATCGGCTTTGTGCAACTCGACCATTTGCTTGAGTTCCGAGACCTTCCCCTTCCCGAGGAATGTCTTGGGTTCAGGCGTTTCCTTGCGTTGGACGACGCCGCCAACGACCGTGGTCCCAGCGGACTCGGCCAGGCCAGTCATTTCGTCGAGAGGATTGTCGCCGAACGCGTCGCGTGGTCCAACGAGTCGGGCGAGGATGCAGCGTTCTTCCGCTACACTTTGGGATCTTTGATGCTCTTGCACTGTGCGGAGTGTACTCCTGTTCAACTTGCTGTATCGCAAGTCCTGGTTGCCAGCATCGACATCGGCGGGTCGTGCAGATGAGGAAGCCGTGGGGGAAGATAACATGCCTGCGTTCCTCAATTATAGCTCACGGTGGCCCCTAGCGAAGGGCTTCTGACCAGTGGATAGCTCCGTTCCTTAGGGCATTTTCGATTTTCTGCGAGCAGTTTGACTGAAGCGAGTTCAGCGTTTTCCCTGTCCGCAGGCACCTTCTCTGACACTCTGCCTTCGGCGAGGTTCGCTGCTCTGCGGCTTAGAGTTCGGTGTCCGGGGCGACCTAGATTCCCAAGACCTCTAGTGGCCGGACTGGGATGCACAAGATTGGAAGTGCCAGCGAAGCCCAGCCGATAATCTGACGTGGCAGACCAAGTGAACGCGAGTCGTTACTGCTTGGCGGATGTCTCAAGCCCATGAGGTAGACGAGAAAGAGCATCAACGCAAACATGGCAACTTGAGTGTAGAACATGTAAGCCACTGACATCACTGTTGCAGCGACTGCGATCCAATAGGAGCGGGGACCGACCAACCCGAACGTTACATGACCGCCATCGAGTTGGCCTAAGGGCATCATATTGATACCGGTCACTAGCAGACCGACCCAGCCAGCCATCAAGAATGGATTCGCCTCTGTGTTTACGACCCGAACGAAATTGCCCGCGTTGTCAGGCGAGAGCCACATTGCTAACCACTGGATCAGTAGCGGCTGACCAATGTACAACGCTTTGTCCGGAGCATAGCGGATGGGGTCGGCGTCGATGATGCCGTAGCAGATGACGGGCACGGCAACGAGAAGGCCAGCCAGGGGACCGGCTAGTCCGATATCAAAAATCTGCTTTCGATCGGCCGAACCGCTCTGCATCAGAATCACGGCGCCCATCGTGCCTATCGGTGAAATAAACGGGAACGGGATGAACAACGGTGGGGTGCTGGGGACTCGGTAGATAATCGTCAGAATGTAGTGCCCCAGTTCGTGGGCGACCAAAATCGCCATCAGGCCCAGCGCGAATTGCAAGCCTCCCACCCAGTTAGCTAGCAATGCCTGGCGGATCGGCAGCAGTGACCATTGTTGGATGGATGGTCCGACCAGTCCCAGAGGTTCCCAAGCGACGACTCCGGCCCAAAAGGTGGAGAAGATTGTCGCTAGGCCGAGCAGCAATGCCAGACGCAGCATACGCCGGTTTCGGACCGTGGGCGGCACGGGAGTAGGCGTTGGCGCTGTCTGTGCTTCGCGTTCTCGCTCAGCTTGGCTAGCCGACCAGAGGAACTCTTCAGCGCTGTATCGCTTGGATGGATCTAAGTTCACCGAGAGTTCCCAGATTGCCGTTCTATTGTCCTATTGAAACCGCTCCACCGAATCCACTAAGTACACAAGCTTGAAACACTGATGGACTGAGGCGAAAGGCGGGGCTTTGCAGGTTGTTTGAGGTGCATCTCAATCAAGGTGCTCTGGCAATTTACGTTCCAAGGTCACTTTACCTGCTTGCCTTCATTTTGCCGAACTTCCGACGCGCAGCAATGCCGTTCCGCTCCGTCCCACGACTTCTTCCCGAAACCAGCGACTCCCATGCCGCATCTATCGCTCCATCGCTTGGTCATTCTGCTTGTTCTTGGTTGCGTGATTTTCTTAACGCAGTTGGGGGCGGCTCGTCTCTGGGATCGGGACGAACCAAGAAATAGTCGCGCGAGTCATGAAATGCTCGCACGCGGAGATTGGGTCGTACCGACCTTCAACGGCGAATTGCGTGACCATAAGCCGATCTTGCTCTATTGGGGCCAGATGGCCAGTTACAAGTACATGGGCGAGTCGGAATTCACCGCTCGGCTACCATCCGCACTTTGCGCTTTATTAACGCTCACAGCAGTGGCTCTACTCGCAAGTCGACTATCGGGGACTCCAACCGGGATAAATCGAGTCGGTTTCTGGTCGGCAGCCTCACTGGCGACTTGCTCATTGTTTGTGATGGCTGGGCGAGCGGCGACCCCCGACTCGTGCTTGATCGCGTTCAGTACGCTTGGGATCGCTGCACTGGCGATCGCTGCCACGCAACCTGCTAAGCCATTTTCGAGTGGTCGAGTCGGGCAGGCTCGGTGGATCCCCGGAATGTTTGGCTACACCATGCTGGGCTTGGCGGCACTGGCCAAAGGCCCTGTGGGGATCATTCTGCCGCTTGCCGTTGTCCACTCCTGGTGGATGGTCTGCAACGCCCAGCAAAATACCCGAGCCAAAGTTCCAGATCAGGGCACGCAGGACGGTTGGCTTGAGAATCTGCGGATCGCCGTACTCACGCTATGGAACTGCTTCAACCCACTACAAATTATCAGATCGCTGCTGGCACTACGCACGATCCCGGGTTTAGTCGTCTGCTTGCTCGCCGCCGTCCCCTGGTACGTCTCCGTAGGACTAGAGACCAACGGTGCCTTCCTGCGAGGATTCTTTATAGACCACAATGTGGGCCGAGCGATGGGAGCGATGGAAGGTCACAACGGATCGATTTTCTTCTACCCGATCGCTTTTCTCGCTGGTACTTTTCCGTGGTCGCTGTGGGCCGCAGTCATCGTGTTGTGGGCTGTCAGGTCGGCGAAGGAGAACGCTCCGAATTACCAATTGGTCGTGCTGGCGGCTTGCTGGGTGGCTACGTATGTCGGTGCTTTCACTTTGGCCAGCACAAAACTACCGAGCTATATAACGCCGTGTTACCCGGGAGCTTGTTTGGTTGTCGGCGGTTTTCTGGCACAGTTTGAATCCACGCTGGCCGTCCCCAAGACGCGTTGGCGAATCGCTGCCAATGTCCTGGCATGCGTTGTTGGTATGGGAATGATCGTCGGCTTCTACCAGTTGAGCTCGATGGAATCGATGCCTGGGCTCCGCGTAACTTGTATCGCCGGGGGAGCCCTGTTGTTGGCAGGTGTCGCAGGACTCGCAGCGGATCAGTTCAGAAAGCCACAGTTTACGCCGGGGATCTGGTTGTCCGCAGCAACTGGAGTGCAGATTACCCTATTCGCCTTCGGAGCTCCGGCGGTGGACAAGTATCGCCAAGAGTTGGACGTCGTCTTGGGCGTTCAGCAGACGATGCCCGCCTCGTCGTGGATTTCGGTCGGTGGTATGGAACCGAGTTGGGTGCACTATTTGGGCGAGGAGATACACGAAATCAAGACGAACCCGCACGAACGTGTGTGCTGGGCTGAGGTCGAGAAGCAGCTTGGACGCGATCCGACAGCGTATTTGATACTCTCGGGCGATGAGACGATTGAAATTGCAGAACGCGAGCTGAGCAGCGGTTATCGACTCAGGCGTGTTGCAGCTGCGGAGCGATTTCTCAAATCCGGAACTCTCGCTGTGATGCAGGCCCTGCCGGACGGGTTGGCTCCGGGCCAGTTGGCATCACCAAGTCTGCCGCCAAAGGTGGAGAACTCAGGCGACCCTGGTCCGAAAGTGCAACCGAGTGTTAACACGGCACGAAAACAGCGATTGCAAAACGTCAATCGTTAGTCCGCGCCGATCGTTAGTCCGCGCAAATCGTTAGTCCGCGCAAATCGCTGGACTAATGATTGAAGCTACTTGCTGTCGTGCACGCCTGCGAATAGCTCGGCGGCTTTCTCGATCGCATGCATCGGGATGGTATGCACTCCGTTGAACTCGTGGAAATCAACAGTGCAGTCAGACTCTTGGAGCATGTCTCGAAGCCAGATGCCGGTCTGCAACGGCAATACGGGATCAATTCTCCCGTGGGATTGAAAGATCTTCGTCGAGTCCAAACGTGCAGCACCTGCCTTCCACTTTTTCTCGCAAATTAGACAACCGGAGAATAGGCACATGGCGGCCGGCGGTTTGGCCAGGCCACGCGTTGCGGTGTCGACGCTAAGCATCGCGCCCTGCGAAAATCCGCCAAGCAGCAACTGCCCGTAGTCGACTTTGGCAATTTCCATGGCCGCTTCAATCGTCTCAGTTAGTTTCTCGCGAGCGTCGTCGATCCCGTCTGGGACCTCTTCGCGAATCTGCTCGTAGCGACCGTCCTCGATGGCCGACATGAGGCGTTGAATACTGAGCATCCACCAAGCGCGTCCGCCGGGCATCCCTTCGTCGTCCAACGACAGTGGAGCCGTCGGGAACACCATCATTGCGGCTCCGTCGTTCGGCGAGATCTGCAGTATTTCGCTCGCCAGGCCGACTAAGTCATCTCCGCCAGCTCCGAAGCCATGGCAAAGCACGGCGAGCGAGCGGATCGGAGTCACCGTATCGGATGGCCTGACTATGCCGCAGTCGAGAGCTCCCAATCTTTGACGCTCGAATTGATAAGTGGCCGACATGATAAAGCTTCCAGATTCGGGTTTGAACACAGTGAGGGCTCGGATGGATGAGCCATGAGGGGAAAATGAGCCAAAAAGGGAATGTGGGTTTCCCGGTTGCATTATGACGATCCAAGCACAGGCGCGGAGTGGTCGGCAGGGCTGAACCTGTGCAGGTGCCCGGTACGCTGTTGATTGGGTACGCTACAGATCAAGGCCAATCACTTTTTCCGTTTGGCCAGGAATGTAGCCCGGCTGTCTCAGCCGGAACGCAGTAAATTCTTGGATCGGAGATCCGAGCAACTTTGTGTAGCTTGAAAAACTGATTAGCCCAGCGCTACAGATGCGGAAATGCGGCAGAGTTTGGATTCTTGCGATATCATTGGGAAACTGCAGCCTTTTTAGCGCCTAGATTGTTGGTGAAGTCGGCTACGTTGATGTCGGTCGTATTTCGGAAGCCAAGGTATCTGCTGCAGCGTAAACTCAACATAGCAGGCGGACTGCTGCAGGGGTGGTTCACTGCTTGCGATAATAGGTCCAGTGAGCGGGCTCACGAGTTGTGAGCGCGACGAAATACAAGATCAATAGTTGGCTGCTGGCGCGGTCTAGAAAAATTGGAGTTTGACACGATGAAATCCGGACGTTTTGAGATTTGGCCACGAAACGGGTGGATGGTCGCTTTGGTTTGGGGACTTGCGATTGCGGGGTTCAATTTAACCGCGGCTGCCCAAGAAGCTGCAACGCTCGAGAAACCTGCGGCGGCGCCTGATCCCAAAACGGATGAAGCGAGCGAGAAAAAATCTAGCAACAAGACTGAAAAAGACCTCGAGTTCGTTCGGGTTCTCAAGGAAGGCAAGAAACCTGTCGCTCTGCAGACAGCGAATGTTCGATACCAAAAACCTGGTGTGGTTGGTGGGCCTGAGATTACGCTGATCGGCGCGGTGCACATTGGGGAAGCCACTTACTACAGTCGTCTAAACCAAGCATTCCGAAAGTTTGACGCTTTGCTGTTCGAGATGGTGATGGACCCTGATATGGACGTGCCTGACCCAGAAGAACGCGGCGTCAGTCCGGTGAGCACAATTCAAACGGGTATGAAGGACGCGTTGGGGCTGACCTTTCAGTTGGACGAGATCGACTACAAAGCCAACAACTTTGTCCATGCGGATATGACGCCAACCGAGTTCTTTGAGACGATGGAAAAACGGAACGACGGTCTTTGGAACATGATGCTGCGAAGCGTTGGTTCGAGTTTGGCGATGCAGAGTTCTGGCCAATCGACGGGTGATGTGGCACTGCTAGCCGGGCTGATGTCGAGCGATCGGGAAAAGGCAATGCGACGCGCGTTTGCTGACCAATTGCAACTGATGGATGGGCAGATGGCGGCGCTGACGGACGAGGAAGGCAAAAGCACTTTGATTACCGAACGTAACGCCAAAGCCTTCAAGGTGATGGATCGTGAGTTGGCGGCAGGGAAAAAGAACTTAGGCATCTTCTACGGTGCTGGACATTTGAAAGACATGCACAAACGATTAACCGAAGAGTACGGAATGGTGCCTGTGGAAACGGAATGGGTCAGCGCTTGGGATTTG
The DNA here is from genome assembly GCA_045105035.1 of Pirellulaceae bacterium. Lineage (GTDB taxonomy): Bacteria > Planctomycetota > Planctomycetia > Pirellulales > Pirellulaceae > Aureliella. Next base: position 20,845 of record JBGCCZ010000023.1, on the reverse strand, counting down.
AAATAGGCGATTTCATCAAAGTGGACTTCATGGTGCTTCAACCAGCCGACTCTGTTCACGTGAGTACTCGACCGTTCGTATCAAGGTTGGTGTGGTGGGCTGCCCTAGTCACTTCGGCCTGGTGGCTTATTGCTGGGCCTGTTGGCTTTCGTGCGTTTGCTCAGGAGGCGAGCATCGGCCAGCGTGCACAAGATGTTGTATACTTCGGGCCCGAAAATCGAACGGCTGGGGAGTCGAGTTGGGGCACGCCAGTTCCGACTCGGTATCAGGGTAGCATCCTGAAGTTCGATGACTCGGAGTTGGTCATCGAGACGAAAGAAGGCGAGCGTCGCGTTCCTTCAAAGCGTGTCGAACGAGTTGAGTTCGAGTGGGCGAATAACGAGTGCCGCCAAGCGATGCAGGCTTTGACCGAGCGAGACTACCGTTCGGCCTACCAAAGTCTGACGGCTCAGCTAAAGGGCTCGGGCAAAGAGGGGGTTCCCCCGTGGCAAAACCACTTTCTTATATCGGGAGCCATTCGGGCTACCGAAGCGATGGGAGAAGTTCGAGTCGCTGGCAAGCTCTTGGAAATCCAGGCTCGGAATCGACCTCCGCAGCTCTTGCTGGCAGACATGCCATTATGCTGGACCGCTCGAAGTGTGCCCTCCGGTGTTCGCGAGGAAGTTCCCAGGTGGCTGGCTTCCGAAGCGGACTCGGTGCGATTGCTGGGTGCAAGCTGGGGGCTGTTCAACGCAGAGGATTCGTTGGCCAAGCGAACTCTAACGCAATTAAAAACGTCGAACAATCAAGCCGTTGCACTCTTGGCTGCGGCTCAGAGTTGGCGTTTGGTGCCACCGCCCGAGACACTTCAGGCGCTTCCTAATTGGTTTCGCTTTCGCGATGCGATGCTTCCCGATCTGCAACTGGGGCCAACCGAATTTATTGCGGATCGACTTCAGCGGATCAACGAGCCCAAGTTGGCATTGGGGCAGTTGCACCGAATCGCGTCCGAGCATTCCGACAGATACCACCGTGCGGAAGCTGCTTTGAAGCAGGCCGCCAGCATCTTTCTGCGAGCTGGCTTGACTGAGGAAGCGGACAAGGTCGACCGCTGGCTCGAAGACCTATAGAATCTGTTGTTTGACGGAAGACGTGCCCGCGTCGCCTAGTCTATTCACTCTGCGTTACCGTTCGTCGGTCGTTGCGTGATCCCCAGTGAGACGTTTCTCAGTGACTCTGATGGTGTCGAGGTATTGGTGATTGAAAGTAAGAGCATCTGTTGTCGTTGGCGCGATTCGATATGCCTCAACGTTACCCGAACCTTCGCGCGAATGTCTGTGTTCGCAGCTCTCATCATTGCTAGTTCTCCCACTGTGCTCCTGGCTCAACCTTCCAATGAGGCCTCGGATGTATCGTCCTCAGGCGGTTTCATGGAAATCGTCACAAGCGGAGGGATTTTCGGGACTGCAATTGTGGTGCTGCTCGTGTTGCTTTCCATGCTTGCCGTCTATTTGATCGTGGAACAAGTCTTGGTACTGCGTAAAACGGAAGTGATGCCAAAGGGACTGGCGGATGAAGTTCGCCAGCTTCTGGCCCAGGGACGTGCGCAGGATGCGGGTAGTCATTGCCAATCGAAACCAAGTCCGCTGTCGTTTGTGCTTCTCAGCGGCTTGTCTGAAATGGATTTTGGCTGGCAAGCGATGGAGAAAGCGATGGAAGATGCGGTCTCAGAGCAAGCGGCGAAGCTCTATCGCAAGATTGAATATCTGTCGGTGATCGGAAATTTGGCCCCCATGTGCGGGCTGCTCGGAACAGTGACTGGGATGATTATCGCTTTTCAGCAGGTGGCGGCCACGCAGGGAACAGCGAATGCCGCGGACTTGGCCCAAGGCATCTACTCGGCGCTAGTAACGACAGTAGCTGGACTCATTGTGGCAATTCCGTCCCTGGGAGCGTTCGCTGTCCTGCGAAATCGAATTGATCAACTCATTGCGGAAACCGCCTACGTTGCACAACACGTTTTTTCACCCGTGCGGCGGCGAGCGAGTCAAGTTGGCAAGCGGCCTGCCGCTCCGCCGTCTGCGTCCCCCGGGAATCCGCCACAACGTCCGCGTGGTAGCTAGAGCAGAGTACCAACAGCGCCGACTAGAAACGTGATGATAGGGGAGATGTTCTTTTGAGGAGCCCAAAGCTACTGGCGAGTGGGACTGCAACGATCAACATGACGCCGATGATCGATGTCGTGTTCTTGCTGATTATCTTCTTTCTGGTTTCAAGTCATTTGGCGAAACAAGAGAACTCGGTGAAACTTGATCTGCCCGAAGCGGTCTCCGCGCTCGATGACGGCGCGCAACGAGCGACGTTTGTGGTGAACGTGCTTGCAGACGGGGCCTGGCAGGTCGGAGGGCGTCCGTTAAGCCGCGCTGAATTGGGCGTTGTTCTGGAACAGCGAGTCCGCCAAGACGGTGATAAGCTGCGACTCAAGATACGGACTGATCGAGAAGTGCCCTACCGAAGACTTGAGCCCGTGTTACTCATGGCGGCTCAACAGGGGCTCGGCGATATCGTGTTCTCTGTTTACGAGGACATGCAAAGTGAAAACTGACTATTCCCTTTCGCAAACCGGCCGCGGTGGAAGGCCCAGGAAACCCATCGAAATCGCTATGACGCCGATGATCGACGTCATTTTTCTGTTGTTGGTGTTCTTCTTGGCTACCAGTAGTTTTCAACTGGTAGAGATGCTGTTGCCAAGCAGTGTTTCGGAAATGAGCCCGCCCCAGGGGAACGCGCCACAGCCGCCGGAGGAGCCGAGCGACGATGCGATTGATCAAGTCATCGTTGAGCTAAAAGATCTCGGGGGAGAGACTATCGTCTTGTTGAACAAAGTCCCGTTGGACAGCTTGAGTGCTTTACGGGGCCGTCTGCTCGGCATCGGGGCAACGGGCGCGGATGTGCCGGTGATTATTGATCCTGAAGAGTCGATCATTGCCGCTGAAGTGATCCAAGCCTATGACTGGGCGCGAGAAGCTGGCTTGGCACGAGTCTACCTCGCGACACGTGGAAGTTGATGAGTAGCCATTCAGAGCTTCTGTACGAACGATTCAGCTTGCAGCTTTGCAGCAACTGGCAGGAGTGGTTTGACGACTACGCTACGCGACTCGAGTTGCCCGGATTGTTACGTAATCCAGTTTCCGTCGAAGAACTCTGCTCTGACAACCCGGCAAGCATCTGGCCCGGTTTTATGTTGCCAGATTCGTTGCCACTTTTGAGTAACGAGTACGGTGACTGGATCTGCGGACGTGTTGGCGAAGACGACACACTGGCGGAACTCGTCTATTGGTACCATGGCGGCGGAGACTGGATTCCAGTCGGCCGACGCATGGCAGAAGCCGTGCTGCACGATGCGGTCGATCAGTTTCGCGACTTGAAAACTCAGATGTTGCGGGGCGCGAGTGAGTCGCGGATAGGTGTCGAAGCAGGTTGCTTGCTCCGACTAGATTCGCCAGCGGTTCGCCGGTGGCTAAGTGAATCGCTTGCAGAGCAAGTCGCAGAATCCGATGTCTTGGTTGCCAGCGTCATTCAGGCACTGAGCGATGAGGACTACCACGGTGCGTTGAACAAGTTGTGGGAATGTGGGGTCGCGTGCGAGGCAGTAGCGTGCGACTTGATTGACGTTTTTTTGCAGGCTCCTTTGCGTCGAATCGCGACTCGCGAAGTCGCTGACGCGTGCAGCATCCCCTGGTTCCCCGACTTTGTGAGCCTCTTGTTTGACGTAGCCGCCGCATCCGAAACGCATATTCGATTGCTTGAGAATCAGTTGAATCCGGCGTCGCTGCAAAATGGGGAAGTCGGCAGTTTGCAGGGGTGGGACGAGGCCGCATTAATTGCAGATAGCATTCTTGAGCGAAGGACTGATCTCGGTTGGGCGACGACGATCAGTGGTTGGTATCGAGAGCGTAGCGGCCGGCTCGATGAAGCGATTGCAGTTTATATCCGTGGAGTCTCCGCATCGTCTTTCACTGACCAGGCCGTTCGTTTAAATAGCCACGCGGAAGCCGACGAACTCGGGAAATTTGCATTGGCGAGGCTCGCTTCTCTACACGGAAAAGGGGGCTTGCAAGGCAAGCTTGAAGCCAGCGATGGCTACACGCAGTTGTTGATGGCGGATCGAAAACGATCGTTACTCGCTGAAGTGAGTGACTACTGGTGGTCGATGGCTGAGGCAGCAGAGTCGGAATCGCGATTCGCGGACGCTTATGACATGTATGCCCGTTGCGGTTGGGATATGGGCGTCAGTCGACTTGATAGCTACCCGCGAATCTTGGAGTCTCTCGCGCGAGTCGCCGAAAAAGCGGGATGGGCCGCCCGGGCTGCAGTCGCCCAAGCGCACTTGCGGCGAATGCCATAAGCTAGCCGCGGTCCATGAACGTAAGTCTTAACGTCTATTTGGTCGATTGTCTCGAAACTCTAGTGAAGAGTTACAGTTACTCGCTCCTCAGGCCTTCTAGCACGGATTGTTTGTTGGCGTAACGGACAGCAACGAGTGAGGCGATAAAGCCGATCGCTAAGACGCCCAGGAGCATGAGAATTGGCTGGATCAAATTCAGTTTCGGACCAACTTCGATTATGTAGGGCACTAAGGCAAACAAGGCGCAGACCACTCCGATCAAGAGACCGCCGCTGAGCAGAATGAGTGTTTCGATCGTAAGCAGTCCGCTCAAACGTTCATGCGCGAAACCCACGGCTCGCATCACGGCGAATTCTCTCTTGCGTTCCAGCACACTTCGCACTTGCACTGCAATCAGTCCGAAGCTTCCCAGGAGAAGTCCCAACGCTCCCAAGGACTGGAACGCACTGATGTAGGTGTTTTGGACTCCGAGGAATCCAGCCAGAACCTCTTCACTTTCTTGGACGTCCAGCCCCTCGTTCGACCAACCTTCTTCCAGAGTGGAGGCGACGGACGCAGGCGGTTCTTTTTCTCCGCTTTTGATGAGAAAGAACGAGTAGCCGCCGAGTTCAGGAAAGAGGTTGCGGAAGTTTCCTTCCGAAATAACGAGCTTGCCTTGAAGCACGCTGTTGGACAGGAGTCCTACTACTCGCAAGTTCAATTCCTGGTTGTCGATCTCTAGGGAGATAATGGACCCAAGGGACGTACCCTGTTTTAGGCTCCACATCGCCGTGTTCTGGTCGAGAATCACCGGTATTGGGCTGCGTTTTGAACCCGTGCCGAATTTGCTGATTGAATTCCAGGGGTTGTTTTCATCTTTGGCGGCTGCCCAAGCAAACGGCACCGAGTCGGGCGCGAAGTCATGAAATTCTGCAAGACGATCAGAGAGGCCAATGATTGTCGGTTCGGCAACTTGGTAGAGATTGTTACAGCTCGCATCGCCGCCGGATCTGGCCATCGCAGGCAGGATCGTAGAGCCCGTCAAGTTCTTCGCTTTGTCGCCGAGTTGTTCACGTCGAACAGCCGTAGAGCTGAGATTGCGATAGATCGGTTGGGAGCTTTCCGCGATAAGGTTGAATCCGCCGTAGCCTTCCTCACTGGGGGAGATCTGGAAGACTCCCATCGATGCAATCAGGAAAGAAGCAACCGAAAGTAGGCTCAGAGATAGTAGGCTACGATTCGGATTGCGTCCGATCGCTCTCCAAGCCATGGGGAAGAGACCTCCGGAGATGGCTGCGCTATTCTCTGAGGAGCGCTCCATGAGTTGTCGGAATGCAAGAATGCATGCGATCAGCATACAAATGCCACAGCCGAAGAACGCTCCGGCTCGAGCCATACCGGCTTGACCGTTCGCAGCAAGTCCGACCCCTAGAGCTCCGAGCATGAAGAGCAACGCGCCGGCCCAATAGAGTTTGCCAAACCGGCTCTGACTCGTCGCTTGGAGGTTCGCAACGCCCCTCAAGTTCTCTAGCGGAGCGGATTGGCTTGCCCGTTTCAGTCCCCAGTAAAGTGCAGCAAGACTTGCGCCAAAACCTAGGATGGCACCAATCAGAATGCTCATAGGTGTTGCGTGGAATTCCAGGAATCGGGCCGAGATCGCGCCTAACCAAAGCGACTCCAGGCCGACGATCATTGCCCCTGCATAGGCTAGCCCCAGGAGCACGCCGATTAGAGCACCAAGCACCGAAACCAGTAGAAACTCCGTTAATAGCAACTTGCGGATTCTTCGCGCTGTAAAACCCTGCGCACTGAGGATGCCCAACTCGGCGGAGCGGTTTTGAAGGCCAAGTTGGAACAGCAAGTAAACCAGTAGCAATGCGGCTGCGATGACGAAAAAACTAAGCGAAAGGAAAAGTGCATCGAATGGAGTGGTTCCACTGGCGGCCTCCAGTTGCTGTGCTCGGATCGGTCGGAAGGTGAGCCCTTTGAGTCTTCGCGTTTGAAGGAGGGCCGTTTCTAATTGCTCGCGGAGATTGGACTCGAATTCTTCGGCCGGTATCGAGTCGTCGAGCTTGAAACGAAATGCTGTCGTGTCACCGAAACGGCTCTCAAACAGGTATTCCCAAGATGTGTACCGGTAGGGCATAAACAACTTCGGAGTCAATCGATGGTTCCGCCAGTATTCATCATCAATGGTCTCAATAAGACTCTTCTTTTCGAGTTCAAACGGAAGGTCCCAATTTGCAATGGAGTCCTGGTCCGTAACGCCGGGTACCGATGGTGTCAGGTTGGGGTCGTTGAAGATCGATGGTGCCGACGTGAAAACGGCTGGGTTTCTGCGTGTAAAAGGACGATCGGGTTCCACGAGCGGCACCACACCAGCGATCATTACCCTCAAGGCTCGTTCAACTTCTTTGCCATCGATCGTTTCCGGGCGAAAGTACTTGAGCTCCAGCCAATCTCCCTCGCGTGCGTCTACTTGTTCAGCTAGCCAGCTGTTGATGTACACATAAGGCGCGTACATTTCATACTTGCTGAACTTCTCTAGATCCCAGTATTTCCGGAGCTGCAGGTCGGACTTGTCGTCGATGCCAACGATGATGGAATAGGGCACTTCGCGACTTAGTATGTCCTCTTCCCTGCTTTCAGTATCAGTAAACATGGTCTCGCCGATTACGTCCCCAGGCTGAAGGAAACTGAGGCGTGGGGCGTCAATCCTGGCGTTCTCAAAGTTCGACGCGCGTCGGACGTTTGAAGTGTCTCTTCCTTGAGGATTTACCTTGGAGATCGTATTGATTAGGTAGCTCATTACTCGGGCAGTTTTGCTTTTGTCGAACAAGCCATGCAAGTAATCACTCGTTGGGTCGTCAATTAACAATTGAGTAGAAGAGAGTTGGTAGTAGTCGAAAATGACCTCTGGAGCAGTCGGCTCAACTTGACCGTCTTTCTCGGTAAATTTCTCACCCAGTTCTTCGTCCGGAAATACGCGTCGGTGTCGTTCGAGCTTCAATCCGTAGTCCTCGAGCTTGGGCTGAAGAGCCAAGTTGAGTTGGATGTTTAGGTCCTCACCGTCTAGGCGTGAGTCCGGGGTGAAGGCGAAAGCCGCGTTGACTCTTGGCCCGCACTCGAGGAGATCTTGAAGAGTTTCGAGGGAAGCGAAGACGTTTCTAGGCGTCGATTGATCCGCAAATAGGCTGAATCCTCCGATGCTTTTGTCGGGCAAAATGGCGACTAGTTTTTGACGCGGAATCGAAACGGTGGTGTCTTCTTTTTTGCCCAGAGCGCTGTCCTTGGGAACGCCGCTTGGGTCGCTGATCAAGATCGAAACTTCGTCCCCAACTACGGCCCCTAGTTCAGCGGCTAGACTGGCGTTCAATGCAACTTCGTCACTCTGCAGGGCCGGCAGCTCGGATTCGGAAAGCTGTTCCGAGAATCGTTGATCTACACCGACGACTTGAACGCGACTGGCTCGAGTGAGCTGACTCTCGCCTTCAGTTGACTCTCTCCTGTGTTCGACCGAAGCGCTCGGGAAAAAGATGGCAGGTGCAATTGGAGCTGGCGTGTTTTCTAATTCCAGCGTCTCCTCGGCCATGAATGTCTGCGCATGCAGCAGCGCGTCGATTCCGTCGAGTCGCTTTTCAACAAGGCTGCGCAAGCTGTACCTGACGCTGTCTCCCACCACGAGAGCTCCCACCATAACAGCAGTCGCCGCCGCAACACCAAGGGCCACTGCAAGGTGACTCTTCTTGTAATAGCTCAGCGAGCGAACAGCGACCGACAGCGAATTGGTTGCAGTTGCCATACAGGCACTCCGTCAATCTTGAGTAGACAATGGATGATCGAGTCGGTGACTCCGCGACTCGGCTCTCGGTCACGAAGACACTAGGTGATGTCTTGCAGTTGGTGATCTTCGAGACGCATCTTGCGAGCCGCTTGACTTGCGACAAAATCGCTGTGAGTGACCACGATCAGCATCGTTCCCTCTTGCTTTGGAAGCTCAAATAGCAACTCGGCAATCGTCTCCGTTGTTGCGGAATCCAAGTTCCCCGTCGGTTCGTCGGCAAGCAAGAGTTTGGGGTGACGGAGCAAGGCGCGAGCCACTGCGACCCGCTGACGTTCCCCGCCGCTCAATTGAGCGGGTAAGTGTGTTGCGCGTTCGGCTAGTCCGACTCGCTCAATAAGTGATTCCGCCCGCTCGCTCATGTCTTTGGTGACGCTGCCAGTGGCAAGCGACGGAAGTAGGACGTTTTCCGTGACGTTCAATTGGGGCAGCAGGTGATGATCTTGGAATACAAAACCGATGTTATCATTTCGGAAGCGGGCCAGTTCTTTCTCACTAAGCCCGAACGGTTCGACTTCTCCGAGAGTTACGCTGCCAGAGGTCGGACGGTCGAGGGTTCCCAAGATATAAAGCAAAGTCGATTTGCCGCAGCCGCTGGGTCCGACGATAGAAACATTGTCTCCTGGCGCGACTTCCAAACTAATGTTGTTCAATACCTGAAGGGACTCCGCTGCAGTTTGAAATTCACGGGAGAGTCCCGACACTATGAGGCCCGACATGAGATCTTTCTTTGGTGTGAGTCGTACGCAAATTGCAGTTCCGGATCGCAATGGAGGCAATTTGTGGTTCTTGCGTTGCTTCAGCCCGTCTGGACGAAGTAACGGTCGAGTTCCTGGGAGCCGTTCCGCCTCAGCCACCAATGCCTAGTTTACGCGATCCAGCCGGATTCCACACGTGACCATGCAGCCGGTACGGGGCCGATCAGCATTACAAATTAGGGAAAGATGCCCTCCCTGCTCGTACCTCGCGACCCTCCAGAAAATCCTCGTGAGACTCGGATAGGGAGGGTGGCCTGGTTCACTGGGGGGTTCTACGCGGATGGTGGCTCAATAGATCGCCCGAATCGACGGCTTGATCTTCACCAGTCGAAATTTGTTCGCTTGGCTCTGGCACCGTCCTGGATTCGTGAAGTCTCTGCTCGCAAAAGCCCAACTTGAAAGCCCTGCTTAGGACGGCCCTAGGCGTACTGCAGGTCGGAGATTTTGAATAGAGTTTCTTTGTGTTCAAAGCCAAGCTGCTCATACAGCTTGATTGCTGAAGTGTTCTGTACAGTGACTTCCAGCTGCACTGACTTACAACCCGCCGCTTGGAAGCCGATGAGCGACTGGACCAAGAGAGCTTTCCCGATCCCGAGTCCTCGACACTCCGGATGAACGCCTAAATTTTGAATCGCGCCCGTTTGCCCGGCCGCTAGAAGTCCCTGAATCGTGCCACAGGGCTGAGGGGTCGAAGTAAACTCCGAATCTCGACAGGCTAACCAAGTAGCTTGTGCGGCGAAGTCTTTGCGATTCGTAATCTCCAGCATCAATGCGCGGCAGCCCTCAAGGTCAGCCAAGCAGGGAAAAACATGGGCATCAATCTCCTCGCGAAAACTCTGCCACTTGACCTCGGCGTGGCGGTTTAGAAGCCGTTTTGACCAGGGCAGTAGACGGATGCCTTCGGCGCATTCGGGCAGTTCCGCAAGCTTCAGCCTGTCGAGCTGAAGTTCCATTTTGGAGCGTTTGAAATAGACAACAGACATGCGGAATTCCCGGCGACTTAGATACTCCCGAAATCTACCTGCTTGCGTTTGCCGGGTCAAATTTTCTGTCAGCTTTTGTCGTTTGCTGGACAGTCTTGGGGCTCGGGCTATTCGGATTTTGGGCGATTAGGCAGCGAATCCGATCTTTGCCTCATAGCCTCGTATAGCGTGACAGCCGCCGAAACGGACATGTTCAGGCTGTCCGTAGAGCGGGTCATCGGAATCCGAAAACCGCTGGAATCGAGTTGCTGCCACCGATTTCCAAGCCCCGAAGCCTCGTTTCCGACGACAACGGCCGTCCCAGGGCCCAACTGCAGGTCCCATACACCCAGGGCACCATCCAGACGCCCACAGTGCACGACCAACTGATGGGAGCGGGTGAATTCGCAAAAATCGTCAAACGCACAGACGGCGATTGGTACGGTGAAGACGGTACCACGGCTTGCACGGATCGTGTTCGGGTTGAAGACTTCGCAAAGTGGATCGACCAAGACTACTGCATCGACTGCGCAAGCCGAAGCGGTCCGCATGCAAGCGCCGATGTTGCCCGGCTTTTCTGTTTGGTCGAGGGCTAAGACTAGCGCATTTGGCGGGAGTGAGAGGGCTTCCAGGTTCAGTGTAGGAGTCCGAGCGACCGCCACCAAGTCGTCTGATTTCTGACCGTAGGATAGCTTCTGCATAACTGGTTCAGCAACGGAGCACTGAATCTCGGGTGCCAGCGAACGGACTGTTTGAGGCATGCTCTCCGCTTCAGCATCCACAGCATCATTCAACGCATCCGATTGGAAAAAGAGAGTTTCGATTTGGAGTCCATTTTCAATCGCCATCGAAATCTCACGAGGGCCATCGATGATGAACCGCTCCGATTCACGACGCGCAGCAGAGGACTTGCGGAGCCGCAAAGTCTCTTTGACGCGTGCATTTTGGAGGCTGGTAATCATGCGTTAAATTCCGTGCGTCTAATCCCGCTACTCCACCAAATTGTGGGTGAATGGAGACTCGCCAGTCACGAGTCAGGATTCACAACTGTACCGGAAACGTGAGTTCGGATGTTCCGCTTTTCGAAAGCCGTGGTTTCAAAGTCGAAAGCGTCTCGCGCGGGCCAAACCGGAGTTTCCGCGATAGAGAGACGTCGTAAACGTCCAGCGGACTTTCGCACGGTAAGACCGTTGTCGTCCGGAAAAGAGGCTCGTTGGTTTCGCGAGCGCTACTTTTGTTCTTGAAACGTCGTGAACGACAGAAAGGCAATCGCACCCGAAGCAATCATAAACAGAACGTCCATGACGATATTCGCTCCACGCAGCGGCGCATAATCAATGGCGCCACTCAGCCCGCAAGCGAAATCAATTAAGAAGATGATGAAGACCAAAATAGCGGTAGCCATTCCAATCAAACACAATACCTTTGGCATCAGCCAACCTTTTTGGGTTGTCGCAGTGGAACTCACCGGTAACGCCTTTAGGACAGAATTGACCCAACAGTCTAGCCGTAATCGCCTCGTTTCAAACGGATGATCAATGGCATCAGTGTGGTGTTCGGAGGCTCCCTTCGCGGCACACACGCGTTACTTCGGTAGTATAGTCCAAGGATTTTGGGTGTCACCTATCTCCGGCAGATAACGTTGGGCGGTAAGAATTGCCCGATTGGTTTGCGTAGCGTGAGCACAACGAGGCTCAGACGGCGCTTCGTGGCTCAGTTTTTTCAAGCTGCGACGCGCGCCTGTTGGGCTTTGATGGTGTTCGAGTGAGAGGTCGATTCGAAAACGCCCCTTTGGATGGGGGGACCCAAAGCTACGGACTTGGAAATCGACTGACTTCATGGCTCAAATTTGCAGAGGCGAACTGTCTTGAGACCCGCAGAATCACACTTGATCGAATCTGGCTGCGAGGACCTGCGGGATGAAATGCCGGTCTGCGAGCACTACGCGTACTTTGACCACGCAGCCGTTGCCCCCCTACCCCGCTGTGCTGCCGCGGCAATTCAAGACTATGCAGCGGTGGCCGCAGAACACGGAGACGCAAAGTGGTTGGACTGGGCGGCGAAAGTCGGCGGACTCCGAACGAGTCTAGCTGGGCTTCTGAATTGCAGCTCGACGGAAGTTGCACTGGTCAACAATACGACTCAAGGTATCAATCTCATCGCTGAGGGAATTCCCTGGAGAAAAGGCGACAACTTGGTCGTGCCCAACAATGAGTTCCCGTCCAACATGCTGCCCTGGCAGAGCCTCGAGCGACTCGGTGTTGAGGTTCGCCAAGCGGAGATCGGGGCTGATGAAAGTGTGAGCGTCGATGACTTCGCTCCCCTGATCGACGACAAAACTCGTCTTATCGCCTTTTCTTGGGTCGGATTTGCATCGGGCTATCGAGCGGACGTGGACGCGATCACCCAACTAGCCCATGAAGCCGGCGCAATGGTCCTCCTGGATGCGATACAGGGGCTCGGTGCATTCTCTTTGGACGTCAGGCAGACACCAGTGGACTTCGTCGTAGCGGACGGTCATAAGTGGATGCTTGGGCCCGAAGGTGCAGGTTTCTTGTTCATTCGCGAAGAGCTCTTAGACCGCCTGAGGCCAACCGGAATCGGCTGGAACAGCTTGGCTCACGGTGCGTTCGATCTAAAACCGGGGGCCCATCTATTGGACTCCGTCAAACGAGATGCGGCACGCTACGAAGGCGGAACGACCAACATGGGTGGCATGCTTGGTTTCTCGCAAAGTGTCGATCTGCTTCTAAGGTGTGGGCTCAACGAATCCCGTCTCAGTCGCAGTGTGCTTACCAACGTAGCTCGGTTGGAGGACGAGTTGCGTTTGTCGGAATGGGAAGTCCTGTTGCCTGCCGATGAGAAGAACCGAAGCGGGATTGTTGGACTACGAAGGGCTCATAACGCAGAAAGCGCGGGAGGCGAAGCGGATGCAGCTTTGCTGATCGCGGCCCGCAAGCACCTCTTGGAAGCCGGCATCGTTACCAGCGTCCGAGCAAAACGCCTCCGTATCGCCGCCCATGCGTACAACAACGCAGACGATATAGACCGACTCGTGGAGACTCTGAAGGACTTCGCGATCACGAAAATGAAGTCGTAAATCGAACGTCCGCATCGGGCTGGTCAACTTCATGCGAACGCTGATCTTTGGCCGAAGTCGTAAGGACAATTCGGCTATAATCCGAGTTTCCGGGCGACTCTTTTAGTGCGAGCCCATTTTCGAAATCAGCGCACTTCGCGCTCGTAGCGAATAGAACGCGAGACACATAGTATGGCGGATCAAACACGAATCGGTGTCTATACAGGGTCTTTTGATCCGGTCACTTTAGGGCATATGAATGTCATTGAACGGGCCCGCGTTTTGTTTGACGAACTTGTCATCGGCGTCGGCATAAACTCGGACAAACGGTCGCTGTTCACGCCGGAGGAGCGAGTCGAACTGCTGGAGGATGTAACTTCGGATTTGCCTAACGTGCGTGTTGAGACGTTCTCTGGATTGGCCGTTGAGTTCGTAACGGCCTGCGACTCTGGGGTCATGGTTCGCGGGGTTCGTCCCCTGACAGATATCGCCGGTGAGTTCACGATGCTGATGGCCAATCGGAAACTGGATCCAGAAATTGAAACCGTCTTCCTGATGGCGGACGAGGATTACGCCCACGTTTCGAGCTCTCTGATTAAACAGATTGTTCCACTAAGCAACGATGAGATGCTCGCGAAATTTGTGCCGAAGCAGATCATCGAACGGTTGCGAGTCAAAATGGCCAAGTAGTCGACCGCTGGATGGATCCTCGACAGTCGGTCTCGACTCACTGTTCTTAAGACACTTTTTCTTTCGCCCTTTTTCTCCCGCCGCCGAGCATGATCAATGGCTTCGCAGGACTCTGCCGCTGACGAAGATTGGCTTCGGCGTTGGGATACGGTGACACCAACTGGATCTCGGCGAGCACATGATCCATGCTACGGTCCCGTGTTCGTCAGAGGGGAAGGCTCTTGTCTTTGGGATTCAGAGGGGCATACTTGGATCGATCTAACCTGTGGCTTTTCCGCGACGAATTTTGGACATGCCCATCCCCGATTGCTCCAAGCCTTACAGCAGCAGGCATCCGAATTGGGGCATGTCACAGGCGACCCGCACCCACGCCGAATTGAACTTGCTGAACTGATCGCGTCGAAGTTTCAGCGTTCCGCTGAGCAACGCTTCAAGACGAACTTCTCTACGAGCGGAGCCAGAGCCGTTGAGGCAGCTTGGAAAATAGCGTCTAGCCTCCGGCCGGGTAAGTTGATCGCCTTGGCTCCGTCACTACATGGTCGTTCGATCGCCACCAGCATCTTGAGTTCGACGAAGCGAATCGAGTTGAGCGAGTCACTAGCATCAAGAACTCGCTTGCAGCCCGTCGAGAACTATCCCTACTGCGTTCGGTGTCCATTGGGTAAGGAATTTCCGTCTTGCGAGACAGCCTGCGGAGACGATTTGTTCTCGCTCATTGAATGCGACTCGGGTTCCATCTCAGGCGTGCTTGTCGAGCCCGCATTGACTGCACGCGGCTATGTCTTTCCTCCCGCGGAGTGGTTCCTGCGACTCAGGGAAGTGACTGCGAAGGCAAACATCACGCTCATCGCTGACGAAATTCAAACCGGAATGGGACGCTGCGGTGGGCTGTTGCTTTCCCAACAGCAAGGTTGGCCGGCCGATCTGACGTTATTGGGCAAAAGTCTAGGTGGTGGCCTTACGTCGATCGCATGCGTGGTTGGAACGGAAGCGTTCTTGGACAGACTGCCGCCCGGCGTGGAGTCAGAGACGGGGGCAGCGAATCCAATTGCGTGTGCCGTCGCTTTGGAAGCCATCCGCATTCTGGAAGAAGATTCGCTGATCGAACGTGGCGTGCACGTCGGAAAAGAACTAAGGCGAATCTGCTCCGAACTGTTGCCCGCCTCTTTGACTCGCATTGAGGGCCAAGCGGCTTGTTGCGCGATCGAGTTTCTCGATCAAGAGGCTGCCCCAGGGCACGATTGTCAGCTTGCTCAGGCATTCGCTTCGGCGTGTGCGAGTCGACGACTCAAAGTTCACTTGACCGGACCGCTGCAAACGCGCGTGGTATTGCTGCCACCGCTGGTGATGACTGACGATGAACTCTATGAATCGCAGAGACGCTTAACGCGGGCAGCAGAGATTGTGAATTGGTCCGAGCCGTTTAAGCCGGGCAAAACTGACGATTGAATTCGTCGCGGTATGCGGCTTCGTCGGTTGGGAATAGCTCGGAGAATCGGTCGGAATCGACTGCGCCCTGTTGGAACCTGCGCTTCTCGTTGATGGGCATGTCGATCCCAGTCAACGCTTTGATGCCCGAGGCGACGACTTGTCCCTTCAGCGAGTACAGTGCTTCGTGGTCCCACTGCGTAAGGTCGATGAAGGGGATCCCCTCAGCGACTTGGATCACGCTCGGCACGGCGTAGGGACTGAAACCACGAAAGCCGAGCTGGCTGGCTGGCGCAAACGTCCGTACATGGCCGCGACTCTGGCCGCCGCTGTACACCAGGGAGTGCTTGATTGCTGACACGCCCCAGCCTTCTTGATAGAGCATCTGGTTGTTCAGCACGGATCGGATGGTCAGTTCCGGATTATCTTCGATCGGATAATCCTTCATGTTCTCGTCGCCGCCGTCTCCGTCGATGAGCCAGGTCCAATCGGAGTATCTCTCACGAATTGCTTGGCAGGCGGCGAGTCCCATTGCGGCGGCTTGGATATCCAGTGGCTTATAGTCCTCGACGACTGAGATCGTCTCTTTCCACTGTATCGAGGCCGCTGGAACATCGACGACTTCCAGAAGCATTCCCAAATCCACTTGCTCGAGAAACTCTCTCGCTTGCCGACTATCTGATTGATCTCCGTCGACGGTCAGTGTGAAAGCCTTCAGCCTCGCGGGGTTTTCGCCTCGCTTGAGCAATAGGTCGTAGAGGACGAGCAGAACAGAGCCACTGTCGATACCACCCGAAAAAAGCACTCCCAACGGTTCACTCTTGGGGATCGAATCCAACCAAGCCATGCAAGCCTGCTGCAACGACCGCATGTAAGTGGAACCGATCTGCTCAATGTCTGCGGGTAGCTGGTCTGCCTTGGGATTGAAGAACCGGTTCAACGTGGGGTTCGGGTCCGGGCAGCCAACCAGCTGCAGTTCGAGAACATGGTGGGCGGGAACCATGCGTGTGTACGAGGGATGGAATTGATCACCGAGACCTTCGCTCTCGAGTGCTTGGCGAATCTGGTCGATACGCTCTGCAACAATCAAGCATGGGCCCGCTTCACGTTTTGCCAAAAAGTAACGCATTGGATGGCCGAGCGATCTAGCCATGCGGATCCGTTTTCCTTCTCTTGCGAGGATTGCAAACTGTCCGTCAATCTCGGCGACTCGCGCGGCATCACCACTGAGGACGCGTTGCGTTGCCTCTTCGGCTGACATGTTGAGCAACACGTTCTTGGAGGGGGCCATTAGATCGACAACGCGTTCGACAGGTGCAGGGTGTTGCATAGGGAAGCTTGGCCTTTTGATTTGGACAGCGTTTTTAGTACTGGCAAGTTCCCGCTCGGGCAGTTTCATGCTGCAGCGAAGTAACCCGTCTCCTGTTTGGCGAGGAGCGGATGCGGGAACGACAGGCGAGGTTTCGCTACAGATGCAGAGGCACGACGAACCGTGTCTCTGACTCGAGGGGATTCTGCGGAGGTTCTATCCACAGACCGTGTTCTCCGGCGTCTGCAGATACATTTCGCAAAGCGGCTTTGGCGTTGACCACGAGTTTGTTCAGTGCGTTTCGAATCGTTCCTGCTTGGACTGGATCTAAGTTCATGTTGGCGGCTCTCGCTTTGACGGCAGCACCATCTGTTGAGTTCTCTACCAAGGCCACCAAGTTGTAGACCTGCACCGCCTCAGGCTTTGCATCACTATCGAGAACTTTGGCCGGCAAAACTGGGATGTCACCCATGAAATTTCTCCTCGAGAAACGCATCAGACGATGGTGAATGTTTGAGACGCTCCCTGGACCGAGAATGCCCTGCCCCGCAAATATGCCGGCTGAGTATATCAAACCCCGTCGTCCAATCAGGTCGTTGTCCAATCGTGGTCTCAGCGATTTTGATAGCCCGCGCCGGTTGCATCAACTAGGTTGACCAATCCTCTCGTAGGCATTCCGAAACTGCGGCTATAGGGCCTTGCTGCGCAGGGTTGTAGGCGTTCCTGAAGCGACAGGAATGGTCACAAGATGGGGATTTGCAGACATCATCCGCGGGGAAAACTTGTCAAAAGTCAGGTGAGAGGCCCGTCCTTCCGAGGCACGATCGCTGCTCGACCCTGCGTGTGGGCTGTTCCGGTTGGCCGAACGAGAACAGAGTGAGGCGAGCGGAAGTGATGAAACCAGATTCTTTAGTCGCTGACACTTCCTCACAATGACAGTGAAGCGGCACGTGGGATCCTCAGACGAATGCAACTCGATCCGACGACTCAATGCGACGCGAGAGTTTTAGAGCGACTTGAGTATTTCGACGCCGAACCGCTTTGCCAGTGCACTTCTGATGCCTCAGCGAACAGCGAACAGCGGACGCGATCAGACGTTGCTTGTCAATTCGCCGGGCTCGTCTTACCGATCGCATGGACTTCAAAACCGATCTCAGTCATCGCAGCTCGGTCAAGCAGATTGCGACCATCGAAGACGAACGCTGGCTGCTGCATGTCTTTGTAGACTCGGTCGAAGTCCAGTTCCTTGAATTGATCCCACTCGGTCATCACTGCAATTGCATGCGCCTCTCGAGCGGCATCATAGGCGCCCGGAACGACCGTGACGTTGTCGATCAGTGACTTGCGATACGGCGCGAGTTCCCCGTTTTCGTCTTGAAGCACGTATTCAAGATCGGCTCGAATTTGAGATTCGGGGACTTGTGGGTCGTACACTGCAATGCGGGCGCGCTCTAGCAACAAGTCTCGGCAAACGTAAATGGCTGCAGACTCACGAGTGTCGTTGGTGTCCTTCTTGAACGCCCAACCCCACATGGCAATCTTCTTGTCTGACACCGTGTTGAACAGAGTCTTCACGATCTTCTGAGCGAAACGACGCTTTTGGTAGTCGTTCATTTTGACGACTTGATCCCAGTACTCGGCCGCTTCATCGAGACCAAAGTGTTCGCACAGGTAGACCAGATTAAGGATGTCTTTTTGGAAGCAGCTACCGCCGAACCCGACTGAGGACTTCAAGAACTTCGGGCCGATGCGCGAGTCAGTGCCGATCGCCCGGGCAACTTCGTCAACGTCCGCCCCTGTGGCTTCGCAGAGTGCTGAAATCGAGTTGATCGAGGACACGCGTTGAGCGAGAAAGGCGTTGGCTGTGAGTTTCGAAAGCTCGCTACTCCACAGGTTCGTCGTTAGGATGCGATCCTTCGGTACCCATTGGGCATAGACATTAACCAAGGCTTCGATTGCTTTTTCGGACTCGCCGCCGATCAATACTCGGTCCGGAGCCAGCAAGTCCTCGATGGCCGTACCTTCGGCAAGAAATTCTGGATTGCTCAGCACGTCGAACGAAGCCTTGTTGCCAGCGTTGCTCAAAATGCGCTTCACCGCCTCGGCAGTTCGGACCGGCAAGGTGGACTTTTCGACCACGATCTTGTGACCGGTCGATACCCTGGCAATTTGCCGAGCGCACTTTTCGATGAACTCTAAATTCGAAGCACGGCCAGCACCCATCCCAAAGGTCTTGGTGGGAGTGTTGACGGAAATGAAGATCATGTCCGCTTCGGCGATGGCCTCGTCGACTTGCGTCGAGAACTGTAAATTTCGCCCGCGAGCTTCGCTGACGACTTCATCCAAACCTGGTTCGTAGATCGGAAGGTTGTCTGAATTCCAAGCGTCGATCCGCGACTGGTTCAGGTCGACTACATGAACGCTGATGTTCGGGCATTGCTTGGCAATCATCGCCATCGTGGGACCACCAACGTAACCAGCACCGATACAACAAATCTTCATCAATTAATTCCTGGTTGATTGAATCGCTCCCCATTTGAATGGGGGGATAGTGCCGCTGCGAAATCCTCAAACGGCAAAAGTCAGTGTGCAGAGAGCCGAACTCTACATCTATCGGGTTCCATCGCTTGGCTCGCCGAGGCAGTTTGGCTTTTTCGGTTTTCAAGGGATAGGACGTTTGATCGGTTGAACCCTCAAAATCAACTTCGCAAGCTTCTGGTCGCCAGAGTCCGATGTCGGTTGATGGCAGCCGACAATCAGCCGTTGGCAAATAGCGACAAATCCGACTGGGGCGAATTGTAGCTCGACAGGCAACTTGAAAGAGTACTGGAGCTTCGGAGCGGGCCGGTTACGGTCAGAACCAATCCGGCTTGGTCGCTAAACTTGACGCAGAGTACCGTTTTTTAGACTGGCTTTGTAGTCTTCGTAGGTCTTCCGAATCCCTTCAGGCAAGGAAGTCGTAGGTTGCCAGCCGGTCGAACGCAACAACGAAATGTCCGTCAGCTTGCGTGGCGTTCCATCGGGTTTGGTCGAGTCCGTTGAGATCTGCCCTCCGTACCCAACCGTCTCAGCCACAAGTTTCGCTAAGTCTAGAATGCTCAGATCCTCGCCTGCTCCGACGTTGACCCAGTCCGGTGGATCGTCCAGCTTCAGCAAGTGAACGAGTGCGTCGGCCAAGTCTTCGACGTACAAAAATTCGCGCCGCGGTTTTCCGCTGCCCCAAATCGTAACT
The DNA here is from genome assembly GCA_045105035.1 of Pirellulaceae bacterium. Classification (GTDB taxonomy): domain Bacteria; phylum Planctomycetota; class Planctomycetia; order Pirellulales; family Pirellulaceae; genus Aureliella. Next base: position 1,180 of record JBGCCZ010000023.1, on the reverse strand, counting down.
TCCGAAGCCCCCGACTCCCTCGCTTCGTGGAATCGTCTCAGCAAGGCGGGCAAAACGTGACTGTGCTCAGGATGATAGTTATCCCCAGGCCCGAATAGGTTCGTCGGCATGGCCGAATGGAATAGTACGCCATGTTGTCTTCGGTAGTACTCACACAGCTTCAAACCACAAATCTTCGCAAGAGCGTAGGCCTCGTTGGTCGGTTCCAAAGGACTCGAGAGAAGAGCCGATTCCTGGATTGGTTGCTCTGCCATTCTTGGGTAGATGCAAGTGCTTCCCAAGAACAAGAAACGCTTGGTTCCGAACTCGTATGCGGCAGAGATGGTTGCCAGTTGGGCGTTCAGGTTCTCCGTCATAAACTCGACGGGAAATGAATTATTCGCATGGATTCCGCCCACTCGGGCCGCTGCAAAAATCACCGCCTCGGGACGCTCTTGCGCGAAGAAGTCGCGGACGGCTGCCTGGTCTTCCAAGTTCAATTCGCTGCGATTTCGCAGAATGAGTCGCACGTTCGCTTCGTGGGCAAGTCGTTGGCATACTGCAGAACCGACCATCCCTCGATGCCCAGCCACAAAAATCGATTCAAACACGTTCGCAACACCTCTCCACGCAACCTGGCTCAAGCTACTGTGCTTGGAGCCTATTCCATATGGTATGCCCATATGCTACGCGAAATGCAGCCCGCGAGAATCACCACTCCGCCAGGATTCGACTACCGATTGTGAATCTCCTTACCAGATCTCACCCTCGTCAAACCAAACATCTTCTTCGTTTAACGGCAAGCCGAAGGCGGTTCCGCGCAGACGGCTCCTCCACTACGGCTCCGCACAGCCAGCTCCACATGCGGCCCTTGCAGGTGATTGCCTAAGTACATTGTCTCACTTCCCGTCACCGTCTCACTTCCAGTCACCTTCCCCATTGCGAGCTTCTGGCGAGTGAGCGGGGAAAGGTCGGGTGCCCACACCCGGGTATGGGCTCTTTGGGGGCAGCTGCGGAACGCAGTTTCACAAGCGACATTGCAGCTCATTGGTCACCTAGATTGGATCCGCCTGACAGTCCTCGATCGCGACGGAAACGCCCTGCTCCATGAATCGGACGTAAACCTGCAAGCGGACTTCCTTGTCGCGGCGAGTAATGACCCCTTCGTATCCCTTGAAAACTCCGTTGCGAATCCGGACGC
>JBGCCZ010000022.1:0-9578 GCA_045105035.1 Pirellulaceae bacterium | reverse complement strand
TTGGAGCGTGGCAAAGAGAAGCTCGATGACTATAAGACGCAATGGGTTCGACCAGCGGTGCTTCGTACTGGAACGGAAGACACATTCGACCCGATAGAAGCAAAATTTGTACGACTTGTCTGCGAAGCCCAAGACGGTGACTTGAACTCGAATCGAGGCTTTAGGATCGACGAGTTTGAAGTTTGGTCCGTCGCCGCGCCAGCCACTCCCACGCGAAACGTCGCAGCGGCTGCCGAGGGAGGGATTGCCAGTGGAGCGTCTCGGAAGATCGAGGACTTTCCCGACGCATACGGACCGCACTTGGCCATCGATGGTGAGTTCGGTGCGAGGTTTCTTTCAGCGGATACGAGCCTTACCATTGAATTGGCCGAGCCCACGGTGATCGATCGCGTGTACTTTTCGAGTGCTCGCGGGGAGCCTAAGCCCGAGCATCATATCTTTACTTTTGTCGCCGAATATCGGATCGAAGTGTCGGTGGATGGCCAGCAATGGAGCGTGGTTGCTAGCAGCCAAGACCGCAGTCCCAATCCGGGAGAGCGTTTTACGAACCATCGCCTGATGAAGTTGGAGAAGGGCGAATCCGACGAAGAGAAGCTACGGGAGCTTGGACAGCGGTTGAATGAAGTCAATCGGCGAATAGCAAGAGTTCCAAAGGCAAGACGCGTTTTCATTGGCAAGCGGAACGCGGAAAAAGCCAAAGGCCCTTTCCATCTGTTCCTCGGCGGTAGCCCTCAACGGCTGGGCGATGTCGTCGTGCCCGCAAGTCTTTCCGTGCTCTCAGGACTAGCTGATGGGGACGAGCAAGCGTTGGCATATCGTCTGGACCAAGACGCCTCGGAAGCCGAGCGTCGTCTTTCCTTTGCCAATTGGATGACTCAGAAGAACAATCCTTTGACTCCGCGCGTTCTGGCGAATCGGATTTGGCAGTATCACTTTGGTGCCGGTATCGTGGATACGCCCAGCGACTTTGGTTTTATGGGCGGTCGTCCGTCACACCCTGAATTGCTCGATCACTTGGCAGGGCTTCTCCTGCAGGCGGATTGGAAGATCAAAGACTTGCACCGCATCATCATGCTCTCGGAAACGTACCGGCAGTCGAGCACGCACCGTCCTCCGGCGGCAGCCATCGATGTGGACTCCCGTTTGCTGTGGCGTTTTCCTCCACGCAGGCTTTCGGCAGAGGAGATTCGCGACAGTATTCTGATGCTTGCCGGAGTTCTCAAGTTTGATCGTGGCGGTCCCGGCTTCCGCTTGTACAAGTACATGCAGGATAACGTAAGTACCTACGCTCCTCTGGATCAGCATCCGTCCGATACCTATCGACGTGGAGTCTACCATCAGAACGCCCGTGCGTCGGTCGTTGATTTGATGACTGATTTTGATCAGCCCGATTGCACCTTCGCAACGCCCAAACGCTCCAGTACGACGACTCCGCTGCAAGCACTGACGATGCTCAATCACACTTTCACGTTGGACATGGCTAAGGCACTGGTTAAGAAAGTGGAGAGTTACCAACTTGCTGAAGCTCCCCTTGTAGAGTCAGATTTTGGGCCTGAGACCTGGGGTACCGAATCGGACGCGAGTATTGAACAAGTGGTTAAGCTCTACGAGATATGCTACCTCAGGGCTCCTTCCGACGAAGAGGTCCAGTCCTGCACAGAGTTCTTAGAGGAACATGGCTTGCAAGCACTTTGTCGAGTCATGCTGAATACAAGCGAGTTGCTTTATGTCTACTAAATGTGGTGCGAAACCGAACGCGAAGGCTGAGCCGATCGGCAACTCGGCCGATCGAGATCTGCTCGATTTTTCACGGCGCTCTTTTCTCGGGAGTGTACCGACTGCCCTCGCTGGTATCGGGTTGATGGACTTGTTAGCCGGGCAGTCGCTAGCAGACGATGGTGGTTGGAAACCAGGTGAAGGCAAGACACATCATCCGGCGCGGGCAAAACGTGTGCTACAGATTTTTTGTCCCGGCGCGGCGTCGCACATGGATTTGTGGGAGTACAAACCCATGCTCGAGAAGCTACATGGCCAGCCGCTGCCGGGCGAAGAGAACTTCGTTTCGTTCCAGGGTAAGAATGGGAACGTGATGCAAAGTCCTTGGGCGTTTGAGCAAGCGGGTGAGTGTGGCAAGTTCTGCTCCACGATGCTGCCGCACATGTCGCAGCACGTGGATGACATTGCGTTCGTGCATTCGATGCATAGCAAAACAAACACGCATGGTCCCGGCTGTGTCTTCATGAACACGGGCCACGATACGGAGGGCTTTCCAAGTGCAGGGGCCTGGGCGAGTTATGGACTTGGTAGCCTGAATGACAATCTTCCGGCCTATGTGGCGATTCCGGATATTCGTGGCGAGCCGCCCAACGGCAAGGCGAATTGGTCGAATGGATTCCTGCCGGCGCGGCATCAGGCAATCATGCTGAGTGCGCAACAACCAATTCGCAATCTGCAGACGCCGGCTTCAATTTCACCGAATCAGGAGTCAGCGTCGCGCGAGTTGCTCGAGAAACTGAACAGTCGATTTGCGAGAGAGCATCTTGCAGAGTCGGATTTGCGTGCGCGTGTTGCGGCTTACCAGTTGGCCGCCAAGATGCAGTTGTCGGCTCCAGAAGTCTCGGATTTATCTCGCGAATCGCAAGCCACGCACACAGCCTATGGAACGTCCGACTCAAATAGCTTGAAAGCCGCTTATGCCAGGAACTGTCTGCTTGCCCGTCGATTGCTTGAAAGAGACGTTCGGTATGTGAGTCTATATTGTTCGTCACGCGCGTCCGGCGTCGATGGCTTTCTGAACTGGGATGCTCACAAGACACTGAAATCCGACTACGAACGACACTGCCCAATCTTTGACCAGCCAACCGCTGCTCTACTTGCAGATCTGAAGCGGTCAGGCTTGCTGGAAGACACACTGGTGCTGTGGACGACCGAGTTCGGACGCATGCCAACGCACCAAGACGGTACGGCGGGACGCGATCATAATCCCGATGGCTTTACGTGTTGGATGATGGGGGCTGGAGTCAAAGGTGGGACGAGCTACGGCGCGACGGACGACTTTGGTCGTCGCGCAGAAAAAGATCCTTGCAGCGTTTGGGACTTCTACGCGACGGTGCTGCAGTTACTCGGGTTCAACCACGAGAAGCTGACGTGGTATCACAACGGTCTCGATCGTCGACTAACGGACGTTCACGGTTCGGTGATCGAAGAGATATTGGCTTAGACCCTACGTACTGCAAACCAAACACTCAAACCACTCCCGGTAGCAAGATGACCGAAGCTGTTCAATCGTTCTTGGCCGCCAAGACCTTCGCAGTTGCTGGAGCTTCGACGGATCGGTCAAAGTATGGCAACATGATCTTCCGGCGTTTGATTGATACCGGGCACAAGACGTATCCGTTGAACCCGAAAGCGGATTTGGTAGAAGGGCATACTGCGTTCGCTCAACTTTCAGATTGTCCCGTTCCACCGGAGGCTCTTTCGATCATCACGCCGCCGGCTGTCACGCGCGGCATTGTGCAGGATGCCATCCTGGCAGGCGTCAAGCACTTGTGGATGCAGCCGGGCGCCGAAGACGAGCAGGCCAGTGCGGATGCACGGAATGCAGGGCTGAACGTGATTGACGACGGTAGCTGTCTTCTCGTACTGCTTGCAAGATAGCTTGTGCGTACCCTGCTGTTGCACTAAATCCGCTTTTAATCCGAATGGGGAGACACCATCTCTGCCGCTATATTCTGCACTCAGAGAGGTTGCCACGCGGTTTTGGCACGAGCTTCGCTACCGAGAGGCTAACTTCGCGGATAAACGCGTTAGTCGGCAGACTCCAGTTTCGATAGGAGTCGTGATTGGCAGTTGGAAGCAACGGAGTGAGTAGATGAATTCGGGTTTAGTCGCCATTATTGAAACTCCATGCAAACGCGAATGCAATGAACTTCGGTTTGTTCTACGTGCCGTCGGCATTTCTGCGCAGTCAGTGGCTGCCGTGGGCGGTTGGCAGCTGCAAGTTGCAGGCACGGACGTCGATGCGGCTTGTGAAGAGCTGCAAGAGTACATCGAAGAACGCCAACACTCGGATTCTGACCAGGCTGAAATGGATTCGGCGACCGCTCACCTGACTGAAGAAGACGATTCGCAGCAAGGAGTGTTGTTGCAAAGCGGTGGAACGAGGCAAGCGGTTGGGAATTTTGAAGGTCTATTCGTCTTCGCAATCTTACTCATCGGATTCGCATCGCTGTCTTGGTACTCGGATGCCAGTGAATTGATGCTAGAGGCTGGGCGTTCGGATGCCAGGAAAGTCCAGGCCGGACAATGGTGGCGAGCTACGACCGCATTGACACTTCATTCCGATTCGCTGCACCTGTGTTCCAACTTGGTCTTTGGCAGTCTTTTTGGTTTTCTGGCCGGCCAGTTGTTGGGTGGCGGAGTGGCGTGGATGTTCATCATGTTGGGCGGTAGTCTCGGCAACTTGGCCAATGGATTTCTTCGGCCGGTGGAGCATCTTTCGATCGGCTCTTCGACTGCCGTGTTTGCGGCGCTCGGTATCGCGATTGCGCACGCCGTGAAACCACGGCTGGGTGCGAAGAGTTTTATGCGACGTTGGAGTCCGTTGATCGCTGGGATCATGTTGTTTACTCTCGTTGGCACGGGTGGCGAGCGGACTGATGTTGGCGCGCACGCGACGGGGCTGATTGCTGGATTGGGACTCGGCGCGGCAAGCACGTTTCTTCCACTCCAGCTGCTTAGCCAGTGGAGGACGCAAGTGGCGGCGGGCACATTTGCGGTTTTAACGATTGGCCTTGCTTGGTTGCTAGCAGTCTTTGACCCCTTGGCTTCGTAGCACACCGACTTCGCTGCGTTTCTCCTGCTGGTCCATTTCTCCTGCTGGTCCATTCCTCCCCTAGCTCGATCCTGCCTCAATGATTCAGCGGCGAAGGTCTGTGGTCGCAGACTCAATAGGTAGGCATTACCTTTTGTAGAGAATCGTTTGGACGCGGCGCTCCACGACTATCTAGTTGTTATCATGCTGATGCGAAGGCCGTGGATTGAAACTCTGCTTTCGATTCCCAAACCTCTCGATTCCCGAACGATTTTCAAGCCAACTGAATTCCTACAACTCTGTCGATACTGGAGAATGACGCATGTGTGATCAGGATCACTTCGAAGAAGACTTAAAGAAATACTCGCGCCGCGATATGGGGGCTTTGGCTGCCGGAGTCGGAGCGGCGATGATGCTGCCGCGAGCTGCGAACGCGGCGGAGGTCTCTGAGCGTGAAGTCGAGATAACGACTCCGGACGGAACGTGCGATGCTTACTTTGCCGCACCTTCCGAGGGCAAACACGCCGCAGTCCTCATTTGGCCCGACATTTTCGGATTGCGTCCAGCGTTCAAAGGCATGGCAAAACGGCTTGCTGAATCCGGCTACAGCGTAGTGGTCGTGAACCCGTACTACCGCAAGCAGAAGGCCCCCCAAGGCGATGATGGTGGCGGCATGAGTTTTGGTGATGTGAGACCACTAGCTCAGTCACTCTCGGCAGAAACACACTCGACCGATGCGAAGGCCTTCGTGAAATGGCTCGACGAACAGTCGCAGGTGGATACTTCGAAGAAGGTTGGCACAACCGGCTATTGCATGGGCGGGCCAATCGTCTTCCGAACTGCAGCCGCTGTTCCAGATCGCATCGGAGCTGCAGCCACGTTCCACGGCGGAGGACTCACTAAGGACGGTCCGGATAGTCCGCATCGGTTGATTCCAAAGATGAAGGCCCAGTTTCTCATCTGTGTCGCAGAAAACGACGATCAGCGAGATCCAAAATCAAAGACGATCTTGAAAGAGTCGTTCGCGGCTGCTGACCTCAATGCGGAAATCGAAGTCTATCCAGCGGGACACGGTTGGTGCCCTCCCGACTCTCGCGTTTACAACAAAGAGCAAGCTGAAAAGGCGTGGAGTCGACTGCTCAAGCTCTTCGAAGGAGCCCTCGCCTAGACTGCAGCTCGCACCAGAGTTTCAAGCTACGCAACGAAGATAGATAACGATAACGAAAAATGATTCACTCTCACTTTCCGCGTTTCGTGAGGAATTCGGGGGAGAGTCGGCCAATCAGGGCTATCGCACGAAGAGGTGTTTGGCCCAAACCCAAACTGTGTTTTGCCCCGGCGTAGACTGTGCTGCAATATCGAAACGCCTCATTGAAGATGACAAATAGTGAGCCCGAGTTGTTGATCCAACTCGGGCTTTCTTAATTTGTTAGAGCCTTGTTCCGCAACGCACGCTGATGATCGGAAGATGTGATTCTACTGATAGCGTCTTGACTTAAGATATTCATTCCCCTTCGCGGCGCAGGTGCTGCGTATGCTTGTACATCCTTCTGCGCTGGAGGCATTTAATGCGATTCTCTAAGTTGGCCTCTTCCCTGATTTTCCTGTGTTTCGTCGCCACATCCACCATAGCCCAGGAGAGCAACCGGGCTCTAGAGCTGGCGGATGTTGAGCAGCATTTGGATTTAGTTTTCGCGGAAGTCGATGGAATAGAACTGAAGCTGGATTTGTATTTGCCGCGTGCTGCGGGTGGACCAGCTCCGTTGCTAGTTTGGATCCACGGAGGTGGGTGGCGGGCCGGTTCGCGAAATCCGCCGCGCCTCAAACAGCTGCTTGGCGACGGAATAGCGATCGCGAGCATCAGCTATCGGTTTACTGACAAGGCGACCTTTCCGGCGCAAATTCATGATTGCAAAGCTGCGATTCGCTGGTTGAAGGCGCACGCGGGGAAGTACGGATATGACGGCGAGCGTATGGCGGTAGCAGGAAGTTCAGCGGGCGGTCACTTAGCGCTAATGATCGGTGTTTCGTCTGGAGTAGAATCGATGGACGGAAACGTTGGCGAATTCACCAGCGAGACAACGAATGTCGGATGCGTGGTCGACTACTTCGGGCCTTCAGATTTCGTTCTCCGCGGCAGGACTCAGCCCGAGCGAGCGTACACGAGCAAGTCTGGAAGCCTGGCACTGCTCGGCGGCACCGTCGACAAGCGTCCATCCACGCAATCCGAACAAGAGGCGAGTCCCGTTACTTATGTCGACGCGAAGGACCCTCCGTTGCTTATCTTCCAAGGCGATCGCGATACGACTGTGCTGCCAGATCAGAGCGAGCGAATGCGAGACGTCTACGCAGCGGCTGGACTTGATGTCGAATTGGTCGTCCTACCCGATGCAGGCCATGGAGGCACGCCATTCTTCACCGGAGAATCCTACGTCAAAGTCCGGGACTTTCTCTCCAAGCACTTAAAACCGTAACGGTCGAGTCGTATTGCCAGGGCGAATCCGTTTTTCAAGCTACATAAAGTAGTTCGGATTTCCGAGCCGAGAACATGTTGCGTTCCGAATGGGACAGCCGAGCTACTATCCTGTCTGAACTGAAAAAGTGACTTGCCCGGATTCCATCCAGTTTCGAGGCAAAGGCTTTGCGGTAAACTCGTTAGACTGCCTTTTTCGCTATCGTGTGAAATGTTGATTCCTCAAAACGAACTAACCGGATCATGAAAATACCATTGCTTGCAGTCGCCTTCCTTGCACTCTCATTAACGCAGGCAAGTCTGTTTGGCGATTCGACGGATGAGAATTGGCATCAGTGGCGTGGGCCGGATGGTACGGGCGTCTCGCCAACAGCGGATCCTCCGGTCGAGTGGAGCGAGACGAAGAACGTGAAGTGGAAGGTTGCCATCGACGGCAAAGGCACTTCGACTCCGATCATTTGGAAGGACAAGGTCTTCATCCTGACGGCCATCGACACTGGAGTGAAGGACTCGTCGATACCGGATCCGAAAGACCAACCACAAACCAACTTCTTCAATATCAAACGGCCCAACACGGAGCATGCGTTTGTTGTCATGTGCTTGGACCGCGAAAGCGGAAGTGAACTTTGGCGACGGATCGCGACGGTGAAGATTCCTCACGAGGGCGCGCACAATGACAACGATTTCGCCCCGGCTTCCCCGACAACGGATGGAGAGCTTCTTTACTGCTGGTTCGGGTCTGCAGGACTATTCTGCTATGACCTGGAGGGCAACAAAGTGTGGGAACGAGATCTGGGGGAGGTCCGCGTCGGTTCCAGTCTCGGCGAAGGTTGCTCACCCGTTCTACATGGCGGAAAGCTCGTGATCGTACGCGACCACGACGGACAAAGTACCATCGAAGTACTCGACGCAAAATCCGGTAAGACGTTTTGGAAACGAGACCGCGACGAAGACAACGCTTGGGCAACACCGATCGTCGTTAACCACTCTGGAAAAACACAAGTTATCACTGCAGCATCAATCTCCGTGCGAAGTTACGACTTGGAGTCCGGCGAAGTCATTTGGCAATGCACCGGTCTAACCGGCAATGTTACGCCCTGCCCTGTTCTCGAAGGCGACTATGTGATCTGCATGAGCGGCTACAAGGGATACGCAGCGATTTCGATTCCACTGTCCGAGACCGGCGATATTTCCAGTAGCGAGAATATTCGGTGGAAGCGCGATCGCGATACGCCCTACATTCCGTCTCCACTCTTGTACAACGGTTTGCTTTACTACAATCAGTCGAATCGCTCCGTTCTCACCTGCATTGACTCCAGATCCGGCGAGACGGTTTTTGGCCCTGAGCGGATTGGGCAATTGTCGAACATCTACGCTTCGCCGGTTGGCGCAGCAGGTCGCGTTTACATTACCGGCCGCGCTGGCAAGACGTTAGTTATTGAGAAAGCCAATCGCCTGAAAAAGTTAGCTACCAACACGCTTGATGATCGCTTCGACGCCTCACCCGCACTCGCAGGTAAACAGCTTTTTCTCCGCGGTGCAAAATACCTTTACTGTTTGGAAACGGAGTCAAACTAGTCCGGATCCAAACGGCTGACCGCTATCGTTAAGGAAACTCCATGCGAGAAATTCGCGTCGCTACAGTCCAGTTCGAGCACCGAGACAACGACAAGTCTTTTAACCTCAGTCGAATTGATGCACTGGCCAAGCAGGCCGCTGAGGCTTCTGCTGAGATCGTCAGTTTCCATGAGTGCTCGATGTCGGGTTACAGCTTCGTTCAACCGCTCAGTCACGAAGCCCTGCTGGAGATCGCCGAGCCGGTTCCGGATGGACCTTCCGTTCAGCAATTAATCGAGATCGCCCGCCAGCACAGAATCCACGTGATGGCCGGGGTGTTTGAACGCGATGCGGAAGACCGAGTTTACAACTGCTACGTGACGGTCGGACCGGAAGGCTACATCACGAAGTTTCGGAAGCTGCATCCGTTCGTGAGCCCGCATTTGACGCCCGGCGAAGGCTATCGAGTGATCGAGTTGCTGGGATGCCGAATTGGATTCTTAATTTGCTACGACAATAACTTGCCAGAGAACGTACGCATTACGGCGATGGAAGGCGCGGAGATCATCTTCATGCCTCACGTTACCGGTTGCCTGCCTTCGGTGATGCCCGGTCGTGGTTCAGTGGATGCCGCGTTGTGGGAGAACCGGGAGCGAGATCCAGTTGCGTTGCGACAGGAGTTTAATGGACCCAAGGGGCGAGAATGGTTGATGCGTTGGTTGCCCGCTCGCGCGT
>JBGCCZ010000021.1:0-37595 GCA_045105035.1 Pirellulaceae bacterium | reverse complement strand
CCCAGGTACATCCGTGGCAAATAGCTGGTCTCCAACCGACAATGCGGTTCCATCTAGGAGCTTCACCGTTCCATTGGGCAATTCAGCGACCGTGATCGAGAACAACTCGTTCTCCGGATCAACCGGTGTAGGCAATTCAAGTGGCACATCCACAGCACCTTCTTCGACGGTGACCCAACTACGTTCCATCATCGGTGGCAAGTTCACTGCAGCGCTAGACGGCGACGATCCATCGTTGCTCGAAGCCCGAGGACTGTAGCCTACCAATTCCGCGATCCCGTTCTCCTTGTCGATCTCGTACAGGCCACCTCGATTGTCCGCTCCAAAAACACGCCCGGTAGCATCGGCAAACATTGCGCCGAATGTCCCGTTGCTCGGCTCAAAGTTGGAGTTGATCGTCTGCACCTGACCGTCCTGGTAGTCGATCGAAATGAAGCTGCGTGTTCGGTTGGAAGTGCGTTCGACGCCGAACATTAATCCAGAAACGGGATCATAGGCGAGGTCTGGAGTGGAAGACATCTTGCGTGAAAGCGTTACTTCCCGCTCTACGCTAACCGTGTCGACGTTAACGCCGAAGAGCTGCTTTCCGCTCCAGATGTAAAGCAATCCATCGCCACCAAAGTCCGCACTGTAATAGTTCCGGTTGGGTAGCCCTTCGATCTTGCCCAGGATTTCGAATCGTCCATCGGCGCCAAGACGTATCAACTGGTCCGAAGTGACTTTGATTCCATAGATAAAGTTGTCGGCAACGCGGTAGCCGGTGGCATTGATCTTGAAGCCGGCGACCTGTCCCACATCTTGAAATGTGCTGTTCGCAACATCGATAATGCTCAACTGTCCTTGAGCTCCGTTGTTGCCGTGGATCTGGTACAGATTGCTGCTGCCATCGAATGGCGTCAGGTCAGCCGCCAAGAGTCGACGGGTTTCCAGGGGCTCTATCTGTAAATTGCGTGTAGTGTTGCGGGCAGGTGTATCTTCGTCGAAGTTCATTTTGTCTTCCTCGTTGCCTCACCGGAGATTTCTTTCTCCGCGAGCGGCCCAGTTTGCACCGTTTTCTTTGGCTGGCTGCAGCCTGGAAGGGGCGCAGCTCGAAACTCAATTCAAACCTATGTCAATTTCACGCGGGGGTGATAAAAACACCCAGGTTTCAAATGTCTCCTAGCCGTCGCCGGTAACATGTCTATGAAACACCGGAAACTACGCGTATCAAAGTTACTGGAGCGGAAGAGTTTACTTCACGCGACTTTCCTACCTGCGAGCTATTCGTTCCAAGTCACACCACTTTGGGTGCAGTAAAACACGTGAGCTACGTCGAGCTACATTGCAAATCGAACTTCTCTTTTTTGGAGGGGGCTTCGCATGCAGACGAGTTGGTCGAACGTGCAGCGGAACTGGGCTACGCAGGCATCTCCGTTACGGATCGCAACTCACTTGCCGGAATCGTCCGCGCCCACACTGCCGCCAAGGATGCTGGAATTCCGTTTTTCGTGGGAGCAGAATTGCACCCGGTTGATGGCCCTCCCGTTGTAGTTTGGCCGAAAGACCGCGAAGCTTACGGTCGTCTCAGTCGAATCATTACACGCGGTCGACTTAGACGTGAGAAAGGCGGCTGCCAAATCTACTGGTCCGATATCCTCGAGTTGAACGAGGGGCTGTTCGCTGGCCTGCTGCTGCGACAACCTGTGCTTGATGAATTGCCGCCGGCCGATACGCGACTTTTCGATGATGCGGACGTGATGCCTTGGGAGAAACAGGATTTCGTTACGGTCGACCCTTCAGAGGATGAGCTGGATGGGAGTGAAACTGGTGCTGGCCAAGATGCAGATGCGAGTGCCGAGTTAGAAAACGATGGCGGAGTTTCGAGTTCACCGGAGTATGAACTTCCTGCTTCCGATTTTGATGTCGCCGACGATGACGGCTGGTTGAGCTGGCTTCGGCTTTTTCGTGACGTCTTCGGCGAGCGTGGGTCATTGATGCTAGAAATGCACCGCAGTGTAGACGACCAGGCGCTCTTGCAACGCTGGCAGGATCTGAGCAAGGCCAGTGGTGTTCCCTTGCTCGCCAGCGGTGATGTGCACTATCACGTGGCGGAGCGTTCGATCTTACACGATTGTCTACTCGCCACCCGATTCAATACAACCATCGACGCCGTGGCAACGGAACGACTTGGAAACGCCGAATTTCATTTACGGGAACTTTCGCGGATCGAGGCATTATTCGAACCGGTTCCCAAGGCCCTCGAGCGTGGGCGTCATATCGCCTCGCAATTGAATTTCAGTTTAGAAGAGCTGCGTTTCGAGTACCCGGTCGAACTGGCGCCGGACGGGCAGACTCCCATTGAGTTTCTCAAGCGGTTAGCTTGGGAGGGTGCTAAGCAACGTTATCCACAGGGCGTGCCGAAGAAGATTATTGAATTACTGCGTCATGAAACTTCGCTGATTGAGGACTTGAAGTACGAAGCCTATTTCCTAACCGTTTGGGATCTAGTCCGTTTCGCACGTGGCAGAGGAATTCTCTGCCAGGGTCGCGGTTCGGCTGCCAACAGCGTTGTCTGCTATTGCTTGGGGGTGACCAGTGTCGATCCGAACGAATTGGATTTGCTTTTCGAGCGGTTCATTAGTCGCGAACGCAACGAGGCTCCCGACATCGATGTGGATTTTGAACATCAGCGCCGCGAGGAGGTGCTGCAATACATCTATGAAAAGTACGGCCGTCATCGCGCGGGAATGACAGCGACTGTTATTACTTACCGCACCAAGTCTGCGATTCGTGATTGTGCGAAGGCTCTCGGTATATCGCTAGATCAGATCGATTCGCTCAGCCAACTTGTCGACTCTAGACAAACAGAAGGCACGCTCATTGATCGCGTTGCCGAGTGCGGCATTGATCCGGACTCCGAGATCGGAAAGCGTTTCCTGTACCTCGTCGATAGCTTGATCGGCTTCCCACGGCATCTTTCCCAACACGTCGGCGGGATGGTCATGACTCAAGGATGGCTGTGTGAACTTTGTCCTATCGAGAACGCGTCGATGCCGGGACGCACGGTTGTCGAATGGGACAAAGACGATTTGGACGAGCTCGGCATCCTAAAGGTGGACTGCCTCTCGCTCGGTATGTTGAGTGCCATACATCGCGCGTTTGATCTGCTTGAAGACCACTACGATCGCCCACTCACTCTGGCCTCCGTTCCACGTGAAGACAGCCAAGTTTACGACATGATTTGCAAAGCCGACACGATCGGTGTTTTTCAAATCGAGAGTCGGGCCCAAATGAGTATGCTGCCCAGACTTCGGCCCCGCTGCTTTTACGATTTAGTCATCGAAGTCGCGATCGTTCGACCAGGGCCAATCCAAGGCCAGATGGTGCATCCTTACCTCACCGCCAGACGTACCGGCGAACAACCGGAGTACCCGAACGAAGCAATCGCCCAAGTCTTACGCAGAACCATGGGAGTACCGATTTTCCAGGAGCAGGCGATGCGTCTTGCAGTGGTCGCTGCCGGATTCACCCCCGGCGAAGCCGACCAACTCCGCCGGGCTATGGCGGCTTGGCGAAGGCCAGGTGTTATCGACCAATTCCATCGCAAGTTAATCAGCGGAATGCACGCAAATGGGCTGACCGAAGAATTCGCCGAACGCGTCTTCACACAAATCCGAGGGTTCGGCGAGTATGGTTTCCCCGAATCGCATGCGGCTAGTTTTGCTCTCTTGGTTTACGTCTCTTGTTGGCTAAAGCACCATTACCCCGAAGTTTTCTGCGCGGCGATTTTGAACAGTCAACCAATGGGCTTTTATGCTCCCGCGCAACTGGTGACGGACGCCAAGGAACACGGAGTGCTCGTTTGCGAAGTCGATGTGAACCACAGCGATTGGGACTGCACGCTTGAGCCGCTAACGGCTCCGGAGAAAACCGAGAAAGAGCACGAGCCGGCTTCTGCCCATCGCCAGCACAAGTACCGGCTCCGCTTGGGCCTACTTATGATCCGTGGACTGCCGTTGGCGACCGGCGAGACGATTGTTCGGGCCCGAGCGTCGGAGGGCTCCTTTCGAGACCTAGCCGACTTCACCCGACGAACTCAGTTGGGGCAAGCAGCCATCTCGCAGCTCGCTGAGGCCGGTGCCTTGAAGTCGCTGACTGGTGATCGCCGCGCAGCGTATTGGCAGGCTCTATCTCAAGAGAAAAAGCCGAAGGATCAGGGGCTGTTCGAATCTATGGGAGTCGACACGGACGACGCGATTCCAGAAGCGCTTAAGCCGATGCGGGAGATTGAAGAAGTCCATGCCGACTACGCAACAACGGGACTATCCCTTCGGGCCCATCCCATCTCATTTGTGCGGCCGCAACTCGACCGACTTCGAGTGACCAGGGCTGGCGACTTAAAATCAACACAAGACGGCCAGTTCTTAAAAGTCGCCGGGCTCGTATTGCTGCGGCAGCGTCCGAGCACAGCGAAGGGGATCACCTTTGTCACTCTCGAGGACGAGACGGGATCAATGAACCTTGTTCTGCGTCCCGAGATTTGGCAGAAGCATCACAGAATCGCCAGGCAGTCCAATGCCTGGCTTGTTCACGGTGTCCTCGAAAACAGAGAGAACATCATCCACATACTTGTCGGTCGGATTGAAGATGTATCCGACCGCGTTGGATCGCTTGTCCAACGCAGCCGCGACTTTCATTGAGTCGTCGAGCGTCAAGTCGCCAAGCATACATTCGTCATCGCTGAGCGAACATTCGTCATCGCTCGAGAGTCGACCAGCTACCTGCCTCGCTCACGCTGGTCCGCTTGACCTTCGGCAAGTCCCTGCACTTGGTTCATCTGACCCTTTGCAGAAGCCTTGATTTCTTCGATCTGCTTTTTCTTCAGAGCGTCGCTCAGGTTGGGATCGCTTTGAATTTGATCAATGCGTTTTGTAGTCCACTCGTCGTAGTGCGCTTGTGCGGCTTCGACGTCGATTTCGGCAGTGCTCTTTTCCGGCTTGCTGCAACCGACGATTGCGAGTGCAAAAGCGGCAAAACTTGCTGCTACAAGTGTTCGTTTCATTTTTTTCTGCCCAGTATCGAAGTTAAGTAGGGAGTTTCACTTGGAATCGCGGCTTACGCCTCGAAACACGGCTTGGAGTGCAAGCAAACATGAACAACAAAAATCCCAATCGCAGCTCGCCACGATTGGGACTCGATGAATTTATGACTTTGGGCCCGGCCTTAGTCGACCATGCTGGCGACTGATTCGCCTCCGCTTCGTGAGCCGTAAGCCCACCAAACCAAAGTATCCACGTTGCTCGACACGAAGTGTACCGAGCCATCGACCAAGACAACTTGAACGCCTCCGGTGTGCTGACTTGCTGCGGTCGATTTGAAGTTGCTATTCCACCAATCATTTCGGTGGTAGCAAGTCTTCGTGTTCGGTGGCATCAGGTGTTGGTAGGTCGTGCATACGTTGCCCCAAGTGTTCGCCCAGGAGCTACCTCGATATCGCGAGAAGAAATCGGGAGGCACGTCCAGATTGACACAAGAGTTGTAAAGCTCTTCCTGCGTTTGGGCCGCTCGAGACGTTCCGAAATACAAGTTCTCATATCTCAGGTCTGTCTCGCCGACGCTTGTGTCGACGCCTGGGTGAATCAGCATTTCGGAAAACGCTGCAGTATTGGACGTTCCATCGGTGAAATCGCGGAATCTCGTAACCGCCATGACTGGACCGCCGCCAGCCTGTGTCGAATCGTTGTAGGCATTTGGGTAGATGTAGGAGATGAATCCATTTGGCCTGTGGAACACGCCACCAGCCATTGGACGCGATCCACTGGGTCCGGTGGACTCAATTGGCCAGCCGAAGTTCACGACGTAGTTTACGTTACCCGCGTTCAGCGAACCGTTCACCCCAGCGTTTGGATCGGATGGGCAAAGGTAAACCGACATGTCCAGAGCAGCGATTGGAAAGTTCGGGTGGGTATCCGGAATCGGAGCGTTCTCAAAACCGAGTTCAGTCCGGAAGTTATTGAACGCGTTGGTCTGCTCGATAAAGGGAAGCAAACGAACAAGGCTCGAAGTACGACCAGTAACTAAAGTCTCGTTGGCAGTGCCTCGCTCGCTCTGATCAACGATATGTAGAGGGAACTTCTTGTAGGCGCTGTGGTAATTGTGCAGTGCCAATCCGATTTGCTTCAGGTTGTTTGAGCATTGCATACGACGTGCAGCTTCTCTGGCCGCCTGCACGGCCGGCAGCAGTAGGCCGACTAGAATGCCAATAATGGCAATCACAACTAACAGCTCGACAAGTGTGAAGCCGGGTTTCCGGACTCGTGACTGGATGCTCATTTCTTCCCCCGAAATAGTGTGTCGTCCAACGCCCGTAGACGTATCAAAGACACGGTTCCGAACACTAAGAATTGCTGAATAAATGCAGATGATCGAAATTCCTTCCGAATCTGCCCAATAGAGTACCCGCTAAAGACGTTCTGACAACGCATTTTGTCGGAATGACAACCCATCGCCGCAGCCCATACGGTTGCCCGAAAAACTAGGAATTCGTCTGTAAACGAATGTACAAATCACTTACCTATTGAGGGACCGTATTCTCTCGTTAAGCCCCTGGTCTCGTGATCGAAAACCGCGTTAGTTTGGCATTCTGCACATTTGGTGTACCCAGCCCCAAAATAATGGGGCCATCATGAAGATTTGAAGTAGGCCTTCTAGGCCTCAGGAATTAGTCAAAGGCCTCAGAAACTAGTCATTTAGCCCGTGCAATCCCCCACACGACAACTTCCGTTTTTGACCATTTCGCGAGGAATCGCTGCACTCTGGGTGCTCGCCCACAATGATCAGCTCTTTCGTTTCGTCACCGAAGTTGACTCGCTCACGGGCTTGTTCACGAAAGGCTATTTGGCGGTTGACTACTTTTTGTTGCTCAGCGGATTCATCCTGACCTACGCGCATCGGGAATCCTTCACCGACTCGCCAAAGCTCAGGACTCTTGTCGACTTCGTCATCGCGCGACTAGCGCGTATCTACCCGCTGTACATTGCGTTGCTCGGTATTCGTGTGGCGATAGAACTGCTGAAATACCTAGCGGGAGTCCCTGCTACGCAGTACGGTCCAGCCCCATTCCAGGACGGCAACTCGCTTTCGGCTCTATTGGCGAACGTACTCATGATTCAGGCGTGGGGGTTTTACGAAGAGTTGACCTGGGTGCCCTCGTTTTGGACCGTGAGTGCTGAGTGGTTCGCCTATTTGCTGTTTCCATTTTTACTCTGGTGTTGCGCAAGGTACATCAAACGTAGTGCTGTAGCTCTTCTCACTGCAGTCGGCCTGTTCGCCGTTCTAGTCGTCGGGATACGCTCCAATGGCGACTTGGAATTTTCGATGCAGTTCGCCTTAGTCCGTTGCCTGCCGGAATTCGGTCTCGGAATCATCTTGGGACTGCACTTCGAAAAGTGGCTGAATAGACTTTCGACTGCCACGATGTGGACGATACTCACAGCAAGCGTAGCAGGCGGACTGGCCGTAGCGCATCTGCAACTGCATGACGTCCTGTTCGTTCTATTGGCGTGCATTGCAATTCCGCTCGCAGCCCTCTGCTCCTATCCCAAGGAAGAGCTTGAGCCAACGAGCACGAAGAACCGCACGTTCGTTTCGGTAATCTCTGCTGGCCTACGTTACTTGGGCGAAATCTCCTACGCGGTCTATCTGCTGCACCTTATCGTGCAGAGCGCTTACCGGTTGGTCGAGTCGCGGTTGGTCGAATCTCGGTTGATTTCAGATCCGACTCCAACGATTGCGCTCGCTGCGTTTGTCTTTAAACTCCTCGTGATCTTGGCGGGAGCATCCTTGTTGCATCACTTTCTCGAAATCCCCGCTCGGAGGTACATTCGAGGCCTGCGACGGCCTCGAATCGCCAGTTAATTTTCATTTCGCACCACCCTTATCAAGACCCGCCGAGCACTAAAAGATATCGGGTTCTTGGTCTGGCGAACGACCCTCGAGAAAGTCGAAATCGCAACCATCCTGTGCCTGCGTAACGTGTTTTGCAAACAGTGCGTGGTAGCCGCGATCCCAACGTTCTTCAGGAGCACTCCATTGCTTGCGGCGGGTCTCAATCTCCGCATCGTCCACGTGCCAGTGAATGATTCGTTCCTCCACGTTGATCTCGATCTCGTCTCCTGTCTGCACCAGCGCGAGCGGTCCACCGACATGCGACTCGGGGGAAACATGGAGTACGCAAGTTCCGTAGCTCGTCCCACTCATGCGTGCGTCGGAGATGCGCACCATGTCGCGTACTCCCTGCTTTAACAACTTATCTGGAATCGGCAGCATGCCCCACTCGGGAAAGCCTGGTGCGCCCAGAGGACCCGCACTTCGCAGAATCAGAACCGAGTCCGCTGTTACATCCAAGTCCGGATCGCTGATCGCGTTTTTCATGTCCGCATAGTTATCAAAGACCAACGCGGGACCGCGATGGTTCCACAATCTCGGATCCGCGGCAACGTACTTAATCACGCACCCGGCCGGTGCCAAGTTCCCTCGCAGTACGCAGGTGCCTCCGGTTTTCGAAACTGGATTCTCGCGTGTTCGTATCACTTCGTCGTCGATCGACTCTGCAGAAGCAATCTGTTCACCTAGCGAGACTCCGTTGACTGTCTTGCACTCGACGTGCAACAGATCTTGCAAGCGAACCAACATGGCTGCCAGTCCGCCGGCATCATAGAAGTCCTCCATCAGGAAACGCCCGCCGGGCCGGATGTCGGCCAGTACGGGTACCGTCTGGCTAAGTTCATCGAATCGGTCGAGAGGCAATTTGACACCCAAGCGACGTGCCATAGCGATGATGTGCACGATCGCATTGGTCGACCCGCCGATCGCCAAGTCAGCCATGATGCCGTTTTCGAGCGATTGGGTATTGAGTAGATCACTTGGTTTCACTTGATTCCAAGCCAGTTCGACTGCTTGTCTGCCTGTCGCGGCTGCCAACCGATGATGCTCAGCGAGGACTGCTGGAGTGCAAGCTGCTCCAGGAATCGTGAGTCCCATGGCTTCCACAATGCACGCCATCGTCGAGGCAGTTCCCATCGTCATGCACGTACCAGCCGAACGGCCCATGCAATTCTCCAACTCATTCCAATCACCATCGCATAGGTTCCCCGCACATCGCTCTGCCCAGTACTTCCAAACATCCGAACCGCTGCCCAGCGTTTCCTTCTTCCATTTGGCCTTTAGCATTGGCCCTGCGGGTAAGAAGATCGAAGGAATATCCGACGAGATTGCCCCCATGACCAACGCCGGAACGGTCTTGTCGCATCCTCCCATCAGCACGGCACCATCCACGGGATGGCAGCGCAGGACTTCTTCGGCTTCCATTGCCAACAGATTGCGATAGAGCATTGTTGTTGGCTTCATCAACATCTCGCCGAGACTCATCACCGGAATTTCGACCGGGAATCCACCCGCCTGAAGAATGCCGCGGCGCACGTCCTGCACCTGGTCTTTAAAATGGGAGTGACAAGTATTCAAGTCACTCCACGTGTTCAAGATCGCGATAATCGGCTTCCCTTGAAAGTCTTCGTCGCCCCAACCCATGCCTTTGAAGCGGGACCGATGACCGAAGCTTCGCAGGTCATCCGGAGCAAACCAACGGCTACTCCGCAGTTTGTCCGGTTCCCGTTTCGGATTGCGGTCTGGAAAAGAACTGTCCGTAGATGATGCAGGAATCGCCATAATAGATCTCGTTTAGGAGTAAAGTTGATTCAAGTTGTGTTTGCTTGGCCGTATCCGTAGAGCGACAGAGTACGCGTGGGTTCATTGAGCGAAGTGTTCCTTGGCGAGGCAATTTGCGTGTCTGTCCTCGGCCGCTCCGATTTGCTAAGGTTCTTGGTTGCTTGTTCGCATTGCAACTGGTGAACATACAAAGCTGTATTCGAGCTCCCATTGTCACGCACTGCATTTTGGATGGGAACCACCTCCCCGCATCTTCCAGGGCCCATCAAAGTTTGAAGTTGGGTTAACCTCAAGAGACCAAAGTCATCCTGATGGATTGTTCGCGACTGTCGGATCTCGCTTCAAGGAAAGGGGGAAACGGATTCCTCAGTCGCTAACACTCTCTCGGAATGACGACGAAGCGAACGTCCCAAACTGAAACTCTGATTTGCCCTGCCGCATCTTCTCCCCCACCTCGCGGAGCTTCTCATGCACTTGATCCTCATCGCATCGATCGGAATCGTCCTCGTCCTACTGATGATCCTCTGGCTGAGGTTTCATCCGGTTATCGCGCTGCTGCTCAGTAGCCTTTTCCTTCTGATTGCAACGCCCGAAGAGCTTCAGTTGGAGCCTCTGGTCGAAGGTAAGCTTCATCGAGTGACGGCAGTTTCTGAAGATGATATCGCTGGGTTCGACCGTTTTGTGGAGCCGGGAGAGTACGTGCTTTGGAACGTTACTGATCTGGACCCCAACTATAACGGAGTTCCGGATTTCCTCGTGACGGTGGGAGCACCCGTCGAGCCGCCGACCGCGGTCCGAGCTCGGCGCGATGGCAACGCACCTGCAGCAGCTTTCTCATGGCAGCCGATCTCATGGAAGCCGATCTCATCGGGTGGCTTGCAGCTCGATCCGCAACTCGAACCAAAACTCGATTTAATCTCCGAATCGGAACTCGCGGAACTTAAGCAGCAGCGTTGGTCTGCGATTGCGCCGCGTCTTGTGGAGGGGTTTACAAAGACGTTTCGGAAACTTGGCATCCCGGTGACAATGGCAGCTATTATCGGTGTTTGCCTTCTACAAAGCGGGGCTGCGCAACGGTTGGTTCAAACGATTCTTGCTCTATTTGGCCCACGTGGTACCGCGCCGGCGTTGACTGCTAGTGGATTCTTGCTCGGTGTCCCAGTTTTCTTTGACACGGTCTTTTACCTGCTGCTCCCCTTGGCTAAAGCGATTGGGGCGACCGATTCACGCAAGTTTTTGGGGGCAGTCATGGCGATCATTGTCGGAGCGACCATGGCGCATTCACTTGTGCCACCAACCCCAGGACCGCTCTTCGTCGTAGCTCAACTCAACGAGTACTTACCCGACGGAAACCAAATTAGTATTGGCATGATGATGCTGGCAGGCTGCATTGTGGGGGGCATCGCGGCGAGTGCTGGGTTCTTGTACGGAAAGCTCTGCAGTCGCTGGATCCAACTTGACCTGAGTGACCCGGCCGAACCTGAGGCCGCGCGACGTCATGCGACTGAAGAAACGATGCCAGCCGCGAACGCGAATGCGGACGCGAGAACCGGCATCTCAATTCCACTCGCCGCGTTGCCGATTGTTCTTCCAATTGTGTTGCTCGGAGGTTCGGAGATCGTTGAGTTTTGTGCGAGCCAGCCGGGAGCTTCGGAGGCGGTCAACTCGCTGAACAATTGGACTCAGCTCTTCAACAACCCGTCGCTGGTCTTCTTGCTTGTCGCGGTGGTGGCCGTGTTGATCCTTCGGCGTTTTCAGTCGCCCAACAAAGTCGCGGAGAGTGTCAGCCGAGGTCTTAGTGACGCAGGAGTCATCGTTTTGCTTACTTGCGCGGGCGGAGCGTTCGGCGCCGCGCTCCAACAACTGCACTTGGCCGAAGCAATCGCCCTGCAATTCCCCCAGTCCGCTTCTCCTTCCGCCTGGGCCTTGCTCAGCATGGCGTTCGGCATCACCGCACTCATTCGTTTCGCTCAAGGCAGCGCGACAGTGGCCATGTTAACTAGTTCCGCGATCATTGGACCGGTACTGGCAATGTATCAACTTCCGTTTCACCCTATCTACTTTGCACTTGCCATCGGCTGCGGCTCGAAGCCCTTACCATGGATGAACGATAGCGGGTTTTGGCAAGTCAACAGCATGACTGGGATGACACCCATTCAAACACTTCAGACTTTCTCGGTAGCTCTGACGCTCATGGGCATTGTCGGCTTTCTCGCAACGCTGATCGGCAGTTGGTTGCTGCCTTTGGTCTAGAGATGGAGATTTGGATACATTACCGGCTCGTTATGCCGCCTGCGACGAAACGTCGAGCGATGTTTGCGATGCATGGTCGCCTACTGAGCGGATCGACATTGTTTGCGAAATCCACTTGGCGTGGTGCCCGTCAGCTCTTTGAACGCCCGGTTGAACCGACTGAGAGAGTCAAACCCAGAGGATAAGGCAATTTCGATTATCTGTGCGTCACTGGTAATTAGCAAACGCTGGGCTTCTGCGATCCGGTGCCGCGTGATCAAAGAGTTTAAAGTGATGCCAAACGTCTTGCGGAACAGAGTGGCGGCGTAGTCTGGATGCAAGTCGACGGTGTCTGCGATCTCCTGGAGCAAGAGACGAGCTTTAAAGTTCTTAGCAACATAGCTCGCCATCAACTCTGCTTTTTCGAGATTCGGTGATGCTCGAAGAGAATTGCCATCACTTCTTTCGACGGGCAGCGGTTTTCGTCGGCTGTGCGAACGGGCCAGACGCAGCAACCGAGCTTTCAACTCTAGGAGGACAATCTCCTGTACTTCGTTGTCTGATGCCGCGAGGTCGCGATGCCACTGGGAAAAGAGTGCCTCGTCGCGTGAGGCGGTTGTCGCGCACGTTTCAGCGGAAAGCACATCCCCGAGAATAAGCTGCATTTGAATATTGTCTGGGAGTCCCCATTGTAGAAACAACCCAAACGGAATCGTGATGACGTAGTAGTGAGAGACGTCTTCAAACTTGACGATTTGATGAGGGACGGCTGCCCAGAACAGCGTCAGGGTATGAGATTCCACCGTGATCCGGTTACCCCCGATCAAGTAGGTCAGACTGCCTTGGTCGAGAAAGTTGATTTCAATTTCGTCGTGGCGATCCGGTCTTGGCATCCGCGCCGGCTCCCAGACTTCGCAAGTGAAGCCATAGGGAGCGAACTCGGGGCGTCCCTTGTCGAATTGTTGAAATGCTCGCATCACCTCAGGATAGTGTAGGTTTGCCTCGTTTTGGAGGGAGACTGTGCGGTTTTCGGCTGCATAATTTCCAGTGAGGCCGGACAATGGTTCGGTTTGTGACGCTAAGCAGAGCAATGCGAATCGATGCGACGCAAGTGGCCAGCGGGTTGGCTTCGTTGCTGCATCGTTCATCGTCCTACGATCCTACGCGTGAGAGGGATTCACCATGTCACAAGTCTTGGACTCGAAAAACCCCAAGCAGCAAGCTTCCGTGAGTACTTCGCCTCCCCAAACCGTCCGTGCAGTTGCGATGACGGCTCCCGGCGAAACGGAGATGCGGACTTACCCTTATCCGACGATGGATCACGACTCAGCGATCTTGAAAGTCGACATGGCGGGCATCTGCGGAACGGATCGCCACATTTACAAGGGTGAGGCGAATGAGCTGCGTGGCAAATCGATCTTCCCCTACGTTGGAGGTCACGAGGTTATCGGCACGATCGTCGACATTGGTGACAACGCAGCCAAGACGATGGAATATGACAAGCAACTCCTTCAGGTTGGTGATCGTGTTTCCATTGCCGTGGAAGTGAACTGCGGTCACTGTTTTTACTGCCGCAAGCACTACAACAACACGACGTGCCTAAACCAGATTCAAGCCTATGGGTTGCACCCCAACTGCGAAACGAAACCTTATCTGCGCGGCGGTTTCGCGGAGCACATGTATATCCGCCCGGGAACGCACTTGTTCAAAGTGCCGGAAGACATGCCAACCGACGTTGCGGTGTTCGTGGAAGAAATGGCGGTTGCGTACCATTCGCTCGGCCGGGCTGCTGGTCCTTTCGCTCCTGTAAATGAAGGTTTTGGTCCCGGCCAATCCGTGGCCATCCTCGGCAATGGACCGTTGGGAATCTTGCACGGTATCATGGCGAGTATCCATGGAGCAGGCTTGCGGATCGCTACCGACCTTTCCGATCTCCGACTTGGAATTGCAAAGAATCTCTATGCGGATGTGACGCTGAACGCGTCGCAAGTCTCAGAAGAAGAGCGGATCGCTCAAGTGCAAGACATGACGGAGGGCGTTGGCCCAGATTTAGTGATTGAGTCCGCGGGAGAGCCGGAGGCGTTCATCGAAGCGTTGAAGATGGTCCGCAAGGGTGGCACGGTGATCGAAGTCGGCAACTGGGTAGACCTCGGTAAGTCAGTCAACCTCGATGTGATGAAGCACATCAGCTCTAAGAATCTCCACATACATTCTGTCTTCCATTGCGGAACGGATTGGGGGCCGGTTCTAAGAATCCTTCATCAGCAATCAAACCGATATGACTTCCCGTCGCTAATCACGCATCGCTTCGGCCTCGACGAGCTAGTTGAGAAATTCGGAACAGTCACGAATTTTGACGAATGCTGCAAAATCGAAGTCGTGCCGCACAAGCATTAATGGGCTCTCGGGGCTTCTGGCTTGTAGGGCGAGCGTCGCTCGCCAACACTGTGTAACCAACGTCTGCAGGTTGGAAGCCCCGTTTTTAGGCTTGGAGAACATGAAGCGTCATCGACTACTCAATAGTGAATTGAGCTACGAAATCAGTCGCATTGGCCACACGGCTTCCCTCACCTTGTGTGACGCGGGGCTGCCTGTTCCAAAGGGCGTCAAGCGAATTGATCTCGCTATCGAAAACGGCTATCCAGCATTCATACGTACCCTGGATGCGATGCTAAGCGAAATGAGCGTAGAAGAAATTGTTGTGGCAAGCGAAATCCATGAGCACAATCAAACGATATTTGCCCAGATGTTGGAGTGCTTTGAGACTCATTCAATGCCCGTTAAGGTGACAGAAGTCCCTCATGAAGAATTCAAGAGGCTAACTAGCGAGAGTCAGGCTATTGTACGGACCGGCGAATGTACTCCCTTCGCGAATGTCCTACTAAAGTCCGGCGTCGTGTTTTGAAATTTTCTGCCTCGGCTTCCTCTTTCCGAATAGAAAAATGAGACAAACATCTTCTTTCCGCTTGCTGATCTGGCTGGTTCTGGGGCTTGCCGTCGGTTTTGTTGGCTGCAGTAATGGCGATCAGTCCCAGCAAAACAGCACTGCAGAAACGACCGGCAAGCAACGAATTGCCGTCGTTATTTCTACGTTAAACAATCCGTGGTTTGTGGTGTTGGCGGAATCGGCCAAAGAAAACGCCTCCCAACTTGGCTACGAAGTCGTCGTCTTCGATTCGCAGAACGATCCCGCCAAAGAAACCTCGCACTTTGATAATGTCATTGCGTCGGGATATGCGGCCATTCTCTTTAATCCAACGGATGCTGACGGTTCGGTAGCGAACGTCCGTCGCGCGAAAGAGGCGGGTGTGCCAGTCTTCTGCATGGATCGGGAGATCAATGCGACGGACGCGGCGGTATCCCAGATTCTATCGGATAACTACTCCGGTTGTGTCGCGTTGGGACAACACTTTGTAAAAGAGGTGGGCGAGTCAGGCGAGTATGTCGAACTCTTGGGACTTGTTGGTGACAATAACACTCGCAACCGGTCTGATGGATTTCACAGTGTCGTAGATCGCTATCCCGACTTAAAACTCGTCGCTCAGCAAAGCGCTGACTTCGACCGTGCGAAAGCTCTCGAAGTCATGGAAACGATTCTACAAGCCCACTCTGACATCCAAGCCGTCTTCTGTGGTAACGACGCCATGGCTATGGGGGCGTATCAAGCATTGCTTGCAGCCGGCAAGAACGAACAGGTGAAGGTCTTCGGCTTCGATGGCGCGGATGATGTCGTCGAGATGATCCAGGAAGGCAAGATCGTCGCCACGGGGATGCAGTTTCCTAAACTGATGGCTCAAACCGCAGCAGAATACGCGGACAAGTATCTGAAGGGGAACCGTGAATTGTCGCAAAAAGTCCCGGTCGCGGTCGAGCTGGTGCATCAAGGCAACGCCGGCAAATATGGTGACTCCGCCAAAGAGGACTCGGAGTGACTTCGAATCAAAAGCGGTGGGTCTTTCGGAGCGCAGTGTTGGTAGCTTGCTTTGCCACGCTATGGTTCTTGCCTCTATTTCATATTGTGCCGCTTGACGAGTCCGATCAGAAATCGATGGCCGCTGAGGCGGAGTCCTTTGATCCTAGAGCCTTCGTCGAGAAATTCTGGGCCGAACAACTGACTCCTGCAGCAACGCGTTCGACTGATGCTCAAACGTTGGTTGCAGCCATCGAGACGGAGCCTGAAATCGCCGCCGAGACTCATGGTCGACGTGTCGGACTTAGCCGTGGCTACTACTTTTTCATCTCCGGTACTGGACGAGTTACGCGAGTTGATCGAAACGCCATCGCTCTATTGCTCCACGAGGATGCTGGCGACGCGCAAGTGCTACTTGAGACCGGCCCTATCTTTGGCAATGCAGTGCGTGACGGAACTGGTCTGCTCGACATCAACGACTTTGCCAATTCCCAGGATTTCAATCGGATCTCGGCGGAGATCAATCAACGCATCGAGGCACTGGTTCTGCCAACTCTGCGTGAAAATGCGAAAGTTGGCATGGCTGTTCGATTCGTCGGTTGCGTTGAAATCACGGATGAGACGACCGACCTCAGGCCATTGCGAGTTGTACCGTTTATTGCGGAGGTGCAATGATGGTAGGTGGCGAAGTTGTTTTGGAAGCTCGAGGGATTTCCAAAGCGTTTCCCGGCGTTCAGGCGCTGGATCAAGTCGACTTGAAGCTACAAGCTGGCCGGCTGACGGCACTGCTCGGTGAGAATGGTGCCGGCAAGTCGACGCTCATGAACGTCATGGCTGGCGTGTTGTCATCTGATGAGGGCGAGTTGATCTTGCAGGGCGAGCCTGTGCGTTTCGCCTCCCCGCGTGACGCCATCGATCACGGAATCGCGATGATCCATCAGGAGCTCAGTCTTGTTCCTGATATGACGGTAGCAGAGAACATCTTTCTCGGTCGCGAACCACTTCGCCGCGATAGGCTTATCGACTATCGCGAATTGAACCGCCGCGCACGGCACTGGCTGGAGCTTCTGGATTTGGAGGTTCCACCCACAGAACTTGTCGGACGTTTGCGAGTTGGGCAGCAGCAGCTTGTCGAAATAGCTCGAGCCCTAGCTGGCGATGTTCGCGTCCTGATTATGGACGAACCAACGTCTGCCATCACGGAACATGAGACCAAAGTGCTCTTTCAACGGATTGACGATTTGAAACGGGAAGGCGTTTCGATTGTGTACATCACTCATCGTTTGGAAGAACTTGATCGCATTGCGGACGACATCGCGGTGATGCGTGATGGTTGCATGATTGGTACCGCAGAAATGGGAGAGCTTACCCAAGAAGAGATGGTACGGATGATGGCCGGACGTGAAGTCAAGTCTTCCGTTCGTTCGTCGTCGGCAAAGATTGAAGACGAGGCGTTCCGAGCCGAGAATATTTCACTCAAACATCCGACTCGTGCGGCGGATTATTTAGTCGATGACGTCAGCTTTCACGTCCTCAAGGGCGAGGTCCTAGGGATCTTTGGACTAATCGGAGCCGGCCGAACGGAATTGCTCGAGTGCATTTTCGGGCTGCACAGCGGCGAGTGCACGGGTGCAATTTCGGTGAACCAACAACGCGTCACGATCCAGTCTCCGCGCGACGCCGTTCGCAGCGGTCTTGCACTGGTACCTGAAGATCGCAAACGCGATGGCTTAGTACTCTCCATGACTGTCGAGGAGAATGCGAGTCTTGCAAGCCTCGGTCGAACGGAACGCTTTGGCTTACTCAATCGCCGCAGCGAGGAAGAGCATGTGCGGCCGTTCATCGATAGGTTTCGAGTCAAATCACCGTCGCTACGCGAGCTCATCGTCAATTTGAGCGGAGGGAATCAGCAGAAGGTTATCCTCGCGAAGTGGCTGGCTACGGATCCCACGGTTCTGATGCTTGACGAACCAACACGCGGAATCGACGTTCAGGCCAAGAGCGAGATCTATTCGCTGATCAACGAATTGACGGCTGAGGGACTCGCCGTTGTGATGGTGACTTCAGAACTTCCCGAAGCAATGGCGATCTCTGATCGGATTCTCGTGCTTTGCGAAGGGCGGTTAGCTGCGGAGTTTGATCGGAAGAACGCCACGGACGAACAGATTCTTGCTGCGGCACTGCCGGGGAGTACGGCGACACCATGTTAACGTTCGATCGGACGCAACTTGCCAAATTTCAATCGCTGATTGCCCTAGCAGTCATGCTAGTTGGGATGAGTCTCTTGTCAGACAGCTTTCTAACGCTGGACAATGGTCTCAACATCCTCCGTCAGATTTCAGTCAACATGTGCCTGTCGATAGGTATGACGCTGATCATCCTGACTGCGGGAATTGATCTGTCTGTGGGGGCGATTCTTGCCCTGTCCGGCGCGGTTGCTGCCGGCTTGCTTAAGAACGGAGTCCGGCTGGAGCCACTCGGAGTGGAACTACAGTTCACGGTTCTTGGATCGATCGCTGCAGGGCTTCTGGTTGGCGCGGCGGCTGGTTTCTTTAACGGTGTTGCGATCACTCGTTTCAAGCTTCCGCCCTTCGTGGCGACGCTTGGGATGTTCAGCATCGCACGTGGTCTCACGATGCTCTGGACGGGTGGCTTTCCGGTAACGGGACTCGGACCAAATTTTGCGGTGATTGGAACAGGCGTATTGCTGGGGATTCCCGTTCCAGTTTGGATCACTGCAGCATTGGTTGGCGTCTTTGTCCTACTCACGCGTCGCACGCGATTTGGTCGACACATCTACGCTGTGGGTGGAAACGAGAGAGCGGCATTGTTGACGGGGCTTCCCGTTGAGCGCATCAAGGTTGCTGTGTACACGTTGGGGGGAATGCTCGCCGGAGTCGCGAGTCTCATCGTGACCTCTCGACTTGATTCTGCCCAGCCGAATGCGGGGTTGGGGTACGAACTGGATTCCATTGCCGCAGTGGTGATAGGCGGGACCTCGCTTTCAGGCGGTCGCGGCAGCGTTATGGGAACGGTGATCGGCTGCTTGATTATCGGAGTTTTGAACAACGGATTGTTCTTGTTGAACGTCTCTCCGTTCTGGCAGCAGGTGGTGAAAGGGTTTGTGATTCTCGCAGCCGTTGCAATTGACCGAATGAGTGCACAGGAGCGGTAGCATGACTGAAGACAAGACGACTCGCTCTCGAATCTGTGTCGTTGGTTCCGCGAACGTGGATCTGACTTTCCGAACACAGCGATTGCCAACTCCTGGTGAGACGCTAGCAGGCCGCTCACTTCATCAAGGCATGGGCGGCAAGGGAGCAAACCAAGCGGTTGCTGCAGCCCGGCTTGGAGCACAGGTCGCTTTCATTGCCCGTGTGGGAAGCGACGCCTACGGGAGGGAAGCCGTTCTGGCCTACGAGTCTGAGGGCATCGATACGTCCTTCGTATCGCGTGCGGAAGAACAGCCAACCGGAACGGCCGCGATCCTCGTCGACGATGCCGCGGAGAACTGCATTGTTGTCGTTCCAGGCGCGAACGCAGAACTGACTGAGGTGGAAATCAAGTCGGCGACTTCGGTCATCCGGCAATCCGCAGCCGTGCTTTGCCAATTGGAAACACCGATCGCGGCAGCCGTCGCAGCATTCCAACAGGCTCGCGTAATCGGAGCCACTACGATACTCACCCCCGCACCAGCCGAATTTGTGACAGAAGAACTCCTCTCGCTATGCGACGTGTGCGTTCCGAACATCGCCGAAATCTCGGAAATTACGGGGCATACAGTCGAAAACGAGGCCGACGCTCTTCGCGCGGCTCAGCTGCTTCGAGAACGCGGTGTTGGGCGAGTCGCACTGACGATGGGCAGTGCCGGAGTTTTGCTGCTCGACGATTCCCGTTCAACTCACGTCGCTGCCAAGCCAGTTGAAGCAACCGACACCACAGGCGCGGGCGACGCGTTTACCGCCGGGCTTGCCGTGTCGCTCGCTGATGGATTGGATTTCGTTGATGCAGCGCATCGCGCGGTTATCGCTGCAGCGATCTCCGTAACGCGGCCAGGTACACAGGCGTCGTTTTCAACGCTCGAAGAAGTCAACAACTGGATCACGCGAGAGAGTAGTAAATGCAGAACAAATTGATCGCCATGGGCTTGCTGTTTATCGCGACATTAGGCGTCGTGCGCGCCGACGAAACGCCTTCGGCTCGTCAGCGTATGGTTGTATTGACCGATATTGAAGCCGATCCGGATGATACGCAGTCGCTGGTCCGCTTGCTACTGTACGCAAATTCAATCGATATCGAAGCGATCGTTGCGACAACTTCGGTTCATCAGAAGAATCGTATTGCACCAGAATCGATTTCCAAAGTGATCGAAGCGTACGGTAAGATTCACCCTAACCTGATGCTACATGAAAGGGGATTTCCCACCGCGCAATCACTGATAGGTCGAGTCATTGAGGGACTTCCGCTGTACGGATTGGCGGGAGTCGGCGACGACAAGGACTCGCCTGGCTCGCGGCGTATTATCGAACTACTCGACAATGAGGATGACCGGCCGCTGTGGATTTCCGTTTGGGGCGGACCCAATACGCTGGCTCAATCGCTGTACCGAATTCGCAAGGATCGATCGGCTGCTGAGACCAAACGTCTAGTCGGCAAGCTACGCGTCTACACAATCTCTGACCAGGACGATTCTGGCGTGTGGATGCGAAACGAATTCCCCGGCCTGTGGTACATCGTCAGTCCCGGACGCTACGAAAGATCAACGTGGGGCGCCATCAATCAAGTGATTGACGGTATCGACAACACGACCATCAGCAATCAGTGGCTGGTCGACAACATTCAACAGTCACACGGCCCACTTGGGGCACAGTACCCCGACACGGCCTGGGGTGTGGAAGGCGACACGCCAGCGTATCTGGGGCTGATACCCAATGGATTAAATATACCCGAGCGGCCGGATTGGGGCGGTTGGGGAGGACGCTATGAGTTGTCTCGCCCCACCGATGAAGAGATCGAGGTCGGCCGCGAAGTTCAGGGCGGTGTACCGATCAAATCGGAGAAACATCCAAGTTGGACCAACGCCGACGACACGTTTGCTCCACGCGTGTTTCAGGAACACGGCCGCGCCGAACGGCCAGACAAGACCACTCACACAGGCAATAGAGTCACTCTTTGGCGTTGGCGTGACGACTTTCAAAACGACTTTGCCGCCCGCATGGACTGGTGTCTTCAGGAATACGCCGACGCGAACCACCCTCCCCGTCCCCAACTAGCCCATCCCGAAACCTTCACCGTAACATCAGGCGAGCAGTTTCGACTCGATGCCGGCGGAACTACGGACCCTGACGGTGACAGCCTGAGTTACACCTGGATGCAATACCCCGAGGCTGGATCATCGTCTGACGTCAAAGTTGACTTTGGGATCTTTCCGGAGAACGTCTATCAGGTCAATCGTGTTGCTCCGGTCGTGGACAAACCGGAAACGATGCACTTCATTTTGAAGGTCACCGACAAAGGCACACCACCGCTAACGCGCTACAAACGCGTGATCGTTACTGTAAATCCAAAATAAGAGCGACACTACAGTGCCTGAGACGCGAAGACAGTAAGCAACCATTGATGAGGCGAATGATGAAGAGTCGAATAAACGGGCCCGTAACATCCGTGATGTGCTTGTTGTGTGTCACTGCGGGCAATGGTCTTCACGCTCAAGATCCGCCATCGCCATCCACGAATCCACAAGTAGTTGGAGCTCGGGCGCGTGTTTCGCTCAACGATGGTTGGAAGTTTTATAAGTATGCCGATGCGGCAGACGCGGATGCGCTCATCTATGACGTGCGGCCCGAGGTCACGGATACGAAAGATGACCGGCCTGCAGACACGGAGCCAACGGAGGCTGAGAAGGTTGCCGCAAGCGACCAGATTCTAAAGCCATGGATACTTCCCTCTGGCAATGCGTTCGTGGCAGATCCGAACAAACGACACAAACGTCCCGGAGGCAACCCCGGTGGTGACTTTCCGTACGTTCAGAATACATTTGCAGATAGCGAATGGCAGACAGTCGACTTGCCACACGACTGGGCGATTGCCGGCCCGTTCATGGAAGGCTGGGACGTGCCGGTTACTGGCGGGATGGGACGATTGCCAAGTCCTGGAGTTGGCTGGTATCGACGCAAGTTGGATATCCCCGCTGAGGATCTTGGCAAGTCAATCTTCCTGGATATTGACGGCGCCATGTCATACGCGATGGTCTGGATGAACGGTAAACTCGTTGGCGGCTGGCCATTCGGCTATTCATCGTTTCGACTTGACCTGACTCCTTACGTGAAGCCTGGTGGGGAAAACCAACTGGCAATACGATTGGACAATCCCCCCAATTCATCGCGCTGGTATCCAGGCGGCGGACTGTATCGCAATGTTTGGCTGACAACAACACAGCCTGTCCACGTAGCTCAATGGGGGACGTTTGTGCGTACGCCGGACGTTTCCAAACAGAATGCCGAGATCGATTACACGGTCGTTGTCGACAACGATGGCGAACGGGATGCACAGGTCGAAGTGTCAACACGGTTGTTCGAACTAGCGTCAGATGGAACGATCGCTGCGTCGCCCGTTGGTCGATTCGAGTCGACGAGTGTCACGATTGCAGCGGGACAGTCCGCCACCGTCGAATCAACGACGCAGCTGCAGAAGCCCAAGCTATGGGGTCCACCACCGACTCAAACTCCCAATCGCTATGTCGCCGTCACTCAAGTAACTTCGGCTGGTGAGCTGGTAGATACGTTCGAAACACGTTTCGGAATTCGCAAAGTCGAGTTCGATGCCAATCGAGGAGTGATCGTCAACGGCGAACACATTCCGATTCAGGGAGTCAACCAGCATCACGATCTCGGTGCACTCGGCGCGGCGTTCAACGTGCGAGCGGCGCAGCGGCAATTGGAATTGCTGCAGGAGATGGGCTGCAACGCGATTCGGATGGCTCACAATCCACCGGCACCTGAATTGCTGGAACTTACGGATCAAATGGGATTCCTCGTCGTGGATGAACTTTACGACGTGTTCGCCCGCAAGAAGACGCCACTCGACTTTCACCTGATCTTCCCCGACTGGCACGAACAAGATCTGCGATCTTTGATTCGTCGAGACCGCAACCATCCATCGGTCATCCTGTGGAGTACTGGAAACGAACTCGGAGAACAATACACGGGAGATGCCGGCGCGGAACTATGCGCGAAGATGCGTGACATCTGCAAACAAGAAGATCCGACGCGATCGATGACGGCTTCGATGAACTACGCGAAACCAGACATGGCGTATTCAGAACCCATGGATGTAATCAGCTTAAATTATCAGGGCGAGGGGATTCGCAACGCGCCCGCCTACAAGCACTTGGAGGGAATCAACACTCCGCCGCTCTATCCAGCGTTCCACCAGAAGTACCCTGACAAGTTGATCCTCAGCAGCGAAAACGCGGCCGCCGTAAGCTCACGCGGCACGTACTTGTTTCCAGTTGCAAGAGAACTCAGTGCGCCCATTGCCGACGGAGCAGGCGGAGATCCGAATCGACAGTATGTGAGTGCTTACGAACTGTACACAGCTCCGTTCGGATCGTCGGCCGACAAAGTTCTTGGTTCGCTGGAGAAGCATCCCTATGTCGGTGGCGGATTTGTGTGGAGCGGTTGGGATTATTTGGGCGAACCGACTCCCTACTACGGTGCCCGAAGTTCTTACTTCGGCGTCATCGACCTTGCGGGTTTCAAAAAGGACCGCTTTTATCTTTATCAGTCCCATTGGAGAGCCGAGCATCCGATGGTTCACGTGTTGCCCCACTGGACGTGGCCAGATCGGGTGGGCAAGAAAACGCCAGTTCACGTTTTTACGTCTGGCAACGAAGTAGAGCTTTTCTTGAATGGGAAGTCGCTTGGCAGAAAGACAAAGCAACAATACCAGTACCGCTTGCGTTGGGATGACGTGGTATACGAGCCCGGCGAACTACAAGCGGTAGCCTTCAAGGACGGAAAACCCTGGTCATCCACAGTCGTAAACACCGCTGGCCAACCCGCCGAAGTGCGACTCACTGTCGATCGGAAACATGTACGAGCCGACGGAACGGACCTTTGTTTCGTTACCGCAAGAATTGTCGACTCCAACGGCACCTTGGTCCCCCAAGCAGACAACGAACTGAAATTCCAAGTCGCAGGCCCCGGACGCATCGAGGCTACCGACAACGGGGATCCAACGTGCTTTGTAGAGTTCCCTTCTGCGACACGGCCCGCGTTCAATGGACTTTGCCTCGCCATTGTTCGCACAAGGAGAAACGAAGCTGGTGAAATTCGTATCTCGGTCACCTCAGGCGGTCTACCGAAGGCATCGATCGCAATTTTGGCCGCGCCAATCGCCGCTAACCTCAAAGCCGTGGTTACCGAATCTGCGGATTGAGCCGGCAACTGAAACAAGAACAAGAACCAACAGGACTCAAATCATGAACTTCAAACTGTCAGCGGTAGTTGCCGCAGCGCTCTCCTCGTTCTGCGGCGTTGGGTCGATGCAAGCGCAGCAACAGATCGTCAACTCCGAAGCAGTCGCTCGGATCGACTCCACCCTAAGTTCCTTTGTCGAATCAGGGGCCATCAAAGGCGTTTCGGCGATGGTGTTTGAAAAGGACAAAGAAGCTTACTTCAAAGCCTTCGGCATGGCGGATGAGGAAGCCGGCATGCGCATGACGCGTGCCACGATCGTGCAAATCTTTTCGATGACCAAGCCCGTGACTGGCGTGGCGTTGATGACGTTGCACGAGCAAGGCAAATTTGATCTCGACGATCCTGTTTCGAAGTACATTCCTTCGTTCGCTAATCTGAAAGTTGCCACCGGAAAAGACGACGATGGCAACTTGATCCTGGTCGATCCCAAACGGCCCATGACGATCCGCGACTTGACACGGCATACTTCGGGCTTGGCTGGCAACCACGGTCCGGAGTGGGTGAAAGAACTCCTTGAAGACAACCCGCTTAAGCCGGAAAACACACTTGAAGAAGCCGCCGAAGCATTCAGCAAGCTTCCGTTGTGGTTTCACCCCGGCGAACAGTGGAGTTACGGTCCATCAGTCGATATGCAGGCTCGCCTCGTGGAAATCCTTTCTGGGAAGAAGTTCGACCAATACATTCAAGACACGATCCTTGACCCGCTAAGAATGAAGGACACGTCGTATCGCCTTACCGAAAGCAAACTGAGTCGCATGGCAGCCATTTACTGGCGCGACGATGACACGGGAGAACTATCACGCAAGTCCGGCGAAAAGGACTTCAACACAACACCGTATCCAATGACGCCCGGTGGCTGGGGACTGACCGCAACCATCGACGATTACATGCGTTTCGCACGGATGCTGCAAAACGAAGGCGAACTCGATGGCGTGCGGATTCTGCAGCCTGAAACCGTGAAGCTGATGGCAACCAGTCACCTTTCGGATGACGTAACGGAGCGTTCGTGGCTGCCCGGTAAGGGACAAGTCGGTTTTGGTATCGACTTTGCCGTTCGAGTCGCACCTCCCGTATCCGACGATGAACCTAATGGGGTCGTAGGCGAGTTCTTCTGGGACGGCGCGGCGAGCACGATGTTTTGGGTCGATCCGAAAAGTGACTTGACTGCGGTGATGTTTGTACAACTCCGCCCGTTCGACAAAATCGGATTGCAGAAGGCATTTCGCAACGCCGTTTACGGTCCACGGAAATAAGAACGCGGCTCGCATGTGCAAACTACGGGTGAACACGATGAACAAGATTTATTTGATTTTCAGACTCTTTATCCTGCTGGTCACCGTCGGCTTCACTCAGCAGTCCACCGCGCAGCCTCCAGCGTTACCAACCGTCGAGAAGCCGCGACTCTTTGTGTTGACGGATATCGAGAATGAGCCAGATGACGCGATGTCGATGGTGCGTTTGTTGACGTACTCGAAT
Organism: Pirellulaceae bacterium; assembly: GCA_045105035.1. GTDB lineage: Bacteria > Planctomycetota > Planctomycetia > Pirellulales > Pirellulaceae > Aureliella. Next base: position 11,792 of record JBGCCZ010000021.1, on the reverse strand, counting down.
CAGATCGACATCGAGGGACTCGCCGCCACGACATCACTTCACCAGCAGCGTCGCGTTGCACCAGAACGCATACGACAAATAGTCAATGCTTACGGCAAAGTGCGCGATAACCTCGAGAAGCATGAACGGGGCTATCCCAACGCGGAGTCTCTGCTGAGGATTGTTACGGAGGGACTCGCCCTGTACGGAATGAATGGCGTAGGCGCAGGAAAGGACTCGCAAGCTTCGGAGGCTCTCATTGAAGCTGCTGATAGGGCAGACACCCGTCCTTTGTGGGTTACGGCTTGGGGAGGCCCCGGGGTGCTCGCTCAAGCTCTTTGGAAGGTTCGCGATACGCGATCCGCAGCGGACTTAGCAACGTTCGTCGCAAAGTTACGCGTCTATACGATTTCAGATCAGGACGACAGCGGACCGTGGATGCGTGAGCAATTCCCGGATCTGTTCTACGTCGCGAGCCCTGGCTTCCATCCGGGCGGAGCATACCATCACGCGACTTGGAGTGGCATCAGTGGCGATCAATTTCATGCGAGATGCGACGGCGCGGATTTCGGCTTAGTGACGAACGAGTGGCTTGAAGAGAAAATTCGCCGCAAGGGACCGCTGGGATCGGAGTACCCTCACTGGGAATATCTGATGGAGGGCGACACACCATCGTTTCTCAATCTGATCAACAACGGGCTGAGTGATCCAGAACACCCGGACTGGGGAGGTTGGGGAGGCCGCTACGAGTTTTACACGCCGCGGATGCGCAAGTGGTTCTTGCAAGAGGAAACACGGCCCTTTTGGGCTGATGCGAATGATGAGGTACTCGGCATCGATGGTCGCTGGCACGACACCAACCACGCAACTATATGGCGATGGCGTGAAGCCTTCCAAAATGATTTCGCGGCTAGAATGGATTGGACGATTAAGCCGTACGAAGAAGCCAACCACCCGCCGGTCGTCAAATTGGGACACGCTGAACGGCTGACCTCGAAGAAAGGTGATATCGTGCAACTTAGCGCGGAAGGGTCCTCCGACCCCGACGGTGATGCACTTTCGTACCGCTGGTTTTGCTACAGCGAAGTTGGCACATTCCTGTGTTCTAGCGGAACGTTGGGACAACCCGTTCCAATCAAGGACTTTGACCAAGCAACAGCATCATTCACTGTCCCCACTAGAACCGTGATGCCACCCGGCGTTGGAACGCTGCACATCATTGTCGCTGTCACCGATCACGGTGCACCAAGACTAACGCGTTATCGTCGCGTGATCGTGGACGTAACGAACTAGAAGAGACCATTGCTGACCACTTTTCCCTATCTCATTCCCACGTATCAGGGTGACTCCATGAAACTCCTTCCTCTCATACTTATGTGTGGCTGCTGCACCGTCTCGATTTCCTCAGCAGCGGACATTGGGCAATTCACTACAAGCCGCGACATTGGAGATGTAAAGAACGCAGGTTCCGCGAAGTATGACGCCGAACGGCAGTTCTACGAGATTGCCGGCTCAGGCACGAACATGTGGTTCGACAAAGATGAGTGCCAATTCGTCTATCGCAAGCTATCCGGCGATTTCATTCTTCGAACACGTGCTCATTTGATCGGAGAGGGGGTCGATCCTCACCGGAAACTGGGATGGATGATTCGCACGTCGCTCGATACGGATTCTCCCTACGTCGATGTGGCCGTTCACGGTGACGGGCTGACTTCGATGCAGTTTCGTCGGACTGTAGGAGCCGAGACCGAGCAAGTGGAATCGAAACTCACCGGGCCTGACGTCATTCAGCTCTCGCGACGAAACGGTACATACGTGATGTCGGTCGCGAAGTATGGCGATACGCTGTCGTCAGAAGAACTCACCGAAATAGAACTCGGTGACGAAGTCTACGTGGGGCTGTTCGTCTGCTCACATAACGCGGATGTCGTGGAGAAGGCTGTGTTCGAGAATGTGCGGATCATCAAGCCGGCCGATCCTGAGTTCCAGCCATATCGCGACTACATTGGCAGTAACCTTGAAGTTATGGATATGGAGGAAGGGCATCGCCAGATTGTGCATACCGTTGACGATTCGCTTCAAGCACCCAACTGGACTCGCGACGACAAGGCTCTGATCTACAACAGAAACGGATTGCTTTACCGGTTCGATCTTGCAACGCAATCCGCTTCACAAATCGACAGCGGCTTCGCGACGCAGAATAATAACGACCATGTCATCAGCTTCGACGGCAAGCGTCTTGGTATTAGTCATCACACGGGCGAGGATCGAAAGTCCGTCGTTTACACAATGCCAATCAATGGTGGCACCCCCAAAGCCATCACGACACTGGACGCGCATTCTTACTTCCACGGTTGGTCGCCCGATGACAAGCACCTAATCTACACGGCCCAACGAAACGGCGACTTTGATATCTTTCGCATACCGTCTGCTGGCGGTGAAGAAGTCAATCTCACAAACACAAAAGGGCTGGACGACGGTTCCGAATACGCGCCGGGTGGAGACGCGATTTACTTCAACAGTTCAAGATCCGGAAGTATGCAGGTTTGGAGCATGGATGCCGATGGGAAACGCCAAAGCCAAGTCACCGACGATGAGTACAACAACTGGTTTCCGCACATTTCGCCGGATGGTAAGTCTATGGTCATTCTCTCTTTTGACGCCAGCGTTGAAGCGGACGATCATCCTTTTTACAAGCAGGTCTACATTAGATTGCTTCGCAAGCAAGATGACGGCTGGAGCAAACCAGAAGTCATCGCCTACGTTTATGGCGGTCAGGGAACGATCAACGTTCCCTCCTGGTCTCCAGACGGAAAACGCATTGCCTTCGTAAGCAATAGCGATCATCAGAAACTCACGCTTGAATAACATCCGCTTGCACGTGAGACGAACTTAATTCGTTCTGCTCGGACCGCACTCCCAGGCTTTTTCAACTCAGCTTTCGCACAGCACCGTTGTGCGAAGGCGTTGCCCCGCTGGCGACTTGCTCATCTCAATGAGCTCGCTGGCCGAGTGCTGAGCGTCCGAGGTCATCCCCCTCAAAAATATCTGCGAGTTCCCGAGCATGGTTCTAAGAAGACTATTGGCCGCCCTAACGATTGGCGTGCTGGCACCAAATGGATCTGCCCAGGAGGTTTCGAATTCTGATTCTGCTTCGCAACGCCCACGAATTATCACGACAACCGACTTGGGGGCCGACCCAGACGACGAACAGTCCTTGGTGCGTCTGTTCGTGTGCGCCAATGAGTTTGAGATTGAAGGCTTGATTGTCTCGACAGGTTGCTGGAAAAAATCGCAGAGCAACACTCAGATGCTCGACAAACTCGTCGATGCCTACGGTGAGTGCTTCGACAATCTGAGAGTTCATGCCAAGGGGTTTCCTTCACCGGATTACCTCCGATCGATCTCCGTGATGGGACAAGAAGGCTACGGGATGAGTGACGTTGGCGACGGGAAAGACAGCCGCGGTTCCGATTTGATTATCGCCTCGGTTGACAAAGACGACCCACGTCCGGTGTGGGTTGGCTGCTGGGGTGGAGCCAACAATGTGGCCCAAGCGATTTGGAAAGTGCGCGCTACACGATCGAAAGAAGAACTGGCCCGCTTCCTCAGTAAGCTGCGAGTCTTCGATATCTTGGGGCAGGACGATGCAGGCGCGTGGATCGCAAAGAACTTCCCGAAAGTCCTCTTCATTCGAGCAACGGCTGTCTACGGATGGCAGGCACCCAAGAACGGAGACTATCAACGCGATGACATCCAAAGTCATGGACCCTTGGGCGCGCTCTATCCCGATACGAAATGGGCTTCCGAAGGTGACACGCCGGCCTTCATGCACGTCTATCCGAATGGCCTGAACGATCCCGAACAGATCGACCAAGGAGGCTGGGGAGGTCGCTTCAGTCTTGAAAAGAAGATCAGCATTAAGAGCATGCGAGCGGTCAAGGAAGAAGAACGCGTATTCGATCCGTACCGTATGTTCGGCAACACTTCAGAAGGCGCCGCGGCAATCAAACGCTGGAGTAAGGGCTATGACAACGACTTTGCTGCGCGCATGGACTGGAGTATCACCCACAAGTACTCTGAGGCCAATCACCATCCGATCGCCTTCCTTAATGGTGACGCTACTAGGAAAGTGCTGAACGTATCGGTGACTCCTGGTAGTACTCTGCAACTTAGCGCGGCCGGCTCCAACGATCCTGACAACAACCCTCTGGCGTATTCCTGGTCCTTCTACAAAGAACCAAGCACCTGGAAGGAAGCGGTGACTATTGCAGACGCATCTTCGATAGAGGCGAAAGTCTCGATTCCTTCCACCGCGGGCGGAAAAACCATCCACATCATCCTGGAAATCCACGACGACGGTACGCCCAACCTCTACGCCTACCGCCGCGTCATCCTAAACGTGAATTGACGCTCGGCTAGTTAGTTTCGAACAGCTAGAAGCAAAATCGCAAAAAGGCGATGCACACACTGGGAATCGAGTGTTTCTTTCAAGCAAGGCCAGAGTGTCCTTCCGCACGCTGGGCCTGCCAGGAACGAGAGCCATAGACGAACTGCGTCCTAGCTTTTCCAGGCGGCATTCTGAATCACCACGCGGTAGCCATCAGGGTCTTCGTACGTTCGACCGTGCTGATCCCAATAGGGATTCAGAGACTTCACCGGGGCGACGGTTTTCTCAATTTCATCGACGACTTGCTGCCAGGTCTCCTGGTCGGGGACGTAGAAGACCAGCAAGCTCTCTTGGGTTGGAGCTTCGCCCGCCGAGTGCTCGTCAGAACGCGTAAACTCGAGGTGGTAACCCGCCTGTGGATGTCCCAGCATGACCCCATCAAAACCTTCATGGTCCCGGAATTCCCCAAGCCTTTGGAAGCCAAGTCGATGCTCGTAGAAGTCACAAACTTCTTCCATTCGATCGGTTGCTCGCGCGATGCGTAGCTGGCATGTTGATAGTCGACTTCCGACTGCGTGTTCTGGCACTTGCCCATCCTCTAGTGTGGTTGTCGCTTCGTGCGTTGCGCGAAACTGTCCTATTGAAACTCAAATGGAGAAGTTTGCCCGGGCGAGTCAACGGGCTTAGAAACAGAGAGCGTCTGCGTAGGATCGGAGCGATCGCTACAGGCGTACCTTTCCTCCCCTTACTCCGGCGGACAATAGGTCCAAGCGGAACAACAGAGCCAGCTATACCTAGCCTGAATGCCCGGTCCAACATGAAAAGCGTAGGTGCACATCAATGCCGTCATTAATAACCGTCGATAGGGTACGCATCGGAGAGAGCCTTGCTCACTCCGCTCAAGCAGATTTCAACGGATTGAACCATACAACATACACGTACAACCGTGAAGAAGGAGCGATTCAATGTTGGTGCTGTCGCGACACAGAGACGAGAGCATCATGATCGGTGATGACGTTGTCATCACGATCGTCGATATTCGGGGCGATAAAGTGCGATTGGGAATCGAAGCACCCCAGGACATTCCCGTGCACCGCCAGGAAGTTTATGAAGCGATCAAACGCGAAAATCAAAAGGCTGGTCAGCTCCAGCCCGGAGAGACGCGATCGCTCGGTAACCGTCGGCGTTAACACCGATCTTGGTGATCACATAATGCAGATCAATGGAGGCGAGGGCTTGGGCACTTGCCTCCATTTTTTTGTATCCAACTCCTATCTCTTAGGGTAGGAAATTCAAGCAACCGAACTCCAAGCACTCTCTAGCCAAGCTTGCAACAGCGGAGAAACTCGTGAATCCAAATCAAAGACCTGCCGAAGTTCGGCCAACCGCGGCAGTTTCAGCAACCCTTGCTCAGCCGATCCTAGCGGCGGCGACTCTTCCGAACTCCGGCCTCACGATTAGCGGCCGTTGCCTAACAGTCGGCGGTAGTCAGCAAGTGGCGATGGAGGCTAAGAGTTTTCTCACACTCGCAACGAGTACGCTCGAACAGGGAGTCGACATCCTGTCGCAGTTGGCCAACGCTGCTGACTTGGGGAGTCCTCATGGGGAGCCAGGGAGCGTCGAACTCCAGTCTGCGCAAGCGGAAGTAGACCACTTACTAGACACATTTCAAACTTTTGCTGCTTCGGTTGAGATTCAATCGGATCGAGGTGTGATCGGATTGTTCAACGGGGAGTGCGATTTCACAAGCACCTCGGCTGCACACGCCTCGATTGTCGATTGCCGCGTCTATAGAGTTGATTTGTCCCGCACCGGCGACAAGCAGATCCACGTTTCCGTCGAACGGGTGGCAACCCCCGCGACTCTATTCATCGCCGAGAATGCATTCGCAGAAGACGGGCTTGCTTCCGACGTCGCGATTGAATTGCGTGGACCTTTGGGTACGGACACATTTGCATTCGCAACGGGTACGTCTGCGGAACAAGTCGCGGCCATGATCAACTTATTCGCCGACACAACGGGCGTCAGCGGGCTGCTGAGTAATGGCGGAGTTGCACTTGTCAGCACGACTCAGGGTAGCGCCGCTCAAATCGGCTTGAGTGTCGTTTCAGAGGGCAGCGGAGGGCTTTTCGAGTCTAATATTTCGTCGCTTTTTGCAAGTGGCGAAGATGCCGAGGGAACCATCAACGGGATTCCAGCGCACGCATTCGGCAACCAGTTGGAGGTTTCCACGGCAACGATGGATGTCTCTGTGACTGTCGCCGCGGGAGGAGTAGGAGACTACTCGTTCAAAGTCACCGGCGGAGGCGTCGATCTTTCTTTGAAGGAGTTTCCCTCGCGAGTTGGTATCGGTTCACTGTTGCCTTCGCAATTCGGAACTCCTGCTGGCCGTCTTTATGAACTAGCGTCCGGCCAACGCTACGCACTGAGCCGCGAGCCGCTTCGCGCGTTCCAAATAGTTTGTGATGCATTGGAGTATGTTTCCGGCTTACGTGAACGCTTGAATCGACAACTTCGGATCGTCACCATTTCCGAATCATTGTCTGACGCTAACGATTCCAATTCAAATCCGGTGCAAACGGCCTTCGACAACTCGAGCACGGAAAAGCCCCGACCTCGGTTCTTGCAGAAGAGGCCCGAGCACGACTTGGGATTCAGTAAAACGTTGAGGCAGCGCAGTTCGAATTCCATTCTTGTGCAGCCCGGTTCTTCGGTCCTACAGGTTGGATCAACGATGCAGGAAAGGTAACCCTGGCTACCACATGACTTGCTCACCGACCAAAGCTCGGTGAATCAGAGCGTAGCCCCAAAAGACTAAAACTCCGATCGCTAGGTTGATCGCGAAGTAGATGGGGTAGACGATCGCGATGATGAAACCCCGGGCGGCACCGCGGAAGCCGTCCAGCATGCAGCCGACTGCGGCGCACCACAGTGGCAACACGATCGCGGCGGCCCCAACGTTCGCGAGCACACGCATGATGACCAGCGTCACTGCGAACAGCGTCGTTGCAGCCATCATTCTCTTGACGCTGAAGCCCATTTCGCCGGGATAGTCCGGCAAGAAATCTCCGGGGGCAAACACCCAGAATCGGCCGCCGGAAAACGGACTCCCGCTCCGACTGGCCTCAGGTTTAGCTTCGTTGGCCGCCGAATTTGAATGATCGGACCGACGCCTACCACTTCTGCCCTGAGTTTCTAGTCCCACTTCAGGCCTTCTTGAAGGGAATTCAGGCTCTTGGGGCCAGTCTTGGAGCACACAACCATGTCCTCGACCCTCACTCCTCCGAAGTTCCGACTGTACAACCCAGGTTCAATGGTGAGTACTTCATTCTCGACTAAGTCGCCTCCATTATCGTCCAGGAGAATCGGCTCGTGGACTTCGAGTCCGATCCCGTGTCCAGTGCCATGTGGCATTACTGGAGTGTCCGAGACTTCGCCGCGTCGGAAGGGAAAGCCATGCTGCTCGAGAGCCGCTTTGGTGGCTCCGTGTACATCATCCGCGCTCTTGCCAACACGCAGCTGGTCCGTCGCTGCCGCCTTAGCCGCAATGACCGCTTTGCTCATATCACGCATTGTGTCGCTCGGATCTCCGTGGACCACCGTCCGCGTGCAATCGCCGCAGTAATGCGTTTTTTTGCATTGCGGGAAAATGTCGACGATCACCGCTTCCCCGGTCACCAATTCTCCAGTGCCGCGTTCATGGCAATCTGCGTTGTGCGGCTTCGTCGCGACGATGGATCCGTGCGGTTCAAGATAGTCCTTGTCCAGCAGATAAACGCTGATCATCTTGCGAACACGTTCGCTAGTAAGTGGTTGTCCTTCATGCTGAAGCACTCCGTCGGCGGATGCCGATGCTTTCGCAATCGTCGTGCACGCAAGCTCCATTGCCGCTTCGGTAGCCTTCTGCGCTTCCTGTAGCCAAGCCAATTCTTGCTCGTCCTTCGAACGTCGTTCCCGAACGCCGAGCTCTGCACAGTAGTCGAGTTGAATTCCGGCAGCTTGGATATGCCATGCGTAAATAAAGGGCAGAGTTCGATCTGTCGTGACCGACTCCACTTTGGCTCTCCTCAAGCACTCAGCAACTGCCTGGGCTGTTGCCGTGGCACGATCACCCGACAATCCACCTTCAGGCGTAAAGTCGGCAGGGCAAGCGATCTGATCCGCCTCTACCGATTCTCGAGCGCGGCCCATTTCGATGTCGCGCACGATGAACTGAGTCTTTAGCGCGCCACCCTCGTTGATTTGAATCCACGCAGCCGGATCCCCCACTCCAAATCGAACGCGATGGTAAAACGCAGGGTTTTCGAGGGGAACTCCGGCAATCAAAGTGGCTGTACAAGACATATTGGAAACGGCTTTCCGGTAAGACGAAGAAGATGCAACGATGGCAGTTGTCGTTGCATCAAGACTAAAAGAGCAAACGCCAGACGTAAAGCCGGCTAGACAACGGCGTTAAATCGTACCAAGTCGCGAAACGAGACGCCGAAGAGCAACAGGAAGTTGGCGACAAAATCTTGGCAAGTTTGGGATCCGACTCCGCGAAAACGGATGAATCATTGAGCTGCTCGGCCAGAAGTGCGGGATACAAGCCCCTCGCAGTGAAGGCCGATTGCTACGCCGTTTTTCGACCACCGATATACAGGTCCGCAATGCCTAGACGTGGTGTTGCTTGCTCTTGCTACCAGCCTTTCTCCAGGCCCATAGGAAAGCGTCTTTGGAGAAAATGAAAAGGACCATCGGTAGGATAAATGAGAACGTAACACTAACTGTGAATACTGCAATCGCAACCGGCTCTTTGGTAAGCGTGCTCTTGTCGATCACTTCCGTACCGAAGAGAGCCCAGCCGAAGAAGGACCATGGAAGCATCGCCCACTGCTGAGTATTTTCCGTGAACAGCATTCCTATCGGCCGACGAAAGATTCCCAGCACAATTGCGAATGTTGTTACGATCAACAAGATGTGCTTCAAGTTGACTTGATAGTTCGATTGACCAGATGAGCTCTGACCCGCAGCATCGCCGCCGCTAGATTCGCTTTTCTCGGTCTCGATTTCGTTTTCGGATTCGAAGTCGCATTCGCAACCAACTTCGATCGATCCAGTTTCGAGCTGCAAACGATCACCGCGGCGGATAGCCACTCGCGTTGCTTCGCCGAGCCGTCGATCGTCGACGACTCTTGGATCGAACAACTCGCGCGCTTTGCCGCACTCTGCGCAAGTGACCACCAACACTCGATTCACCGCGATTCTCCCAACGAAAAGTAATCCTATCGAATATCGCTAGTCCGCTTGCCAACTCTTGCCGGTCAACCAACTCGTTTTGGTTCGCGTCTCGAAGAAAGCCCTTGAGTCCTCGAACCTCCGATTCGTGACAGGGATCGATCCGGAGAATTGCTCCAACCAACTTCGCAATTCCGATCTCAACTCGCTCGATTTTTCCGGCAACGTTACCGCCAGATTCTCTTCTTCTCCAATGTCTGTACGCAAATTGTACAGCTCAATACGAGCGCCTAAGCGATAACGTGGTTCCGCATTGACGCGATCGCCGAAAAACTCGATCAACTTGTAAGTGCCTTTGCGGATCGACGCACTTGGTGTCAAACCCCAACGTAGATCGTAAAAGGGATAGTATTGAAAGACGGACCGAGTGTCGAAGGCGGTGTTCTCGTCCGCCTTGACTGGCACGCTACGATCGACCAGTGGCAGAAGACTCAGGCCGTCCAACTCATAGTCCGGAGGAAGCTGCACTCCAGCGAAGTCCAGGATCGTTGGAAAGAGATCGACGCAGTGAACGGGCTTTGCAATAACTTGTTGCGAGGCGACGCCTGGCCCAAAAATGATCCAAGGAACGCGGACGCCGCCCTCGTAGATCGAGCCTTTTCCTTCTCGCAACGGAGCGTTGCTGTACTCGATTAGATCCACTTCGAACTTGGGCTCGGAATTTGCCATTTCCGTTTGAGGCCGAAATTCCTGTCGACGGTAGATTCCACCATTGTCGCTGAGAAAGATGATGACCGTGTCATCGAGTTCGCCCATTTGATCTAGCTGCCGCCGGAGTTTCCCAACGGACCGATCAATGCACTCAAGCCCCGCTAAGTAAACAGCGCGATCGGGACCTTCTTTCCGGTAGCCTTGCCGCAGGTATTTTTCCTCGACGTCTTGCGGAGCGACGACTTTGCCGTGGATCATGTGATGGGACAGGAGACAGAACCATGGCTGCTCTTTACTTTCGCCGATGAACTCTAGAGTCTGTTCCGTCAGAAGCTCAACGCCGCGATCTTGCCCTTCGCTAAAATACGTCTTGGGGATCGGTTCTGGCGCATAGTCAAATCCGTAGTGCCCTGCTCCTCCGGGACGCAGGCCCATGTAGTTGCCATCTTCATTGCTCGTAAGATGCCACTTCCCGACAATTCCAGTCCGGTAGCCAGCATCTTGAAGAGCCTTCGCAATCGTCATGCGGCCCCGAGGGAAATTCTCCCGATACACCGGCTCGGTCATTGCTGCGTACGGATAACCGTACCAAGGCAACACATGCCAAAGTCCGTGGCGAATCGTGTATTGACCAGTGAGCAGGGTAGCGCGAGTCGGAGTGCATTGCGATGTAACGTAGGCATCCGTGAACCTAGTTCCTTCTGCCGCCAGTCGATCCAAATGGGGCGTCGGTACTTTGGTGCCTCCATAGCAACCCAGCGTCGGCCAGCCTTGATCGTCCGTCAGGATCAACAAAATGTTCCGACGCGTAACTTGCTCGCTAGCCGGTTCCTGAGCGAGCGAGTTCGACCAGACGATCGCCACAAGCAGCAGCGAGCTTACGCCGCTCCCGGTCCACCGAGACCACTCAATCCATTTAGTTGTAAAGTCCAGGCAAACTGCCCACGCCGTCCTCCAATAACCCATTCCAGCACCTCATCGTCGCTTCCTGTACCCATCGCTTTACCGCCGGCTCAGAGTATAAAAAAAGTCCACCCCGTGAGGTGGACTTTGGTGCGTAATTTAGACTGCTGTTCCGACGTCCTCGATCGAAGTACTAACGTGAGGACCTACGAGGAGCACTCGCACGACCAACAGGAGCTGAGGGCTCGGGACTCAGAGGTGGGTTAAGTGAGCCAGGGAAAACAGGGGCCTGTGGCGGAGCAATGAACCCCCTCATGCCGCTCATACTACTCATGCTACTCGTACTGCTCATGCTACTCATACCGCTCCGATCCCAAAATCTGCTACCACTGTTGGAAGAATTCCAAGTCGAAGGGAAGCCAAGCCCCTCGGACTCATTCATCATCAGCTCGATGCGCAGTCCGATCAGCTTCTCCTTCGCGTCCTTGCGTTTCTCGATCTGCGCGCGGAGCTGGTCAATCTGCTCCTCGAGCTTTTCAATACGTTGCTCACGAGAGGCCATGTCTTGCTCAAATTGCTCATCCAGGATTTT
>JBGCCZ010000020.1:0-3835 GCA_045105035.1 Pirellulaceae bacterium | reverse complement strand
AGAGGATCTCTCCTTTGCCCGACCAGGTCGCATCGCCGCGATACCTTTCCAATAGTCCGAAGTCTTTGGGCAGTCTTACGCCCAAGCACTCCAAGTCGCGTTGTAAGAAGTTCAAGAAACTAGCGTCTCTACTGCCACTCAGGAAATCCCCACTCTTGCGCCAAGTCGGCAAAACTTTCAGCGGCTTGAGAGACAGGATCGTTCCACGACGCATCATGACGCCGGGACGAATTTCAGCTCCACCCTTCAAGACGACGGTGCCCCCACGCATCTGAAGTCCGCAGCACTCGCCGGCTACGCCGCCGACCACGATAGTCCCGCGTCGCATTAACCGACCTAGCTCGACTCCAGCGGCCCCTCGAACTTCGATCAAACCGCCTCGCATTCCAGTTGTACTGCCCCGATAAGCCGCACCAAGTTGGTCGCCTGCATTTCCGCCGATGTAGATCCGGCCACCTTTCATTTCCGCGCCAGCCCACGCACCGCAGTCTCCATCAACTCGGATCAAGCCGCCTCGCATTTGAGCACCGAGGTGCATCCCCGCCGCTCCCACAATCCGAAGCATGCCCTGCGACATTCCTTCTCCAAGGCGCTTAACTCGCGTTAGATCGCCGACCACTCCAACTGTTTGCTCATCACTAGCGGTTGAACCAAACTCCCCTGTGACCAGCTCGTCGACTTGGACACCAGCTTCAATATCGAAGAAATCTCGAAGTTTGCGTCGACGCCTTCCGTACTGAACGGTTTGTTCTCCCACTTTCGATTCACTCAAGCCACACAGCCGATCTGGTGAAATCGCCTCCGCCTCCAGCGGGACTCTCAGTTCCTGTTTAAGCGTCAATCGAAGCATCGGATCCAATCGGAATAGGAACTTTTTCAGCTGGGCTTCCGCTCTGGCTGCTGCGAGACCGGCGTTTCACCTAGAGTCGGTATGGTCACCGGATCTTGCAGCGAGTCTTGAGAGACGGGATAGTTCGAAATGGAAACACTGTAGCTCTTCTCAAACTCGGGACGGAGGTAGGCCTCGGTCTCCGGATCCCAGTCAGGCGTCACGATCAACTCACGACCCGTCGGAGTTTCACGTATCTCGCCGTCATCGATGACGACTTCACCTCCCTTGATCACGTAGCGTGGCGATCCGAACGTCTCTTCGATTTCCTGGTCTCCAGGATAGATCACAAGGTCTGCATCACTGCCGACGCCCAAGTTTCCTTTATTGGCTAAGCCAAGAGCTCGTGCTGGTCCGGCGGAGATGATGATTGCGATTTCGAACAAAGAGTATTCGCGCGTAATCTCCGGAAGCCGAACACTAGAAAGAAGCTTCTCAGGCAGTTTGCTTAAGCACTCTTTCCGAAAGTCATGAGACATGAGCAACTTGATAATCTCTGGATACCGCCAAAAACAAGCTCCGTTGGGATGATCCGTGGTGAGGTAGACTCGCCATGGATCGTTGATCAACAGCAGCAGCTCTAAACCGACAGCCCACTGCACGGCGTTGACTAGGTTTGTTCTTTTGTAGGTGTACGGCACAACACCGCAACCCGTCTCATTCTCAACATCAATGTTGCCCCATTTTCGACCAGTCAGTTTGTACAGCAAATGTTGCCAGGGGCCGTCGGCCGTAATGGTCACACTGTCGCCAAACAAAACCGCTCCAGCATCAGTTGTGAAGTTCGGGTTCGCGTTGAAGTATTCCGCGAGTTCGACCGACGCACTGCAAATCGTATCCCAATCATCGCCCCCGTAAGCGTGATACTGGAGGTGAGCGATGTGCGTCCGACGTCCTTCCAGATGCCGCATCGTCTCCAAAGTCGTTTCCACGTTCCCCGGAGCACCAAGATTGTTACAGTGCAGATGCATTGGGTGCGGCAACCTTAGATCCTCGCAGATCTGCGCTAACTGGCGAATAATGTCGCCTGGCGAGATCTTCGAGTACCCCTCAATGGGACTCGACAACTGTTTTGCATCGTGCCCCCACTTCCACGCCGCAACTCCGCCCGGGTTGACCGCCTTAACCCCCAGCGATTTCGCCGCATGAATGTACCACGCGACGACATTTTTCGCCCGTTCGTACTCGCCCGCTTCCATGAGATCGAGAACCGTTTCGTTGTTCGCCATCAAGACTAGACAACTCTTGTCCACGATCGGAACGTCCGCCAACTCTTCGTGCGTATGCCTCGCCGACAGCACTGGAACGGCGGCCTCATTGACAGTCGTCCAGCCCATGCCAGCGTAGAGATACCCAGTCGCAAATGTGTTCGGAGCGTAGCCACCAATGCCACTGCGCCGCGATTGAGTACGAATAAGCTTCTGTGCCCGACGGTGATCCTCGGGCGTCATGATCCGAGTGAAATTCATCGCTCCGCCGGCAGCGTGGGTGTGAACATCGACACCACCCGGAAACACCATCATGCCAGTCGCATCGATACTTCGTCCGCCCAGCACCGAATCGGCGATTCGCCCGTCGTCGCCGATGCAGATATCCTGCACGACTCCATCTACTCCGTTGGCTGGATCGTAGACCTTTCCGCCAAAAATCCGCAGCGTCATTGTACGCCTCGTTTCACACGCACTTCTGCCTTCCAGCCTGCGAGCGTCTGCCGTTCGTGTTGGATCATAGCAATGAGGCAGATGGATTGAGTTGCCGCAAATGCTCTTCCGCATTCTGATCCAACTCACCAGCAACGAGCGGCCTATTCCAAGAAGTCGCCATCATGATCGAGTTGATTCCTGAGCCGATTCCCAATAGCGCGACTTGCTGATCCGACTGGATCCGTTGTGACATCAACCCCATTGCAAGCGCAGTCGGGAGCGCGACGGAACCAGTATTCCCTAGCCAGTCAAAGGTGGAGACATCGCCTTCCAACGGCAATCCCAACGACTCCAACATCATTTTGCGATGCGTTGAACCGACTTGATGACAAACACTTGCATCAAAGTCGTCTCGTTCGTAGCCGCCCGAAACAAGTTGGTCAAAGGTGTTTACACCAACTTGAACGCCTGCATGCAATAGTTGCTCAGAGTCGGTCTGCATCAGCGGCTGCATCTCCGCCCCGGCTTGATCGGTATCGCTTTGGCATAATTGATGATGCTCACATTCGGCCCTAGCAACGGCAGACAGCAACAGATTGTCCGTATGACTCAAGTCGCGATGCGTGAGCAAGATCGCGCAACTTCCAGAACCGATCGTCAGCGATGCAAACGACGGCTTGATTGTCTTCCGCGTTATCGTCTCATCCGCATTGAGTGCCGCGATCGTTGACTCCACCAGATTGCGGCCGCTCTCCGTGCCGACCACAATTCCGGCACGAATAACACCGCTTTCAATCATCGTGGCGATCTGCACCATCCCCGACAGCAGACCGAGGCAGGCGTTCGAAACGTCGTAAACCCAGCAGTCGTTTCCCAGCCCCAGCTCCGCATGCACGCGACAAGCAGTCGCGGGCTCCAGATAATCCCGACACACACTTGCGTGAATCAGACAGCCGATCTCCGAAGGATCAACGTCCGACTCCTCAAGTGCCAACCGCGCACTTTCGACACTCGGCGTCCCAATCGCAGTACCCGGCTCCCAAAAACGCCGCTCCGCAATCCCACTCATCAACTCCAATCGTCCGACAGGAAGTCGCAAGCGTTCGTACGTCGGCGCCAACTGCTCCTCGATATCCGAGGAACGAACAATGTCGGGCGGCAATTGAAAACCGATCGACTCAATGGCGACAGACTCGAATTTCAAAGCAAGGTTCCAATGGACGAAGGAAGCACGAACAGAGAGCCCAGATTGTCCGCCGAACCCCATCTCCTTGTCAACGCTTTCGCAATAGCGTCAGGGCCA
>JBGCCZ010000019.1:0-78114 GCA_045105035.1 Pirellulaceae bacterium | reverse complement strand
GCTGAAGCGTCCAATGGTCGCTCTTTCGTGAGCAAACTGATTGCGCTAGCGCAGACGGATTTTTGCCCGAGCTTCAACGTCTATGTTTACTGGCTCAAGCAGCCAGTGGGATGGTTCGTAGTCGCTCTCGTTTGCAGTGTTCTGATCGGCGCATTCTTCAGCCCCATTGGATGGGCGGTCGCCGCAGGACTGTCGGCAATCTTGCTGCTGGGGCTTGGGTTTCCCTGGTTAGCAACACAGCTGCTCCGCTGCGAGCTGCGATGTGAAACTAATGAGCTGCACGAGGGCGATCAGGCCAACTTGGTCTTAAAGGTCCGAAATCCCCTTCCACTACCGGTACTTGGCCTCGTAATCGAAGACTACTTCCAAACCACGATGCCAGATGGACAGGCAGTCGAAGTCGAACAGCCTCGGTTCGAGTGTGGATTGGCTCGAGTGCCGGCGTTCAGTTCTGCCGAATATCTACTTCCCATTCAACCCGAGTATCGGGGGCGGTACCCCGACAATGAGCCTTCAATCGCCTGCGGCTTTCCTTTTGGGATTTACACAGCTCGAAAGTCGGTTGGCTCAGTCGCTCCCGTGCTGGTACGGCCGTTGTTGCTGCCGATTGTTGGCGAATGCGAGTTTACGGGCACGGAAATGGCAGAAGTCGGCGACGGAAATCGGCCCTCGCATCATGGAGATTTTTTGGGAGTCCGCGAGTTCCAACGCGGTGACTCACTGCGCAGTATCCACTGGGTTCAGTCGGCTCGATTGGACGAGTTGGTTGTCTGCGAGCGCGGTGGGCCGCAGAAAAGTCCAATCAACTTGAGTCTCTCTACCGCTCGCTGTTCAGGCAGTGCTTTGGCGGCGCGAGAGAACTTGGCTTGGCGAGTTCGAATCGTCGCCACATTGGTAGACCTACTTTCCGCTCGGCATATTCCTATTCAACTGTGGATAGACGATGAATTGAGGCCGCTGCCAAATGGCAAGGCGACGGCCCGCTCAGCGTGGGATCATCTTGCCTCCATCCCCTTGGATAGCCAAGGCGAATTTGAGTCCAATTCGAGCTCAGCTTCGTCGATGCCCTCCGCTACTAAGTCTTTCGCACCGGTGACTCGCCGAAGCCCAGGATTCACGATTTGCCCGGTGCTGAATGGCAGTGCAAATAGCGAACGATACGTTTCCGTCGACATGGAATTCGGCGACGACATGCCAGCCGCATTTGGGAGCGATGGCTGCCTCATTGACTTAGATGTTGCCATTAACGAGCAGTTGGATCAACTTCTTGCGGAGGTGACTCGTGACCACGCCGCCTGAGTTTGGTTCTGCAGACTCTCAAACCATTGCAGCTGCCGTGGAAGTGGTTCCACGCGCGAGTGCAGACAAATACAAACGCCGTTCGGAAGTCAGTATTCAATCGGACCAACGTGCGGAACTCGAGCGTAGGCGTCCTGGAGCACTCGTTCTGGCTGGCCTAGGCATACTGGCTTTGGTCACGTTACGTCTGCAGTATGACAAACTGGTGATTGTTCTTGCCGAGTGCATTGTCGTTGCAGTCGCTCTCTGGATTGCGTGCCGAGGCTTTGTGTTTCCGACATGGAGGACACTTGCGTCTAGAAGTACCGATCCCGAATCTTCCGCGCCACCGAAGCTAAGAGTTTTCCTAGCCTCACTGGTAACCGTCCTGTGCCCCTGGGCATTGGACCCTCTCTCCCGACAAATGGGGGCCGGCAATGGGTCGGAGATCGTGATGCTGGCTTGCTTAGCCTGGGGAGGACTGACCCTAGCGGTATTGGCCCGCACAGTTCGCACTCTGAGCCTCTCAGTTGTAGCGACTGGGTTTCTGGTTCTCTTTACATGCTTCATCTCTGAGTTCGCAGGCGCTGTTCTGTTCGTTTACGCATGGGTGGCAATCTGCCTGTGGTGGCTCCTGAGCAACCACTGGTCTGCAGTCGAATGCGTCACCGCGAGCCAGATTGAGAGAACGCCGACTTCGCGTTGGGGCTATCTCGCTTTAGCGACGGGTTTGTTCGTCATCGTGACCGGCGCCACGTGGGACCGCATCCCCGTCTTGCGTAAGTTGCAGGCCGAGATCATGCCGACCAGCGGAGGAACTTCGCAACGTGACTCGGCAGCGCGATCCGGAGTTGGTGATGGCGATGCTTTGGTCGCTGCACGCAAACATGCGACGTCGTTCGGTGCAGTCGAAACAGACGTCTTCCTCGATTCGGAGAAGCCAAGCCTCTTTGACGTGATGTCGGAGGAGTTTGGTGACCCGAAGAAGAAAGACCGAGTCGAACGTGCGCAAGCGCTTTCGCCTAACGAAACCGATTCGGATGAAGGGAAATTTTCGGAGGCGAATCGATCGAGCGGCGGCAGCGAGTTTTCTATTGATCGTGATCGACCTAAAGAACGCAAGAAGCTAGACGACTTATATGCTGAATCGCTCATGTACTGGGAAGGTCGCTCCGGCATTCGCCTTACCGCTCAACGCTTTGCACACTTCAATGGTGTCACTTGGCTTCCCAACAGCCCCGAAGCCAATGAATCGACTCAAGCTCTGCCGCTGGACTCGGTCGTCATCGAGGACAGAACTTGGTTTCGCCCTACAGGGAAACCGATTCAGAATTCGATCAGTCCCTTCGTTGATTCGATTCCAGAAGCGCTCCGTTTCACCCGCTTTAGATCGCCTAAAATCCCCGTGCGTTCCGGTGTCCAGCTCTGGAGCATTGACCAGCTCATCATGTCGGAGTTCTTCACGTATCAAACTGACGGCTCGCTATTCATGCCAGGTCGTGAACACGTACCGGATTACACGGTGGTAAGGTTCATCGATAGTCGCATTGATCAGGAACGCGTCGAGAAGCTTCTCCGCAACTGTGCACCTGGCAAATCGCACGCGGCCTCGGCCGATAGTTGCCAGAGTAGGCTCGCAACTTTGGCGCACGAATATGCCGGGGACGCAGAACGTGGCTGGGAGGAAGTCCACAACGTTATCGCGGGACTTCGCCGCAACTTTGACTATTCAAGAGCCCCTGTCCATGAAGCCGGCGAGCCGCTCACGGGACTCCTGGATGAGAAGAAGGGCCCCAGCTACCTGATTGCCACCGCGGCAGCGCTCATGCTGGACCATTTGGGGTACGAAACGCGTTTAGCATCGGGATTCTACGTTTCGCCGAATCACTATGATGCTAAGGAAAGAGCCACAGCGATCCTACCACAGGACGCTCACACTTGGTTGGAAGTCCACGCGGGGCACGACTACTGGATCCCGCTTGAACCGACGACAGGATTTCGCGAGCCACCGTTTCGGGCTGGCTGGTTTTACCTGGCTCGCAAGAATTGGAAAGCGATTGCAGCAACCCTATTGGGGACTGGCGTCGCTATAGTAAGTCTGTACGCGATGCGTGGGTTTCTTTTCATGTTGATCTGTCGGGGCATCGCCCCCTTACTCGGACTGCTGCCCACGCCTACTCGAATCGCCTGGTTATGTTGGATGCTGGATGCCCGCTGGCGCCTGATTGGAACGCCTCGTCAGTCCGCGGAAACAAGGCGTAAGTGCTTGCAGACGGGCAAATGGGCGCTCGAACCGAGCGGATTTTCCATCCTAAACGAGCTCGTAGAAATGGCTGATATGTTGCGTTTCGGACGAGCAACCTCTGCGGTCAAGTACGCACCGAATGGTCCGAGCATTGTTTCACACATTCATCGTATTCGGGCAGCGAAGGGAGTCGAAGAGCAGTGATCAGCAAGTTGGAAAAGAGAGTAGGACTCTCGTCGGGCAACCGAGCCGAAACTGTTGAGCGTGGAGGAATCCACCTTAGCATTGCCTGCGTGTTTTTAGTGTGCCTACTCGCTTGCTCAAAGCAGACTGAACTCCCGACGGTGACTTCGAGGGAAGCTGATTTTGCCCACGAACACAAGCACCAGCATGGATCTGGACAAATCCATGATCACGAGCACGAAGACTTTAATGGTAGCCATTCCCACGAGCATCCACATGGGCACCGGCATGGTGGAGGTGTCCAGAGTGCGATAATCATTTCGATAGGCCACGATAGGCACACCGAAAACGGTAAACTCTTCCACGCGGAGATACTCCCGATTCGCGACCAAACAGTCACTTTCATCCTGAGTGTCGAAAACGCAGCAGGGACTCTTGAACCGCACAGCATTGAACAAGACAAATTGACTGGGTACGCCAGTGATGCAGACTCTTCGATATCCAAAGTGCACGAGTTCCACTTCGAATCCTTGGATGGGGAAGGCATTCAGTTCGAAGCGCAGGTCCCCAAATCACTGTTAGATTCGGATTCACTGAGCGTTTTAGTGACTCAAATAGAACTTGAGGGTGAGGCACACAGTTTCCGTTTCCTGGCAACGGCCGCGGCTGAAAATTCCCAGACCAGCTCGGCGGCGACCTTAGAACAAGAGGGCAAATCAGGACTGCCGTAAAAAGAAATTCATATTCATCTAAGCAGATCTTTTTTCTTCATCGAGTGAATTCATGCATTCCAGAATTACATCCAAGTCCAGCTCAGTCCGGCAGAGTGGTTTTACCCTCGTCGAGCTCTTAGTCGTCATCGCCATCATTGGCATCCTCGTCTCCCTGCTGCTACCCGCCGTTCAGGCGGCTCGCGAGGCAGCGCGTCAAATGTCATGCAAGAACAATTTGAAGCAGATGGCGCTCGCACTGCACAACTACGAATCCTCCCACCGCCGACTGCCACCTGGCTACATTCATCGTTTCGGTCCAAGCGGATCTTCTGCACAGGTCGCAAACCACGCTGGATTGGCCTGGGGAGCCATGATTCTGCCGCAGTTGGAAAACACAAATCTATACCAGCAGTTTGACCCACGCATTCCAATTTTTGATCCGTTCAATTTGCCGGCTCGCGAGAAACATCTGTCCGTCTACCTTTGCCCTTCGGATTCATTCTCCGATGGCAACTATGTTGTTCGTGATGAGTCGACAAATCCGATCGAGCAGTACGCTGCCGCCAGCTATGCAGCGAACTGGGGACCTTCGACGGCAGTCGTGAATCTTGACGACACTCCACTACGCAGTCGCGGTGTGTTCTATCGCAACAGCAATACGGGAATGCGAGACATTACTGACGGACTCTCTTCAACGCTTGCCATTGGCGAACGCACCAACGGGCCGATCCCGTCCAGTCAAGCTACATCCGGCGGACACTCGATCTTCGAAACGGCCTGGAGTGCCGCGGTTCGCGATATTGATGATTTGCCTGATGACCACGGACACATGGTACTTTTCGAAACACAGTTTCGTCCGAACCAGATAGACGGCGACGACAAAGGACTTTCGGCGCCGCATACCGGCGTCGCTCAATTCGCCCTCTGCGACGGTTCAGTGCATGCGATTAGCGAGAACATCGACGCGGCCGTCTACAACGCACTTGGCAGTCGTGCCGGTGGCGAGGTCGTAGGCGAATTTTAAAAGCACATCTCAGGCACTCCGTTCGCACGTGCAGAGACAAACTCGAGAGCATTTCATGACTACATTAGAAGAAGCATCGCAGTCGGCGGATGGAAAGGATGTCGCCGTCTGCATTGAAGTTCTTCGTCAGCGGCTTAATGCAGTGCTGTTGGGTAAAAAAGATCGTATCGAGCTCGTGATTGCCTGCCTCTTGGCGGGCGGGCACCTGTTGCTCGATGATTTGCCTGGGCTGGGTAAGACGACTCTGGCCAAGGCGATTGCGGATTGCTTTGGTGCCAAATTCTCACGCATCCAATGCACTCCAGACCTGCTGCCAGCCGACGTCACGGGGTTCAATCTCTTCAATCAAAAGAGTCGAGAGTTCGAGTTTCATTCGGGGCCCGTTTTCGCGGACATTCTCTTAGCCGATGAAATCAATCGAACGACGCCACGTACTCAGAGTGCTCTATTGGAAGCGATGGCGGAAAGGCAGGTTTCGATTGACGGAGTCGCGAGGCCCTTGTCGCCCTCTTTCTTCGTCATGGCGACTCAGAACCCAATCGATAGCCACGGCGCCTACCCGTTGCCCGAGGCGCAACTCGATCGCTTTGCGATGCGACTCGAGATCGGCTACCCAAACCGCGAAGCTCAACTAGCCATCCTGAATCGAGACTACGCCAAGTCCGAAAGTATGGCAAATTCGCTGACCGCAGACGAACTGCTTCATCTTCAAAAAACGGTCGGCAGTTGTCACATCGCTCAAGATGTGCAGGAATACTTGATTGAACTATGCGAGCAATCTCGGCAACATGATCGAGTTGTTCTCGGGGTCAGCCCCCGCGGCATGCTGATCTGGCAGCAAGTCGCCAAGGCTTGGGCGATCCTCCAGACTCGGGATTACGTAACGCCGGATGACATTCAAGACGTCGCTCGTCCCGTGATGGGAGTGCGACTGGGTGTTCGAGGCCAGGGCGTTGACGAGGTGATCGAGTCCATCATTGAGTCTGTGGAAGTCCCCCAAACTTGATCGCACATAAGCAAAGCAAGTTTCTGCTCTTCCTCTCCTGGTAAAAAAACATGTCCGTCATGTCCCCCATGCCCCTGAATTGCGAATTGACTCACAGACTTCCACTGCGAATGGGCCTATTGTCAGTGTTGATCGTAACGCTTGCCGGTTGCGGTGCAGAGAAAGAATCGACTCACGCGCACACGCACTCAGAACCGAAGCACTGGCCAACCTCGCTTGGCGAAGCAGCAGACTACATCGACTCCCGTATTCAAAGCTTGGTAAGTTCGGGAGAGCAGGATTCCGAAGTAGTCGACGAGTTGAAGGACTTGATCGAATGGACTCCGCAAATCGCCGCTGACACCGATCTCCCAGAAGACGACTGGATACCGATCTACGAGTTGAGTGAGGCCATTCGTTTGCACCTCCTCCCTGGCGATGTCGACCCTTTGCTCATCGAAAGCGACTTTGATCGACTTTGTAATCTCCTACGCGACGCCAACGTCACGGTGGATTCGCTTCAGCAGCAAGCATTCTCGGCTTTTATTCCCGACGACTTGGAAGTAGAAACGGACACTGCGGCCGAAGGCACGAGTCCGCAAAATTAGCATTTTCATATTCAGCATTTGCAGGTTTACCGACTCCAGCATAGCTTCGTTCCGTAGCCCATAACTCTGAGAAATATGATGGACGTAATCCTGGCTGGCGGAAGCATACGAATGCTTCAGGGTTTGCTCTCCGCAGCACCGACGCTCATGATCGGCCTCTTCGTAGCCGCCGTTTTTCGCTACTACCTTCGGACAGAAGGAACTCAGCGACTCTTTGGTGGTTCCTCGGTAATGTCGTTGCCCCAGTCCTGGGCCGTCGGGATGCTTCTGCCAGTCTGTAGCATTGGCGTCATACCAATCATCTGCGAGATGCGACGCCAAGGCATTCGCGCGGGCTCGATCACGGCTTTCGCCCTCTCCGCTCCGCTCTTCAACCCGTTGTCGTTGCTCTACGGCCTGACCCTTTCGCGATCCTCCGTGATCATTGGATTCGCGCTTGGATCGCTCTTTATCGTAACTGTCCTGGGCATCTGCTGGGATCGTTTGGCCGCAGCAGGTTCCGGCACGGCGGGCGACGACCCAACTATGATTAGCCTCCGTCGCTTGGCTGCATGTTTCCTTTACATAATTCGCCAGTTGGCCGGCAAAATGGGGCTGTATGTTCTACTCGCAGGCTTCGGGCTGTTCGTCCTGGGAGCAGCATTGCCACATGGAACATTGCAAGATCAAGTTGAACAGCTTGATCCGTTGGCACCTGCCAAGATGTCAATCCTCAGTGTCTTCATCTACGCGACTCCAATTCTGACGATGAGCCAGTTAGGGATGATGTTCGATCACGGCAACTCTCCTGGGGCGGCCTTCGTTCTCCTGCTGCTCGGGACCGGAATCAACCTCGCAACTCTGTGGTGGATCCAAACCAACTTTGGTTTCAAGTCGGCTGCACTTTGGTTCACATTGTTGTTCGCATCTGTACTGGGCGTTGCCTACTCTGTGGAGCGACCACTTATTCCACCCGGGATCGAACCAGCCGGACATACGCACGCGTTTGACATCTACACGAACCCCTACCACAGCGGCGACTCCATCGGGCTAGCCCTCCTTCAAAAAGAGATTGAGAAGATAGGGCCCTTCGAGTGGATTGCAGGCGGCATCGTTGGCGTGTTCCTCCTGGCAGGGCTTGTCACGAATCTGTTTTTTGCGAAGTCTGTCACCGCATTTCTAGAGTCGGATACCGGTCCAGTCGATCCGGCAAAACAGGATGGATTGCACCGCCATGTTTCATCGCGGACGGTCGGCATGACCTGCATCGGCGGACTCATCGCGTTCAGTGTTGTTGGTTGCTACGCGTTCTATCCCGATCCGAGTGAATGTCTGGAGGAAATGCGATTAGCGCGAACCGAGGTGCTCAGCGGAGTTGTTAGCAAAGACTACGAGCGAGCCAAACAGTGGATTCCAGTCTTGGAGGGTTGGTCTCGCAGGCTCGAAGTTGGCTATGCCATCCGGAATT
The DNA here is from genome assembly GCA_045105035.1 of Pirellulaceae bacterium. Lineage (GTDB taxonomy): Bacteria > Planctomycetota > Planctomycetia > Pirellulales > Pirellulaceae > Aureliella. The sequence goes on along the minus strand of JBGCCZ010000019.1, from coordinate 69,631 downwards.
TCGAGCTCCGGCCCTACCAGAAGATGCAGGCCTACCTGCTTCGTAAGAAGCTGGAAGACATGGAACATGCCATTGAGCATCAAGCCGAATTCGCGGACGCACCAGAGTCTGACCTCCATGCGGCAATCCATTTGAAGGAGGAGCTAGAAGAACTCAATACGCTGCGACAAGAAATCTCCGCGAATGCCAAACGCCTGAGCGACTGTTTCCGCTAACGCGGACCGGGCTAGGTGCTTCGCTCGGATGCTTGAGAATTTTTTGCGCAATGGCTGTCACATTTCTCCTGGGTTCTCGCTTTCAAAGAAGCGGATAACGATTGCAGCGCTCGGTAAAGGCCGGACAGTAGAGTTTTTGTTGCTCCACTGGCAGAAATCCGGTCCTCCAAGAGGGCTATCAGATGGCCCACGCATTTCGGGTCCGCGGCGAATTCCATCCTCTAAATTCAGTCGGAGTATTGCACGATGAACAAACGCATCTTGGCATTGGCGTTGGTAGCTGGAAGTTCCCTGGGCTTCATGAGCGCACCGGCTGAAGCCGGCGGACCGATCTTCCGCCCTGGACAACCTAAACGCAACATTGCACAACCCTTTTCGACTCGGCGAGGTCGTGAGTTGGAAGCGGCTCGACGTCAGAGGTTGTCAACTGGGACATACTTGATTCAACGTTCACCAACGCGCATTCGAACAGCACCCACGCTTTACCGCTCGACGATAGGACCGGGCCGCAGATTCAGAATTTTCTAATCTGCTACCGTAAAGAGGTTCCAAGTCCCCGGCCCGCCCCCTTCAGTCACTCTCGCACAGACGAACCTAAGCAATCTCAGGATTCGAAGCGATTTCAGCCAGTGGCTCGATCTCGAGGCATGCCCGCAAATAGGCATCGTGGTCGGGCTGGCTTGGATTCGTCAGAACGTTTGCAATCCAACTTGAACGTTCGTGGACGATCACGGCCAATTCCCAGACGCACGCCAGCGTACCATCATCCGGGGCAGGGCCAAATTGCTGGGGAGAATCGACAGGAGCTCGAAACATAAATTGTCGTAAGATGTCATCAACCCAGAGATCAACCAGTAGCCACACTCCCTCTTCGCCAACGTGGACTGTCAGGAACCCGTACTTTGCGATGTGTTGAGGCCATTGAACGTGAGTCTCCGCGTGGCGCAGCGCTGCTCCAAGCGTCGTTTCATCGACTTTCCCGGAGCCCCCGCAAATCGAGTAGATCTTGAGCTGCCAGCCGCTGATTGCGCGCACTCCATGCGAGCGTGTTCGACGCTCTCGATAAGGGGAAATCATCATAGCTATTCTCCGAGCAATACTGCGAAACCAAACTACGCTTCCAAGCCTGGGGCATAGGCTTGGCTGTCTACTACTTGTGCACGTTACCTACGCGAGACGCTTGCGGATAATCTGAACGTGATACTCGACGTGTCCCGCCAAAATGAACAAATTGGCTTTAGCAGAAACGGGCTGGTCAGAAGCGACACCGTACAGTGCGAGATTTTCCGCGGACATGCGTTTTGCCAACAGCACGTTCGCCCTACGAAGCCCGGAAAATTCACCTAGCAAATCTGCCATCGAAACTTGCTCGTAGTCTAGATTCGCGACATAGAGATCTTGGTCCATTCCCGGCAAGGGAGCGGGATCGCCAACTCCGATTCGCAACATCCGCGTACTGAAAATCCGCTCGACATCGATCAAATGGCCCATCAACTGTTTAAGAGTCCAAGTGTAGGGCTCGTGCAACTTCGAATCCTCGCCGGCGGGCAAGTCGCCTAGCAGCTCGTCAAGCAAGCCTATCTGCCCTTCGAACACTTTTAGAAAATCGCCCTCAGGGACGAGCCCCACGTAGTTCTGATAGTACTCAGCGTATGCTTCCGAAGCAGGTGGCGAGAACTTACTCACTGTCGTTGTCATCATTCACTCTCCAATGGAACCTATGTTTCGTCTTGGGCGACGCCCCCAGACGTTTGTAAAACTCAATTGCCTCGCGATTGAAACACGGCGTCTGCCATTGAACTTCGTTCGCACCCATCGCTCTGGCTTCTTTGCGAACATGTTGCATCATCAAACGACCAATACCCAATCGACGAATTCTTGAGGTGAGAAACAAACAATCGAGATAAAGATATCTTCGCGCTTGCCAAGTGGAATACTGCATACCGAAAGTGGCGTAGCCCTCAAGAGCATCCGAAACCTGGACAACAAGACAGCTCATGACCGGTTCAGCAGTAAACAACATCTCTTCCATCGCAAACTCACGCTGTTTGCGATTCTCAGTGCTGAGTTTTGGAAGTGGAGATCTCTCGTACTCCGCATGCAACTCAGCTAATCTCACGATCTCTGCCAAATCAGTCCTTGTTGCAGCACGGATCAAGTAGGGAGGTGGGACATGACTCTGCCGAGTGTCGGCGATCACTGGTTTTTTTCCGTTTGCCTCATCCAACTCCTCAGATATTCAGGAACGGCGCTCTCAGCATCACTGGCTACCGGCACAGGCTCCGAGGCAACCTGACGAAGTGGAATGACACCCGACCAAACTGGCAACTTGAGGTCATCGGAGTCCTCTACTGGGTCTCCTTCGCGAATTTTGACACTCGCCGATTCGATTTTCACTGCTGCGACGCACGTTGCCTTCATTTCCTGCTGGTTCGGTTGCCGTGCATCCTCCCACCGGCCAACCATGACTTTGTCCGTAATGATTCGCAGGGCTTCGAACCGTTCCTGCTCATCGACAATTTCATGCCCGCTACCGAACACGGTCACCGAACGATAGTTCATTGAGTGATGGAAGACCGACTTGGCAAGCACGAGTCCATCTAGCAAGGTCGCCGATAGACAAACCGTTTTCCCGCTGCACAACATTTCCATCAAGCGACTTTTGGTCGAGCCATGAAACAGGAGCAAGTCGTCTCGCCGAGCGAACAGCATCGGCACGATGGTTGGTCCGGCTGGCGTAGTAAAGGCGACGTTGCCCAGAAGCGTACTGTCGAGCACTCGATTTACAGTCTCTACGTCGTAGTGCCCACGCTTGGCGACTTGCCGTACCGTGTTTTGTTTCGCTTTTTCGAACGACGTTCTTGGTTCGCTCATCAGCTCAATTCCTCTCGCAATTTTGCGTCAAGTATTACGATTGCTTTTCCGCGAATATAGAGAGACTCGTCGCTCGCGAGTTCGACTTCCATTTGTCCAGTACGCGGAGAAGACTGGAAAGAACGAAGGCTCTTTTTCCCAAGCTTCTCAGCCCAGTATTTCGCCAAGAAAGTGTGGGTCCCGCCGGTGACGGGATCTTCGTCTCCGCCACTCCAAGGCCAGAAAAACCGGGAGTGGAAATCGAACTCATCGTCAGCTTGGGCAGTTACAGACACACCGTGAAGCCGATGACCATTGATGCTGTCACATGAGTCTAGCAATGCAGAACTGTTTGGTGACAACTCGCGGAGCCGCTCCGCACTTTCGATTTCGATCATCAGGATCTGAGTCTCCAAATTGAATCCTGTGTAAATCGTCTTTGACACGTCGAGTGCAGAAAGCAAAGACTGCGGAGCTTCGGCGTCTTCCAATTCGTAAACTGGGAAACGCATTTCGATTTCATCGCCCATCCGCCGGACTGGAACCTGAAGCCCCGATGCAGTCTGAAAGGTAACTTGCCTGGCATCAGAGTGCTCGAAAACGACTTTTGCGGAAGCCAGAGTGGCGTGCCCGCACAGCGGGATTTCCTTTTTGGGCGAGAAAAATCGAATGTCATACGCTGCAGACTCAAACCCAGGCTCTTGTCTCCCATTCGCCGAACACAGAAAGGCTGTTTCCGAGAGATTCAACTCGAATGCTAGGTTCTGCATCATTGTTTCGTTCGGAAGCTCGCTAGATCTATATACACCTGCCGGATTTCCACGAAATGCACGATCGGTAAATGAGTCAACGATCCACAGATCATACGCCTTCATGGCTCACCTCCGACTCCGCCTCACGCACAAGCTCGAATCCTTCATCTGTCCAACCAATGGCACCACCCATCATCTCCTTGACTGGCCGCCCCAACTTTGCCAGTGCCAATGCTCCCTTGTTCGCGCCGTTGCAATGCGGTCCAGCACAGTAGACGACGAACAGTGTCTCTGAGGGATAGGGTTCGAGGGTCGTTTCGTTGATCTTCCAATGCGGCAAATTAATGGCGTTTGGGACGTACCCGTTTTGATAACTCTCTTCGCCGCGAACGTCGAGCAGTACGAAGTCTTGACGATCATTCGACATGGCATGATGTACATCCCAGCAATCTGTTTCGAAAGTCAGTCGTTTTGAAAAGTACTCCATTGCTGAGTCGGAGGACGCTGCAGAAATTCGAGAGACGACGGAGGCCATAGTGGTCCTTTCGTTTGAGTGATACGGCGGTCAGAGGGTCGATCGTAGGGTGGACGGTGCCTGCAGAAAGTGGTGTACGACTTAGTGCTTGGCTGCACTACGAATCAATATGCATCTAACGCGACGCGAGTGACGCACAGACTTGAGGTGTAAGGGCTTGTTCCAAGTCGGCAATCAGGTCGCAAACAGACTCGATTCCCACACTCATTCTGACAAGCTGCTCGGTGATGCCTGCTGCTTCCCGTACTTCGCGAGGAACAGCCTTGTGGGAAGTGAAAGTGGGCATCGTGACTGTCGTATCCACTCCACCCAAGCTCATCGCTGGAGTAATCAATTTCAGTTTTTGCAGAAAGTCTTTACCGCTCAAATTGGCGGCGAGACGAAACGCCAGCATGCCTCCAAAGCCCCGCATTTGTGCGCTGGCGATATCATGCCCAGGGCTACCCTCAAGACCAGGATAGAAGACCGCCTCGACAAACTCGTGGTTACTGAGGAAGTTGGCAATTTCCATTGCATTCTGATTCTGTTTCTCGACGCGAACAAACAGAGTCTTCATACTTCGTTCGATCAGGTAGAGCGAAAAAGAGTTTAGATTCCCCCCGTAGAGAATCGCTTTTTCGTAGACCTTTTCTAGCTGTTTCGTGCTCCCAAGAACGGCGCCAAAGCTCAAGTCATTGTGTCCGCCCAGATACTTCGTGCCGCTGTGGACCACCATATCGATGCCCAACTCAATTGGATTTTGGTTTACGGGGCTCGCGAACGTATTGTCAACAACCGAGATAACCGGCAGATCTGAAATTCGCGACGCCAGATCCACTAGATCCACAATCTCCATCAAGGGGTTGGCGGGTGTCTCCGTGTAAACGACTCGCGTGTTCGGCTGGACTGCGGCAGCCAGGGAAGCCGAGTCACACTTCGCAAGCGTGTAGTCTATGCCCAGCGTTTCAAATTCCTTCAGCACAAATGCCTGCGTCCCACCGTACAACGCCTCCTGGAGTACAACGTGCTCCCCCCGAGCTAGCAGACCCCGCAGCATCGTAGAGATGGCCGCCATGCCCGAGGAGAAAACCAACCCGGACTGCGCGTTCTCGAGCTGGCAGAGCTGGTTGATGACAATCTCTTGATTGGGAGTATTGAAATAACGGGGGTAGGGCTGCGGCCCCTCGTCGATGTATCGGAAGGCCGATGACGGTTCCACGGCGCTGACAACACCACCAAGGGGCGAACCATTGCTCGAGTGGACGGCACGTGTCTCTTTGCTCAGTTGCTGGTTGGACATAGAATTTCTTCTTCGATAGAAACGATTCGGTCGATTCAGTCAGTAACACTCATCACCGGCGAGGCAAGTCCTCGTATACGAGCCGCATTTCTGATGCTTTCAAGTCACCGGTGTTGACATATGAACCGCCCATCTCAGCCTGGCAATTGCTTTGCTTGAGCACCGCTCGCACCCGTTCATCTGCGACAAACAAACAACTCGCAATGTTCACTTAATAAGACCGAACATACTGTCTACTCTCGATGCTTCGCTTGAGAACCTCCCAGACGCATCAGCTGAACGCCTCCAACATCAGTAGAAAAACCAAGTGCCGCATAGTAGGACTGCATCTCAGGTAAGCAATAAAGCTCTACGTGTTTGACTTCTCGCAACGACGCGTGTTCTGTGATCGCGGAAAGTAACCGCTTTCCGACTCCAAAACCTCGGGCTGCTTCATCCACGATCAGATCGTAGACCATCGCTTTGAAGACAAAGTCGGTCACGACTCGAGCGAAGCCGAACAGTCGTTCTTGACTGTCGACGACTCCAAAACAGAGTGCAGATCGCTGAACGCAACGACGCGTTTCCTCAAGGGTTCGTCCTCTTGTCCACCATTCTCGCTGGAACAACACGTGCAGTTCTTGTACCTGCGGACCGCTAAACTCTTCTTCGATTCGCCACATTTCAGAACACCAATTCATTATTAAGTTGCGTATACTATCGGCTCTGTGTGGCCCCACCAAAAGAGCCAATAATGAAATAATCTACCAGTCCACTTGCGGGGCCAAAAATGGGAACGAGAAGCAAGCAGATCGCCGAATTCGGCTTCCTACGCCTTGATGCTCGACGCAAAACGCCGCTGTTTCGGCAACTCTATGAACAACTTCGACTAGCGGTACTCCAAGGACGCTTGCAAGCGAACGACCGCATCCCCTCTTCCCGTGACTTAGTCAAGCAACTGGGCATCTCGAGGACCACTGCCGTTACGGCGATCGAATTGTTGATCAGCGAAGGCTACTTGCAGACAATCCACGGCCGTGGAACCTTCGTCTGCAGCGAAATCCCCGACGAAGTACTTCTACCAGCGGATGTCGCAGAGCTTTCAAGCTTGGAGTCACGCGGCTCGACGAACTACCTGAGTGCATTTGGCCGAGCCGCAGAGTCATTCGATCGTTCGCAGTGGCATACCGGTGCGCCCGTTCCCTTTTGTCCAGGAGAACCGGCGCTGGACGAGTTCCCGATTGAGGTTTGGTCTCGGATCGTTCGGAGAGTTTGGAAGTCTGCGTCCGTTTCCGATCTTTCCTATGGCGAGCCAGCTGGCCACCCAACGCTACGAGCCCAGATCGCAGACTACTTGAGCGTCCATCGAGGCGTGAACTGCTCGGCCAGCCAAGTCATGATCGTCAACGGCACGCAGCAAGCTGTCGACATCATCTCGCGCATCGCACTCAATCCGGGAGATCCTGTCCTGTTCGAGAACCCTGGCTACTTGAGTGCACGCAACGCTTTTGAGAAGCGAGGAAACGACATTATTCCTCTAGCCGTCGATGACGAAGGCATTCAGATTCGCGAAGCGATCGAGCAAGACGTGGACGCCCGCCTGGCTTACGTGACGCCTTCTCATCAATTCCCTATGGGGGTGACTCTACCGATTGAACGTCGCATGGAATTGATCAAGTGGGCGGAGGACCACGACGCTTTGATTCTCGAAGACGACTATGACAGCGAATATCGGTATTCTGGCCGTCCTCTGCCTTCATTGCAGGGACTCGACCGGAGCGCCCGCACGATCTACGTCGGAAGTTTCAGCAAAGTTGTGTTCCCAGCTCTTGGCCTTGGTTATGCAATTGTTCCGCCGCCAATGATCACAGCCTTCGAGAATGCGTTGAAGCTATCGTCGCGTCCTGGATCCAAAATCGATCAGATTGTGTTGAGCGAGTTCATACGCGAAGGCCACTTCGTGCGTCACTTGCGTAAGATGCGAAAAACACATTCAGAGCGACGTGAGACGTTCGTCGCTGCCTTTGAAAAGCACTTGGCTGACAAGTTGACGCTGGTCGGTGCCGCCGCTGGCCTGCACTGCACGACGCTGTTTGATTCCCCAAAGGTTTCTGACACGCACTCCGTTGCCCATTTGGCAAAAGCTGGCATCATCGCCCGCCCGCTTTCAAGCTACTTCGCCGACTCCACGCCTCGCACCCGTCGACGAAACGGACTCGTATTTGGATTCGCTAGCGCCACACCCGGCACAACAAAGAGACGACTTAGAGAAGTCGGTAAGTTGCTTGATGAAGTCACTTAACACCCGAATCCAGGACAATTACACAAGGACCGACGAGGGAGAGTGTTGACCTCGACTGATCGAATCTTCGCCAGCGAGCTTATCCCATTTCGGCCCTAGGTAAGCTGCTCAAGTTCAGTCCTCAATCGCCTCGTAGATCTGCTTCTTAAGCTTAAATTCCGTCATGAATGAATAGGGCAAGATCTGCTCCAAAGTGATGACTGTGAGCTCGTCTTTGGGAGACGCCCAATAGTGTGTGCTGGCCATACCGCCCCACCCGTACTCTCCGACTCGACCGCCTGGATCCCAATCACTCATTTCGACTCGCACCGAGAAACCGAAGCTGAATCCCACCCCAGTGCGAACCTCGTCGCCGAACTTGATCCAACCCACTGACTCAGGGACTTGATTCGTTTTCATGAGGCCGACAGTTTCGGGCTTTAAATACCGTATCCCTTGAAATTCACCATCGGCTTGGATCATCAACAGGAATCGCATGTAGTCACGGGCCGTTGATACCAACCCGCCGCCGCCACCTTCGAATGGCGGTACAAACCGATACCTGCTAGTCGACGCCTCGTCGGCGACAGTGAGAACCCCTTTTCCATCTGAGTTGTAGTTGTTCGCGAATCTGGCTACTTTCTCCGGTGGTACGTAGAAGCCCGTGTCTTTCATATCAAGCGGCTTAAAGAAACGCTCTTCGAGAAACTCCAACAGAGTCTTCCCTGAAGCAACCTCAACCACCCGGCCCAAGACATCGATCGAGATGCCATAGGTCCAATCCGTTCCCGGCTCGAAGAGCAATGGCAGCTGGCCGAGATTCGACGCCATGGTGCTCAGCTTGACTGTAGCGTCTAGAGGCTTGATTTCGTTAAACGCTCTGTCGAATCGCGCGTTGCCCTCCCAACCATATCCATAGCCTGATGTGTGCCGCATCAGATCGGCAATAGTCATTTCGTGTGCTGCGAACTGAGTTCCATCCTCCGAAATCACCCGAACCTGTTTCAGCTCGGGAATGTAATCTGCGACGGAATCTTGAACGTTCAGTTGCCCCTCGTCATGCAACATTAAAGCAGCCGCAGTTACAATTGACTTCGTCATCGAAAAGATGCGAAAGATCGTATCCTTCTCCATCGGAAGGTCGGCTGCAATATTACGTTTGCCATAGGCGTTGAAATGCACGACCTTGCCACGTCGTGCAATCATAACGACGCCACCTGCAATTCGATTCTCTGCGACCAACTCTTCCATGGCCACGTCCACACTCTGTAGCTTCTCTGCCGACATACCAACTTCAGCAGGCGCCGCCGTCGGAATCTCAACGGGTTTTGTTAGGGCGATCTGGCCGAGAAGAGAATCTTGCAGCATCACCGCAGTCAGGCAAACAGCCCAAAGGCTTGTCTTCATAATCATCATGTCACCGTTAATTGATGGACCATAGCGTCTTAGAACTAGCCTCTTCGACTCGGATGATGAGCGTGAAGGGATGGTTGCCCACGGCGAGTACACGTTTTGAACTGGTTGCATCGCCGCTCTCCTGCAAGTCAATCGCGTGACCTTGGTGGATTCTCATGAAGCAAGCTGAATCGGACTCAACGCGAACGGCGACTGGAGCTTCCTTGTCTATCGCGAAGCTTCCTTTGATTTCGTACACGCCTGACTGCGAGGCAACAAACTCGAACGTTCCCGGGCCCGTCTCGTTGACGCTCGACGGAACGGATTGCATTCTTCCCGCGGCGGCCGGAACGTAAGAGACTTTTGGAGGAAGATCACAACGCCGCACTTCAGTTTGCGAGCTCGCTTCGTCTGAAGCAGGTATAACTGCGTCGTCGTAGGGTCGTTCGGCAGAGTCATTCGAGCTGCGGACTTGTAACACTTTCGCCTTCATCTGCTCTTGAAGCTTATCCATCGTGTCCGAAGTACCGGCAAGGTTGTTGGCTTCGTTGACGTCCGATTCTACATCGTAGATTTCAAAGTCATCTTTTGCGGATTGGACATTGTAGCGTACCCCTTTTAAAGACTTGCCATCGGGTCCAGCCATGCGAATGACCTGCATCTCCTTGCGCGGGCGTGTACGCCGCGACTCGAGAAAGTCAGCGTAGTCCGGTGTCTTGCCGCCATTCTGATACTCGATGTAGACCAAGCTGTCAGCCTGTTCTCCGCTGCCGGTCAAAGTCGGAAGCAACGAAACTCCGTCGCATCGAGCGGGGGCTGGAATGCCTGCGACATCACACAACGTCGCCATCCAATCATGAAACTGAGATGGCCTGCTGTCCACTTTGTTGGACGCGATCTTGCCCTTCCACCACGCCAGAGTTGGCATCCGAATTCCGCCCTCCCAGCAATCTCGCTTCGTGCCATCGTAGGGACCGTAAGATCGAAACGCTTGCGGAGTGTAGTTGGTCGACTCCCACGATTCCCCGGCCATGTAGGCTTCGTGATGCGGTCCGTTGTCGTTGGTAAAGACTACAAGGGTGTTGTCAGCGAGCCCCAACTCTTCGAGCGTTTCGTTCAAGTCGCCGACGGCCGAGTCAATTCGCCGAACCATCGTGGCAAATCGCTTTTCGACATCCGACCAAGGCTGATCGGCGTAGTCTGGATGTACGAAGGAGTCGACCTCTCCGACTGCCGTGTTAATCGCCGGCTGAGCGATCGAGGCGGGATTATCTCCGCCGGTCCATTGCAAACCGCCATCTGAACCACCACCCTTGGGATAGGAAACCGTGGGGACCTGAAGAGCAGCGTGGGGTGTATCGTAATTGAGCATCAAAAAAAACGGCTCATCGACTCCGCGATCCACGTGCGACTTTAAGAAGTGTTTCGCACGCGCGGTGAACAAGTCGGTCGTATAGCACTTCGACAGCGATTCGCTGATCTCATAGTCACCCGATTCATCTGAAAACCACAGGTTGGGTACGCCCTGATGCCGATCGTTGGCCAACTCCCAAGGATCGTTTGGATAATGAAGGTGACCAGCATAGTGGCTGACATAGCCAAAGAACTCATCAAAACCTCGTTTGGTTGGATATGCGGGCCAGTCGGACGGCCTGCCCGTTTGTTGCTTGCCTTTTGGGCCACCCTGCAAACCGTATTTCCCAATCATGCAAGTTCGATAGCCAGCTTCACCGAGGACAGAACCAAGCGTGTGATTATCCTCCAGTTCTTTGTCGAACTGATTGTTCCGCACGACCGCGTTGCCTTGGTGAACTCCGGTCAGCAGCGAAGATCGGCTGGGGGCACATACCGGAGCGGGGCAGTAATGGGCACGCATCTGCAATCCGCTTGCAGCCAGTTTGTCCAACTGAGGAGTGCTGTGTTTCTTGTCGTGTGTGGAATCGTTCTGGTAGAAAACACCAAGGTCGCCCCAGCCCAGATCGTCCGTAAACACAAAGACGATGTTCGGTTGGGAAGCATCAGCACTTAGGCTGAGAACGAGAGCCAGACAAATCGCAAGAAGGTAACGGCTGTGAGTTGTCATGTTGTATCCAGTCTTGTTCTCGTCGTTTGTAACTCTGATGCGCCCCGAGCCATTGGGCCTCGTGATCCCGCAGAGTTCAAGATTGCATTACGTGTCTGGGTATTCAGACCAGGCTACTTCCAGGGAACGACTTTGGGAGACCAACTCTGTTCGATCTTATCGAACGCGACGACGACTCCCTTTGCCCCTGCTTTTCGCGCGGCCTTTTTCTGTGCTTCGATCTCCTGCTCCGACACGTCCCAACCTTGAACGACTGCGACAATCCTGGACGCCGGAACCGCCTGGCCATTGTGTCGCGGAGGCATGTCTTGAAACGTCTTGACGGCAAAGCCCACCCAACTCGCTTCCGTTTCCCCGTAGATGGGCAAGTCACGCTGGAACTGCTTATAAATTGCCAGCACACCGATCCGCCGACTCGTCTCAGCCACTGGCATCAATTGCCGAGTGTAAGCCTTCCAGCAAATCCCTTTGAAACACCCGACTCCCGCACACAGACCATCGGGATGCCCGTCGTGTAACTCGCACTCAGTTGTCCACACCGGAATCACTTCAGATTCGGGGACCGCTTTTTGGATTGCATCGACGAACAAGGCGGCGGCTTCGTCGCTGATAGGTACTGTCGTCCTTTGCTCACCATAATCACTTGTCCAACGACAAAGTGAATTGCCGCAACCGCAAGCCGAGGGTGCGCCTTGGAGATCGTTGAGAAACAACAATGCCGGCGTTGGTAGATCGGCCAGAAGGTCGACCACGCGTTCCCGCTGCGCATTGAAGGTCTCACGTGAAAGGACGGGAACCCACGGATAAGTCTTGGCGACCTCGTTTGCCTTAGGCTGGGGAGTGTCCGGAAAGAAACGGCGCCATTCGTCGTGGGTTTGTAGGCTGGCCATCCACTGCGGGTGCTGATCTGCTAACTCCGGGCAGCGGGCAACTTCCACCCAATAAGCGATCGCGAGGCCTGCAGCTGTGACGCTGTTTGCCGCTCGTCGAATCGCTGCTTTGTGAGCTTCGCCGGATGTCTCGACCTTCAGCGAGATTGTATTGATCCCTAGTAGCTTTAGTGCATCGATACGTTCTCCTGTCGCATCGGAAACCGCGATCAAACCAGCAGCTAAATCCGTACTTGACTTCTTCTGCTCCTCATCGCCCAGCGCAGCGGGAATCGAATTGCATAGGCTGCATGCAACCAACAGCAAGAATTGCAAAAATCTGCTGCGTAACTTGAGCGGAGGTGCGTTGGCGGTCAGTGATACAGTGGTCATTGCCCTGCCTTTGCATCGAAGACCGTCGTTTCCGGATACTCGCTGGACCAAGCGTGCCATCGGGATTGGATTCCTGTTGCCCAAGTTAGTTCTTGCCCACGCAGTGGCCCATCGACGCCGCGCCCCGCAATCGTCCATCGGGTTCCCGTTTCTTTGTCCTTAAAGGGCGCGGACTCTGGCGAAATATCATCTGCGTAGAACGTTAGCTTGCGTCCGTTTACGTTCCGGTTAAACGCGACTGCTGTCTTCGTGTTTCCGTACCAAAAGACGGCAATCGATTCGCCGTCAACTTCGTCCAGGAAACAATCGCGAGCTTTTTCCGTCGGCAGCGGATAAGCCCGTTGCGACTTCTCGAACTCGACTCCCAAAATGATTGTAGTTGGCGGCAAGCGATCATCCTTCCGCGAGATCGACGCGGTCGCTTCCTCACTTATCTCCGTTGGCAGAGGCGTGGAGGTGTACTTCTTGCCATCGAAGAGATCGTAGGTCGTCGATTCGGGGTGGAGAATTAACCAATAGTTCCAGTCTGTCACGAGGCTCGGAATACGCTTCAGTTGTTTACCCGCCTGTGGGCCAGCGAATGCCTTACCCGTGAGCGCCGACCAAAGCGTTCCGTCTTTGCCTTTGACGACCATGACACCGTTGCGCCAGCCATGAAATTCGTAACCATAGTCTTTTTCGAAGGCGGAAACGTAACCACCATCCGGATCATAAAAGAACAGTCCATACGTGTCGTTTACGACTCGCGGGCCGGCAAGGAAAAGTCGGATCGGAAATGCGCCACCATTGTGAGCGGCTCGCAGCCACGAAATCACACGATCATCGCCACGGATCAACGACTTGACGTGCTGTGTCGAGCAATAGGAGCAAGGCGGTTCAGTGATCGGTGAGACCTTTTTACTCAGCCGCTTAATTGCCGCCGCCTGAGGGCCTGTCGGTTCATCGCTACGTGCCTCCCCAACCCACAAGCTGAGAGCTACTAGGCAGGCTGCGATCACACTGCTGGTCCATTTCATCTGCATTCTCCAGTGGTTTGCCGGACTTCTCTAGAACACAGTAAGTCTATCAGAAAGCTCGAGAAACCGGCCGTGGAGTCCACTGACCAATTTAGTCCGCTCCACCACGATCGGAAAGTTCACCAACGGTAGATTGAGCTCGCGATGCAACCGGCAACTAGGCTCCGACATTCAGACGTCTCAAGAAGTTCAGTACCCTCTGGCTGGTCGCTGTGAGCTTCGTGCGATTGAACTGGTCGCCCAGTTTGCGGATCGACTCAGCTTGGGTCGGATAGGGATGAATCACTGAAGCGATTTTGCCTAAGCCGATGTTGTTCTTCATCGCTAAAGTAATTTCGGAAATCAAATCGCCCGCGTTCTCCGCCACGATCGTAGCACCAACGATTTTGTCCGTTCCCTTCCGTGTATGAATCTTCACAAAGCCCTGATCTTGCCCTTCGAGGATGGCACGGTCGACATGCGAGAACTCCTGCGTAAAAGTATCGACTGCGACGCCCTCTGGCTCTTGCTCATAGATTCCCACATGGGCAATTTCAGGTGAAGTGTACGTGGCCCAGGGAATGATCAGATCACTGACTCGCTTCCTGCCGAGTGGTCCTACGGCGAACAGGGCATTTTGGATGACGATGCGAGCCATGAAGTCGGCCGCATGCGTGAACTTGTACTTGGAGCAAACGTCGCCCGCAGCATAGACCCTTGGGTTGGTCGTTTGCAGGTTGTCGTTCACCATGACGCCCGTGGCATCGTACTTCACATCGATCGCGTCCAAGTTCAAGTGGTCTGTGTTCGGAGCTCTCCCCACAGCGATCAGCAGTTTGTCAGCCACGACCTCCTCGTTCCGTCCGCCGCGAGACACTGAAACTTGGATTTGTCCATCCTCGGCCCTCGCCACTCGCATGTTTTTGCTGTCGGTTCTGACCTCGATTCCGTCACGCTCGAACTCGCGTTGAACAACCGCCGCCGCATCAGGATCTTCCCGTGAGAGGATGCGACCACTCCGCTCAAACAAAGAGACTTTGCTTCCGAATCTTGCGAACGACTGTGCCATCTCAGCACCAATCGGTCCGCTGCCAACGATGGCCAAGCAGTTGGGCAGTTCGGTTAAGGAAAACAGATTCTCGTTCGTCAGATAGTCGACTTGTTCCAGGCCAGGGATAGGCGGGGCCGCCGCGCGGGCTCCGGTTGCAATCACGGCTTTCTTGAATTTCAGCTTGCTCGACGATCCGTCTTGTTTGGCAACTTCGATCGTCGAACCATCGACAAAGGCCCCTTGGCCAAAGTAAACGTCGACGCCGAGTTTTGAGAACCGTTCAGCCGAATCCGCTGGACTAATACCCGCTCGCAGGCGCCGCATCCGCTCCATCACTTCGCTAAAGTCGACCGCAGTGTCGCCCGGATGAACTCCGAACTCTTTCGCGTCCCGAGCGGTGGCAGCAACGCGAGCAGTGCGAATGAGTGCTTTTGAAGGAACGCACCCAACGTTCAGACAGTCGCCACCCATCAACTCTCTTTCGATCAACGCGACTCGCGCACCCAACCCGGCTGCTCCGGCAGCGGTGACCAAGCCAGCGGTGCCGGCTCCAATCACTACCAAGTGGTAGGGTTTTTCGGTCGTCGGATTGGTCCATTGAGGCGGGTGGACGTTCGATTCCAACGTTTGATTGTGCTCGTCAAATGGCGTGAGTGGAACAACATCGTGTTGCATATGCTTTGATCCTCGTTTGAACTGCGTTCTGGTGACTCGCAATGTTGGCGAGCTCACATACTTACGTCGCTGTTCTCGCGTTAACTCGACGTTTTGTTGTAAGGTAAGCCGATGTAACACGACCGGCTTTGTGTTGGCGGCAGTGTAGCACTCTTTGCGTTTCCAAACTCAGCTTGCGAATTGGATTTATGTTTCGACTGCGATCGACGTTTTCCCCTCGACTCTCTATCGCCTTGTGCATCTCGATTTTCACAAGCTTGAATGGGGCACACGCTCTTGCCGGGGCAAAATCGTACGTTGGATCGAAAACTCCACGAGGCCCGTTGGTCTCCTTTGACAAAATCGATCACTCCGCCTGGAACGCTTTGCTGAAGAAATATGTTGATCAGGATGGGCTGGTCAACTATCAGACTTGGCATGCATCTACTGAGGATCGTCGGAAGCTGGCCAGCTATCTGGCTTCACTGTCTCAGGCGAGCCCGAAACTGAATGCGAAAAGAGAGGCGAAGTTAGCCTTTTGGATTAACGCGTACAACGCGGTGACCATAAGCGGCATTCTGAAGGAGTATCCGACTTCGTCGATTCGCAACCACACAGCCAAGTTGTTTGGCTACAACATCTGGCATGATTACCAGTTATACGTCGGCGGAACTCCCTATTCACTCGACACGATGGAGCACAAGATACTTCGCAAGCTTTCAGAACCACGCATTCACTTCGCGATTGTCTGTGCCTCCATCGGATGTCCAAAACTCTTAAACGAAGCGTACGTTCCCAAGCGTTTAGAAGGCCAATTGGAATTAAACGCAAAGGACTTTTTTAGCAGACCACAGAATTTCAAGTATGACGAGAGCGGCGGCCGTTTCGAGTTGTCCGCCATCCTTGACTGGTTTGAGGAGGACTTTGGCGAAAATAGAGCCGCTGTCTTACGTCGAATCGCGGCGTGGTTGCCAACCGCCAAGACACAAGCCGCTGCAAGGCAAGGTTCCGACGCAGTTTCGTACCTCAGCTACGACTGGGAACTGAACGATCAGAAGTCGAAAGACTAGCAGCGGGGCTCGCTATTGCCGGTGCGTGAAGAATGCCACTCGAGTCGAACTCGCAAGACAGGAAGCGATCCGTCAAGCCTCATGCTGAGAGTCGTTTAGCTTCTGTACGCAACACTCCGCGTTGTTCAGCCAACACTAGATTCGCCAAGATTAGTTGTTCGATCATTTTCGATCGCGTATTAACCAACCATCGAAGTCCACCTGGGACTCATTGAGCGAACCTGAGCATCGGACCGTTCGTATCGCGACTACTCTGACTCGAGCGGACGCAAGTTCTGCTCGACTTCGGAAGGCAGCTCGACCAACTTATTCTTTGCACCCGGTTGCTTGGTCAACTCGAACGCGTCGTAGAGCTGTCCGATGGCAGTACGGGCTTCAAAGCGAAGCTTGCTACCGTCAATCTTGATGACTTGGTAGAGCTGCGTGTCCTCGGCGAGCCGCTTCATGAAGGGGAAGCGAGTGTTGTTGTACATCTTGGGACCACTCACCGACACGACGTAAATGGTGCCGTTGGTGGTGTCACGCTTTTGGATTCCCGTAGCGACATTGACTTCGTTGGCGGCAGCGAACTCCACGCCCTTCTCCAGTGCCGTCACGCTCGCGGTCTCTAACGTCTCGAGTGGATTCGTGGGGACTTCAAAACCTGTTCGGCCGTAGGTATGGTCGTGGCCCTGCAGCACCAAATCGACTCCGTATTTGTCGAAGAGTGGCTTCCACAGCTTTCGCAGCTCGGCGTTGTCGCGGCCTTTGCCAGTCGAGTAGATCGGGTGGTGAAAAGTGCAGACAACCCACTCGCACTCGTTCTCTGCCAAGACCTTATCGAGCCACTCAGCCTGCTCTTCGAGTAATGAAGTGCTGTTGAGTGCAATGACTCGCATGTTGTGATAAGAGAGCGTGTAGCATGTTTCCTCAAGGCCCCAAGGGCCGTTTTCGGCAAAGGTGAAACTGGGCTTCCAGTGGTGCGAGAGACGCCGAGTCCCATCCTCTTTCTTGGCATGCTCGTGGTTCCCCGGAATTGCGAGCACGGGGATGGTCGCGTGTAGCCAATCACCAGCGTCGAACCACTCGCCCCATTCACCGTCGCTCTCCGCACGGTTGATGAGATCGCCTGCATGAAGAAAGAACGAGGCTTTGGGCGCGTCGCGAAACGCTTCACGCACTACCCGAGACCACCGCGAGCGAACATCATTCTGCGCGTCGCCGAAGTACACAAACGAAAACGCCTCGTCTTTCGCGGCAGCCGTCCGGAATTGATACCACTCACTCCAGTTCGTGCCATCTCCAACACGGTAGGCGTAAACGCTTCCTGGTGTTAATTCCTTGAACGTCACACTGTGATAGTGGGCCGTGCTCAGGTCTGTTTTCAGTGCTTCTGACTTTGCCACGAAGACTTTGGCCTTCTCCGGAAAGTTGGGGCCGGCTTCGGCCAAAGCGATTTCGGCAAGTCCGGTAACCACTTCCGTAGACGTCCGCCAAGTCACCGACTGGGTCGTCCGCGGGTCGGCGCTCAGGGTCAGTACCACACGATCAGGCATCGCGGTTGGAGCGTACATGTCGGCTCGCTGAACAGCGGCAACCTTTCCATGCACATGATCGTCTTCTTCGTCGTGGGCAAGTGTCGGTGTTGTGGTCAAAATGGTTGAAAGGAATGCCAGCAGGACACAGAGCGTCGAGTGGGGAATTCGATCCAAAATTCGTTCTTGAGGTGTCATCAGTTGCCTTGCGAGTTGGGAACCTAATTGCAAGCGATAAATGCTATTCAACTACGCGAGAGATGGAACTCACAGTTCGTTAATTGTTCGTGTATCTTTCACGAACAGAGAAGATCTTCAGGGCCAAGGCCTACGAACGGATCTGCACCTCGGCAGCCTGCTATCGGTCGGAATCGTCGTTGATTCGGCGGACGTCCACGGCTTCGATTACGTCGTCCGAACCAGGCGAGCTGGCAGCGTCCGTTTCGCGATAGCCTTCTTGCTGGCCGTAGTGGTCTTGGTTGGGCCAAGTACGCACGAACCAGGGCTGCCCATTCCCGCCAACTCCTGCTTGACCATATCCCGCGGGTCCAGCGCCCGCTTGGCCTGCCGCGGTATCGAAGGGAGAACCACCCTCCCGAGATTGGCGTGCGGCCTCACGGAAGCGAACTTGCATCAGTTCCGCTGTACCGGCAAAGAAGATGAAGCCGGCGACGAGGACTAGTGAAAAGCTGTAGAGCAAACCTAGGACTAAGAAAACAAGTGCCATCCAGCGTCCTACGCGGGCGGCAATCTGAGTCGCTCGCAAATGCGTTGTCCGCATCGCTAAGAGGCCTCGCAGGACACGGCCGCCATCCATGGGAAAGGCTGGCAGAAGATTGAAAGCACAGAGAAAAATATTCGCCGCGATGAGCTGCGCGATCAGATCCATCTCCAACCCCAAGGCCGGAGCTCGGCCGCCCACTGCCATGCCTGCTGCATAAAAGGCCCAAAGTCCCGCAGCGATCACCACGTTCACGGCTGGGCCAGCCAAGGCAACGACCAATTCTTGCATCGGCTTTTCCGGCAGCCGTGTGAGTCGAGCAACGCCGCCAATGGGTAGCAACGTAATGTCAGCGGTCGGAATACCGTAGTAGCCGGCTGCTGCTGCGTGCCCAAACTCGTGCGCAACGACACAAGCGAAGACACCACCGATAAATGCACCCGCGGAAAGCGTTGCGGACCAGCCACTCTGCGACAACACGGGCAGCAGATACGCGGCGATCAAGATCCAAAACGTCCAGTGGATGTTGACTTTAATCCCTCGGACGGTGCCGATATGCATCAGTTCACTTCTAACTCAAGGTTGCCCACTGACTGGACGCGGGGTTGGAAAATCGAATTTGTTCACGCGCGAGCAGCGGGTAACGGACTCTACCTGCAACGTATTCTAATAAGGCTCGACCAGCACCAAATTGCCGCGGACTTCGATCACTCGAACCGGCACTCCCTGGTCAATCATATGTCCGTTGCCGACGACCGGAACAATGTCACGACCGAACTGCGCCTTGCCGGAAGGATTTAGTCTAGTTGTCGTCAGCCCCTCCTGGTCTAGCAAGTGCTCGCGGTGCGAAAGTGACTCACGCTGGTCCTGCTCCTCGGGGTCCTCCGGCAACAAGCTAATCCATCGGAACATGGGCAGACGTTCAAGCTGCTTGTGCATCACGAGTAGACCAATCATCCCCCCGAGCGCCATGCAAGCAGTCCAGAACAGGTTGGAAGCGATCTCGGAAAGTTGCTGGGAAGTCGTAGGCCAGATGAACGTCTGGCTGGCCAACACGACGGAAACGAACAGCATGACTAGTCCGCCAATGCCGAAGACTCCAAATCCCGGAACGACGAATATCTCCATCAACAGTGCGATGAGACCAGCGACAAACAAGATGACTTCGAGCGCCTCGACATTGCCGTTCAGCCCCTCGACCCAAAAGAATCCTAGAAAACAAAGCGCGGACAGAAAACCGCCAACACCTAGACCGGGACTGCCCAGTTCGGCCATCAAAGCGAAAAAACCGATGGTCAGCAGCAAACGGGGTAACCATCCTTGGGCGAGGACCATTTCAATCGAAGAGTCCAACCAAGGGCTGCGGAGCTCCTCGGGCATCTCGTCGATCCCCAGCCGCGAAAGAGGCAGTGACGCACTTTCATCCGCCGCATCCACAAGCCGATATTGGAGAGCCGTTTCGCTCGGGATCGGATCCCCTCCAGCAATGGTCTGCTTGGCCAGCCACTGCCCTGCGTCGGCTTGAAGTCCAACTTGCCAATTCGCAAAAATGGCACGCTTCCCATTCTGCTGATGGATGAACTCCTGCACTCGAACATCAGAGCTCAGCAGAGCGGAAAGCAAAGCTAGCGGCCGCTGCGTATTGTCGGCCAAATCGTTGAGGAAGCGCTGCGTTGAATCATCGCTCAGGTCCAGCGACTTGGTCGGATCGGGGCCCAGTTTAGAACCGCCGATCAAACAAGCTTCATCGCACGCAGCCGCGGCGAGCCCAATTGGTCCGAGCAAATCCTCTTTCACCAAAGCAAGACTGTAGACTTTCTCACTATCGAGGCCGGCGATATAGTTGGCCAGCCTGGCAGCTTGTTGAAATTCGCACGGCACTGAGTCGAAGTCGAATACGGCCAAGTTGACTTGCTCTTCGTCAATTTTTTCATTGAGCGCCCGCACGATCTGATTGACGCGAGTGGCTGAGAGCTCTGAATCGATGGGGATCTTCACTGGCCGCCACTCACGAGGGAGCTGTCGAACCGTGCGCAGGCTATTGGAGAGTCCTAGAGCCGAGACAACCTCGGATTCATCCGCGACCGTTCGGCCTATCCACCGTCGGCTCCGCATTTGCCGCCCGGTGAATGAAGCCAGCGAGCCGCCGATCCAAACTGTCTTCTCTTCGAGAATTCGGCCTTCGTCCCGGAGCGTTCTCGTTTCTTCTCGGCCAGCGGTTCGGGAAGTACCGTCCGTGAGGCCGAGCTCGTACACCTCTTCGTTATTTAACAACATCGCCATCACCACTGGCTCGGGCAACGTTGCGCGACGACTGACGACATCGCGGTACGCTCCTTCAATCGTCGCATCCAGTGGCTCATCGACCGACGCCCTCCCCAGCTCGGCAGAACCAGCCGCCAAGATCTCTTCACAAGCCAGCACCGGCAATACGGCGTGACCTTCGACCGACTCAGGAAGATAGGCAATCAGCCTTACCCGCGATGCATCAGCACTCGTCAAGAAACGGGCTAGCGAAAGACAGCGTTCAAATTGACTGCCCCTTGTCCGCATGCCACCGTTGTCCGCATCACCGCCGACCGTCGAGGCAATGAACCGCAAGACAACCACCGGTCGACGAGTCGCGTTTGCGTTGGCATTTGCGATTTGTCCAATCTGCCGGCGGACAGTTTCATCACGCTCACCCACGATCGGTAAATTCACATCGACGAGGAACCCGAGACGCTCATTTGCCCGTGCGGGTTCGGCCGCGTTTCCAGTCGGTACATCCTGAGCCCGAAGCGGCAACGCAAGCAGCCAGCCAAATATCAGGGAAAAACATACCACGGACAGTATAGGAGTAAGTGGAAAAAGCGATCCCAGCGCAGATCGGTCGCTCAGACCGGCCATGGGCTGGCTGGTCAGCATCCGAGTTGATCTGTCCTGAAACAAATTCTGCATTCGATTTGTCCGCTTTTTCCGACAGTGTGTTGGACTCCGAACCTCCACGCTACATTGGCTCCATCATGCCACGAAATGGTCGCGCTTTGTCGCATTTTGGTCACAGAAAAGCCAGGAAGTGCGACGCGGGTTCTAGCTACCCCAAAAGCCCAACGATGAAACTAGCTTCTATTCGTCATTCCGTCGGATTACTTGACTTGTAACATCCGTTCCAGCGCGACCAGGGAATAATGAGCCGTTTCCTCGTCCACTTCAATCGAGTTGACCAAATCGCCTTCAAGTAGATTCTCAAGTGTCCAAGCCAAGTGTGCCAAATCGATTCGATACATGGTGGCACACATGCAAACCACCGGTGACAAGAAGTGAACTTCTTGTTCCGGGTGCTCCTTCTTGATTCGATTCACCAAGTGTAGTTCCGTGCCGATGGCCCACTTGGTGCCTGCCGGTGCTTCTTCCACCGTGCGAAGGATTTTACTTGTTGAGCCTGAAATGTCGGCGATATCGTTGACTTCCTGAGGACATTCTGGATGCACTAGAATCTGGATGCCAGGGATACGCTCACGAAACTGATGCACGTGTTCAGGCCGGAACATTTGGTGCACGCTGCAGTGGCCTTTCCACAGTACAACTTTACTGCGTTCGATCGCCTCGTCCGAGTTCCCTCCCATGTCCTCATCGAACGGATTCCAAACCGGCATTTGACCGTTGGTGATACCCATGGTCAACGCCGTGTTCCGCCCCAAGTGCTGATCGGGAAAAAAGAAGACTCTATTCCCCCGCTCGTAGGCCCACTCCATCACCGCGGCAGCATTGCTGCTCGTACACACAATGCCACCATGCTTTCCGCAGAACGCTTTGAGGCTTGCCGCCGAATTGATATACGTAACCGGTATCAGCTCCTTGGTATCAATGATCTCGCCCAACTGATCCCAGGCCTCTTCGACTTGACGAATCCCAGCCATGTCCGCCATCGAGCAGCCTGCGGCCATATCTGGCAAAATGACATCGACGCGCCGTCCCTCTCGCTCTTCGAGTTTCTCGGGACGGTTGGCCAGAATGTTGGCTGTCTCAGCCATGAAGTGGACGCCGCAGAAAATGATCGTGCGGCAATCCTTGCTGCTAGCCGCCATTTGGCTCAGCTGATAACTGTCGCCGCGTAGATCCGCATGCTCGATCACTTCGTCTTGTTGGTAGTGGTGCCCCAAGATTAACAGCTCGTCTCCTAGCTTCTTGCGGGCAGCAGAAATCTTCGCAGCTAGCTCTTCGTTGCTAAGCGGCTTATAGTCGCTGAGAGGGAGCTTGCCCGGAGAGGATGGCAAGATGGGGGCGATCGACATTACTTGTGTTCCTGTTTCCCATCTAGACGAGTGAGTTTTCGAAAGTGCCGCAAATTAGGGCTTTGCTTCAGCACTTGGCTCGCCTCGACCTAGTTGGAGTTTGGTAGTACTTGGGGCATATGAGGGCTGCTCACTCCGACGGAGTGATATTTTCATGCGTAGACCGGGAAGGTAGACCTGGAAGGGTTACCGGTTTGAATTATCTCGCTTTCAAGGGTCACGGGCAATGGGCAGGAGTCGCGGTATAGGGCAAGTCGGGGCAGGAAAACGGAGTAAAACCAAGCGAGCTGCCCCTGCAAATCGACTCCGAAAATCGTTCCGGTGGCGTTCCTTCGTGCTCCACGGACCGGTACTTGGGCAGAATTCCAATTCGATGCCCTACCCCGTAGGGCAATCGGGCTGTTGCCAAATACTCATGCCTCCATCGATGAACAAAGTCTGACCCTGCACGTGACCGGCTTCATCACTTAACAAGAACACCGCCGCACCCGCACAACTTTCCGCCTCTGGGACTCTACCATTCGGAGTGTGCAACTCCATCCATTTCACGTTCTGCGATTCCTCGAGTGCTGGGCTAGTAAGAGGCGTGCGGATTAGTCCCGGTGCGATGGCGTTTACGCGAATTCCGCGAGGTGCCAAGGCAACGCACAGACTGCGCACCATGGAGTGCACTGCGCCTTTCGACGTGTCGTAGACAGTATGATTGGGCTCTGCAAGGTGACCGTTGATCGAACCGGTGAACAACACTCGGCCAGGACGATCCACCGCAATCCAACGCCGCGCGTAAGCTTGCGTCAAAAAGTAACCAGCAGCAACATTGAGCCGCATCGTGCGCTCCCATGTCGACAAGTCAACTTCCAAGAAGTCGGGTTCAGCGTAAGTCCCAACATTGTTGACCAAAATATCGACTTCGCCATCAACGGCGTCAACTTGCGCGAGCAAGTCAGGAATACTTGTTTCCGTTGGCTCAGAAAGATCAGCGAAAACACAATGCACGCTCGAGGGCTTGGCGGTCGTCTCGTCTGCCCCGAGCGACCTTTGGTGAAAACTGGCCGCTCGGTCTCGACAGCGCTCGGCCGTTTCACGACTCAACCCATCCTCACGCAGTCCTTGCAAAATCACACGACAGCCCTTCGCGGCTAGAGCCTCAGCAATGGCGGCGCCGATTCCTCGGGTGCCACCTGTGATCAATGCGGTTCGACCAGCGAAATTCATGGTGGGTTATCCTATCTTCCAACAATCGTTATGTTGCACGGCTTCGGACACAGAGAACCTGCGTTACGAACTCAAGCATGTGAGCGGAAACAACACGGACTCCTCGCAAGACTTTATCTCATGAACCGAGACAATTACCAAAAGCTGATTGACACTTTCTTTCAGTGGGATCAGTCAGCGATCACGGACATTTTATCGGAGTTGCTCAACGCGGCGGCAGCTGACGGAAATTTAGGAGTCTCGCATTCCATGTCTCAAAATTATGAGACAGCCCAAGCGAATCCTGAGATTCACATGTTGCCCGGAAATCTGAAAGACGCTCGCGACGCGATCTTTCCTTACTTTTGGGGC
Organism: Pirellulaceae bacterium; assembly: GCA_045105035.1. Taxonomy (GTDB): domain Bacteria; phylum Planctomycetota; class Planctomycetia; order Pirellulales; family Pirellulaceae; genus Aureliella. Next base: position 45,149 of record JBGCCZ010000019.1, on the reverse strand, counting down.
ACAGACGGCTGGACCAGTCCGTTACACCTAGAGAACGTCCGCGGCCCCGCCAATCACGCTTCGCTCATCGGCGCATTCGCATGTCTGCTGAAGAACCCCAATCTGTGCACCGACCGCTATAGCCAACGTTCCAATGAGTTGGAAGTCAAAGCCGTAACCGCACTGGCCAACTTGATCTTTTATCACACGCAAGATCCCTGGGGTGTTTTTACGATTGGCGGGACGATCTCCAATTTCTATGGTGCCAAAATTGGTGTCGAGAAAGTGGTCCCTGGCGCGATGCACAACGGAATTGGTGCTGAAAGGGTCGTGGGAATCTGCTCCGAAGCCAGCCACTATTCGAACCGTACCGTTGCGGGCTGGCTGGGGATTGGAACGCAGAACCTGCTTGCGATTCCGACGGACGAAAACCTGTCCATGCGAATGGATCTCTTCGAAGCCAAACTAGAGGAACTCTACAGCGACGGGATCAAGGTAGCCTTCGTCGTGGCCACTTTCGGCACAACGGATGGTTCCGGCATAGACGACTTATCGAGTATCCGTGCGATCATCAATGCGCTCTCATCGAAACACAATCAGCCGACGCCGCAATTGCATGTGGACGCAGCGGTTGGCTGGGCGTTGACGTTCCTAGCAGATTATCCCGCAGAGGAGAATCCGCTGGAGTTCACCGAAACAACACTGAGTACGATACGCACGATCCAGGCGAAGTGCGTGGGCTTTCGCGAAGTCGACAGTGTGACGCTCGACTTTCACAAGATGGGTCGAGGTCATTACCCATCCAGTGCATTCATCGTGAATCGTCGTGAAGATCTAAAGTACCTGTCACGTGATGTATCAGACACTCCGTACTTTTCGGATGCCGATGCACGACGTGATCCAGCGCTTTTCACACTGGAGTGCTCCCGGCCAGCGCTTGGCCCGTACATCGTGATGGCGTCCTTGAACGGTATCGGCTTAACTGGCTGGCAAATGTTGGTCGCACGCAGTCTCGAACTTGCGGAACGACTAAAAGATGGACTACGGCAATTCGAATACTGTCGTGTGCTGAACGAAGGAACCGTCGGAGCAAGTGTCAATTGGTGGGTGCTTCCTCGTGGTAGGAATGCAGAGGAGATCTACCAGCGTCTCATCGCCGGTGAGCTACCGATCGAAGAACGCGATCGATACTTTGGCGAAGTGAAACGTTTGCTCGGCAAACGCGAGAAGATGCTGAATCCAAAAATTGACGCCAAACTTGGATTTACCACAAACTATGGCTACAAGCCTCATGGTATCGAGATCCCAGCTTGGAAAGCCGTGTTCTTCAATCCCTCAACCTCGGACGATGTCGTCGACCAAATTTTGAACAGTATCGAAGAGGCGACTTAGGCAGCTCCGTTCAGCGATCTAGGGTTGGCAGAGTGTTAGAAGCATCTCTTTGGAAGAGCGCTAGCTCCGGGCACGAAAAAACGCCGACTCTGAAGAGAATTCAAAGTCGGCGTTTGAGATGATTTTCGAATGTGTGTTTGAGCGATGTTGGCCGTCTTCGCAATGGCCAGCGGCTCTTCGCTTCACTTAGTCGGCGGTCGCAAGTGAGCGACTGTTGGAGGCCCATTCGATCCAGTCGGTGACCTCGTCCAAGTCGGGTTCTTTGCTACCGCGAAGGATGCGTTGGCCTTCTTTGCTGCCCGCAATCTTGGCGACTTCAGCGAGCAATTCGCTGGCACCCATGAGCGCGACACTTTCCGGCGACTTCTTTTCGCAGGCGACAAGTAGCTGAGCGTCGTGGCCTCGCAAGTTCGGAATCCGGCAAACCAATCGCGCTTGATCCTGCCACGCCTCAACCGTTTCCTCGTCAACTCGGCGATGCTCCATGTCCGTCGCCAACTGAGCTGCGTCGGCGTTTAAGAGATCGGCAACAGTGATAATGCCATGCTCTTCCAACTTTGACGCCATGCGGGGACCAATGGACGGCGCGTCAACGACTGGACTGGAAAGCTCGAGGTAGAACTTCCACGTCGTTTCGCTACTGACGCTGCTGGATTCCGAGGTCCTACGGGCTGCCCCGTTAGAGGATGTCCCCGAGGAAGAGGAACCGTTCGAGGACGATTCGCTTCGCGCTGAACGGCTCGATGAATGTCCGTTGCTGTTTGCGTAACCATTCGAAGATCCCGAAGAACTTCGACGACTAGTCCGACTTGTGTACCGGGTGCGGCGTCCGCGAGATCGGTCCGAATCGCGTTCTCCACGATCATACTCGCCGTCACGGGATCGATCGTACTCTGCATCACGGGAGCGATCGTAAGAGCGGGCCCGATCATATCCATCGCGAGAGTATGCGTCACCATCGTAGCCGTCACGGTCATACGAGTCGCGAGGGTCACGCTCGTATTCACGTTCCTGGCTCGAGCTGTAACCTGACCGACGACGGTAGCTATTCGAGCGGCCATTGCTACTTCCGTTCGAACTGCGATAGCTGCTCGTGGAGCCGTTCGTATACCCATTGCTCCGTTGGCTGCGATAACCGCGGCCATTGCGATCGCTTCCGCGGCGATCGTTGTCAGTCTCAAAGCGTTCAAAACGCGTATCGCCACCCTTTGCAGAGGCAATCCAAGACGTGATTCTCGACAGTTCGTAGCTGGTTCCGCCACGGAGAATTTTGCGTCCACGTTCGGTGTTCAGAAATCGTTCTACTCGATCGAGCAGTTGTCCTGGGTGCATGCTCGAGAGCTGGCGAGCGTTCGAGACCCCAGCACCAACCATAATCCTAGCATCGAAAGGACGGAGATGCGGCACGCTGCTCAGTAGACTTGCCATTGCTTGCCAAGTTTGAACCGTTGCCGTCGTGACTCCACGAGTTTCAAGGTGATCTGCGAGCCAATTCGGATCGACATCGAGCAAGTCTCCGATCCGATCCACACCCAGCGATCGGCAGCGTGCGGAAAGGTCGGGGTCGATTGCTGGCAGATCTTCAACTAGCGAGTTTTCGCTCAAGAAGTACTTCCTGCCAACGTCGCGTGCTTCCAACGGAGCGACGACTGGGTGGTGCCACTTGTCTGCTTCTTGGTCGTTCGCAGTGGCAGAGAGCAGGCTATTCGGATCATCGACTGGTCGGGCATAGTCGATCATGGGATTGAGTTGAGTGCAGCGTCCGCCATGTTGCTGAACGATGCGTCCGACTTCGGCCTCTTCGCTCAGTAAGACAATTTGCTGCTGAACTCCAGAGTAGCTGATCAAGTGCTTCACGACGGAGTCCTGCATGGAGGCAGGCAATCCATCGAGTACTTGATCCAACACGAGCGTGATACCTTCCCCTCGGCCGCTCAGCAATTCTGCAATTGCCATGCGCATTGCCAGTCGGACAACCTGCGATGGAACCGCTTGCTTTGAAAGCGAATCACGTTGGTTGATAACCGGAGCGTTCATAAGTCCGTCGACTAGATCGTAACGTCGCTTGCTGCCGTTGAGCGTTTCGGTCGCGTACGTTGGACTTTGCGAGCCACGCATCATCATCGTGATGTGGGCATCCACCCGTGCCTGAAAAGCACTCTTTGCTTCAGTAGGTAGCCCTGTTGAAGCGAGTTGCCGCTGGACTTCAGTCAGCTCCGCGATGGTTCTGTCGTAGTCCGAGATGGCAACCAAGTCGCGGGCGACTTGTTGTAAATCAGACTGGATTTCAAGTTCACTGCGACCAGCAGGCGTACCCTTTCGCGAGACAACTCCGCGTCGATGCACGTCGGCATCTCGCATCTGTCGTCTGCATTCGTCGGCACGGACTGCGACGGCCGTTCGGGTTTTCTTCAGAGATTCAATTTCTTCGATCAACCGCTGGCGGGCTGCTGTGTCGACACCAGGGCTACGCGTCGGACACTGGCTTTCCTCACTCAGCAGCCATTCTTGCAAGTGTGGATGGTCGTGGCACTGACACCACTGCCCAAACGCCAATGTTAATTGCTCTACGGAAATGTGGTGCTCATTCGCAATTCGCTGCAGCAGCGCCCCACGCTCTTCGATCAACTTTTCAACCGACTCCAGCAACTCGGCTTCGCACCGTTTAAGCTGCGCTGCCTGCTGACGTAGTGTGGCTGTGGCCGTGTTGGCTTCGTGACGAGCCAACTGCTGGCAGACTTCGTGCAAGTCCTTTTGCATGCTGCGAAGCGTTTCCGGCAGCGACGTGGCTTCGGGTAGATAGGTCGGATGGCCGACGTAGGTGCGGCCCGAAGCGTCTCGGTAAACGCCATGCGATTCGGGGACTTCGTTCGGTCGGAAGCCCGTGCCGGCAACTGCTGCGGATGCAGAGCGATAGTCGTAACCTGGAACGGTCGTGTACTGGTCAACCAGCAAATCGAGTTGCTGGCGAGTGCTCATAATTTGTGCTTCAAGCGATCGCATGGCCGCACGCGGATCGGCTGCCTTCGAAGTCGAAAGCTGATCGCCGATTTGCTTGTCCAGACGCACGTCCGTCGCGTTGTATTCGATCGTTTCGCGGTGGGCTCGCAAATCTCGCAGCGTTTGACGCCAGCGGTTCAGCCGGTCGTCCAAGTCCTGCAGCTGCTTACGATAGGATTCTCCGATCGTTGCGGTGGTTGGATCCACCTCCATCAGCTTCAACTCGCTTTCACGGTTGGCAATGTCCCGGTCGAGGGCAGCGAGCTCCTGGAGGGTATTCTCTAAGTCGCGCTCGAGGGCAACGTTGCGTTCCCCAATACGCCGAGTTTCAACGCTTTGTCCCTCGTAACGCAGCGTGCCAGCAGCGGTGGTTGCGTCGCGGAGCTCAAGTTCCAGTTGCTGTTGTCTCGCAAGCAGCACGTCACGCGACATTCGCTGGTCCTGCAGTCGATCCAATTGCAATTGGAGCTCACGTTCTCGGGCTCTCAAAATGTCGCGATCTGCGGCGGGAGCATCAGCGACAAAAGAGAGGCCCAAGCGTTGGGCCAGTTGCTCCAAAGCGGCTTCGGTATCATAGATCCCGTTGGCTGCAGCCAAGCCCACAAAGGCCTCTCGCTGAGCCGAGCTCAAGTTGGAACCACGAATGGAGTCATCGACGCGGCCGTCCCAACGGGTTGCCGCAGGAACTCCAAGCGATTCATTCGCGCTGCGAACATGATCGAAACGGATGCGGCCGTTGCGATCGGTCACGACGCGATACTCGTATCCCCGATTCTGCAACTCCACTGTGCCTGCCATGGTGGCGGCGATGCTTTGCGGGGCAGAGGCGGTGATTGAATGGCGGACACTAGTTGGCAAGTTGATGGATTCGCCGTTTGATTCGGCAATCGACCGCAACCAGTGCAGCAAAGTTGTTTTTCCGGCCCCCGCTGGGCCAAGGATTACATTCAAGCCAGCATCGAGGGGACCAATCTGAATCCGCTGAGCTACTCCGGGACGTTCCACGTCCATGTTGACGATACGCATAAGGCTCCTCCTTGTGCCAGCAATTTCTCATAAGCGGTCCATTGATCAGGCCTTCTCATCGTGGAAGGCAAGAACCGCCCGGGCGGCGTACATTGCAATGTGCTCTCTGGGTTTGAGCGCAAGACACCTTTAGATTCCTAAAAATATCACACTTCGAATCGAACCCCCAATAGCACTTTGTGCCAGATTCAGCAGAGGCCCCTAATTCGGGCGGCGAAATCCAGCGGCTCGGGCGGCGAAATCCAGCAGCGAAAATGGACTGGTATCTACGGTCGCTCCCGCAACATGCACTCAACCGCCTCGCGACCAGTACACCCGACGTCGATGCCAAGTTCTTTTGCTAGCGGAGTTGCACCGACAATTTTGGCATCCAGCAAGTCTTCTGGATAAGTCAGTGGTTTAGCCGGCGTGCCCTTCGCGATAGCGATTGCCTGGCCGAATTCAGCCGGAGTCTCCAAGTCGTAGATCCCGCAGCCGACGATGCCTACCTTGGTGAGGATCGAACAGTACTGGCCCCCCTCCCAGCGATGGGACATTCCAATCGCTTCGCCATTTTCGAATTGCATGCATTTCTGCTCGGACGTTGGCAATTCAATCCCAGGCGTGGAATCGACGTCTGGCAGGCTTGAGTCATCATTTACCATGAAGCGGTTCCTATATGTAATTCGAATGTCTGAGCGACTCGATCGGATTTTGGGACGGCTAGAAAGACAAACCACTAAGAAGGTAAATCACTAAACAACCTGCGCGACTCATCGGCTTCTACGCTCAAGCATTGTCGCTACCGAGCGATTCCAGCGGCTGAGGAATGTGTCTCGCATCGAAATCGTAGTTGCCTGAATTGGGGCGAGCCCACAGCACGGCATTCGCGATCACCTGGCGAATCTGAGGATGGAAATAGACCGGGTACGTCTCATGCCCGGGGCGAAAGTAGAAGATCTTGCCTTGTCCGCGTCGAAACGTGCAGCCGCTGCGAAAAACCTCACCGCCCTCAAACCAACTCAAGAAGACGAGTTCCTCTGGGTTGGGAATGTCGAAGTGCTCGCCATACATTTCCGCCTTCTCGAGCTCAATGAAGTCGCCTTTGATCCCCTCAACAATCGGATGGCCCGGTGAGACGATCCATAGGCGTTCTTTCTCGCCAGCTTCGCGCCATCGCAACATGCATTCGGTACCCATCAAACGCCGAAAGACCTTGGAGTAATGGCCGCTGTGAAGCACGATGAGCCCCATGCCTTCGAGCACACGTCGGTGTACTTTGGCGGCGATTTCATCGCTGACTTGATCGTGCGCCATGTGGCCCCACCAGAGCATGACATCCGTGGCGTCGAGCACTTCGTCGCTGAGTCCGTGATTCGGTTCTTCGAGCGTCGCGGTCCGCACCGAAACTTGCGAGCCGAGTAAATCGACTAGCCCCTCTTCGATCGCGGAATGAATCCCATTTGGGTAGACGGCTCGCGCGTCTTCGTTCGATTTTTCATGGATGAACTCATTCCAAATCGTGACCGAGAGCGGTTGCGGTGTGAGACTTTGCGAAGTTGGCTTAGTGCTGCTCACAACAACGTTACTCCTCGTCGTCACGCAGCGAGGCGAGTACGGAGAAGTCCTCTAGAGTCGAAGTATCTCCGGACTGCGTTTTACCTGCCGCAATATCTCGCAGGAGTCGACGCATAATCTTGCCGCTGCGAGTCTTCGGCAACGCTCCGGTAAAACGAATTTGATCCGGTTGAGCCAAAGCACCAATCTCCTTACGAACGTGCATTCGCAATTCGGTCCGCAGTTCCTCAGTCGGCTCCACGTCGCGCAAGGTAACGAAAGCGGCGATCGACTGACCTTTGATTTCATCCGGTTTTCCAACCACGGCCGACTCGGCCACAGCCGGATGGGAAACCAGCGCACTTTCCACTTCGATCGTCGAAAGTCGGTGGCCGGAAACGTTGATGACGTCGTCGATCCGCCCCATGATCCAGTAGTAGCCGTCGCTGTCTTGGCGAGCGTTGTCGCCCGTCAAGTACTTGCCTGGCACCTTTGTCCAGTACTGTTCCTGGTAGCGTTCTTCATCGCCCCAAATGCCGCGCAACATGCCTGGCCAAGGATGGTCAATACAGAGCATGCCCCCGCGGCCCTGCGGAACTTCATTCCCTTCGTCGTCCACAATCTTAGGGATCACCCCGGGCAAAGGCTTCGTACAGCTGCCTGGTTTAGTGGCAACCGCTCCCGGAAGTGGCGACATCATGATTCCGCCGGTCTCGGTCTGCCACCAAGTGTCGACGATCGGGCAACGACCGCCTCCTATCTTCTCGTGGTACCACATCCACGCCTCAGGGTTGATGCCTTCGCCCACGCTACCTAGAAGGCGTAGCGAGCTGAGATCGTGTTTCTCGACATGTTCGTCGCCCCACTTGATAAACGCCCGAATCGCAGTCGGCGCGGTGTACAGCAAGGTGACTTTGTACTTCTCGACAATCTCCCAAAAGCGATCCTCGGCAGGATGATTCGGAGCGCCTTCATACATGACCACTTTCGCACCCGCCGACAGTGGACCGTAGACGATGTAGCTGTGCCCCGTAATCCAACCGCAGTCGGCCGTGCACCAGTAGACATCATCTTCCCGATGATCGAAAACCCACTGGAAAGTCCTCTTGGCAAACAAGTTGTAACCGGCTGTCGTGTGACGGATTCCTTTCGGTTTTCCGGTAGAACCGCTGGTGTACAGGATAAATAGCGGAGCTTCGCTGTCGAGTTGTTCAGCGGGGCAGTCATCGGAAACCGAGTCGACTAGATCGTGCCACCAATGATCGCGGCCTTCTTGCATTGGGGCATCGTTACCGGCACGCTTGAGGACAATGCAAGTCTCGATCGAAGGGCTCTTGGCGAGTGCTTGGTCAACCGTTTCCTTGAGCGGTAGGACTTTGCCGCGGCGATAAAGTCCGTCGCTAGTGAGCTGAACTTTCGCTTGTGCGTCGTTGTTTCGGTCGGCAATGGCCTCAGCGGAAAAGCCGGCGAAAATCACGGAGTGGACTGCGCCGATGCGAGCACAAGCCAACATCGCAATGGCCAGCTCCGGAGTCATCGGCATATAGATGCTCACGACGTCGCCCTGCGTCACGCCGACTTTGCGCAGGGCATTCGCAAAACGGCAGACTTCGCGATGCAATTCGCCGTAGGTCAGGGTCCGCGAGTCGCCGGGTTCTCCTTCCCAGAGAATGGCAACGTCGTCGGCCTTACCTGCTGCCAGGTGCGCGTCGAGGCAGTTGTAGCTCACATTCGTCTTACCGCCCACAAACCACTTGGCGACCGGATTCTCCCACTGCAGGGTCTCGGTGAAAGGCTCGAACCAGTGCAAGTGCTCGCGAGCTTGATCTGCCCAAAAAGCCTCTGGATCGGCGGCCGCTTTTTCGTAGAGTGACTCGTAGGCTTCCATACCGCTCACGACAGCTTTGGAAACGAATTCCTCGCTGGGTGGAAACAGTCTGGATTCCACCATCACGGTGTCAATTTGGCCCTCTGCAGCTGCTGGTCCTTTGGCTTCACTCATGGATAACTGCCTTCAATGCCTGGGTTCGCGTTCCTATGTCCCTCCACAAGTTTCAGCAAGATCACGCAATCGGACGATCCGCGGCATTCGCCCACGGACAGTTCGATGCCAGAGTGAATCAATTCGCGTTTTACTCGCAAATTTGAACGACACCCGGTGTCGCAAGATGGCCTGCGTGAAGGGATCCAGATGATAACTGAATTCTCTGCCGCTGTGGACGGCCCAAGGGAAGCTGGATGAACCTAGATGCCTACTCGGTTAGCTGTCGGACCGGCCGCCCTTGGGCATCAGGTGCGATTGCAAGTAAGCCGCTCGCTCGATGTTACGGTCCGCGACAGAAAGTGCCGTCCCGTGGAGCTTCTGCAAGTGGGCAGGCTGCGTGTGCACAAAGAGCTTGTTGATCGTTTCCATTTCGATCGAACGAATAAGCCCTAAATTCACACCCATGCGGACTTTGGACAAGTAATGTAGCGTCTCTTCGCTACTGATTTTCTTGGCGGTACACAGAATTCCGTACGCACGGCTCACATCGTCGTGCAGGTCTTGCTCGCTTTCCTTCATGAGGTACTCGCGCGCACGGCGTTCGTACTCAATGATTCGCGGAACGACTTCCGTTACCGTCTCTACCAACTCCTCTTCCGTGCGTCCCAAAGTGATCTGGTTGCTGACTTGATAGAAGTCGCCCATGAACTGAGAGCCTTCACCGTAAAGCCCTCGAACGGCAACATTGATTTTTCGAAGACTTCGAAAGACCTTTTCGATCTCTCTTGTAATCACCAGCGCCGGCAAGTGAACCATCACGCTAACTCGCAGGCCAGTCCCTACATTCGTGGGGCATGCGGTAAGATACCCGAGCGATTCGTGAAAAGCGAAATTCAGTTGCTTTTCGAGCTGATTGTCGAGTTCATCGATACGCTGCCAGGCGGTCTGCAGATCCAAACCGCTGCACATCACTTGGACACGCAAGTGATCTTCTTCGTTAACCATGATGCTGAATCGTTCGTCAACATCGATGGCAACTGAGCGATCGCCCTCGGCCTCAGCCATTTCACGGCTCATCAACTGCCGCTCAACGAGAAATTGGCGATCCACATCGTCGAGTGGGTGTACATCGACAAACATCATCTGAGGCCACGACTCGAGCGACTCGAGCTTCGTACGAACTTGCTTCGAGATCTGAGCCTTCTCATCATCGCTCGCGCGACGCACGAACGGAAATTCTCCCAAGTTCCGGGCAACTCGAATGCGGCTACTGATGACGATATCCGACTCGGGACCTGAGCCCTTGAGCCACTCGCCACATTTCTTTGCAAGTACTTTTAGATCCACGTTGATCCCGTCGCCTATTCCGTTTTACCCCTGGTCAACCGGCTGAGTCTCTCAACTCAAAAATCGAGCAACCAGAGCTTGAGCATCATCATCCCTGTGCCAGCTGTCTCTTGAACATTCGCATTCTAGGGTGAATGTGCCTGTTCACCTATCCGTGGTCCGAGACAGCTTTTCTACACACTCGAATTGATGCACACTCGCTTACCTTCGAACTTGAGCTGCCAGCTTGTCAAAGCAAGCCAAAGTTCTGTACTCTCCCAGCGAAATGTTTAGCCATGCTGACCTGGAAAGTGTTTAACTCAAAGCCCTAATGGACTTCGCACTCTCTACTGTGATTGGCGATGGCAATTTGAATTAGGAGTCTTCTTCGTCCGCAGGGGATTGCTCAGAATCACCGCTCCCCTCCTGAGACTCAATCTCGGGGTTCTCTTCGATTTCGCGGATTTTGTCCCGCAGCTCCCCGGCCTTTTCGTAGTCTTCCGTTCCGATCGCGTCCTGCATTTCCCGACGCAATTGAATCAGTTCGTGCTGGCGGTCTGGTGATCCCATGCTTCTTGTCGGTCGCTTTCCACGGTGCACTTTCGTACCGTGAATATTGGTTAAAAGTGGTTCTAAGTCTTCTTGAAAGCAAACGTAATCATACGCACATCCCAATCTCCCGGCCTGCCGAAACTCAGCAAAAGTGATTCCGCACATTGGGCAGGTCTTGCGATCAAGTTCGGCGAGTTCTTCTGCCGTTTGCTCCAACTTGAGCTGCTTCGCAAGCATTCCAGCCAACGCGTTGGCTGGCGCTTCGGTCGACTCCTGAGAAAGGTAGACTCGCGCGTGCTCCTCGCAGAAGTGCAGCATCGATGGGCCGTCCGGCTCTGTGAGCTCCGTAATGTGAAACGTTGCGGGCTTTTCGCAGTGTTGGCACTTCTTCATCGTCGCCCTTCATTTTCTAAGAAACTCGCAGACCGGCTCCGCACATTCTCGTTCTATACATCCTGGTCCTATCATATAGCCTTTCTGGCACCAGGACGATACGAGGCCGGCAGTACGCAGGGCGAATCAGAGTTTCAACTTGCACAGAGTGGCACGGCTCTCCGAGCCGTGGTTTTATTGGGTTCCGGCTGGGACAGCAGGGCAACTATCTTTCGTAGCTCTAAACTTTGACTTGCCCTTCAGCGATAGGCTAGGGCAAGTCCGATTTTCCAAGTGAGGGGACTTGAACAGACGCGTACAAACGAGCTCCTCGACCCCAGTGCTGGGAAGGCCGCGGTCGAAGCTTAACGAAATTTTCGATGGTTTTTCAGGTGGCGACTACCGGTCCACAAACGGTTGACCTTGCAGAACACTTGGTCGGGCTACAATAACTCAACCAGGACACTGACCAAAAGCCATGGTCGTGCGGGGGAAAAGCAAACCCCACCGCCATCATGGAGTCCGTATGCTTACGGACAACCGATCCAGACCCAAAATTCCCGGACCGGGCTGAGCAACTGCCGCGACACTCCTTGTGTTGCCCTTGTTTTGCGATCAACTTCCACAGCTTTCTTGACTTTCTCATCTTCGAGACAACATGCCGGCTCAACCCAAGCTAGAACGTTTTTGCGACCTGGCGAAAACTTATGAACTTGTTCCCGTCTACCGTCGGCTCCTGAGCGATACGCTGACGCCCGTATCGGCTTTTCAACTTGTCGACGACGGCAACTCGGCGGCTTGCCTGTTCGAAAGTGTCATCGGCGGAGAGAAAGTCGGACGCTACAGCTTCATCGCTGTCTCACCTCGTGGGCGAATTCTAGCGCGAGGCGACGAAGTGCAGTTCGTGGGCGTCGACGATGACATGATGCAAGACGTCGATAAATCGGCAGAAGCCTCCTCAGCGGATCCGTTGGAAAGCCTGTGGCAAGTTGTGTCGGGCAAAAAAGTTGCCGTGCTGCCCGAACTTCCCCCACTGACCGGCGGTGCTATCGGTTACGCGAGCTACGATGTGGTTCGCTATGTCGAGGATCTGCCGAATGTACCCAAAGATGACCGGCAGCTACCGGACATGGATTTTTCACTTTTCGACGATTTGATTATCTTCGATCACGTGACCAAGTCGCTTTTCGTGGTCGCCCACGTCCACTTGGATCGCTTTGAGAATGCCGAGGAGGCGTACCGTGCGGGTGTAGCTCGACTCGATGAACTGACCGATAAACTGCAACAACCCTGCCAACTGTTATCGGTAACCGATTTGGATAGCGGCCAAGAACCGGACTTGGAACCGAAGAGTAACTTCACGAAGGAAGCTTTCGAAGACGCCGTTCGCCAGTGCACCGAGTACATCCGAGCTGGGGATATATTCCAAGTCGTGATCAGCCGCCGCATGGAATTGCCGCAAATCTGCGATCCCTTCGAAGTCTATCGCACGTTGCGAATCGTCAATCCAAGTCCGTTCATGTTCTTCGTCCGGACTCCGGAAACCACGCTTGTCGGCGCTTCGCCGGAAGTTATGTGCCGCGTCGTCGATGGGGTGACTACCGTACGGCCTCTGGCTGGGACCCGACCGCGCGGCAAGACGGCTCAAGAGGACCGAGAGCTGGCGGAAGAACTGCTCGACGATCCCAAGGAACGTGCCGAGCACGTGATGCTCGTTGACCTGGGACGCAACGATGTAGGACGCGTCGCCGAATATGGGAGCATCGAGCTGAGCGACGTCATGATGGTTGAGCGCTACAGCCACGTAATGCACATCAGCTCCAACGTACAAGGCAAACTGAAGCCCGAGATGAACGCCATGGACGCCATGAAGGCTTGTCTGCCAGCCGGCACGGTCAGCGGAGCTCCCAAGGTCAGAGCGATGGAGATTATCGACGAGATCGAGCCAAACAAACGCGGCCCCTACGCTGGCGCAGTCGGCTACATCGACTACTCAGGTAACATGGACACCTGCATTGCTTTGCGAACACTAGTGTTCTCCGGTGAAAAAATCTACGTGCAAGCCGGAGCGGGCATCGTGGCGGATAGCGTGCCTGAATCGGAGTACCAAGAGACAATCAACAAGTCGGGGGCTCTCATCAAAGCCATCGCCGCCACAGCAGCTCGCACGAATTCGCAAAGCTAGCTTTCGGCTGCATGGGACTTTCAACCCAATCTGCGACGTCAAACTGCCGTTTTCATTCGCAGAGCCCGCAATCCAGACTGCGAACGGTGGTTTCGCGTAGGCGAGCCTTCTACCTTGGCAGACTCTGCCGACTGTACCGTTTGATTGCCTCGGCGAGAGGTTAGTGAGCACAACGGTTTGTCACGTGATTCGTAGCGTGCGGGTCGATCTTAAGAGTGGGATTGTCTCTCCTGCTTCAATCCTGCCGGTGATCGGGCTTGACTGCCGAGTGAGTTCGGCCAGGCCCGCCCAAGATAAAAGCTCTCAAGACAGAAACTTAATCCAGTTACATGCAAGATTCCAACGCCCCGAAAGATCACGTGCGTCACGCTTCGAAGCCAAACGGGAATAAGGCGAAAATGTCGAAGCAAAGCACTCGGACGAAAACCGATCGTCAAAGATCCGGTGAGTCCGCGCGCCAGGCCCACATGAGTCGCCGAGCGGTGTTGGGTGGCGCGGCGGTCGCCGCTTGTGCGGGCGTCGCCAAAGCAGAAACGACCAATCACAAGGTCGGGCAGGTCGCAGGACGAGGCAAGACAGGACCGTCGGTATTTAAAGAGCGGGCCATTCAGGACTATCGCCAAAACATGGCCGCATTCGGCGGGCGCATGTCGGCTCCAGTGCAACGGTTGCTACACGGTGTACCGCGTAGTACGCCATGGCAGTTCGACGTACTTATCGTCGGCTCAGGGTACGGTGCGTCGGTTTCGGCCGCTCGGATCGCCCCGCGACTCGCGTCAGGTGCCCGCTTGGGAGTCCTCGAACGAGGCCGAGAATGGGTGCCGGGTACGTTTCCTGACCGTTTGCCCGACGTGCTGGAGGAATCCCGAGTCAACTTGATGGGAAAGTCGAAAGGAACAATCAACAATCCGGCTGGACTGTTTAACGTTCAACGGTTTGATGAAATCACGATCCTCAGCGGCAGTGGCCTGGGCGGATCTTCGCTGATCAATGCCAATGTAGCGATCCGTCCCGATGCGGATGTGTTTTCCCAGAGCGTATGGCCGGCCGCCATTCGTGATCGAGGCTACCTGGATCCCTACTACGAACTCGCCGAATATGAACTCGGCGTTGCTCGTGAGCCATGGGATCACACGCACAAAATGGTCGCCCAGCGTAAGGCTTGGGAGAGATTACGTGAGTCGGGAGCGCATTTCGAAGCGGCAAACCTGACGCTGACACGCGCGCCGTCAGGCGGACTGCCTGTACTGAATCGCCAAGGCATGTTGCAACGGCCTTGTATCGACTGCGGCGATTGCCTGACAGGTTGCAACGTGGGTGCAAAAAACACGCTGGCTTCGAACTATCTGCCGATCGCGCGTAAAGCGGGCGCTGAGTTCTTTACTCAGGTGGAAGTAAACCGCATCGAAAAGTGCTCGAACTACTACCGAGTGCACTACACTTACCATCAGCATGACGGCGTCGACTACAAGGCCTGCCATGGATCCACGACGACCAGAGTTCTTATTCTCGGGGCGGGTAGTTTGGGCAGCAGCGAGATCCTGATGCGTTCTCAAGCTACGAACTTGCGTTTCTCTCACCGACTAGGGTGCAGCTGGACTGGAAACGGGGACGCGTTGGGCTTCATTCGCAAGAGCCAATATCCAACGGGGATTGGCGGCTATAGCGCTTATCCGACTGATCGGGCCAGAGTGGGTCCTACGATTGAAAGTAATCTGACCTACCCCGGAAGAACGCTTGCTGGCCGTGTGCTTATCCAAGATGGCTCCGCCGCGCGAGCCTACTGCAATGCACTCGGGGTGCTGATGCAGGACTTGGACTTAGACCAGCTGCAAATCCTGCTTGGTATGGGGCACGACGGCGCCGAAGGTCGGATTCAATTGGATGAAAGCGGCAATGCTCGAGTCTCCTGGCCGGGGCTGATGGAAAGCGATTATCGTCGATTGATTCGCGGAGAATTCGCCCGCGTGGGCGAAGCGATGGGCGGTGATTACAAGTACTTGAAGATCTTCGGAAAGCAGATGATCTCGGTGCATCCACTCGGCGGTTGCGCGATGTCTGACGACCCCGCGTGCGGAGTCACAAATCACAAAGGCCAAGTCTTCGACACGACTTACGGTGGCGATACGGACCCGCAGACCGCAGAAGCTCGCGTTCATGAAGGGCTGTACGTCATCGACGGAGCCATGTTGCCCACGTCGATCGCCTGCAATCCACTTCTCACTATCACGGCTCTCGCCGAACGGAGTGCTGACCAGATGACCACCGAAGATTCACTTCAGGATCTATTCGCCCCCGCTGCGTAGGTCTGAATCTCTGGATTTTCTACTGCGGAACCGTCTGGCTGTCTGCGGACGTGCAAAAAGCGGTCCAAACGGAGGGTTCGGCAGAACTTAATGCGCGGCTGCGCGTAGACGAATGCGCACTTGCGCAGACGCGAGGCGTTCGGACGTCTCAATCCTATTGGCAAGAGACTAAACTACTTGCATAAGGAAACGACATCTCCGGCTCGGTGCACGAGCCGTTGGGTATACGATGCAGGGCCACTGAGGCGCTGAATCGAGTCGCCACGAAGTGATCTTGGGGTGATCTTGCATGCTGCTGACTACGGAGGAGTTACAGGAGTTGTACGTCGTCGGGATTCGGCGGAATATCGTCTCCGTGTTAACCGCAGCGTTCGCCCGCCTACTCGCCTCTCCCGATGACCCGGCGGGGATCTCAGTCAGCTCGACGCAAGGTTACTTGCCCAAGGGGTTGCTATTCAAGCTGTTCACCCAAGCCACGGTGGGCGACGTGGTCGCGAGTCTTCGCAGCACGAAGAAGAACCGACTGCAAGGCGACGCGAGCTACCACGACTTAGGCCTCGCCTTTTGCGTTTTCCATGTCTTGCAGGCCGTGGCCAAGCAGAAGGATGAGCAAGACGAAGGCTGGTCGCTTGCGCCTCAACTGCGGTATTCGAACGGGGGTGTCGCGGGTGACCAGATAGCCTCAACGGTGACGGCCGCTCGAAAGCGGGCTCCCAAGACTCGGGAGCGTAGTTCCAACGTCACAACGACATCCATGTCCATGGGCAGCATGATTCAGCCTATCCGCGGTCTCTACTACACTCTGCTAGAAGAAGAACCAAGTGTTCTGCCTTGTGAGCATTCCATAGAGAAAATGAGGTCAGTGAACGCTGGTGCAGTTCAGTGTCTCGCGGATGCGATCGAGCAATCGAAGAAGAAAAGTCAGAGGTCGAAGAATCTCCAACGTCTAGACCTGTCGCCGCAGTCGTTGTTGGGGGCGTACCAAGTGATTTTGAATGCAGGCCTCGAATATCGGCCAGTCGACGACTTTCTGGAATCTGAAGTCACGGTTTGAATGTCCTGCAGATCCTTTCCACAACAGCCACCCACCGAACACATAAACAGCTAGCCCAAATTTGACTCGCCATGTCTGAGTATCGCAACGAAAATTCACTTGAAACTGACAGTCTATCCAGCGTTGAGTCTCCCGAGGTACTCTGGCAAGCGGTTGGATTGCTTGATCCGCCTGTCGAATCTGAGCCGAGCGTAGTTGCGGATGCGAAGCAGAGTCTCCTGGAGCAGGGGCATGTCCATCGCCGGTTGCGAGCGAGTGCGGGAGGGGCAATCGAGTCTTGGCCGTTAAATCCGTCTGGCAGTGGACGAGCGAGCAGTCGCCGACGCTCGTATTTGCCCCGAGTCGCAGTCGTGGCTGCATTGTTGTTTGGTATGGCTTTCTTGGGCGTACGTGTCGTCGAGGCACGACGTGATCGGATCGCGAACGAAGGATACGCCGTCAAAGCGTTGGGGTTTGCACTGGATCTTTACGAAGAAGATGTCGTTCGGCTAGAGAGCGACGCTGCAGCGCTACAAGCGAATTTGCCCACGGCAAGTGGTTGGTCTTTCGACGCTGTAACGCACCAGCAGGCGGAAGCTTGTTCGAAAGCTCTCGTTGGGCTGTCTGCAGTGCGCCGTGGCCAGCCGTTTGCAGCCTTGTCCGAATTGAAGGAATGTCTGGCGGCGTATGAATCGCTTGAGGAGAACGCTCGAGTTCCAATCATGAACAGTCCCTTCGACATCATTGTCGGTGTGACTTGTTTAGAGGCTTTGCGCATGCTTGGACAGCGTGGGAAAGTCCACTCGCCTGAGTTCGAAGCAATTGTTGGTGTCGAACCAGGTTTTCGTGCAGCGGCGACTGCGCGGGTGCACCATGCCATCGAGGACTTGCAACTCGAATTGACCAACTACCCGGTTGAGAATCGAGAGCTGTTGCTTTGCGCTCTGTTGGCCGACTTGGCCCGATACACTTCGTACAAAGCTGTTGGATTCGACGACTTGGGAAATCCACTACCTGCCGAAGAACGAGCGAGGCGACTTGAGCGAAATACCCAAGTCTACAAGCGGACGCTCGACTATTTGAAGCAAGCTTCGCGGGTGCTGGAGTCTTTGCCTGTGCGAGGACAAAGGTGGTGGAGTCAGTTTGCACATGTGCTCAACATTCGCATGCTGGTGGAGACTAGGTACTGTTTCTTGGACGGAATTCCAGCCCAGCATTCATCGAACGTGGAGAGGATGGATTCTTGGTCTAAGCAAACGCAGCTCATTGCTGACTTCGTAAATCAATTGCCTTCGGATCAAGGCAGAGCAGTTCGATTTGAGTTGGCGATCTGTTATTCAAACTGGGCCGATTGGTACCGAGACAAATTCATTTTCGAATACCCAACACGAATTGCGGAGACGGATATCGAGCGTCATCGAGTACTTCGGCAACAGGCCCTGCGAATTCTGGAAGTCGCACCGCGACAAATACGGACTGAGCGCTATGTAGAGAATCTTGCATTGAATTACGCCCGAGGTCTTTATGTAAATGCCGCATATGCGCAGCAACAGGAAGCGGTTGACGACAGCCTGCCTGAATTGAAGGAGCAAGCGACGCGCCTTCACCTGCTAATCGGCGATTTGCTTAATGCTGAAATCGGCCAAGTCAGCTCGCCCGAAGCGATTTTAGCGGCAAGACTCCTTCCCGAGATCTTTCCGGCGGATCGAGTCGACGAATACGTGCAGGACTACCGCAATAATCCGAGGATCTTTAGCGAAACGGTCTATCAGATTGTGGAGTCAGTGGAAAAAGAGCTTAGCAATTAGAGATGCCTGATGTCTTTCTGGGCGATGCAGGCCACGCGCAGGGGGACGCTCAATTCGCTTCCACTTTTTCGGGAAAAACGATGTCCTCGGGCAGGAGTGTCGTTAAGACTTCCCGCGTTAGGGGAGTGATTCCAACGATGCGTGTTGACATCCGCCGGATGGACTCTTCGAACAAGTTTCGTGCGAGCCGACCATTCCCGAAGTGCTCGTCTTTGGTTTTGAGCAACTCTTCGAAACCTCGCAGAAGCTTGAGCCGCGATTCTTTGGGCAGGCGATAGTGATACTTCTTGCAAAACGTGTAAAAGATCCGCAGGAGATCCTTGGCCTCGTAGTCGGGGAAGGCGTACGTTCGCTGGAATCTCGAAGTTAACCCTGGATTGGACTTGAGCAGTTTTTCCATCGGCCGCGGGTACCCTGCGATGACGACCGCAAAACGCTCACGATCATCCTCCATCCGCTTTAGAAGAGTCTGCAAGGCCTCTTCGCCATAGGTGTCTTCACCGGCTTCGCCAACCAAACTGTACGCCTCATCGACAAAGAGCACGCCCCCCATCGCTTCTTCGACGCGTTCGTTCGTGCGAGGTGCCGTTTGACCAGCGAATTGCGCGACGAGCCCCGAACGATCTGTCTCCACTGTCTGGCCGGATTCCAGAATGCCAAGGCCGCACAGTAGCCTTGCCACAATTCTCGCAACCGTTGTCTTGCCTGTACCGGGATTGCCCTCGAAGACAGCGTGTAAGGTGACAGAAGAAGTGGGCAAGCCGTGTTCCCGGCGGGCACTCTGCACTTTGAGAAAGTCAACAAGTTGCCGCACGTCCGACTTGATCGAATCGAGGCCGATGAGCGAATCCAGTTCGGACAACGCTTCGTCGTACATGGCTTGCCGCTCTTCGGCCGTGAGCCCATCGGCAACGTCCTCAGCGCCTCCACCGTTTTTCGATTGGTTAGATCGAAGATTCTCCTGCCCCTGTTCGTCGACTGGTTCGATGACTTCGGCAATTTGCGCAGCCGGCCCCTGGTGTGCTCGATGCAGCCTCTGGTCCCGAGTCGAAACGGACTTCTGAAAGAGGGCCAAATCAAGCTCACGTCGAAGTTCTTCTAGTTTCTGGGTTTCGACTGGTGAAACACGACCATCCGCTTTCGCCACGATGCTGGCCAATCGTAGGACGAGCGAATGGACTTCACTTCGGTCATGGCTCAAGTCGGGAGAAGTCGTAAAAGGGCGCACTAGATCGGACCAACGCAGGCGTTCTGCTTGTTTCACAACTTTCTGCAGCGTTTTTGAGAGCTGGTCACGATCGACTTCGACACCCCAGACGTGTTGAATCACAATCAACGCGGCTTGGCGTTCAGCTTGATTCCAGCGTTTGTCGCTGTGCGCAACTTCGACGAGCGTCTTCACGAGAAGTCCCCGATGAAGGTCTCCCAACAGCTGAGTGTGTTTCTGAATATCCTCAATCTCACCCGGCGAGGCGGCTTGGATGCGTCTCGAAGCGGAACGATACAGCGATTCGGCGTCCTCAAGCAGTTGTCGAAGCGTTCGTTCGAGGCCGCGTGGCAGCAAGTGCGCCTCTCCCTGCGCGGGCGACGGATCTTGTTCGAAGAGATCGTTGATCCAGTCCAGCATCGTCTAGTTGCCCTTCCTGTTGCTCTTACGACGCCAAGTATGGCGGGCCGAATGACGGCCAACGTCGCGACGACCTATGTCAATGATCACATGATATCGAATACTGGGTTCGCAGTCTTCCTGTTGCTCCGCCCTGCCCTTACCAGTATTGGGAGCACGGTTGCAATTGACATCTGGCCTGTCAGAAACTCGCGAAATGGTTCATCCCCTCGCGACTTTGCACAACAATCCAATGCTTTTCGGATAAGATAAATTCGCCCGCTTTTTGATGCGTTGTTCTCTATATCTGAATCGAACCGAAGCCAACCAGCGCGAAGCGAAGGGACCTATGA
Organism: Pirellulaceae bacterium; assembly: GCA_045105035.1. Taxonomy (GTDB): domain Bacteria; phylum Planctomycetota; class Planctomycetia; order Pirellulales; family Pirellulaceae; genus Aureliella. The sequence continues at coordinate 24,691 of JBGCCZ010000019.1, read as the reverse complement.
ACTACTTGCAATCGAAACAAACAGACTCGGAAAAGCCAACGATTTCGATCAAAGAACGGCGACACGGTCAGCCGCTATTCTTGACTCGGGCTCTTATCTACGCGATTGGAGCCTTCACCTCGTGCTTGGTAGCAACACGGGGCATGGCTGAAGATTGGCCTAGGTTTATGGGCCCAAAAGCGGACGGTGTCTGGCGCGAAGATGGGATAATTTCTGAATTTCCCCAAGAGACTTTGACGAAGCTTTGGGAAACCTCGGTGGCTGGAGGATACTCTGGCCCGGCTGTTAGCGGTGGTCGGCTGTTCGTCATGGACTTTACGCCAGCTGCCTCCGAAACGGACTCGGAAAAGAAAACAGAGGGCGGACCAGGTACAGAGCGAGTGCTGTGCGTCGATGTGAAAACGGGAAAAGAGCTGTGGAGTAGCGAGTACCCGACGGACCTAAGCGTCAGCTACCCGGGAGGCCCGCGATCAACGTGTTTCGTCGACGGAGACAGAGTCTACGCCCAGGGCACTATGGGACAACTCCTTTGTCTCGCTGCTTCTGACGGCGAGGTGATTTGGGAAATGAACGTCGCGGCCAAGTACGCGACCAAGCCTCCAATCTGGGGCTACGCATCGCATCCGCTGGTTGTAGGCGAGTTGTTGTTGGTTGCGGCTGGAGGCAAAGGCAGCGGAATTGTCGCGTTGGACAAGAGTACGGGCGAAGAAAAGTGGGCGTCCATCACCGCTAGAGAGATCGGTTACGCTCCGTTGGTCGTCGCCGAGCTACAAGGGAAAACCCAAGTCATCGTTTGGTATGACGTCGCGCTGGCTGGACTCGATATCGAAACTGGTGAAGAGCTCTGGAGTTATGCGTTCCCGAAAGCCAAGCCGCAGCGGCCGATCGTCTCCATTGTGCCGCCGCACGTGAATGGAAATCGCATTTTCATTACCAACTTTTACCACGGTTCCGCCTTCATTGAGGTACGCGAATCCGGTGTGGAAGACCTCTGGACCACCGAGGAACAGACTGGGCACAGAGACGATATCAATTCCATTATGTCGACCGTCATTGCCAAGGATGGTTGCTACTTTGGAGTGGCCGGCAATGGCGAGCTGCGATGCGTTGACGAAAAGGATGGCGTTCTCAAATGGCGCAGCTACGCTGCTTTGGCAACGGAGGGGCAAGATACGGATGCAGCTCCGAGGCAGTTCAATGGTTTCGCTTCGCTGTTCATCACTCCGTACCAAGACCGCTTCTGGATGTTTACCGATCAAGGCGACTTGTTGCTGACTGAACTTTCGACCGAGGGTTACAAAGAACTTGGTCGGCAGAACTTACTCACAACGACCGGCAGTACTCGAGGTCGCGCCTATGTTTGGTGCGCTCCTGCATTTTCGAACGGTTGCATTTTCGTCCGCAATGAAGAGACACTGGCGTGTTTCGATATGCGGGCGGACAGTTACTAATACATCAATTCTTGATTTACTTCTTGCTTCTAGGGACGCAAATGGTCAACTGGATTTTCGAAGTTGGACGCTGCAGTATTTCGCGTATTGCGGCAAGCATTATGTTTGTGTTGGTTTCAGTCATTCCAGTCCTGGTGCACGCTGAGACTACTGCTGAGCCGCCAAACATCGTGATGATTTTATCGGACGATCAAGCGTGGACGGATTACGGCTTCATGGGGCACAAAGCCATTGAAACGCCAAACTTGGATCGCTTGGCCAGCAAGAGCGTCGTCTTTCGACGGGGCTATGTCCCCACCGCGCTTTGCCGCCCATCATTGATGACATTGATCACAGGGCATTACGCTCACAGGCATGGCGTGACCGGTAACGATCCTTCGCCGAAGTATGCGAAGCGAGAATCTGCCGAATATGCGAAGCGACGTGGGGAGCTCATTGCGAACATAGATAAGTTCCAAACGCTGCCTGAGCTGCTGGCGGAGCGCGGGTACGTGAGTCATCAGAGCGGCAAGTGGTGGGAAGGCAATTTCTCCCGAGGCGGCTTTACCGAGGGGATGACTCGCGGCTTTCCTCAAAAAGGCGGTCGGCACGGCGATGACGGCTTGAAGATTGGCAGACAAGGATTGGCACCTGTCGAATCGTTTGTCCAAAACGCCGTGAAAGACGAGAAGCCGTTTTTCCTCTGGTATGCCCCCTTCCTCCCTCACACGCCTCACACGCCTCCCGAACGCCTGTTGAAGAAGTATCAAACTGCGGACCGACCAATCACAATTGCAAAGTACTACGCAATGTGCGAGTGGTTTGACGAAACCTGCGGGCAACTCTTGGATATTTTGGACGAGCAAGGGGTCCGGGATAACACGTTGGTTGTCTATGTCACGGACAACGGGTGGATTCAGAATCCAGAGAAGCGGGGTTACGCCCCACGCTCGAAGCAGACTGCCTACGAAGGTGGAATTCGCACACCTATTCTGTACAGCTGGCCGGCGAAGCTGAAGCCAACGGAAAGGTCCGAATTGGTCAGTAGTATCGACATTGTGCCAACTATTCTGTCGGCCGCCGGTGCCGATGTGCCCACGGATCTGCCTGGCCTGAACCTATTGCCAGCCATGCGGGATACGACTCCAGTTGAACGCACTGCTATTTTCGGCGAAGGGTTTGCTCATGACATTGCAGATATCTACAAGCCAGAGGCTTCCTTGATTTACCGCTGGACAATCGCGGGTCGCTGGAAGTTGCTGCTGACCTATGATGGCGAAGTAAACCGCTATCAATCAACGCATCCACGCACGGAGTCGGGACCGCAGCTTTTTGACTTGCTCGCAGATCCATACGAAAAACGGAACTTGGCGGCGGAGAACCCGAGCAAGGTTGCTGAGCTGGCAGCTTCGCTGGCCGACTGGTACCCGGTGAAAGAACGCCAAACGCAGATCGCCCCTTGAGCATCAAATGCGGCAGTCTTCATATTGTTTGCCGTTCAATTCGCAGCAACTTTGATTTCACACGCACAACGAGTTCAACAACATGCCCGATGCTTACCTTACAAGCTTTCGCTCTCGCCTTGCTCATAACCCGGGGGCCTCAGCAGCTCACGATTCGCCGAACTGTACACGGGTGAAGAGAGGCACACTTCTTTCCTTGATTGTTTTTGCACTTACGGTCTCTCTCATTCGTTGTGAATCGGGGAACGCGCAAGAAGCAAACTGGCGACCGACCGAGCAAGCGTTGGAAGCGTGCAATTCGATTCAGGATGTCGTCTTCCGATCGCACATTCGATTTCTCGCAGATGATCTGCTCGAAGGACGAGGGCCGGGAACTCGGGGCGATGATCTCGCTCAGCTCTACATCCGAACTCGATTGGAGGCACTCGGAATTAAGCCCGGTGCCAGCGAGGGAAGCTGGTTTCAAGATGTTCCACTAGTCGGGGTCTCCACGTCTCCACCAACGAGTGTAGAGTTTCGCAGTGAGCGTGGCAAACTGGTGCTCAATCACGTTGACGACATGATGTTAGTGAGTGGGAGTCCAGTAACCGGCGACGTTGCTGCCGAAGGTGAGCTCGTATTTGTTGGCTACGGGATCCAAGCTCCGGAGTACGACTGGGATGATTTCAAAGACCAGGATATGTCCGGCAAGATTCTGGTGTTCCTAAACAACGACCCGGAAGATGATCCCGAACTTTTTGAAGGGCGTAAGCGACTTTACTACGGACGCTGGGATTATAAGTACGCCAAAGCGGCTGAGGTTGGAGCGGCTGGAGCCATCATCATCCACACGACGCACTCAGCGGGATACCCGTACCAGGTCGTGCAGACTTCATGGGCGGGAGAAGAATTTCGACTGGCCAGTGATGCAGGACCCAAGACGAAATTCAATGGTTGGATTACGGAAGACGCGGCGAAGCGTCTCTTGAAATTATCCGAATCCGAGCTTTCAAGCCTAGTCGATCAAGCGCAGGCTCGCGACTTTAAGCCGGTACCGCTCGGGATCGAGACCAACGTTCGTCTGAAGTCTCTAGCGCGTCAGAAAAGTACTCGAAACGTAGTTGGCGTTATCGAGGGTTCAGATCCAAGACTCAAGAATCAATACGTTGTTTTCACGGCGCACCACGATCACATTGGTTTAGCTGCTGAGCGCGATGAGACGGGAGACAATATCTACAACGGAGCCATCGACAATGCGTCTGGCACGGCTGCATTGCTTTCGATCGCGGAAGCGTTCACCAAACTGCCCACACCACCACGCAGGTCGATCCTATTCGCGTTTGTCGGCGCTGAAGAGCAAGGACTGCTGGGCTCCAAGCATTTCGCATTGCATCCGCCGGTCCCGGCGGGTGCAATGGCTGCTGTCCTAAATATCGACGGCATCAACTTCCTTGGCAGGACCTACGACCTTAGCATCGTTGGCAATGGGAAATCGGATTTAGACGAGATCGTAAAATCGGTTGCTGGCTGGCAGAAGAGAACGGTTGTCCCGGATCCGAATCCGGACAAAGGCTACTACTATCGCTCAGATCAATTCAGTTTGGCCCAAGTCGGAGTGCCCGGAGTCTACCTGGACAGCGGCCTAAACTACGTCGGCCGGCCAGACGGTTGGGGAAAGCAACAGCTTGATCAATGGATTGAGAAAACGTACCACCAACCAAGCGATGAATACGATGACAGTTGGAATTTAGAAGGAGCGATCGAAGACGCTCAGCTCTTGATGCATTCCGCACTTGTCCTCGCGAATCAACAAGCGTTTCCCGCTTGGGTACCCGGCGACGAATTCGAAGCGGCCCGCAAGCGAGCTTTGGCTGAAATGAATTCGGAGCAATAACGCACTGGTGCCAGGGCGGTATAACATCAGCGTTGTGAGGACTCGCCGTCAAAGTGTTCAGCCGCCTGCGATCGACCTATTCCACTTCACTTAAACTGGACAACTCCCTTGCGGATTTTGCTTACCAACGATGACGGCATCTATGCTCCAGGCATTGCCGCATTTCGCTCCGAGCTCGATCGAGTTGCTTCTGTGTCGATGATATCGCCGGCCACAGAACAAAGCGGTGTGAGTCACACCATTACCTTCCTGGAACCGCTCGTGTGCAAAGAGGTGTACGACAGTGAAGACGCCTTGTACGGAATCGCGGTAGAGGGCAGCCCAGCGGACTGCGTGAAACTGGGGGTTTCAGAGTTGCTTGAGCACACTGTGGATGCCGTAGTGAGCGGTATTAATGGAGGACTGAACGCAGGCATCAACGTACTCTATTCAGGAACTGTTGCCGCTGCGATCGAAGGCGCTTTCTTTGGCATCAACAGCTTTGCCGTTTCGCTCGAATACGATCCGCATGCAGATTTCGACACGGCGGCCATGATCGCTGTGCCTTTGATTGAACAGATTCTGGCTCACAAGGGGGCGGAATCTCGGCTGTACAACATTAACATCCCTACTGCCGCGGTGGAGGCTCTCAAGAAGAGCAACATCCCCGAAGTCAAAGTCGTACCAATGGGCGTGGAGCGGTATGGAGAACATTACATCAAGCGGCAAGACCCTAAGGGACGTGACTACTACTGGGCGACCAACGACCCACCGCCCAAACAGACTGAACATCCAACGGATCTCAATATGCTCGCCGAGGGCCATGTGACGGTAACTCCGCTCAAGTTCGATTTGACTTTCGAAGCAGAGTTGTCAGAGATGGCGAGTTGGGATCTGAAGGTTAGCAAGCCCGCGTCTCGCTAGATTTGTTTCGCTGACTTTACACGGTTCACGAGGCGTTTCGTGTGCAAGAGAGTAGTTGAGTGGACTTCTGCATGCTCGCTTGGGTGGCTCGCCAATTTTTCGCGATCCGTTTCAAAGAGCGTGCGAACTCTTCTTGCGGGTTCTCTTCGCCGTCGCCCTGTGAATCTGAAGCTGAAGCTGCATTGCTTGAAGTGTGTGGCCTGCGGAGAATGTTGCCAGCGTGTGCTGCATCGACGCGAGTTGGAGCCGCAAATTTAGGCGAGAGATGCGCCAGCGTGCTTTGAAATCCAGCCTCAAGCTCTGCATGCAAATCATCAACGGCCGGAATCGCTTTCCGAATCAATGGCTGCGCGTAGTTGAACAGTTGCTCAGCAAAAGCCGGAATCGCAAGATTGACTTTTTCGGATCCAAAATCGGATTGTCGTCCGCCAAGGATGTGAGTCCCCGTCGTCGCCAAACGTATTGAGCGAAGTTGGCTTGCCGGCGTACTTTGCGAGGATTGGCTGCAAACTTGAGCCATCGATTGTCGAACTTCTTCAATCGGCCGCGCACTGTAGTACAGCCATCCGTTTTGCGAGAAGCGGTAAAGCAAATCCGCATCGCCAACTGAATTCGCAATCTGCTGATCGACCTTAATCGGCTCGCCCCCCGCAGAGCGAATCCCGTAGAGGCTGAACGTTCGCTTTGCTCCCGTTCGCGGAGCCGCAGCGTCCATGCGCAGTAGCCATGCTCGCAGGTGGGCAGTTAGGTCGTCGGTGGGCAGCGAGAGCCTCAACGCGGCTCCTTGCGCGATCGACTTCTGTGTAAACGAGTTTTGTGCAGTCAAATTCCCGCCGAGCTTCAGGACCATGCGTTTCGTCATCCCAAGCCCTAGCCCCAGATTGCTCACCTGACTAGATCTCGCCATATCCGTGAGTAAGAGGTCAGAACTTCCGTTCAACGCCTGGAGGACCTTCAGTGGCATTCCTGGGCCCTGGTCCTCCACATGGATCACAAAGCGCGAAGCACTATCACTACCCCACCCCGCTCGGATGGAGACCTGATCTCCTGGTTGGCAAGCTTGGACCGCGTTCGTAACTATGTTCAGCATGCTCCGCGACAGAAGTTCCGCATCGAGATACAGCTTCGGTAGTGAGCGTTCCCAGTTAATCCAAAGCAGCCTCACTCCATGCTCCTCCGCCACGAACTGGAGCAGAGGTTGCATCAACGATTTCCACTGCGCCGGGTAGAAGCGCCGTTTCATTTGCGTGTTTGAAATCCCCTCCAATCGCTGGTCGGCCAGAATGCGGGCGGTCCAATTACTAGCCTGAGCCAATCGTTCTTGGGCAATACGTAGGAGCCCTAAGTCACTGGTAGAAAGTCCACTACTGGCCGCATTGCGACGACTGACGGCATCGACGATTTGCGAAGCCGAGGCGATCGGGGAGCGGATATCATGGGCGGCTTCGGCAAGGAGTTTTCTATATTTCCCCTCTGGTGGCTCGGAAGCTGTATTGCTTTGTTGCGGGTCATTGTCGTTCGTTAATGCAGCCACAGACAAGCTCTCTACAGACCGTAGCCGGTCAGTGCGAACCATGGACGTGGCCCGCACAGCCGCACCGGACGCGGGTGCAACTCGATGCTCGAACGCCTGCGTGGTATCAAAGTTCGCAGCGAACGTAGTCCACTCGAGAGTTTTTGGCCGGACTTTCGCCTGCGGTTGATCGAACCGACGTTGTCGCCCTGGAGCCAGGGTGGGCGAGCTCACGGCTTCGGCTCCAATGGCGCTATCTTGCGGCAAAAAAGTGGACACCTGCCATTGGATGTCGTGCCTCTCCGTCCATGGCTTTGAGAAGGAAGGCCGGGGGTCCGCGAAACGCCGTGGCGTCTTGCTCTGTAGTTGGGTCGACATGGGGCCTAATCTCCTTAGCATTCCGAATCCATCATCGGGGAGATCGGCCGGTCACCGCTTAGACATTTACTCCACCGCTATAATGTGGAGGGATTCTGTGACAGCATGGCAGAGTCGACCGGTTTTTAGGATCCTAGCAGCTGGATAAGAACACCTCATTTCTCAACGGCCAATCGCATGTCACAGCCATTTCGACTGATGTCGCACAATCCGACTTGGAAGCAGGAGTACGAACAAACTCGATCATCGCTACTTCAGGCCACCGAAGGCTGGTTGACTGATACGATGCACATCGGTGGGACCGGAATTGCAGACGCAGTTACTCGGCCAGTTATCGACGTCATGGCCGGACTCAGCGACTTACAAGCTCTAAACGAAGTTAGTCAACTGATCGAGGGCTTGAATTTCCGCAGAGAGGCTACTCCAGAGTGGTGTGACGACGAGCTTTGCAGTTTCCTAGTCAAGCCAAGAACCGGTGAAGCCACTCATACAGTGCTGCTTGTGAAGCACGAGGACAGGATCTGGAGCCAAACTTCCCGCATGCAGAAGCAGTTTGAGTCGACTCCGTTCCTAGCTGCAGAGCTAAAGCAGACGAAGGTCGAGCACTACAAAGCTGGCTGTTCTGCAGAAGAGTCCTATCAATCGGCAAAAGCTGTCTTCTTTGCGGATGTCGTCGACCGCTTGCAGTCGGACCAAAAATAGGTGTTATTGCGAACTACCCCCCAATGGCGACCCGAAGCCGAGGAGTGAATGAGCCGTTGCGAAGGAGAGCTACTTGCGTTCTGCTCCTCGCAGCCACGATCGCTCTGGGGATTGCATCTCGCGAGTTTCGCGCTGTGCTTCCGACATCTATCGCCGATCACGCGGGGGATTGCCTGTGGACAATCGCTGTCTACCTAACCCTCTGCATCGTCTGGCCCCGCTCAAGACCACTCAGCCTGTTGCTGTTCGCCGTTGGCGTGAGTTTTTTAGTCGAGTTCAGTCAACTCTCCAATTGGCCTCCACTCGCCGCAGCTAGAGCCAATTCGGTTGGCAAGCTGTTACTCGGTTCTGGATTCGTTCCGCTGGACTTCCTGCGTTATAGCTGTGGAGGGCTCATTGCGTTTTGCATTGATTTGTGGCTCCGCTCTGGACCTGACGCGAGCCTACGTGTCCGAAATTCTCCTTGATGTAACTCAGTCAAGCATCTCAGTCGAATGCATCACAGCAATTGAAGTTAGAATCAACGCTCCCACAACAAGTTTCCTGCATACAACTGGATCCTGGACATGCGTCGACAACGAATCAAGCGTCTGCCATTCGGCTTTACGGTTTTCATAGCTACGTTCTTCCTGGCAGGGTTTGAGCCCAGCCAGAGCAGAGCCGAACCACCGGCTGAACGTCCGAACATTCTCTGGATCACCAGTGAGGACAACGGGCAGCAACTGGGGTGCTACGGTGACGCGTATGCGGACACACCGAATATCGACAGGCTTGCTGAAAGCTCCCTGCGTTTCAAGACATGCTGGTCCAATGCTCCTGTCTGTGCGGCAGCGCGCACGACGATCATCGCAGGACTCTATGCGACTTCGACAGGCGGTCAGCACATGCGCAGTGCAGTGCCTTTGCCCGAGTCGATCGAGCTGTACCCGGCCATTTTGCGAAGAGCAGGGTACTACTGCACTAATCGAAGCAAGACGGACTACAACTTCTTGCGAACCGATGTGGGCTGGCATGATTCTGGTCGAAAAGCCACTTGGAAAAACCGTCCGAATCCCAAGATGCCGTTCTTTGCAGTCGTCAATTTCACGTCGAGTCACGAAAGCAAGATTCGCTCGCGGCCACACAAACTCATCCATGATCCAGGCGAAGCGCCGATACCAAAATATCATCCCGATACACCTGAAGTGCGACATGACTGGGCTCAGTATTACGACAAAGTCACCGAAATGGATTCGCAGGTGGGTACACTGCTCAAAGAGCTGGATGAAGATGGGCTCCGCGATTCGACCATCATCGTCTACTACGGTGACCACGGATCTGGCATGCCACGTAGCAAGCGGCAGCCCTTCGATTCGGGATTAAGAGTACCGTTGCTGCTTTCAGTCCCCGAGAAGTTCCGACACCTAGCTCCACCCGAGTATCAAAACGGAGCGGCTTCCGATCGACTGGTCGGCTTCGTCGACTTGGCGCCCACGGCGCTTAGTCTGGCTGGCGCTGAAATCCCGAAATCGATGCAAGGCACGGCGTTCGCCGGCCCGGATTTAGGCTCGAAGGAATATCTCTTTGGCTTTCGTGGACGGATGGACGAACGAATTGACTTGGTCCGAAGCTGCACAGACGGTCGTTTTGTCTACATGCGCCACTTCTATCCCGACCGTCCTTATCTCAAGCACGTCGAGTACATGTTTGAGACACCGACTACCCAGGTGTGGAAGCAAGCCTTCGACGAAGGCAGGTTGAACGAAACGCAAGCCAAGTATTGGCAGAACAAGCCGGTGGAGGAGCTCTTCGATCTATCCCAAGATCCAGACGAAGTTGTGAATTTGGCCAAGGACCCAAAGTACGCCAAGACTGTCCAGTCGATGCGTTCAGCGGTGAAGCAGTGGATGGTCAATTGCCGCGACAGCGGACTGATGACCGAGGCCGAGTTGCACGATCGCTGCGATTCCACGTCACCATTGGAGTCGAATCAATCCCCGAGCTATCCAATCCAAGAATTGACAGAGTTGGCTTGGGAGGCAACGGATACCTCAAGCGAACTAAAGATCAACGACTTGATCGCTTTCTCCAACAGCGAGGACAGTCGCATCCGCTTTTGGGCTGTCCGAGGCCTTGCCTTGCGGGGAAACGTCGAAGCTCTGGTCTCCAAGATGGAAGACCCGAATCCTAGCGTGGCAATAGCGGCCTGCGATGGTGTTCTGCTGGCTGAGAAGGATGCCTATACCAATAGTGCAACCGATCGGCTTCTTCAACTTGCAAACGTTGAGCGGACTGGACACTACGAAGCAGTCGCTGCCCTGAACGTCATCGACATACGTGCTGATCTGGACGCAGATCAGCGAACGCGTTTGGCAGAGTTGCCTCGAAAACTGGAGAAACCGCCAACGCGAGTTGGTAAGTACGTTGGGAGACTCTTAGACCACATCCTACGTTGAAGCTTGCTTTGTTGCGTTGCCGCTTGCTTTGTTGCGTTGCCGCAAGCGGCTCTATGGGTGCCTCACCGCCGATTGCAATTCAAATCCGAGATCGTCAATCTGCATAACCGCGGACGCAACTTGAACGCTGCTGGCCCCAACGTCTAAGTAAGCGGCAGCGTGCGCTGCGGTCGAAATGCCACCGACTCCGATTAGGTCGAGATTGTTGATTGCAAGTTGCTGCTTGTTCTTCGAAAACCTTTCGATCTGTTTTACGGATGAATCGCGAATGGCGGGCCCTCCAATCCCACGTGGTTCGCCAGAGAACATCGGCCCCTGCGAATCATCTACGAAGCAAGAAAGGCAGTTCGTCATGGCGATCCCTCGGCATCGACCGCGACAGACCTCGAGAATGTGCCGAGTCAAATCGTTGGATTCAATAAAGCCAATCTTGATGACAACCGGTTGGTTTCCAACACGGGCTCGAACAGCGTCTAGGACGGAGGCAATATTCTGTGGCGAACGGTAAAGCTGTCCGTCGGCCGAGGTCACGTTTGGGCAGGATAGATTCAATTCGACGACATCGGCTCCAGCTTCAAAAGCCCACTCCGCGCACGTCGCATAGTCGTCGGCAATCTCGGTCAGGGCCCAATCTGCTTCAGGAGTCGCGACTACGGAGACCACCAAGACTTGGTCGCGTGCCATTCGATCCCTGGTCCACTCCACATCTGCTCGCCAAACCTTGGGGGCCATTGAGGGCATACCGAATGAAATCGCCCAGCTATCGGACCGCTTGCTGGTCGCCTTCACATGCTGCCCATTGGCTGCTTGTAACTCCTCAATCCACTGTAAGTTCGGAAGCGGATAGCAGGCCCGTTCTCGACTTCGCACAGTCTTGTAAGTGAGAACTGAAAATCCTTGGGACGCATAGTGCAGAACCCATCGCCCGTTCAGCAACGGCCCTGCAGCGACGCCGAGAGGATACGCAATGGGGATTCCACAAAACGAAAATTTCTCAGGCTCGGTCGAATCCGAGGACTCATCGGTTGCCAATCGAAGAGCACCCGACGGGTCAAGCGACTCCACATCCGGACTGTGACCGTAGTTCCATTCATAGGACTGTGTCATATCATATCGCATGATGGGTTTTCCAATCCAAAGGATGATTCACGGGGCAAGTCGTAGCCAGATCTCCTGCGCTTTGCACTTGCGCTTTGCGCCTGCGTTCGAACTCGCGCTTTGCACCTGCGTTCGAACTCGCGTTATCAAATAACTCTACCAACCAACTCAACTATGCGAAGCATCCAAGAAAAAATGACTTGTACCTCAGCACGAAGTGGCTCAGCCATCCACTGTCTGCGAATCCTGTCTGTCCTTCTCTTCGTTTTGCAACAGACGTCTCTTGCTCAGGAAACTGACGACAAATTGCAGGCCGACTCAGCAATCGACAGAGACTTACCGCTCCGTGATTTTATGCCAACCCCCAGGGTGCGTGGAAAGTTCACGGACCTAAAGCGGGCGAAGTTTCCGGTCGTGGATGCACACTCCCACTTCTACATTCGTCTGCGTCATGACACGGAGCAGCTCGACGCCTTTGTCGAATTGATGGATCGCAATCGAATTGCGGTGAGCGTCAGTCTCGATGGACGACTTGGCAACCAGTTGGATGAGCATCGAAAATACTTGTGGACGAAATACAAAAATCGCTTTGCAATTTTCGCGAACGTCAACTGGGTCGGCGGGGGCGACCGCGAGGCTCCAGCAACTTGGGACTGCCACCAGCAGGAGTTCGCGCGAGCAACCAGTCTGGCCTTGGAGGAGGCTAAGGAAAAGGGAATCAGTGGCGTCAAAGTGTTCAAGACTTTCGGACTTGGCTACCGCAATCCGGATGGCACTCTAATCGAAGTCGACGATGAACGATTCAGTCCGATTTGGGACACCTGCGGACGTTTGGGGCTGCCGGTAATTATCCACACGGCGGATCCGAGTGCTTTCTTCACTCCCATCAATTCAGAGAACGAGCGGTATGAAGAATTGTCGCGACACCCCAATTGGCATTTTCCGAGCGACCGCTTCCCTACTCGGGAGAAGCTGCACTCGGCAAGGAAGCGACTTTTTCAACGGCATCCAAACACGACGTTTATCGCCGCACACTTCGGAAACGATGCCGAAGATCTGAGCGAAACGGCTCAATTGCTGGCGGACTGCCCGAATGTTGTCGTAGAGTTCGCTTCTCGCATTTCCGAACTCGGTCGCCAACCCTACTCCGCCAGAGAGTTCCTCATCAAATATCAAGACCGAGTTCTCTTTGGTACGGACGGTCCATGGCCCGAGCAACGTTATCGCTACTATTGGCGTTTCTTGGAGACGAAAGATGAGTACTTCCCGTACTCGGAAAAGCCCTTTCCACCCCAAGGCTTGTGGCGGATCTACGGTGTTTACCTGCCGGATGCAGTCTTGAAGAAAATCTACTTCGAAAACGCTTGCCGAATTATCCCTGGCGTTCAGCAGCGATACGAAAGTTGGCAGCAGACGACGGCTGACTAGCTATCACAAACCTGGATTTGCCAGCCTCCAACATACGCAATAGCGACGAATGAAACTCGGCGGCCGCTTCAGCAAAACGGGCCGACGCGAATCGAAGCAGGCTTTCGGCCTAATTCCACGGTCTCTACGCGACGGGGCCAGTCAACTTGGACTTGGACTTGGACTTGGCTTCGAGTGAAATCGGCGCTGCTTTGATTTTGCGAAAAAGCTATCTTCTGGGCTTGGAATAGTCCCCCGGAAGCACGAAGCAATCCAGCAGCATGAATCCCCCTAGCAGCATTAGCCTCTCCAAAACTCGGAGCCTCGATGGCCGCTCGAAACGACTCGGTCCCGAACGAGCGTTGGTCTTGGACGTCATTGATCAAGCTCGAAAGATACCTTCGTTTCCAGTTGAGCGATCATTCGCAATGCAATCGCTGGCAGAAGCGAGGGAACGCGCGGGAATCCGAGTTTCCTGGGCGGCCATCTTTATGCGAGCTTACGGCCTCGCCTCGCGTGACATTCCCGAACTCAGGCAGTTCTACTTCTCGTTTCCGTGGCCACGATTTTACCAATCAGCACAGTGCACAATTGCAATCTCGGTCAACCGTGTCGTGGATGGGAAGAACCAATTGTTCTTCGGCAGGCTGCGAAGCCCGGATCGCAAGAATCTTTGGATGCTGCAATCCGAACTCGATCGACTCAAATCTGGAAGCATCGAACGAGTCTTCCGAGATCAGTTAGCCGCCAGTCGTTTCCCACGCTGGGTTCGTCGCAGCATTTGGTTTGTGCGTTCCAACTTTCAGTTGGACAAGCGAGCGAATCGAACGGGTACCGCGAGTATCTCGGTGCTCGCGGGGCAGGGCGTACTGAATCGCCGGCACCCCTGCATAATGACGTCGAGCCTTTCCTATGGACCGATGGACGAGGAAAGTCGGATGTGGGTGACACTTCAATGCGACCATCGTTTGATCGACGGTTGCGTTGCAGCGCAGGCTCTAAACTGCATCGATGAAAAACTGCAGACCAACGTCCTGTCTGAACTCAGGAGTCTCAGTCTGCAAACGGCGGCCGCCTAGGTACTTTCCTTTGGCTCTCGATGCCATTCGGACTACTAACACTGCAGCGCAAATTGCATCTCGGTCGACCGCCGTGATCGACTTTCTTGCCTTAACGTTCGGTGAGCCTATTCCGCGGAAGTTGGTGCATTCGCTTCTTCAACCTTCTCCTCTGCGCCTTCCTGCTTGGTTTCGGCTCCCGCTTCAGGTGGAGTCTCCGCATCTGGTTCATCCTTGGCTTCTGCATTGCTACCATCGGCCTCTACAGAACCGCCATCAGATTCGACTAAACCGCCAGCGGTTTGAGGATAGAGCGGAAATTCAGGGAGGATCAAGCCGCGATCGACGGCCCAAATGTTTCGGTATCGCACTGGGTCGGAGTGGTTTTGAAAGCGGATTGGTAAAAGCGTCGGTGCTTCTTCTTTTCCGGCACCCGTTTTGTTGATGATAGAATAGTTGTCTTGCGTTTTCACGCCGTTGTGCCAGACCGTAATGTGGGCGTTGCGAAGCTTGCTTCCATCGGCTCCCCAACGTGGCGCGGTGAATTGTACGTCGTACGTCTGCCATTGAAGCGGCGGTAAGCACATGTTCAGGTCCGGGGCTTTCTGTCTGTATATCGCGCTGCAGCCATTGAAGACCGGTAGCTGACCAAAAGAGTCGAGTACTTGCAGTTCATACCGACTTTGCAGGTAGCAGCCCGAGTTGCCGCGCTGTTGACCATCCGATGTTGGCATGTAGGGCAATCGGAACTCGACGTGCATATTAAAATCTTGGAACAAAGGCAGCGTGTCGGCGCCTTCCATCAGAAGTCCTTCGTCCGTCATGCGAGCCGAAGTGAACTGCTCAACTCCACTTCCATCGAACAGCACGACTGCTCCTTCCGGTGGCTGTACGCCAAGCGTCGGACTGACTCGTGCAACACGTTCCAACCGGCCTCGGGTGCTCCCTTTTCGATCTACGATCAGACAGCTCTGAGGCTCAGCGAAGTATGCCCAAGGTCCACCCGAGAGCACGATGAAATCGCCACTTAGCCGACCCACCATTCGAATCGGAGAGGCATTCTGAAATCCATCTTGACCGGGTACCCCGCCTACATACTGCAATGCTTCGAAATCCCCATTTCCAATCGGGCGAATTTGCAGCCCAATTGTCTTGCTCGAGCCATCTTCGTACTCGACATCGCCAACGAACTCACCCATCAGCTCATATTCAATATTGTCTTCCGGAGGCACGGTGTAAGAGAGACGCGTTGGCTTCTTCTCCTCGACGAGCTTCTTCTTGGCGGGTTTGGAATCCAACTTCGGATCGCTCTTCGGGACCAGAACTTCGCTGATCACCTTTTTGGCCGGCTCCGGCATCGCGGCGGCTTCCGGCGCATCCTCCGCATTTGCAGCAACAATGGGACTCTCAGCCTTCTCGGGCTCGACTTTCTCCATGTTCGAAGCGGACTTCTGGCTCCGCTCGGCTTTGGCAGCATTAGCCGAATCGGTGGTCGATACTGCCGGTTCCTGAGCCCGCGAGTCGCCAAACTGAATCAAGAGAATGATGAGTGCGAGGAGTATACTTCGCATGAGGGGATTCCTTGCCACTAGGGAGCGGTGAGAGGACCTGATGAGGTAGAGCTATACGGGATGCCGAGAGCCGACATGGACTGCCCGTACAGTCTGATCGGTCGCCCGCCGGACTGCAAATGGTTCCGAACCGGTTGGGGTTTAGAGTTGTTTCGAAGGCCAAGTCTGGGTGCCGCGAAGCCGGTTACGGAGGACTGATATGGACTTCCGCAATGCTTGCCTGCTACCGTGAGCTCACACGGTTTGAGACACGCAGGCGAGGAAATATGCGTTGCGAAATGAGGGCTCCTTGAACCCTGACACGTTCCTCGACCGCGTTTGTGAATACTATTCCGATTGGCAGGATAAGCTCCATGCGAACCCTTAGCGTTGTCCTCGCGATTGCAGCCCTACTAGTGATGAACACAGAATCGTTGGCTCAAGTCGGCTTTCGGATTGAAACCGACGTCTTCTCAAAGTCGCAGCCCCAGCCTGTTGTGCAGACGCGTACATTTTTCATGGATGGGGTTGCCTACGATGAGTCTCGGGAGCCTGGGCAAGACATCACCATCGTCGACACTAAGAACGATCGCATCGTACGTTTACGCGAAACTAAGAAGCTGAAGTGCACGACTCCGATCTCGAAACTCAAAGAGATGTTGAAGCTGTCGCAGCAGGAAACCGCGGCAAATGACAGAGTCGCATTCCTTTTAGCCAGCGCGAAAGTCGTTCGAGATGCGGACAACTCGGTAAGTGTCGGCTCGAAGCCGTTGACTTATGCGGCGACCTGGCAGACGCCTCCACAAACCGACCAAGCAAGCGACTTCGTACTCTGGTATCGCGACTACGCCGATGCGTCCAAACTGCTAGATACTTTTGTCCTCCGCGGTGCTCCTCCCTACGCCAGGCTCAAACTAAACGAAACGGTGATGGCAAGAGGTGGCGTTCCCGAAAAGATCGTGCTCACCATCGAAACGGGCGACGAGCCGCAAGAACTAACGTGCAACGTGCACGCCGATTGGATGCTCTCCAAGGAAGATCGCCAGCGGGTCGGCGAGATTCAGGAGATGCTCATCACTTACAGCGAAGTTTCCGTCGGCGACTACGCCAAAGCCACTCAGCCATCCAAATAGGAAATCGATACCGTGTCAGTGTTGATTTTCGAAGATTCCCAGGTTCAGGACTTGGCTCCTATAACTACGGGACGCGCCGCCTGCTCCATCACAATGGGATCCTACTCGCTGTTGGATCTGGTCAAGTTTATTGAAGTAGAGACCTCTCTGTGGCTTCGTGGCTATCTCCGAGAACTCTACGCTCACAACGAGCCCGACCTCAAAGTCTTGGGATCTGAATCGACCGAACCCGCGAATACAGCGACGGGTATTCAATTGGCGATCAATGCAAGAGTTGCTCCAAGCAGTGAGAACCTCGAAACGATAAAGCGACTACTTATTCGACAAGACAATAAGCCGGCCGTTGTGAAGCACGGCGATCAGTTGGCGGCAATTCTGAATCCTGGCTGGTCTCCCGCGCAAGTTCAAGACGCATTGGATCGACCAGTGGGTCTGCTGGAAAGTTGCAACGAATTCGATGTACTGAGTGAGGAACTCGAGCTTGTTTCCTTTCCGCACGAAGTGGTAGCGGCCAACATGAAGCTCATTCACGGCAACCTGGAGCACCGGATTGCAAACCAGGCATTAACCCAAAAGTCCGATGGAATCTTTGTTGACCAGGATGTCGAGCTCGGGGACTACCTAGTCACCGATACCAGCCAGGGTCCGATTGTGATCGAGCGTGGTGCGTCCGTTGGCCCGTACACGCTGTTGCGCGGTCCAATTTACATTGGTGCTGGCTGCAAGATACTCGAACACTCCGCGATTAAAGACGAAGTCTCTTTAGGACACACGACCAAAGTTGGCGGCGAGGTTGAGGCCGCGGTCATCGAGCCCTTCACCAACAAGCAGCACCACGGATTCCTGGGACACAGTTATCTAGGTAGTTGGATCAATCTGGGGGCAGGAACCTGCAATTCAGATCTGAAGAACACCTACGGCGCAGTCAACATGGAATACGGCTCCGCGAAGACCGCTACCGGAATGCAGTTCTTAGGCTGTGTGATGGGTGACTACGCAAAGTCTGCTATCAACACCGGTATCTTTACTGGAAAAGTGATCGGTGTGTGCAGCATGATGTACGGGTTCGTGACCAGCAATGTACCGAGCTTTGTGAACTACGCACGTCTCTTCGGCCAACTCGCGACTCTGCCCCCCGACGTCATGATCGCAACTCAGCAGCGCATGTTCTCCAGGCGAAAAGTCGAACAACGGCCCTGCGACATCCAACTCATGCACGACATGTACCGCCTAACGCAGGGGGAACGGGATCAATTTGGCGACGAAATCGTCTTCTAGTAGTCTTGTAGAATCCAATACCTTCCGTGCCACCATCCGCTCAGACGGGTTCTGGCCATTCTTCGAACGCCGGTATCGAAATCACGAGCACCGTGTTTCAATAAGTCGAAACTGATCCAATATCCCAATCTTGTTGTCGAATGCATAGCATCGGAACCGTGCAAGAGTCAGTGTGGCAGTCGTAGAGGGGAACGTGCGATGACTGGAAGTCCATCAGCGGTGAGAAGCCGCTTTGGGATTATTCGACTGTTCCAGATTACGACGATCGCCGCCATGCTTGCGTTGAGTTTCGTTAGCTTAACGCGAAGCTGCCTTGGGACTTTCGAGTTCGGTCAGATGCCCGACAACGATGAAGCACTGATTGGCTGGCTCGAAAAGAACGAGCCGAACGCCACAGTGCGCGTCTACCGAAACCCCAAACGGCACTTCGTCATTATCGAACAATTTGTTCCACTCTTTGCACCCGAGCCAACCATTCCCACGCCGCCTTGGTCGCAACTTGGCTATCAATCATCTCGCAGTGCCAGCCTTGCTTTTAGCGTCATCGATCTTTACTTGCCCTGGATTCCGATCTTGTGCGGAAGCATCGTATTGCTCGGGCTTTGGGGAATAGAGCGTCGCCAAAAGAGCAGAAGCCGGCAAGCACCGGCAGACACGCTAGAGCACTAATGACGCTGAATCCAAACGTTTAATGACAGCTCGAACGCTTGGCGTAGCGCAAGAAAAAACAGCAGCTCAAGCGAGCCGCTGTTTGGGTCGTTAGTGTTCTGCTTTTCAAGCCGCAATGCTTCAAGCTCGTCGTCGCCGTCGCAAGACACCAGCGATGGCACCCAAGCCAATCAAGCCAATCGAGCTCGGCTCCGGTACCGCAACATTGACAGTACCACCACCGTAGGTGATTTCAGTGTCTGGGATATCGGCAAACGCACCGTCTACGAAACCTTCAAATCCTCGTGCGAGCTGGAGATCGGTCGTTCCCGCTGCAGTAGCAATGAATTGAACTTCGCTATGAAGAACAAGCGTGTTTCCCACGATGCCAGTGCCGGACGTGATGGCGACGGAGTTCGAATTGTCGACTAAGTCACCTAGATCCCCAACACCTGCAGCCTGCCAACGGCTCCCGTCTACGATGTGATCGGTCGCTTCAAGAACTGCAACATCGCTACTCAAGATGTCGATCGACATTCCTCGAATGGTTTGCCCGTCGTCTGCGGCAACCCAAACGAACATTGAACCGCTGTCATTGATGTTCAGACTTAGGCTACTGCCCGCATCCGGGTCCGTCGCGCTAGTACTCAATTGCAACACTGCTGCTTCCGAAATGGAGGCTGAAAACAGTGCCAGACTGAGCACAGTCAGCAAGATTTTTCTCATTGATGCTTTCCTAAAAATGTGTCGATTGGAACGATCATGACGATTGGCTAAAACTATCTTGTTAACCATTCTGGTCTAAATTTAACGACAAAGTCGATCTAATTGCCGCTCCGAGGGGCAGGAAATCCGGAAATATCTGCATTCCTACAACTGCCGTCCCGTTTGAAATCCAAGACCTCCCCAGGATCGGGGGACACCAGGAAAATCTGCCGAGTGTTGATTCCGGGTTGTGCGAGCTGGTAGGAGAGGCCAGGTTTCGGCGTTCGGCAGAAATCCCTCGTCGCTGGACTAAGACGCCGTGAATGCCGCGCCCCCCAAAACAGAGGACCACCAGAACCAAAAGACTGGCAAAACGATCCTCCTCTGCAAGGGCAACAGCTGATTAGTTGCGCTGCAGGTAGGACGTTGGGGCATCGGAATCGATGTCAGGCACCTGCCCCACGTGCTTCCACGATCGAAAAAAAACTCCCGCCAACGCTCGCTGCTCGGACGTAAGACGAGCTGTCCAGCCCCTTGAGACCCGTAGCCGAGCTCTTCGTACGGCGCTTGCTAGTCGTCGATTTGAAATCGTCGATTTGCAATCGATCGCGCTGTCGAGAACAGAATCAAATCAAAAGAGAAAGACTTGCGTGCCGCAATGCAGCGATCAAGGCTGGAAGATAGCTTTGCCGATTTGCTGGGCTACCGCAGAGAACTCGTCGTAGCAGGTGCTAAGTTCTTCAGGCGAAGGCTCACGGAGCCACTCACGATTCCAAACGATTGAAAGGCATGTACTCGCGTTAGACGGAGCGGCAATGAGACCTACATCCGCAGAACAAATGTAGCCGTAGATAGCCATCGTTTTGCCTGTCTTAACCGTGGAATCGGGATTCTGCATACTTTCGGCTGCATTGATGAACGCAGCCGGTTTATCCCAGCCGCGAAGACGACTGAAGGCGATCAGTTGCGGCTCAGGTACCGCCCCTGCTAGTACACTCAATTCACCGGATTCGGTGGCTTCTAAGTGGCTGATCGCAACTCCTGCAAGCCGTTGTTCGTCGGTTGTCAGATCTACTTCAGTCGCCGCTTGCATCGCCTTCGACGCTGGAATAGCTAGGTTGGCTGCAGCTTCGGCGGACAATCGCGACTGAATTTGCAAGCCGAGCTTTTCGGTGTCAAACCGCTCTTGTTTCAATTTTGAGAATGCAAGGGATGGCGCGGCAATGGTCACTAAGACGCACAAACCCCCTGCCAAAACTCGCAGCACCAAATTCCCCTTGGCAGCCTGGCCACCTTCGTTCCGCCACCAATCGTACTGATCTTGGCTATCACGCATGCCTTTGACGAGTTTATTCCATACCGCGGCGATGGGGTTCGCCTGATTGTTGACGAAGCCGACGCCAATGGGATGGAAGACGACGCGCAGCATTTGTTCCAAGCTCAAGAAGACCAAAGCAGCGACAACGTAGGCAATGACGGCGACCACCGTTTCAGATACGGGCTCTACAGATCCGAGCGACGAGTATTCGAAGAGAATTACACGAGCACATTCGGCTAAAACAGCGCAGAAATAAGCGACAGCCAAATTGCAAATCGCGTGCGTCACGCCTCGCATTGCGAACAAAGTAAAAACACCTGCCAGCACGACTCCCCAAATCAGACTCGGCGAGTTAGCCAAGTCGCTAAGCACGATCTGCCGATCTTCGACTGCAATCACGTGCGCAAAAGCCGCGTTGGGGACTTCGATCGCGCGTAGGCCAAAGTGAATAGCATTTTTCATAAACCGCATCACCCACTCTTGGAACCAAACATTCGTCGTAAGAGGAATAAAAACGATTACGACAAGGGCTGCGAATCCGGAAATTGACGACTTGTGCTTCGTGCTCTTCAGACTTCCGAACAGCGCTAGCATGCTGCCGACAACGGCAACCGAAATCGGCAGCGCTGACTGAATTAGGAAACCGACTCCCAGAGCTGCGAGGCAGACGATAAGAGAAGCCAACTGCCAACCCCTGACTCTGGCTGGCGAGAGCTGTCTGCTGAGATATAAGAGGCTGCACCACAAAACGACTGCCACCATTACAATCGCTGGAAACGCTATCCCAATGGTGTTGGCAGAATCAAGCATGGCGAAGTAGGATCCGGCCGTTGCCACCGCTGCAATCGTAAGCAGACAGAGGCTCACCAAGTCACGACTATTTGAAGCCAAGACCTTACTTTCCTTCAGTGTTGTCAACGTACTCTCCAAGGTTTGATTTGCGACGTGCTAATCAGAACCTCACACGTTGGCCAATGGTAACACGCCGAGTATGAAGTCTGTATTTAATCGCCGAGACGATCGAGCGAAGCACCCTCTAGACGCTACTTACCGGCTACGTTGCCGTCCCCGATTCAACGTTAGCCCTCGGCCCTCGTACCTCGAAAGGGGCATAGCCGTCGTCCGTTGCTTGAGGATAAACCTTGGGACAACGCTAGGTGTATATTAATCTGTCAGGTGAGCGGAATCTTCCACGGCTTATGATTCAACATAACGTTGTGGGTTGCGTGGCTCTGCAATGAAGAATAGTTACGGAACTTCCGTTCGATTTGATTGGACGCTGAAACGATGACTGCCCCTGAAGCCACAACACCCGAATCGGAGTTCGACGAATCCGCGCGAGCCGCCGCGCATTGCGACTCCGGAGAACTCGCGCAGACCGAAGCTGGCAAGCAGCAGGCGACGCGCCGTGTCCGCTCACAGGGCAACCGGAAGTCGAAACGCGGCAAACGCGATAAGGGCAGTGGGTTCTACCCGGACGATTTTGAACCACGCCGTACGCTTGTCGACGTCTTACTGCTTCCATTCCGCGTCGTGAACAACTTCTTCGGCCACTGGGGCTTCGAGAGAATTTTAGGTTCGGGATTGCGAAGCGTCCTGGGCATCTTCTCGCGTGTGCTCCGCTTCGACTCAGCTCGGCACCGCGCCGTTGTCAGCGAAGGCGAGAGTTCGGTAGTCGACATTCCCAGCAAGAAGACCATGGCAAACCCGCTGTGGTGGGTGCTCTGGTCTGTTCAGTTCCCCTGGCTGTGGTTGGTCTCTCGCCCTTTCCTAGGGCTCGTCATCGCATTCCCTGGAATTCTCGCGTTGTCGGCGATCTTTCTGCTCATTGCAAACGGAGTGCGGCAGCCAACAACGGTCTCGTCGTCGAGTTACCGAAAGTCTGTGAAGCGGGCGGTCAACGACTCTGATTTCGACCAGGCTCGATTTTTCGCGATGCTGGCTGTCCGGGAAAATCCAAAGTCCGCGGACGACTTGTTTAACCGCGGCATCGTTGAAGTGGAAGCTGGGGAGCTGGTGGCTAGTAGGGACTTTATGAAGGAAGCAGCCCTCGGTCTCAATTCGGAGAGAGCCGCAATTTGGCTCGCGGAGAATGCCGGAGATCGAGCTCAAATCGATCGCTGGGATGAAAAACAAAAGCAGGATTACATTCAGTGGTTGGAAGTCGCGTTGGCCACAAACCCAACTTCGGTCAATACGGTTAAAGCTCTGGCGGATGCGCAGCGCTCCGCTGGCCGACTGGCGGAAGCGTACGAAACGCTATTAACTATCGAAGGAAACGATTCGTCGATCGGTCTACTGCTGCTCGTGATGGAAAACGAACTGGGGTTTCCTGGTAAGGCGGACCAGCGAGCGAAGTCGGAAATTGAAAAGAATGAGCAACTGCTCAAGGATGTGCCTGGCCGCGTGGATACGCGAATCAACACGGCTAAGATGCTAGTCTTTTTGAAGAAAGAAGAAGACGCAGCCCGGTTGTTGAAAGCTGGTCTCAAACAGCGGCCAGGCGCCCAAGATGAGGGCAAATTGAGACGCTCGTTGGCGGATGCCTACGTACTGATTGCCAACAAAATCGCAAGGCAGGATCGCACGGCTCGTGGCTTGATGCAACGACTCAAACTGATCCAAGCGGCGGTCGGATCGGATCCCTCGAGTCCAGCCGTGTTGGACGCGTTAACAAAGGTATGCGCGGAGGCTGCAGCCTCCGAGGACAACGAAGTCGCAGTCCTTCGAGAGGCGGTCGTACGGGGAGTTTCCGGCGATGCAGCGCATTTCGTTCTTGGAACGCTGGCTCTGATGGAAGGCAACCCCAAGGAAGCTCTAACTCATTTAGAAGTCGCACAGCAGTCGACCCCCAACTTGCCAAGCGTGCTCAACAACTTGGCCTACGCGATGTGCCAATCAGAGGATGCTGATCTTGAGCGCGCATTGGAGTTGTCCAACGCAGCAGTGCGGCTCACGCAAGGCAATCCCTATGCGTTGGAAACTCGCGGCCAGATCTACCTCAAGCTAGAAAAGTGGCGTGAGGCAGTAGTGGATTTAGAAGGCGCGTTAGAAGAAGCCGAACTTCGAAAACTAGTCCGTCCCGGCTTGGCCCTTGCCTATGACAACCTTGGAAAGCCACGAATCGCAAAACGACACCGGGACCTTCACGCTCGCGGTGAATAACGCCTCCGCTTGAGCAGAGCCAATCTACACTGCAGCGTTACGACTGGCGAGCGAGCAACGAAAGTGCTTCAGGTGCAACCAACCCGACGGCAATATCGATAACGCAGATCGTGGACCAAGCGATCGTTCGAATCCAGTTCGTGCGTACAAGTCGCTGCACTACAGCCAAGTCGAAGCCATTCTTCTGCAACCCGTCATGACACGGCACACTCAGCAGGAAAGTAGCCGCCCAACACGCTGCCACCAGAACGACTCCACTCCAATCGTGCCATCTGCCAGCTAACCAAGCCGACGCCAGGTATATCCCGGTTTGCCCAAACATCAACGGCAGCACAAAAATCGTGATAAGCCCGGTGTAGCGAAAGTGCCAGGACTTAAAGGACTCTGGCGAGGAATAAGCAAACGACGGGTAGACAATCAACTGGACTAGCCAGATGAGCAGTCCCATCCCAAGATCGAAAAAAGGCCGAAGTTCATCGAGCAGTGCGATCCACCCCATCTAGATAGTTCCTCCAACTATTGTTCTGCTCCGCTACCCTGCAGAATTTCGAGCCGCAACGACGGGGCTCCACTTGACCACATAGAACTCGTTTTAGTCTACAAACGGGGCGACACGCACCCCCTCCCGATACCT
>JBGCCZ010000018.1:0-6696 GCA_045105035.1 Pirellulaceae bacterium | reverse complement strand
TACAATCAAAGGCTCTTTCTTCATTACGCCGAACTGGACGACGCGACGACGATTCGTCGGTTGCTCACGAAGATTTGTCCCGCCGAAGTCTATCATTTGGCAGGCCAAACGCATGTTGGCGCCAGCTTTGATATCCCCGAGTCGACTTGTCAATTCGCTGCCATGGGGACGCTTAAGCTGTTGGAGATCCTTCGCGACTGTGACTGGCGGCCCAAGTTTCTGCATGTGAGCAGCAGTGAAGTGTTTGGCCGCCCTGCCCTTTCGCCGCAGAACGAGCAGACTCCCTTTCGGCCGGTAACACCTTACGGGGTTGCCAAGACGTTTGCGACCAACATGGTACGCGTGTACCGCGATTCCTTTGGAATGTTCGCGTGCAACGCGATCTGCTTTAACCATGAGTCGCCCCGGAGAGGCGAGTCGTTTGTGACTCGCAAGATCACCCATACCGCCGCAAGTATAAAATTGGGGCTGGCTAGTGAACTTCGACTGGGCAATCTGGATGGACAACGTGACTGGGGATTCGCGCCCGACTTTACGACTGCCTTTCATCGGATGCTGCAACTCGACGAGCCCGGCGACTTGGTGCTGGGAACGGGGCAACTTCGGACGGTTCGGGATTGGTTGGATGCGGCGTTTGGAAGTCTGGGACTCGATTGGGGCGATTTTGTGAAGCAGGATTCACGTTATATGCGGAAGGCCGATCCGAGTAAGTTAGTTGCCGATCCTCAACTTGCTTGGGACACGATCGACTGGCCACGGAAGTTCGAATTTGCCGCCATGGTAGAAGCCATGGTGAACGCGGATTTGGAGCTTCAATTATGAGCCGATCGCGCTAGCGACGGGCGTTTCTGTGGTCGACACCGAAGAACGCTGGCCCGCGGCTAGCGCCATCGGCTCACGAAGTGCAGTTTTGTAACTGATCAACAAAGCCTAGTCCGTGGTTTGTGGGGTACCTCGCGCACGGGAGTGCTGGAGGCACGACATGGTGCATTGCGCGCGATTTCCTGCCGTCTCTCCGGGACTCGAGGGGGCGTAGGACGAAGCGAAAACCACGGGTTGGCACCCGTGGCTTGTGCTGTCCCTCGCTCACGCGGCGGGCTACGGAGTTTCCGCAAATCCAAACTCTGACTTGCCCTGATGACGTGATCTTCTGACTTGACTTTTCTGACGCGGCGTCAATAATGGAGTTATGGAGACACTGACACGCAAGCAGCGAGAGATACAGGAGCGGGAGCGGCGGATATTGTCGCTCGCGCGGCCGGTTCTCGTGAAGGAGGGCTATCAGGCGCTGAATATGGAGCGTTTGGCGGCTGAGATGGAGTATGCCAAGGGGACTCTGTACAACCACTTTCCGAACAAAGAGGAGATTGTGGTTGCTCTGGCGATTGAGTCCCTAGAGATTCGACGGCAAATGTTCGAGTTTGCTGCCACGCAGGTGGTGGAGTCGCGATTGCGTATGACGGCGATTGGCTGTGCGTGCGATCTTTACGCGACGCAGTTCGGCCAGCATTTCGCCGTCGAGCAAATGTTGCGCAACGTGGCGATCTGGGAAAAATCATCGGGAAAAAGCCAGAATCTGATTCAGCAATGCGAACTGCGTTGTATGTCGGTCGTTTCCGGAGTGGTGCGAGATGCACTTGCCCGAGGGGATCTTGAGATTCCTGAGTTTATGCAGCCGGAAGAGCTTGTATTCGGCTTTTGGGCGCTCACCTACGGGACTCACGCGTTGATCGCGACGAGTCCTTCTCTGCCGGACATTGGCGTGCGGGAACCCGTGCGGAGCATGCGGTATCACGCGTGGACGTTGATGAACGGCTATCGTTGGTCTCCCTTAATTTCGTTCGAAGAAGTTGAGGCGGTGATGGAAAAATTATCCGAAGGGATCGTGCAGCATGTTGCATCGAACGACAGCCAGTAATGAGTCATCGCCTTTTTTTGGCCGATCTTTGACGCTGCGTCATTTTGTGACGTCTCGTGCGTTTGCTGCGGGTTTCGCGGGGCTGCTGTTGCGTGGAATCGCCGCGTTTGACTTTTGGTCTATCGGTGAAGCGAATGGGAGTTCAGCCGAAACGGTAGTGGGTGCGTCGAGTTCTGGTGAGGCGGGGAGCGGTGAGGTAGGGAGTGTTGGAGCGGCTCGGTTGCTGCCGGTGACTGCTGCTCAATTTGGGCAGTTGCCTTCACCGAAGCTGGTGGAGACGTTTACCGGTGTTGTCTTGCCGCGGCGAACGAGCAATTTAGCGGCGAAAGCGGTTGGGCGCGTCGAGCAAGTGACCGTCGACATTGGTGATCAAGTTCAGTCCGGGCAACTATTGGTTCAACTCGACGACTATCAGTTGAAAGCGACCCTCAAAGTTGCGAAGGCGAATTTGGCTTCGGCCAAAGATCGCTTGGCTGAGTTGGAGGCGGGGCCGCGAACACAGGAGGTGGAGCAGGCGAAGTCGCGTGTGTCGGAGCTGCAGGCGAATTTGAACTTATCGCAGGAGCGTCTCAAGAGGCGACGAAAGCTGAGAGAAAGCGGTGCGGTTTCGCAACAAGAGCTGGACGAGAGCGCATACGAGTTCGAAGCCATGCAGGCGCAGTTACGTTTCGCCACGGAGCAACTCAACGTACTCGAAGAGGGGACGCGTCGCGAGCAAATCGGTGCCCAGCGCAACGCGGTCGCGGCTTTGGAGGCTCAGATTGAACAGATTGAAGTGCAAGTTGAGGAGCAGCAGGTCATCGCTCCTTATGACGGGACGATTCAGCGACGGATGATCGATGAGGGGAACGTGGTTTCGCCGGGGCAGTCGCTCCTGGAGTTCGTGGAATCAAGCGTTCTAGAGATTCATGTTGGTTTGCCTGATTCGGTGCCACTCGCTGTGCTGGATGACGAGGTTGCGAGTTTTACGAGAGTGGACTCGGCCGGCAATCGTTATCCCATCGAAGCAACGTTGGAACGGGTCTCGCCAGCCGTCGATGCCTCGACGCGCACACGGCGAGTCCAATTTGCTTTGGGTGCAGATCAATTGTCCTACGTAGGGATTGGCGATGCGGTCGAGCTGCAGATCGAGGTTCCTGGTGTAGCCGGCTCGGGGATTCCGACGATTTGGGTGCCAGCCGAAGCCATGGTCTCAGGACCTCGTGGATTGTGGGTCTTGTACGCGGCGGTGGACGCTGATGGGCCAGGGCAAGTCGTCGAGCAGCGACCGGTTGAGTTGTTGCGAGTCCAGGATGGTATGTGCCAAGTACGAGGTCCGATCGAACTGAACGAATGGTTCTTGGTCGAAGGCCTGCACCGGGTTGTACCCGGTCAGCGAGTTCAGCGCGGGAGACCCGCCGAAGGGGAGTAGGACGCGTTCGGTGAGTCGGTGAGTGAAGATTTGCCAGTAAAGAGCCAAAACAACTCGTGAGTTAGAAGTTAGTATGAGTACCACTTCATCGAATCCTGGCAGTGTGGAACCGGCGAATTCGCATTTTATGGGGCGGTTGGCCGAGCGCTTCTATTCGGACCGCCGGCTGATCATTTTGACTGTTCTGTTGGCGACCGCCGCAGGCCTCAGCTCGCTAGCCATCTTGCCGCGTATGGAAGATCCGCAGTTGACGCAGCGGGCAGCGAACGTTGTGACGCTCTTCCCCGGTGCAAATGCCGAAAAAGTGGAAGCTTTGGTCACAGAAAAGATCGAAGAGGCGTTGCTGGACGTGCCGGAGATCAAACGCCTGCGTTCGCAGAGTCGCGCTGGGTCTTCTTTCTTAGCGATCGAATTGCGAGACGACATTTACGATACCGCGCCGGTGTGGTCGGAGTTGCGTGGGAAGATCGAAGATTCAATTGCGAGTCTTCCTCAGGGGGCGTCGCGGCCCATTTTCGAAGAGCTCGAAATTGCGGCTTACGCTTGGATCGGTGCGGTGGTGTGGGATCGAGATGACGAAGAAGCCTCCGGTGTGATCCGCCGGTTGGCTCGCGATTTGAAAGATCGCTTCTTCGTTTTGGACGGAACCAAGTCGGTTGATCTTTACGGAGATCCACTTGAAGAGATTGTGGTCGAGATTGACCCTGCCAAAGCCGCGGCTGCCGGACTTTCCCCGGAAGCCATTGCGAGGCAATTAGCAACCGCTGATGTGAAGTCTTCGGCAGGCACTCTGCGGGGCGAGCACGCAGATTTGGTGATTGAAATCGGCAACGAATTCGAGAGCTTGGAAGATATTCGCTCTGCGTCGCTTCAGACTTCTCGCCCGGGCCAAACGCTCTCTCTGTTAGAAGTTGCGAACGTTCGACGTCTGACACCTTCTCCGCCTCCTTCGCGAGTGCTAGTTGATGGGAAGCCGGGTGTGGTGGTGAGTGTTCTTCTGAGGCCAGACTATCGGATTGATCAGTGGGCGTTGCAGGCGGAGGAAGTGGTCGAGCGATTCGGCAGCGAACTACCACCGGGACTGAAGTTAGATGTGATCATGGAGCAAGAGGGCTACGTCTCGGAACGGATGGGCTCGTTGGCTCGCAATCTAATCCTGGGCGTGGCGGCAGTGGCGGTCATGACGTTGATCTTCATGGGATGGCGTAGTGCGTTGCTGGTCACTGCGACGCTGCCGGTAGCGTCGCTGATGGTCGTCGCTGGCATGCGATTTCTGGGCATTCCCATTCATCAAATGTCCGTAACGGGTCTCATCCTTGCGCTGGGTTTGATGATTGACAACGCGATTATTGCGACTGACGAAATTCAGCTCAGTCTCAAGCGGGGGTTGTCTCCTAAGGCAGCGGTTGGCGACATGGTGAAGCGCTTGTTTTCACCGCTGTTGGCTTCCACTGTAACGACTGCGTTGGCGTTCGCACCAATTGCTTTGATGGAGGGTCCAGCGGGCGAGTTTGTAGGGGCCATTGCGATCACTGTGATGCTGGCCATCTTCAGTTCGCTATTTCTGGCGATGACGGTGCTGCCGGCCACGGCCGCCATTCTGCAGGGCGGTGTGGAACATGAGGGTTTGCCTGAGAATTCGCAGGACAGTGCCGCTGGTTCGAACTCGGCTGGCAAGTCAAAGAAGCGGGGGTTCGTATCACGTTTACTGTTGCACGGGGTGCAAGTCGACGCGATCACGGCTTTGTACCGGGGCGGGCTGACTCGAATGCTGCGTTATCCAGTTTTTGGGGTCGCGCTAGGCTGTATTCTGCCGATTGCAGGCTTCCTCGCGGCCACGCAACTCAATGAGCAGTTCTTTCCGCCAGCGGACCGCGACCAGTTCAATCTAGAAATGGAGTTGGAACCGCAATCGAGCATTTGGGAAACGGAGCAACTCGCGAAGCGAGTCGAAGAGCGATTGAGGGAGTTTGAGCGTATTCGAGGCGTGAGTTGGTTCATGGGCGAAAGTGCCCCGCCCTTTTACTACAACG
Source organism: Pirellulaceae bacterium (assembly GCA_045105035.1). GTDB lineage: Bacteria > Planctomycetota > Planctomycetia > Pirellulales > Pirellulaceae > Aureliella. The sequence goes on along the minus strand of JBGCCZ010000018.1, from coordinate 1,334 downwards.
TAGTGAAACGCCGTAGTAATTCACCCAACTACGCTCAGGCTATTGTGACTTTGGATAGCAACGAGAATGCCCGCGATCTCATTCGCGACGTTCAGTCCGCGTTGGATGGCGAATTTCCACGGGCTCGAATTCTGGTGCGACAGTTGGAACAGGGACCCCCCTTTGATGCTCCGGTTGAAATACGACTGCTAGGAACGGACGTGGAGCAGCTTGCCCAACTCGGCGACGAATTGCGATCGGTTGCGACCGCGTTGCCCGATGTTCTGCACTCGCGGACGATGCTGAGCGAAATTCGCCCGGTTGTTTCGGTGAATGTGGATTCCCAAGTCGCCGGTTGGACTGGGTTGAGCGAACAAGCCGTTGCTCAGCAGTTGTTTGCTAGGTTCGAAGGGCTTTTGGCTGGTTCAGTGATTGAGGGAGTTGAAGAAGTTCCCGTTCGCGTGCGCATTGCCGCGCAGAGTCGCAATCGTTTCGAGGACGTGGGGGATACGGGGCTGATGGTAAGCGCGGAAACGCAGGCTTTGCCCGCGGTCGCCTCGAGTCAGCAGAATCTGGCACTGACGCAGTTCACACCCTTGAAGGGAATCGCTGAAATCGACTACGAAGCTCAGCGAGCTGTCATCACGCGATACAACGGGCAGCGAAGCAACGAAGTGCAGACGTACATCACTGCCGGTACTTTGCCATCGAAAGTGTTGGGCACCTTTAATGAAAAGTTGGAAGCGAGTGGCTTTGTGGATCGACTCCCTCCCGGCTATCGCATTGAAGTCGGTGGCGAAGCCTCTGAGCGCGACGCGGCAGTCAGTCGACTGATGGCGAATGTCAGTGTGCTGGCTGTTGGCATGGTCGGTGCTCTGGTTTTGTCGTTGGCTTCGTTTCGGCTCGCGGGACTGATCGGCTTAGTGGCGACGCTGTCCATAGGGCTGGGCATGGGAGCGCTGTGGATCTTCGGCTACCCCTTTGGCTTCATGGCGATCGTCGGCACCATGGGCTTGATTGGAATTGCCATCAACGATTCGATTGTGGTTGTGGCCGCCTTGAAATCCAACGAGGGCGTCATGCGTGGCGAGTTGTCCGAGACGGTGGAGACGGTCATTGAAGTGACGCGACACGTGCTTGCCACCACGGGAACGACCGTCGTTGGGTTCCTGCCGTTGGTGCTGAGCGGCGGAGGGTTCTGGCCTCCGCTGGCCGTCGCTATCGGAACCGGAGTTGTCGGAGCGACGTTGATTTCAGTGACTTTGGTACCCAGTATGTTCCGGCTCATGGCTCCCCGACGCGAGTCCGCCGGCGCGGCTGCATAGCGGAGCCAGCCCACTCCGATGCGCACCAAC
>JBGCCZ010000017.1:0-14335 GCA_045105035.1 Pirellulaceae bacterium | reverse complement strand
CACTCGTTGTCGCAAACGACCCAGGGGCAACCAGATATTGGAGCAGGATATAGTAGCTCTTGTGTGGCACTGGTTCACCAGTGTTTTCCATTCATTAGCAGCTTGCACCCTGGAGTGGATGAAGTTGAATTTGTGGAGCAGAGTGTGCTCAAGGCGAGTTTAGCGTCGGCCCAAGATCCAGGGGATTCTGATTCGAGCATTTCAACTTCGATGGCCTTTGCATTTTTTAGCCACATACAAGCTGGCAAGGCATCAAGGCACTGGCAGAGCCAGTGCCACACCAAGGGAGCAACCGCAAACGCCTAGGGGCAACCAGATATCGGAGCAGGATACAGATAGGGGTAGGGAAGGCTCATTGATTTGAGCCTCCCCTCCCTCCGAACCGTACGTGCGGTTTTCCCGCATACGGCTCTCCGGTCAGTGGTTTCCCCGGAGGGATTGGACGTAGGCGACGTGGGCAGCTCGCAGACTGTAGTACCCACGGTCGCTGAAGTAGGCATTGGGCCAGCGTCGCGTGCGACTCAATCGCTTCGGATTGCGTCGATGACGCTTCCGAAGCAGATCACGCAAGCGTCTGCGGATCATGCCATCGTAATCTCCAAAGAGACTCCACGTGCAGTGGCGGAAGTAAGTGAACCAGCCTCGAATGACGCGGTTGATCTCTGCGATCGTCGCTGCAAGAGACTGGCCACTTTTGCGTGGAGTAAGCCGCCGAACCGTGTCGACCAACTTCCGGTGACTCTTGGCACGAGGGAAGCGGAGCTTGCCTCGAAACGAGTAACCCAGAAAGTCGAAACTCTGCTCGCGACTGTCCACGATGTGCGTCTTGTCCGGATGTAACGTCAAACCGGCTTCGTGGATGAAGCGTTTGACTTCCTCAAGGGCCGATTCGGCTTGCTCCTGACTACGACACAGGATCACAAAGTCGTCCGCATAGCGGATCATCTCAAAGCCAAGTTCGGCCATGCGATGATCCAATTCGTTGAGGTACAGATTGGAAAGAAGCGGCGAAAGCACCGCTCCCTGCGGAACGCCTGAGTCAGGCGTCCACTCCCGAAGCTCCTCCAAGATCGATTGATCCAGGAAGCTGCGAATCAGGCCCAATAACCGGCGATCCGAGATCTTCGCTTCAACGAGTTTCATCAAGCGATCTTTCGGAATCGTGTCGAAGTAACTTTGCAAGTCCGCATCGACAACATACACATGACCATCTTCCAACAGTTCCTCTACAACTTGCAGTGCATCGTGGCAACTGCGACCATGCCGAAAGCCGAAGCTGCGGTCATGGAACTCGTTGTCGAAGATCGGTTCGATCACGTGAACCAACGCCGTTTGCACGACGCGGTCACGGACGGTTGGAATTCCCAGCGGTCGCGTTTGATTGCTGCCCGGTTTGGGAATCCGCACCCGGCGTACCGCCTGAGGGCAATACTGACCGCTTCGCAGTTGCTCTTGCAACAGCTTGATCTCGGCCATTTGACTGGCGTTGAAATCCTCGGTGCTTTGACGGTCGACTCCTGCTGAACCTCTTTTGCCCACAACCTTACAGGCCGAGACATAGAGGTTCATGTCACTGCACACCTTGTCGATCAAGGCATGCCAACGACCTCCTCGCACTCCTACCGTGAGTGCGTCCAACATGCGGTTCGTCCATACATGACGATTCCCCCAACTTGAAACCTCACGTGTTGGTTTCGCCTTAGGTTCTCCAGCACGGCTAGCTGCTTGGTTCGAAGGTTTCGACCCAAACGGCACTGTCACCGGGATGTATTCTTGCGATCTACGTTTCGCTGTCATGGTCTACTTCGCATCCACTTTCCTGCCTCCCTTCGCTCGCTGTGGGTTTGGTTCCCGCAGGTCAGCACTACTATGGAGGCTCTGACTCCTCAGCTCGCGCGTCATAGGTCTGCACGCCGCTGAGGTCTCTCTGCTTATCGCGATTGAACTTCCGAACATTCCGTCTCCAACCACCGCATTACCATTTCCCTTGCCTCAGTTTCACACGTTACCAGGTTCGGTCACCGTGCAAGGCGTCTCACCGACCGCTGATTCGGGAATCAGCAGACCTTAGGTCATCTTCGGGCCGCTTCGTGAGATCAGAGGTTCACCAGTTGCTAGCAGGCTCCCCGACAGGTTTGGCCGAATCGAGTTCACTTTCGTTACGGACTGTTCATTCGCTTCCAGTTGCTCTCCACCCTTTCTTTGGAAAACGCAGTTACCTTCAGCTGTGGGGCAGTACCGGATTCCCCAATCAGGACTTACACCTGATAATCCAATCGCCTTCACAGACGCACTAGCTCGGCTCTCCGAGCCGATTTTTAGGAGATGGTCGCCTCGGAGATGCGAACTACGATGAGTCCAGCTTGTCGTACAGCCAAGCCCGTGCGAATCTCCAGTGCCGTTCGGCCGTCGACTCGGAGATTAGCATTACCTGGGCTGTCTCGGCAACCGTTAACCCGGCGAAGTACCTGAGCTTCACGAGCCTGGATTTCTCGGGCCAAGCCTGCTCGAACTCCGCCAAAGCTTCATCCAGGGCTAGTAGATCCACTGCGTCGTTAGTGCTTTCTGAGCTACATTCGTAAAGTGAGATTCGCTGAAATTCACCCCCGTGCTTGGCCGTTTTCTTGCGTCGGGCACGCTCGATGAGAATTCGCCGCATCGCTTCCGCTGCAGCACTAAAGAAGTGTCCGCGACTATTCCATTGTTGTTGGAGTTCTTTATCCACCAGCCGCACAAACGCGTCATGCACCAGGACTGTCGGTTGAATGCTCGGAGATGCTTTTTCTCCAGATAGCTTGCTGGCAGCCAACTTTCGGAGCTCTTCATAAACGAGCGGCAGCAAGTCCGAGGTCGCCGATGCCTCGCCTTCTTCTAATTTTCGGAGTAGCTGAGTTACGTTGGACATCCGCAGAATTATACGAGAGGCCGCTGGGATTGAGCCATGTCCCAAGTTGCAATAGACGGAGAAACTACCCGAGTTTTATGTGGCTATTTCAAAGTCCACCAGATGTAGCCAGCCACGCCCGCAACGTGGGCGATTGCGATCAGAGCGAGTGCAACGTGGAAAGTCATTTTCTGGCTTTTGTGTCTCAGCCACAGTTGTCCAATCACGGCTCCAGGCCAACCTCCGAGCAACGCGAGAGCATGCAGGTTTCTTTCTGGAACGCGTTGAGCTTTCTCGTCGTTGTGAGCGTTGGACTGTGCGGTACGTTTGTCGCGCCAGTACTGAACGAATGCAACGAGGCTGAGAACTGTCGTCCACCCGGCATAGACGCTTAGACGCAGCGATGGCCAGGGTTTGAATCGCAGTGCGGTTAAGAGCACGCATGCGAACGCAATCGCAAGCCAGGCAATTGCCAGCCAAAACAGAAAGGGTTTGTTATTTTTGGTTGTCATGAGCTATCTGCGTGAGTGGTGGCCTGAATCGGATTCTTGAGAGCAGCGAAGAGTGTCAACATGAAACGCGGCAAACAGAGCCGACTAGTCGACTAGGGTAGCTGCCAAGTCTTGCGCAGCGTCCATTCGGCACCCATCAGCGCGCAGAACAGTACGAGAAATAGCCACGAATCCCAAGCTGCATCGCCAAGTCGGCGCTTCTCAATGGAAGTGACTTGGGTGGCTTCTTGGCGTTGCTCAAGGATTTCGATGAGCCGTGAGACTTCGTCACTGAGGATTAGTTTCCCGCCAGCGTTTTCATTCGCGGCAACGATACTCCGCATCATCGACCAGTCCGCGTCGGGGCGCATCAGCTCTCGCGACTCATCACGGACGACGAAAGCCACTTCTGAGGAATAAATACTTCCATCTGCCCCCTGTGCGTCTAGTGCCGCGCGATAAAGGCCCGGTTTGTCGAGTCCCTTTATCGTGCTGGATAGCTTGTCGGCTGACTCTTCCGCGAGAGGAAGAGTTTGCAGTGTCTCTTGTTCACGAAAGAGCTTGATGCTAACGGTTTCGGGTAAAGGCTTGTTCTCGCTGCCGCCGAACCAGGTCGCTTGCAGTTCTGGAGTTTCATCAATCAAGAGCCGACGTCGATCGAGTTCCAGTTTGAAGCCCTCGTTGATGGAGTCGCGACGGATGAGCCAAAGAACAATCTGCCTCCAGAAACGCTGGTGAACTTTCTTCTGCCCAGCGAACCACCACAGGTAGGTCGTGTCTCCGGCAAACGCTAACACACGGCCGCTACCAAATGGGCCTGTGATTAGTGCTGGCTCTGGTTGACCATCACCGTCTCGGCCTTCCAGCAATGTTTGGATTCCGGGTGTGTTTTTTGTGTCACCGAATCGATTCATGCCGTTGAGGGGCTTCAAATTCTGCCAAAGTCGCGTGTTGTCCGGCTCTGGCAATCCAAGATTCGTCAGCGGGTGAGGCAGCTTTGGAGTGAGCATGATCTCGCCTTGAATATGTAAGCGAGGATTGATGGGCGCATCGAATTTCTGCGCCGGACGTCGCGACAACTGGAGTGGGAAAAGCGGCTCCATCAACGAAGTGCCCCAGCCACCCGCATCGAAGCTCTGGTAACCGCCCATAAACAGAATTCCGCTGCCCGCCGAAACTTGCTTTCGAATCGCATCTTGAGTTTCGCGACTGAGTGCGGTTGCAGGGAGGTCGCCGATGATGATGGCGTCGTATTCGTCGATCGCAAAGTCCTTGGTCAAATCAAGTCCGCCCGGGCTTCGCTTCCGATCTTCGACTCCAATCCACGCTCGGTCGAGCGAGAAGTCGAGCGATTCGTCGATCGAGCGCTTCATGAATGTCTGCTCGGTACGCGGTTCGCCCTCGAGCAATAGGATTTTGGCGCCGCCTTCGCGTACGGTGATGAAGCTGAGTGCGGTATTGTTCGATTCGATTTGATCGCCGCCGTCGACCTCCGCGCTCGCTTCTAACAGGTAGTCGCCGGGATCGGTGACTTGAATTCGAAAGTCTTGGGGAAGCAGATCCGCTGGTTTGGAGGCGAGGACTTGCTTCGAGGCAACGATCTGATCGGGTTTTCCGCTGGAACGTAATTTCAGCTGCAATTTGATCGGCCTGTTTTGCATTCCTTTCGCATTCACGATAAAGCGGACGTTAAGCTCTTTCTTTACAAATGCCGAATACTGTTCAGGAAGTCCTTCGATGGAGATGTCACGGAGTTGACTTTGATCGGCTTGATTGCCAAGGCCAACGAACAGCAACACTTGGTCGAGCTGCGCCATCTGGCGAGAGACGACGGTAGGATCGAAGTTAGTGGGTATGGCGGTCTGCGTTGCATCGCCCATCATCACAACACCACGCAAGGGCGGGTCGACTTGTAGACGCGAGATCTCGGAGAGCGTTTGCCCTAAGTCGGTCAGTCGTGCACTGGGATCGACCTGAAACGCTTCAGACAACTGTGGTAGATCGCTTCCATCGACGGGTAACGGCTTTCCTGAGTACCAGTATGGAATGAGCTTGGTGCGACCGATTTCCAAATCCGTTTGCGATTGGAGTTCTTGCCAGACCTGCTGCTGCAGTTGCCAGCGACTGAGTCCAGCGGAGTCGCTCGGCAACGACATGCTTTGAGAGTTGTCCATCAAGACGGCAACGGCTCCTTCGCTCTCACGCGTCTGCTCTGAGATCCAACCGGGTTGTAAGAAGCCAATGAAGAGAATCAGCATGGCGAGTAGGCGTAGGAAGGACAGAATTGATTTCTGCCGCCGCGTGAGTCCAGGACTTGTCGCCGTCAGCCAAAGACTGGCTACCGTAATGACGAGCAGCGGCACGAAGAATGCCCACCCGTACACAGGTTCCAAACTGACTTGATCCAAGAACGACAAGGTCCACCCGATCCTAACGAAACTTGATTTGATAAAAGCGGTTTGACATCGCTTGCTCGGCCAAGAAGAGACCAGCGACAAATAGCATCAATAATGGATACAGTTCACGTCCAAAGCGGGCTTGGCCAACGCTGCTTTCAATTTCCGATTGATTCTTCGCAACACGGAATGCTCCGCGACCGAGTTGTTCATCCAGCGTCTCAGGATCGACGCGTTTGAGTCGAGTATCCGCAGAGGGCGTGTTGATGCAGAAACCACGGACAACCGGATCGCCTGTCAAGCTCCGAAGTCGGTAGATGCCTGATTTCTCGAACGTGCCGATCGCTAATAGGTCGTCCTCTGCGTTCTTTACGCTGCCCAGAGATGTCGCGTCTGGTTCGAACAATCGGTAACGCGAGGGCCATTGCTCGCGCGGATTGGGTAGAGCCACTGGTGTTGCGACAGGAAAAATCAACTGTTCGCTCGACGCACCATACAGACTTTGGATCGCCCCGCGGAGCAAGACGAATGCCCAGGTATCGTCGGCCGTCCACAAGTCATTCCACAGCGCCTCATCGCGAGACTCCGGTTGCGGTATGGGGGTTGTAAACGTCATGATTTGCCCGCGCTCTCGTGATTCGACAATGACGCCGGGTGAGCGGTCATCACTGAATTGCATGATCGTTTGGCTCTGAGGACTCAGTGGGTCGAAAGTCCAGTTCGCAAACACTCGAAAGCGACTCCACGGCTTGTCGTTAACGCCTTCGCCGAGTGATTGGAACATGGGATGCGATGTGGCAGCGATATCCATGAACGCTTGGCGGACCCCAGCGCCGTTTCCAAGCGAAGGGCCTTGGAGAGTACCCGGGAGCAGATCCAGGATCGGATTGCCTGCCAAGCTTTCGACTTTCCCCAGTGCCGGGCCAAGTATGTTTAGTAGGTTACCGCCGGACTCGACGAATTCGGTAAGCTTCAACACGCTGGCTTGGGAGAGTGGGGTTGGGTTGTGTAGCCAGACCACGGAGTACTTGGCCAAGTCTGTTTGGCTGAGCTGAACATAGTTGACTCGTTCGATCAGCGTTTGCGGATTGGCCTGTTTTGCCTGAAGTGGATCAGCGATGAAACTGAGGATCGTTCCAAGTTCGGGATTGTCTGCGACGATCAAAGTTGGTTGCTGGGGGCGGGCGGCAATCGTTACATATCGCGTATTGTCGGCGGAAAGCGGGTCGCGTTTATCGATCTGAATCGTAAAGTGATGTGTGCCCTCGCTAAGGTTTTTCGCAACCAAGCGGACGTTGACTTCGTCTCGGTCCGCGAACTCGACGACTTGGCGATCGACCGTTTTCGTCGGCGGTGTTTGCAGTTCGCCATTGCGAATCACCGGCAGTCGATTGTCGATGTCTTCTTGCAACAGATCCACAGTAACGCTGGTCTCGCTGTCTGTGGATGCAGCCGGTCGACGCACGCTGACTTCAATTTCGATATCGCCGCCAACGGACACGGTCGTTTGGTTGGGAGTTGGATTGCCGAGCGACCAATTCGCTTGATCGGCTACGCCTACGTCCATGATTTGAATGAGGATCTCGTCTTGGTGTTCAGCGAGGAGCTCCTTGAGTCCCGGTTGTGCGGCGGACCATGACGTCTGCATCATGTCTGTGATGAGATAGACTTCTTTACGCTCTAGTTCGCTTTCCAACACGAGGTCGATGGCCGTGCGAAGTCTGGAAAGTAGATCGATGTGCGCGCCGCGCGGTTCAATCAAATTCACTTGAGTCTTCGCAGTCGACGGGTCGAGCGAGAGCGAACGCATCGGGACTCCACTGAGCACACCGACTTTACTTTCCAACGGTAACTGATCGAGAATCCACTCTGCCCGCTCTTTGGCCAGTTCCATGCGAGTTTGGTTCTCATAGCGGTAATCCATGGTTGGTCCGTTGTCCAAAATCAACGCGGTGGCAATTGGCGAGGATTGGTCAGGACGCGGGACGACTGGTCCGCTCGTTAGCGCTGAACCGCCCCAGAATGCAGCCAAGCTCCACAGGGCTAGGGCGATTGCAAGGCACGTGCCCGACACCGCCAACGGTCGCTTTCCCGCGAAAGCAGCGGCAGCAACGATGGACGCTAGAAGCGCGCAAACACCAATGGCAGACACTCCAACAATGCTGTCGATGACGGTGCTGTGAACGCGAGGTCGCGCGAGCGCAAACGCCAAAGCGGCCAACAGCAGAATACGCAGCAGGAGCAGCAGAAAATGGCGGAGTTGCCAGCTCGTGCTCTGCTCCTGTCGCGTCTCACGAACAAATCGCAGGGCAGGAAAGTCAATGAGTTCCGGTTGACGCTGACCGAAGAGATGCAGCGCGATTGGGACAGCGATGGCTGCCAATCCGGCGATCAGAGACAAATGCAAGAAAGTCATCGAGGGTTCGTTAGACGCGTTTCGTTTGAGTGGACAGTGTGTTTGGAGATTAGCGGCTCTTACCGAGTTTTAGAATCGGTGGCGGCGACTCAATAGGTACTCCATCAGTGCCTTGTCGTAAGGCATGCTGGTATCGAGAGGGACGTAATCAACGCCACTTTCGCTAAGGCTCTTGTCGAGTCTTCCTCGGAAGGCCTCAATGGTCTTGCGGTATTCCTCAGCGGCGTCTGCAGCGCGAACCGGCTCCGTCGCTCCACTCTCGGGGTCCCGCAGCTGAACCATGCCTTGGAAGGGAAACGAGACTTCGGCTTCGTCGAGCACATGAAAGACGATGATGTCGTGGCCGGCATGACGCAAGTTACGAAGTGCTTTGAGCATCGGCTCTTCATCGCTGAGCAAATCACTAAACAGCATGACTAGTCCGCGCGTCTTGAGCATGGCGGCCAATTGTGTCAGTGACCCAGCCAGATCCGTCTCACCAGCTACTTTGAGTTTGGTCAGTTGGCTCAAGATTGTTGGGATCTGGCTCTTGCGACTCCGCGGCGGGACGCTTGCTCCCAACTTCGTGTCGAACGTCACCAGACCGACTGGATCTTGCTGCTGGATCATCAAATAAGCCAGGGCGGCGGCAACGCAAATGCAGTAATCAAGTTTTGTAAGTTGCTGCCGATACGTGTAGTCCATCGAACGACTCAGGTCGATCGCTAGGTAGCCGGTTAGGTTTGTCTCCGATTCAAACTTCTTGACGTAGTATTTGCCGGTCTTTGCGTAGGCGACCCAGTCGATGTCTTTCGGGTCGTCGCCCGCTGCATACCGCCGGTGTTCACTGAATTCGACGCTGAATCCGTGGAATGGGCTAGCATGCAGGCCCTGAAGGAAACCACGCACAATCATTTTCGCGCGTAGGTCCAAACGCTTGATCTGCGCGGCGAGTTCAGGTTTCAAGTATTGTTCGACCGCGGCCATTGACGCTGCTTTTGATGCGAACTGAACGACGAAGAAGGTTTACTGCGTGACCGGAGGACGATCGACTCTCGAACAGACTCGTCTATTCCTTGAATTTAGGAATCGTGGGTTCAGGGATTTCTTTGACTAGACGCTCAATGACATTTTCGCTCGTCATGCCTTCGGCCTGAGCCTGGAAGTTGGTACTGACGCGGTGTCGGAGGACTGGGATGGCCACTGCTTTGATGTCCTCGATGGCGATGCTGAATCTTCCGTCCATGGCGGCGATCGCCTTGCCGCCGTTGATAAGGAATTGCCCAGCACGTGGGCCAGCGCCCCAGTCAACTAGTTCTTTCACGAATGCGGGCGTGGCATCGTCAGCCGGACGCGTGGCTCTGACCAAGCTGGCAACGTATTTCACGACATAGGGACTGACAGCAACGCTTTGTACAAGCTTCTGGATGTTTAAGATCGCTCTGGCAGAGAGGATCTTACTAATTTCCGGTTTGTCGTTGCGCGTTGTTGCTAGCAGGATCTGTTCTTCTTCCTCAGCGGAAGGGTAACCGACTTTGATGTTGAACATGAATCGGTCGAGCTGTGCTTCTGGCAGTGGATAGGTGCCTTCTTGTTCAATTGGGTTTTGCGTGGCGATGGTGAAAAATGGGTCGGGTAGATTGTAGGTTTCTCGGCCGACGGAGACGTCGCGTTCTTGCATGGCTTGCAGGAGTGCGGCTTGGGTCTTCGGCGGAGTTCGGTTGATTTCGTCTGCCAGCAAGATGTTCGTAAAAATGGGGCCTTCGACAAAACGAAACTGGCGACGTCCGTTTTCGTCTTCGTCCAACACGTTTGTGCCAGTGATGTCTGACGGCATCAGGTCAGGCGTGAACTGAATTCGATTGAAAGAGACATCTACAATCCGCGCAAGTGAACTGACCATCAGAGTCTTGGCCAACCCGGGTACGCCCTCTAGCAGGCAATGTCCGCGAGTGAACACGGCAGCAAGCAGTTGCTCGATGACTTCCTCTTGACCGATGACGACCTTCGCCAATTCCTGTCGCATCGCATCGCGATGTTCGCGAAATTCGCGGAGTAAATCACCTACGTTTTTGGGTTTTGCCGGAGGCTTGTTCGACACGGGGATTTCCTAGAGCTTTCGGAGGATCATCGGTGACTGACTCTGTGTCCAAGGACAGATCGCTTAGGCACTGTACGTCTAGCCGACAGACGCAGAGTTTCTTAAATGAGTCTTTCAGAGCAACTTTTCCTGGTTCCTGCCAGCGGACTGGTTGGACACCAGGAGTGGAACCGACCCAGACTCATGGAGCTAATCACGCTGAAGTATCAAAGGGGAAGCGTTGCGAGCATAAGTGGACGAGATTTCGAATCATGGAGTGGATGCTTGAAGTTCTCCCGTTTGTTTGAAATCGCCAAAGCGTCGGGTCAATTCGTTGCGTTTTTGCCATTTGGATTTGGAAGACTCTTCGGACACCTTCTATATTAACGACTGTAGGCGTTAGCTGTCCTCGATCCCTGCTGATTCCTCAACCAAGCCACTATCCAGGGGCGATACTGTCGAAATGTTGGAGACGGAACCAGACTTCTTGCTGGTTCTTACCCTCCCGAAGGAGTTCTGATGAATCAGCCAATTTGCCTACGCAGGGCAGGTTCGCCACCGCGGTTCAATATTGTCAGCGTTGTCTTGGCCGTGTTGAGTGTCGTTGCGAGCCCGTTGCTGATGGTTAGTCGGGTAGACGCACAGGTCAATCGAGGCCGCGGGATTGCGCCGCCTGGTCGTTGGGGTGAGGTGGATGCTGAAACGGTTAACAAGGCGATCGAGCGGGCCCGTAGTTACCTGCTCGAAAACCAACTGGATGACGGCGGATGGCCCGAATTTAACAGCTACCCGTATGGTGTATCGGCACTGGTCACACTGGCTCTTTTGAATAGCGGACTCGATCCAGAAGAGCGGCACGTTGCTCGAGCACTTCAGTTGCTCGACGGTGCCAATCTTGAGAAGACCTACTCGGTTGCCGTACAAACGATGGCTTTCTGTGCCGCGAACCCGAAGAAGTATGCAGCGCATGTCCGTAGAAACGCAGTTTGGTTGATTAAGGCTCAGCGCGGCGACGGTGGTTGGAACTACGACGGAAGCCAGCAGACCGGTTCCGACCCTTCAAATAGCCAGTTTGCCCTGCTGGCCCTCCACGAAGCCCAACGAACGGGACTGAAGTTTGCTGAACCGGAGATTTGGAACGAGGTCTTCACTAAATCGAAGCTCTATTGGCAGCGAATTCAGTTCGACAACGGAAGTTTTCCGTACCGAACTGACGCGCGCGGCAGCATGACCTGCGCTGGGATCGCTTCGCTCGTTATCGCGGGCGCTCAGACAGACGGACTTGAAGCCTCAGCCGACCAAACTATCGAATGCTGCGGCGCGGATGACGGAAGTAAAGATGGCATCGAACGTGGATTGGAGTGGCTCGCTCGGAATTTTTCAGTGCGGAACAATCCGAATTTCCCGAGTCGGTATCACTTGTATTACATGTACGCGCTTGAGCGAGTCGGGCGTCTGACCGGTCGCCGCTACATAGGAGAGCATGATTGGTATCGAGAAGGGGCGGCATACCTGATCAATTTCATGCAAGATAAGATCAACGGTAAGTTCACCGGTGTGAACATGGATGGTAACGAATTTACGGAAACTGCCTTTGCGTTGCTTTTCCTTTCAAAGGGCAAACGGCAAATAGTGGTGAATCGACTGCAGTATCCTAGTACCGATCCGCAGGACTGGAATCATCACTCGAAAGCAGTGCAGCATCTGACAGCGCACACCGAGCAAGCTTGGAAGCGTGATTTGTCCTGGCAGAATATCGACTTGCAGAGGTCGTCGCTGAAAGACCTGCTTGAGACGCCCGTTCTTTTTATAAGCGGGACGCAAGTTCCCCGTTGGTCGCAACAGCAAAAGTCGTTGCTGAAAGAGTATGTTGAACAGGGCGGGTTCATTTTCTTCGAGGGCTGTAATCGAGATGGTTGCAATGGACAGGCTTTCGAAAGCTATGTTCGCAAGTTGGTAGTGGATTTGTTCGATCAGCCTCTCGAACCGCTCTCGCCCGACCATCCCATTTGGTACGCGCAGGGGCGAGTCGATCCGGAAGGCTTGCCGGCCGAGGATGCAAATATTTATGGGGTTCAGACTTGCTGCCGATTGGGAGTCGTCTACGTGCCTTACAGCTTGAGTTGCCGTTGGGAGCTCAACCTGCCCTACGGAGCCAAGCCGGACTACGATTCGGAAATTCAAAAGGACTTGGATACGGCGACGTTGATCGGGATGAACATCCTGGCGTATGCAACGGGGAAAGAGTTGAAAGAGAAGCTGGACGCAGTTTCAATCCTCGAAAAAGTTGACGCCAAGGTGCCGACGGATCGAGGTGTGTTCTTCCTTCCCAAGATCAAACACAACGCCGGCTTCGATGACGCGGCGAAGTCCGTGACGAATCTCGTCGAGTGGTTGAATAAGACTAAGCCGTTTCGCATGTCGAGCGAAAAGCGGGCGATCGCGATCACCAAGTCGAATTTTCAAGATACGCCCTACCCTGTGGTCTACATTCACGGACGCGGCGAGTTGCGATTGAGCCAGACGGAACGCGACGTGTTGAAGAACTACTTAGACAACGGAGGATTCTTGATCGGCGATGCGATTTGCGCGGATCGGGCCTTCGCTGAGTCGTTTCAGCGAGAGATGGAGATCATTACTGGGAAGCCGCTTGAGAATTTACCCGCGAATCACCGTTTGCTAACTGGCGACGGCTTTCAGGGGTTCAATATCCAAACGGTTCGCATGATTGATCCTGATCAATCGGGAGAGAATATTGACTCGGCCACACGTCGCATCATGCCTCGGTTGCAGTATGCTAAAGTCGATCGCCGCGTGGCGGTTCTCTTTTCCCCTTTGGATTTGAGCTGTGCCTTGGAAAGCAAGCACTCGCTTCAATGTCGTGGTTACGTACGCGAAGATGCGGCTCGTATCGGAATCAACATGATCCTCTTTGCGCGACTGCAGTAGACTCAGCCACCCATGCCAAATTCGATTCCAGAACGGTACTTAGTTGCGTTTGATGATCATCCGACTCTTCGTGCACGCGTTGAGCGCGTTCTATTTGCTTTGCCAGAAGACGTGCTCGACGATTTTGGCGAAGACCCCACGTTTGAAGTGGTGTTGGAGCAGCGCGTCCCCGGCGGCGGTTCGAAGATGTTCATGAGTATGCCGCCGAGCGGAACTGAGGTTAGCCGATGCGTTGTTCTACGTTCGAAGCTGGACCGGGCTCCCGAGAAGTTTGCGGTTTATGTGATTGCTCACGAATTTGCACACGCCTATCTGCGCAACGGCGGATGGGGAGAAATCCTCGACAAAGAAGATGCCGCGGATGCCCTAGCCGAATTCTGGGGCTATCCAAAACCCGCTCTACGGTGGTTCTGAATTCTCGCAAACTGACTTTCGCAGAGCACCTCTAGTGACTTCTCTTCAAGCTGCCATCGCCCACGAAGATCCGTTGTTTGCTCAGGCAATTCATGCTGTAGCTGTCGCGGATACTTTGGAACTGTCTTCTCTTCTCAAGCAGCATCCGCAACTTATTTCCGCGAGATCGAAGTCTGATCACAAAGCGACGCTGCTGCACTACGTCACATCGAATGCTATCGAAGATGCGATCCAGCTCAGTCCACTACAGATTTACAACGTGATTCGCAATGCGGAAGGAAAGGCTCGCGAAAGCGCAATGAAGGCCGCCATTGAAGTTCCCAAGCTATTGATCGATGCCGGCGCGGAAGTCGACGCGCTTGCCGAGTGCTACGGTGGTGGACTCGCCCAAACGCCGCTCAACTTGCTCGTGTCTTCGGGGCACCCTTCTGCCGCAGGCGTGCTGCCTCAGCTAACCGAAATCTTTTGCACAGGTGGTGCCAATTTAGACGGACTCGATGGAAAGAGCACTCCGGTTATGACGGCACTTGGTTTCGGCCATCCACGGGCCGCCGCCGTTTTGGTAGAGCATGGATGCACTGTCGATAGCTTACTTCTTGCTGCAGCGGCTGGTGATGTTGCCAAGCTGCAAGAGCTGTTGGTGGATGGAGTTTTCTCGGCAGTAAATACCGACCGGTTAGTTTCCAACTGGTTTACTCCAGCGATGGATTCAAAGTCGCTTGCGGA
>JBGCCZ010000016.1:0-6126 GCA_045105035.1 Pirellulaceae bacterium | reverse complement strand
TCCGTTTTTCCGGACTCCAGCCCGCGTTTCGGTAGCACCGAGTCAGCTCGTGCCACCCAGGAAACCGCTGGTCAAACGAAACCGATACCCGTCCAAACGGCGCCTCGAAGTACCACATATCACTCCGCTCACCGAGATCGTCATTGTTGCGGCCTCGTTCTTGCCGGTCATACAGAGCGAAACTCCAGCCCGCCAACTCACCGGGCATGACGGACTTTGACATTTCCAGTAGATCGCTGTCTCTGAAAAAGTCGATGGTGTCTCGCTGGATCGACCACGATTGATATGCATCGTAGCTTTGGATGGAGCAGCACGCGGCGAACAACAATGCGGCGGGCCACAGAGTAAATCTGGCCAGGCTTATTGAAGTCGCACCTTTTGTTTCTGCAGCGGTTGGTGGACCGCCCTCGCGCGTCGAAAACGCGGTGAACTTTCCTGAAACTAGGTGACTAGCGGCTGCAAGAAGTTCGTCGGTACTCAGCATCAAGGCAATTGCGAGCCCCATGGTCGTGTAGCCGAGTAGGTCGTGTAGGAAACCGTGAGAAAGATCGATCCCAAAGGACGAATAGGCGATTGGAATTAGTGTAATGCGGACAGTATTCATTAACGCCGCCCAAAATGGGCTGGTCGCCAACAGCAGAATGGCTCGAAGCGGGCCTCTGCGAAAGTAGGCAACGAGCAACGCGCCGACGCAGAGAACGGCAAAAAAAGACTGAATGCCGCTACAGGCCTCAGCGACTCCGAAGCTGGTCCCGGGAACTTGGAGCACGGTCCCAGGTTGGAAATGAATGTAACCCAGCACGTCGAGAATCTTCGATGACAGCCGAGCGCTAATGATCTGCAATTGCTGTATGAGTATGGTGTCTCCCGTACGAATCGTATCGTAAGGTGGTTGCCAGATGAGCGCCATCGGCAGCGACAAGTGCAGCAGCGATCTGCCTGTTTCCGCATCCTGCCGATGCGCGAACCATGCCGCTAGCGAGCATACGAAACCGAAGTAACCCATCCACGGTGAGGCGAAAATCGTGGCGCAGAGGGTTCCAAGAATACCACTCGCAAGAAGGATAAACCGAACGAACCGAAAGAATCTTCCCGCGAGTGACCGCGAAGGCTGGTAAACGCTGCTGCTCCATCGCTGATAGGCGAGGTAGGTCACAGCCGCGAGTACCAGTGGGAAGAATTGGTAGTGAGGCTGTTCCCAGAGATTCTTGAGGTAAATCAAGACGTAGGGAACCGATGCTAGTACCGCAAGAAATACCACGGGTGGCCCCAGCAACTTCCACCGGTCTGCGGTTTGAAAATCGGTAGATCCGCTTGTCTGTGTAGCGGGACTCATGGTGTGTTCAGCGGAGGTGGGCATTTCAAAATTGTTCGATGCGCGACATAAGACAGAAGATTTGCTTTAGGCAATCCGACGCGTCAGCGAGTAAAGAGGGCTATTGAGTGGTTCCTTGCTGACGCTTTTGAAGTTGCGTGTTTAGTTCTGTCACCTTCCCGCTTGCAGGAAGGTCGGACCGGGCACACGCGAAGCGGGTCGGCGGCCTGGTAGGGTGAAAACCGCCCCTCTCCGCTCGCATTACTCGCGAATCTCCCAAGGTAGAGTGACATGCTCGAGGGCAACCAATCGCAATATGAAACCAAACTGCGATTGAGTACAGCGCAACTTCAAAACTCACGCGTCGGATTACATGAACAAGCAACCTCAAAGCGGGCTCGAGATTCTGCGTCGCGCGGAGGAGATAATTGGGGCTGTGATTCTAGTCGGAGTAAGAAAGCCGTTATTGAGTATACCCGAACGTGTTCACGCGTCCGCTTCGCTTACAGTGGAAGTTGTTGAAGATTTGAGATTTTCGAGCCCCAAAACTTCACTCACAATTTGAGACTGAGGAGTTGGCAGGCCGGGGAACCACGAGAAGAATCCGGTCCAGCCCGGACGTAGGACGGCAATCGCGGTACCGACCATGATCTTGAGGTCAGTCCACAGTCCCCGGTTGTTGACATACCAGACTTCGACGGCCCCTTTGTACGGCATGATGTCCTCGCGGTAGCAAGCGCGAAGATCCCTGCCCTCCTCTTCGGCTCTGGCAATGATCGCTTCTTCGTCGCGAAAGATCAGCGAGCCGATGCCAGTCAGTCCCGGCTTCACATTGACGATTGTCTCTTGCACCTGTTGCGGATAGTCCGCAAATCCCTCGGGCATGAGTGGTCGCCAACCAACCAGCGACAGCTTGCCGACGAACGCATCCCAGAATTGGGGTACCTCGTTCAGCTTGGTTTTTCTGAGGAATTTTCCAACTGGCAAGACACGCGGGTCATTCTTCAGTGTGATATCCCCCGTACCCAAATTGGGTGCGTCTTTCACCATCGTGACAAACTTCGTCACCTTGATCAGCTTGCCGCGGAAACCGACTCGAGGCTGGAAGTAGAAGGCCTCCTTTTCTCCGGTCAGCTTCAGAATCACAATCACGACGACGAGAAGTGGCGATAGCAGAAGTAGGATGAGTCCCGAGACGATCAGGTCGAGGAGCCGTTTTATCATCTGTTCAGTTCGTAATGAGGTGACTCGTGAGAAGAACGCCTACATGCGGTTATCGAGGTTCTTACCCGTTTCTTTGTGCGCAAAATTGGGCAGAAGCTTGGCAAACTCGCTGAGCAGTTCGGCCTTGCTCCACTTGCCCGCCTGACGCATCGCATCGACGGCATTCTCAAAGCTACTCAAGTCGTCAGGATTGGCGAGTGCGGAATTCCGGACGACTCCCAATTCTTCGTAACGCTCCCAGTCAACTTCCTCAGAATCGGTATAAAACTCTTCAAAATCCTTCTCGCCGGTGGTATCAGTCTTAAAGAAAAAGCACGGCCATTTGTTTTCCTTCGCAAGCGTTTCAACACTATCACGAGCTTCTTCTTCACTGCTGCAGTGAACAGGTTGGAAACCGATCGATTCCAGAAATCTCTCCGCCATTGCGGCAAAGGTGATCAAGTGGAGCTTTGGGCTAAGTTTCGGGAAATAGATCTCTCTATCCACGCCCTGCAGGATTGAAAACAGGCAGAGTATCGCGCCCTCTTCGTCTGACACGAAGTACCTTCGGATATCGTTCGGTGCAGCGATGGGCTGTCTCTTTTTGATTCTCTGAGTCCAGGCGTGGGGCAACGAACCATCGGAAAAGGCGACATTGGCGAAACGTGCGGTCGAAACGGCCGTCGATGAATCTTCACTCAGCAGAAACATCTCCATGATGCGTTTTGAACCGCCCATCATATTGACTGGATTTGCTGCCTTGTCCGTTGACACGCAGAAGAACTTTTTTGCACCGATCGTGCGTGAATACTCCAGTAACTTCTTGGTCAAGAAAATGTTGACATCGATCAAACGCATCAGGGTAAACGGGTCTTTCTCGCTTCGAACGTGCTTCAACGCAGAGAAGTTCAGGACGTAGTCGTAGCTGCCCTCCCCATTGGCTTTGGCGAACGCATCAAACTCCTTGCCAAGTGCATCGAAGCAGTAGGCGTGGAAGTCGCCATCAATGTAGCCCAGCGATGAACGCAAGTCGCGAACGAGCTCGGCTAAGTTGTTTTCGGATGTATCGATGACATGCAGCGTCTTCGGGTTTCGTGCGAAAATCTGCCGTACCACGGCGGCTCCAATGGATCCGGCTCCTCCGATTACCAGGAACTTCCCATCCCGCACTTGCTCATCAATGAACGTACCGTGATTCGCGAGGTCTGCTTCGAACAAACCCGAGCTGCGACCAATGATCTCAAGCAATGAATTCATAGTTTGTTTTCCGATTCGGTATTTGTTTGCGGAGAACTCTACGTCTTCCGCTGGTAGGGCTTGGCAGGCGTTCCTTTGACCCAAATGCCCGATGGTATGTCCTGGACTACGGTCGCCCCGGCCGCCACGAGGCATTGTTCGCCAATGCGTGTGCCTTGAATGATGCAGGCTCCGGTGCCAATATGACTTCGTTCGCCCAGGGAAACTTCACCGGAAAGAGTGGAGCCAGGGGCAAGATGGCAAAAATCGCCGACGACACAGTCATGATCGACGGAAGCTGACGTGTTCACTACTGTGAATTCTCCGATTTGTGCGCCCGGCTGAACGACGGCCCCAGCATGAATCTGGGCAGTGCTCGCAATGTCAGCGTCCGGAGCGACCCATGCAGCCGGATGGCACAAGCCCACAAACTCAAATCCAAGCTCGTGAAACTTTTGCACGATTCGAAAACTAGGGGAGTCGGTTTCGTGAGGCAGTACGGAGCCGACCCCCAAAACGAGCTGAACGTCCTGAGGTCGGTACTTGCGTAGGAAATCTTCATCCGACAGGATCGCAAAAGGCTGTTTGCTCCGATGGTCCCTGGGTGAATGATCCGTCGCTACGACTACACGATGCCCTGCTGCTCTTAGGGCCGCCGCGACCACTCGTCCGTGCCCTCCAAAACCGATGATCGCGAATCGTTTCGGTGGGAATTCCGATTCAGTTTCCATTGGGCTGCGACTCAATGATCAAGGGAATAACCGTAGACATAATCAGCGGGTTCTACTGGTCCCAACTCTTTGCTAGGCAGGCAGAGCTTGGAATGTTGATAATTCGAGCATACAACGACTCGGTTATCGCTAGCGGACCTCGAGGTTGTTTGGCGTACATTGGCAGCAAGTGCATTGGTTTCCAAAGTGGCCGGCTTTGGAGCTTGGCTTCATTTAATCCTGCGAGCAACAGATCACGTTCTTCGATTCCCATGGTTTCTGAAAGGATGAGGGCATTGAGCCAGTGGTTCCACTCGGAATCGGCCGGGCATTGAAGCAAAGAGAATTCATCCGCCGTGGAAAATGCGGCTTCGTATTGTGAAGTAAGCTCGCGTTTAGCGGCAATCAACTCCGGCATGATCTCGAGTTGCGATAAACCCAGCGCGGCATTGAGGTTTGGCAGGCGATAATTCCAACCCGTTTCATCATGGTGAAACTCCCAGGGGTGGGCCACTTTTGCCGTGGTCGTCAAGTGCTTCGCTACATCGGCGACTCGCTCGTCGTTCGTCAAAATCGCACCGCCACCACCGCTAGTGATGATCTTGTTGCCATTGAAGCTCACGGCTGAGAGCTGTCCGAACTGTCCCATGTGCACGCCTTGGTAAGTTGACCCAAGCGATTCGGCGGCATCCTCGACTAAAGGAATCTCATACTCGTCTGCGATCGCCGTCAACGGTTTCATATCGCAAGGTATTCCAAAGCAATGCATCACACAGATCGCAGCGATTCTGGCCCCACTGTCCTTGTTAAACCAACTCCCGTTCCGTCGCACTGCGACGGCCTCGAGACGTTCTCGCAGAGCTTCCGGACTCATGCCCAAACGCGCCGGGCAGACGTCCACAAAATGCGGCGCCGCGTTTAAGTGCCTCACCGCATTCGCGGTAGCAACAAACGTGAGCGAAGGCATGATCACTTCGTCATCCGACTGGACACCGGCAAGGTGCAAGGCGATTTGCAAAGCGGCCGTGCCATTCACGACTGCGACAGCTCGGTTCGTGCCTGAGTACTCCGCCAAGTGTTCTTCAAACTTGGTGACGTAAGCGCCAGCCGAAGAGACCCAGCCGGTATCCAGGCAATCCTTCACATACTCCCATGCCTTGGGAGGCAGGAAGGGCTGGTGTAACAGCACGAAGTCGTCGGTAGGGCCAATCGCCGACGCAACGCGTTCGACAGTATTTTCTACGAAAGTAGGGGGCATGGTTTATTCGCTGGAATGTTCCGTGGAGCAATCGGTCCAGGTCTGGCAGCCATCAAGATGAGCCACTCTGCACTGGCCGAAGTTGCGTGTTGCTACAAATCGATACGTCGAACCGGTCGCGGGCTTCTTACAGACGCGATGTGCTCGTCGGGCAGGTCATGGTTCACGTAGGTCAAAGCGTCTACTTGGCAATCCTCGCCGAGCCGCACTCCGGCAGCAACGAAGGCATTGCTGCCGACCAAAGATCGAGCTCCAGCCTGTACGTGCCCGCTGATACGTGCTCCTGGCAGAGTCGCACACATCGAGCCAAGCTGTGCATCGTGACCAATCGAAGCGTGGATATGTACAATGCAATGCGCCGAAACCTGCGCATGTGAAGAAATGACCGCTAATGGACCAATGTA
>JBGCCZ010000015.1:0-50629 GCA_045105035.1 Pirellulaceae bacterium | reverse complement strand
CGATCGGATAAGAAACGATCGAAGGCAGAAGAGCAGGATAAAAAGTGCTCGAGGTTCAGCTGGTAGTTAATGGGTGCCGTCGGTCCCCATCCGACCACGCGTCCCTTCTCCAGGACTTTGTCATGTAGCGAGACTCTTTGCTGGAGTAGATCGACCATCGTGCCCTCCGAGCCTTCAATCGCTGCGATCAATAGCTGAGATTCAAGGTAGTAGAGCTGCATGAAATAGGCGTCCAATAGTGTAAGCAGTCGCCGTTCGTGCAGCTTTGCGGCGGCAAGCCAATCGCGCTCAAGTTGTACGTTTATCTTTCGCATCTCGGGCAGAATCTCATCGAAGTTATCTTGACGCTTGGCCAACAGGTAGCGGGCAAACAACAATTGGTGATTGGCCACGCTTACTTCGCATGCTGAAACGCTATTTGTCTCTATCGCTGCCTGATAGCAAGCGACCTCTTGTTCCGATAGTGCGACGAACTGTTTCAAATGTTTGATTACCCGTGAAGGCTGTTTCTCAAACTCCGCCAGGTGGAACTGGCCAAAGTTCAGTCCACTTCGAACGTGAGTCATTGTGAGCAATGGCACAGCGTTTAGTTTTCGAAGAGGCTTAAGTCGCTCAAGCCGTCGCTGTTCGATACCAATGAAGTCTTGCAAGTAGGGTTCCGCACTTTGACGATCTCCTGCAAGTTTGGCCAACTCGTGGTTGATCGCAGCCAGCTGAGCTTGATTGAAGTCACGCTCACCTTGAGTCACGTTTCCGAGGCCCTCGAGTCGCTCGAGCTCTTGAATCTGCAACTCTAAAGCACGTACCCATTCCTTGAGTGCCAGAGCGTACTTCGCTTGCGAATCCTCAACTTGTCCAGCGCGCAAGCGCGCGGACGCTGGCAGAAACTGAAACGCAATGGCGATGACGACGCAGAGGAAGATACAGCGGATTGGTCGTTGCTGCATTGAGTTTAGAAATCGCATGCTGGGCCCTGGCGGTAGGGAGTGACGGCCTCTGTCTGACCCAAGAGTCTACCGCATCTGTCGTTTCGCAGCCAAAAACTCTCGCGTTGTCACCGGCACCTGAAATTTAGGAGTTGGCGGAACTGATACATGAAACGTTTGGAGTCTTGTTGAAGCCGTAGGATTCGGTTGCGTGCGTAGACGATAGGGCGAGCGAGCCAGTGTAGGCAAAGCTAAGGAGTTTGATCGCAAGGGTGTCGCAGGTTGCGAAACTCGCAAAGGAAGAAAGGGTGAGCATCCAGCTTCGCGAGCCTGTCGTTCTTTAACTTGCCGAGCTGATGCAGTCCGAGCTAGAGCCCCAGCACTTCGACGCCTTGTTCAAAGACGACATCAACTGGAATACCCTTTGCATCCAGGCGGTCCAAGTCGGATTGCAATTGCTCTTGGATGACGCCCGACTCGGCTGTCAAAATTTTGGCTGCCTCGTAGTCACCGTCCCCTTGAATCTTGAGCAACAAACCCGCTAGCTCTTTAGCGGCGGCTCCGAATTTGGCTTCGTCCACTCGATACTTCCCATCGTCACTACGCTGGAATGCTCCACGACTTTGGAAGAAGTTGAAGCGAATCATATTTGCCCGTCCATGAGCACTGGCAGCACCGAACCGCACACTGCGAAAGATCCCAGCCATGAATGTCGTGTAGTAGGTCGACAGGTCGGCTTCGATCTCGCCTTGCTTCTGCAGTTGCTGGATCATGTAGAGTCCCAGAATGTCCGCTTTGCCTTCTTCAATGGTCGAAGCCGTATTCTTGAGTGCTTCGCGCACGGTTCCCTTGCCATTGATCGTGTTTTTGATGCCGAGCCCGTGGGCAACTTCGTGGAACATCGTGTTCGAAAAGAACGCGTCAAACGTTATGTTCTCCCGCTGGTCGTCTGCAATTAACTCGTCGGCGATGGGCAGCAGGATCTTGTCGAACTTAGCCTGCATGGCATTCTTGAGCTGAAGACGGCGAGTTCCACGCTGCAATTGGACCTCTTCGTCGTTGGGCAAGTTGATCGCAATGGTCTTGGAGCCCGCGTTGCAGTCGCCGGCATAGTAGACAACGTCGTAGGCGTTTAGGTCGGTGTCCGAACCAGGCTCTTCCTGCTTATATGCTTCGTCAACAGGCAGCCCGCGTTGCAGTTCCGGCAAGAATTGTTTGTACTTCGCAAGTCGCTGACTCCAAGGCAAGTCCTTGACCAGAACGTAACACTCGTGAGCCGCTTTGTACTCGTAGAGGGCATCTTCATAAGTCTCGATCGGGCCGATCACGACATCGAGTGTATTGTCTTTCATTTCCAGCCACGCAAAATCACTGGGCTTGTAATCGTCAGTGAGCAATGCGTCGGCGCGGAGCGTTAGATATCTTCTCAATCCGGGCGAAGTCGCCAACTTGGCCGCGGCTTGAAGTTTCTTCGCCGCAATGGTGACTTGGTCTGAGAACATCTCGCGGTAGGGAACGGTCTGCAGATTTCCGGTTTCGTCGCGACGAATAAAGGTATAGAGGCTGTCTTTCCCTGGCAGCTTGGCCTCTTCAAACTCTTCACGAGTCATATCCGTAGGGTAGAAGTTCGCTCCAGCTGGTTTCGGTCCGACTCCAGGCAAAAACGGCTTGTTACCGTCGAGTCGATCCCAAGGTCCGTAATTTAACTTCAAGTAATTGAGCTGGTCGCCGTTTGCTTGACTCAACAGCTCTGCCGGTTCGCCATATGCCTCGAACCAAAAACACTTATCCATTTCTTTTGCTGCTTCAATCAGCAGCGGAATGATCTTCTTATCTGCGTCCGAGAGCCGGCTCAAATCCGTGGTGAGCCGTACTGTGGTGTACTGTCCAACGAGCCTCGCGAGATCCGGAACCGATTCTTGGGCGTGTAGCCGAAGTGAAGGGGCAGTTCCAAAGATGAAGGCCACAGAAAGAGCTGCGATGCTGCAAACGCGTGCGCCAGCCATATACCCAACAAGGTCTTGGAATCTTCGAAGTTGCATAGCTATGGAGTACATCGTTGGAGTGGTTCAATGGAATGCGCAAATACACGTTCACGCGTTCGAGAATGTCAGCGCGTGATTCAGGCTGGCTGGCCGCCGAGATGAATCGGCGGGGTACCGAGCCGGAACGCTTGCCTGGGAAAGAGATTCTACCAGAAGAGAAACGACATCGCGGCAACTAGGCTGCGACCCAGTAAGGCTGAACTGCGCTTGCCGAGAATCGAAGAGTGGGGCTAGAGAGGCATCCAACACATTTCTAAAGCGTGCTATAGCCGATTCTTTGGCGTAGATAGTTCAATCAGCGTGCACTGTGGGCTCCAGCACACCGAAATGGGCCCGAAAGGATCTCAGGCCCAGATGCCAATCATACCAAGTGAAGCAGCGGGCTCTCCCACTAATTCACTTCGCTCACTGGTTCCATTGTGTCGATAGAAACGGCCCTGGGGGAATCGACAACGACGTTCTCAATCCTGTCTTGATAACCATGAGCGTCCATAAGCGTGAAGCCGAGGAACAAGGCTACGAAGATGAAGGAGCTCAGGAAAAAGATCGCGTTCAACGGCTTGTCGTAAATCATGTGCATGAAAAACATGATCACCAATGCCGCTTTGATCGTCGCAATTACCAAAGAGGCAACCAGTTCCATACTGCCTAGATCAAGCGTTGATTGGTAAACGGTCGCAATGGTTAGGAATATCAAAGCAAAGAAGACAGCGAGCAGTTGCCATACAGGCATTGGGTGTGCAAAACCGTGATGGTCATGGCCACCGTCAGCGTGGGAGTTAGCGTGTTCGGACATTCAATTGTTCTCGTAGTTCAAAAAATCCGGTTGAGAGCTACTTAATCAAGTAGAGCAACGGGAACAGATAAATCCAAATCAAGTCAACAATGTGCCAGTAAAGCCCAACGTAATCGACTGGACCAAAGTACTCTTCATTGAAGTGGTCTTTGGTCGCTCGAACCAAGAGCCAAGTCAAAACGATCATTCCGCCGATAATGTGCACTGCGTGCACGCCGGTCATGCAATAGTAAATGCTGAAGAATAGCCCGGCCTTACCGCGTTGGTCGACCTCTTCTTCGGTCGGCATTCCGGGTTTCGCCGCAGGCGACTCATTCTCGATTGCCACGAAATGACCACCGGCTGCCAAGCCCGCGTGGTCATCCTCACTCGAGTGATCGCCTGAAGTATGCCCTTCGTCGTGCTCACCGGTATGCTCGGAAGCATGAACGCCGGCTTCGTCACCGTGTGCTTCGTGTTCACCACCACTTTCGAGGTACAATCCGAGCCCTGCCCCAACAAAGTAGCAGAGGGCGGTTACCAGCAGTGGTCCAGCGACTTCCGAAGACTGCTTGTTGCCACTTACGATCGTCATGCCGTACCAAATACCGAAACCAACGACGCAAAGTGCTGGGATGGCGCTGATCAAATACAGCCAGGATGAAATTCCGTGGTGAGCCATACTCGGAAGGTACTGCGATTCGTACGAACCGGCTGGCAGGAGCCCGAGTTCCCATTTGTGTGTGTACTCGATCGCTTTAACGCCGAGGAAGATTGACGCACAGCCAAGAGTCATGGCCAACGAAACAACCAAACCCTTACGCTGGCGAAGCTGTGCACAGCGAACACCCCAAGCCATCGTGAGACTGCTGAAGAGCAGAACACCCGTGTTGATAGCACCCAAGGTTTCATTGAGGAACTGACTCGCGAAAGTCCAAACCTCAGGGTGGATGCTGCGATACAAAGCGTAAGCGCAAAACATGCCACTGAAGAACAAGATCTCGGTTACTAGGAACAACCACATTCCTAGTTTACCAGAGTCATATTGCTGCTCGGGATCATCGAAGTGGTGCGCTAGGAATGGCAGATGGTCGTGATCGCCGTGGCCATCCCCGTGAGCCGTTGCTTCTGACATCTTTGTCTCTTCGTTTAAACGCCTAAAACGCCGACATCGTAGACTCCCTACGATAGCGACGCTAGACACGATTCAATTGGTTAATCTACTCGACCTGAACATACCCACTAGGTCTTCGCCGGTTCCGGACTCTTGGCAGGAGATGCAGGCGTTTCTGGGTGAATGTACTCCCAGCCTCTTTCCTTGTCGCGGAATACTAGCGGTTTGTAGTTGTATGGATCGTTGACTGCAGGTGGATTCAAGAAGTTGTAGTACGGAGGTGGCGAAGTACATTGCCACTCCAATGTTGCACCACCCCATGGATTCGGTGGAGCCTTCTTACCGCGGAATAGAGAGTGCAAGATGACTCCAAGTGCGACGAACAGCCCGAATCCAAGTAGGAACGCACCATAAGAAGACATCACATGCAGCTCTTGGAACTCTGGAACGTAGGTCGCATAACGGCGAGGCATTCCGCGACTTCCAAGAACAAACTGCGGCAAGAACGTCATGTTGAAGCCCAGGAAGATTAGTAGACAAGAAATCTTGCCCCACAACTCGCTGAACATCTTGCCAGTCATCTTCGGCCACCAGTGGAACACGCCACCGAGGAAGCCGACTAAGGTTCCTCCAACCATCACGTAGTGAAAGTGAGCTACAACAAAGTATGTGTCGTGCAGTGGACGGTCGGTGGAGAGTGCCCCGAGCCACAACCCAGTCAAACCCCCGATGGTGAATAGGAAGATGAAAGCCAGTGAGTAGCACATCGGCGTGTTCAGCTGAACCGTTCCCTTATACATGGTTGCAAGCCAGTTGAACACTTTAATGGCCGATGGGATCGACACTGTAAATGTCAGGGCGCTGAAAATGATCGTCGTGACGTCAGCCATCCCACTGGTGAACATGTGGTGACCCCAAACCAGGAAACCGAACAACGCGATTGCGATCGAACTGTACGCTACGAATCGGTATCCGAAAATCGATTTGTGGCTGTGAACGCTCATCAGTTCGGAGATGATTCCCATCCCAGGGAGAATCATGATGTAGACGGCAGGGTGTGAGTAAAACCAGAAAAAGTGCTGATATGTCACCGGGTCGCCGTTGTACGCCGGATCGAAGATCCCAATGTGCATCAGTCTCTCTGCGGCCAAGAGCAGCACCGTGATACCAAGCACTGGAGTGGCCAGTACTTGAATGATGGATGTTGCGTACGTTGCCCATAGGAAGAGCGGCATCTTGAACCACTCCATTCCAGGTGGACGCATCGTGTTGATGGTAACGATGAAGTTCAATCCCGTGAAAATTGAACTAAACCCAAGAATGAACACTCCGAGCGTTGCTGCTACTACAGGTCCGTTCGTACTGGTGCTGTATGGCGTGTAGAACGTCCAACCAGTGTCCAGTCCCGTATATAGCATTGCCGTGAGGAAGAAGATCGCCCCGGCTACCCACAGGTAAAAGCTACTAAGGTTCAATCGCGGAAAGGCAACGTCCTTGGCTCCGAGCATCACCGGCACGAGGAAGTTGCCGAGCGCTGCTGGTACGCTGGGAATGATGAATAGAAACACCATGATCGCCCCGTGGAGCGTAAACACCTGGTTGTAAACTTGGTTGTTCATCCAGTTGTTATTGGGCGTCATTAATTCAAGACGTATCAGCAACGCAAGCATCCCGGCGATGAAAAACGCCGACATGACCCCTACTAAATACATCAAGCCAATTCGCTTGTGGTCAAGCGTTAGTGCCCAGCTCAAAAACCCCTTGGTGTTTACCAGGAAGTTTTCCTTGGCCTCTCGCTCTTCTGGCGACAAAGCCGAAAGGTCAGCTACAGCGGTCATTGGAAGAGTCCTCTTTTAAATGCACCTGCACGACAGCAGATCAATCGTTGCGTATAAGGTATTCAGGGCTTCCGCCCTGGGAAATATTCTAGTTCAAAAGACTAGGCTTCATCGCTAAGTGTTCCGTAACGGAATCGCTCGCATATCAAATCAATCGTCCAGTGAAACTAATCCGACACGACTGGGGCCGCTGTATCGTCCGACTCCTCAGGAGCCGCATCGGTCTCAGCAGCTTCCTCGGATTCGCCAGCCGCGTTTTCATAGCCGAGGGCGATTGCATCATCCTTGGAGAGTCCATCCTCGTCGGCGACAAGCTCGATCACCTTCGGATCCTTCATCGCCTGAATAAATGCCGTCAACGCCATTAGTTCCTCTTCCGACAGTTGTCCTTGGAAAGAAGGCATTTGAGAGGCATTCTCGTAACCCGAACGAGCTTTGGCTTGTGGGTTTAGGATAGACTCTCGAACGTAGTTTTCGTCGAAAACGATCGTCTCTCCCGTCGAAAGCGCGACGTCTTCTCCATACGTTTCCTTAAACGATGGACCAACGATCTTCTTCCCGTCTACAGAGTGACACGACTTGCAACCCCGGCGAGCGTAGAGCCAATAACCATGAGCAACCGGGTGCGTAGGCGGCTTGGCTGCTTCGGCTAACCAAGTTTGATACTCGTCCTGTGAATGAACGAATACACCTTGCTGCTTGATCATCTGACTATGCTGGTCGCCACAGTACTCGGCGCAGAATAAGTCGTACACACCTTCCTTGATCGGTTGGAACCACATAGTCGTTACCCGACCTGGAACCACGTCCGATTTAGCCCGGAAGGCAGGAACGTAGAACGCGTGAAGCACGTCTACGGAGCGCATTCGAAGTCGAATTGCTCGATTGTTCGGGACGTGAAGTGTGTCTGAGATCGCACCGTTCGGATACTGAAAGGACCAATCCCACTTTCGTGCCGTCACGTTGATATCAATTGTGTCCGCAGGGGGGCGCATCATATCGATGTAGCCATAAACGCCACGGGCAAAGATCCAGATCACAACCAAGGTTGGAATAATCGTCCAAGTGATTTCCAGGGCGTTGTTATGCAGGGCCGACGAATCACCCTTGTAGCCGGGGCGTCGACGGTACTGCATCGCGAACCAAACCATGATTCCAACGACGAGCACGAAAAAGAAGATGGATATGTACATGATGTACATGAAGAGCGCGTCGGTTTCCTCCGCAAAGGTCGAAGCCTTCGGTGGAAACCAGAACGTCTCATTCTTATCAGCTAACAGCATTGGTAAATAGTTATTAAGCATCTTTGACTCTGTCTATCGTCTTAAGTCTGCTGACTCAGGATTGTCTTCGAACTTGTCATCGTCGTTTGAGTTGGATTGCCCAGCTTCTTCGGCCAAATCTCCCGTGGCCGGCTTCGTTCGGCTGCGGAACCAAAACGGAGCGGTCGTACCGATGAGAAGCATAGAGAAAGCTCCGGCTCCAAAAGCCATCATCCGTCTGGCACTCGCCGTGTAGCGATTTGCGTTTGGATCGTACAAATAGCAAAACTGGATAATCGAATCGGCGATGGACATCGAAAGCAGGCCATCGCCGGCTTCCTGAACTGCCAAGTTAAATTGCTGGGGCTCGACGCCCAGTGAGAGCAAATAGCGGCAAAGCTGCCCCTTGGGGCTTACAAAAAACGTCGCTGCTGGATGGTTGTACCGTTTGTTCGCTGAGTCGTAGGTGTACCGAAAGCCTACTGCATCCGCGATCCGACTAATTTCCTTTTGGTTGCCAACCAGGAAATGCCATCCATCTGTCGCGTTAGAATCTCGAAGTAAGCCGGTGTACTTTGCCTTGGTCCCGGCCGCCTTCATATGATCTTCGCGTGGATCAATGCTGATCGTGACGATCTCAAAGTTCTCGCCGAGTCCCTTCGAGCCACCTTTCCGTAGCGTTTCCACCAAGTTGTCTAGCTGAGCGATGCAGAGTCCCGGGCAGTCGGAGTAGTTTAGAGTCAGGACAATCGTTTTGTTCTTGTTGAAAAACTTGCCGAGACCGACCTTGTTTCCACGCTCATCGGTAAAGATGGCATCCAATGGAAGTCGCTCGCCTACCTTGTTTTCGACATCGATTCCCCGCGCGTTGGACGGGAGGCTTTCCTTCAGCAACTGTCCGTGCGTCGTCGACGCAAACAACAACGCAAAAACTGCGCTGCAGATCACTGACTGAGGTGCAAAAAACTGAAAGTTCGACGAACGCATGCTGAAAACGATACCTTTTAAGCGGAGGGTGAATCGCCTCCGAGTTCTTCTATTATGAGACTCTTAGCTCTATCGATTGGGATGCGTAATTTCTCCACATCCATTGGATCGGCGTTCTCCTCGGTCGAGTCTGTCACCTGGACGATCTCTTTTGTGTAACCGGCTAGCACGGCCTTCTGTTCACTAATTTCTTCATCTGACGAGTAATAATGTGCGTTTAAGGTCTTGCGAGCCTCTTCGCTCTCCACCCAAGCACAGCAAAGAGCTCGGATTGAGAGGATGGTAATGACCAGCAAGATGCAACTGAGAAGCGTCGCATAAGCAATGGTTCCAGTCGCTAAGTCGTCGTATCGATTTTTATTAGCCATAATTCAGCTGTGTCTTCAAATCTCAGAACTTGAATATCTGGTTTGGTTCACTTCCGCAAAACCGAACACTCTCTAACCAAGCAGGTCGAGAGCGATCAGGGCCCCACTTGATAGGACAACGAGTCGGGTAGCCATGGGTCTTTGACTGCAACAATTGGGGTCTCACCGACTCGCATCAGAAACAGGCCAACGAAGACACTGACCATTCCGGCCCAGCAGACCAAATGTCCCACGATCAGCATCGCGCTCACTGGAATTGTTTCTGTAGGCATGATGAGAAACATCATATCTAGCCAGTGAACACAAAGAATGAACGCTGCCCAGAAAGCCATCAGAGCCTTATTACGCCGGATGTGACGCGACATGGTCCCCAAGAACGGAATTGCGAAGTGGAAGACAATCAGCAGCAAACCAATCCACTGCCAACCATGTTCCATTCGATGCTTGTACCACGTCGTTTCCTCGGGGATATTGCCGTACCAGTACAGCAGGAATTGGGAAAAAGCGATGTAGCCCCAGAAGACAATGAACCCGAATTGAAACTTCGACATGTCTTGGAAATGCTCTAAGTTGACAAACTTCTCAATCCGACCGCTGCGTTGCAGTAAGAAGCAACTCAGAATGATGGTCGCAAAGAAACTCAGCATGCTGGCGGCAAATAGGTACACGCCGTAGATCGTGCTGAACCAAGCAGGGTCCGTAGACATCATGATGTCAAAAGCGCCGAAGTTCACTGAAAGCGCGAACAGTATGATGAACGGGCCAGCCCATTTCTGAAGTTTGAGAGTGATCTCGGAATCCCCCGATTCGTCTTGTTTCCGACTCCACGAGAAGAAGTAGCGAGCGGCGATAATCCAGACACCAAAGTAAACCGCAACGCGAATCGTGAACCACAGTGGATTCAGGAACTGAAGTTTGTTCTCGACGATTGCTGACAAGCCCTTGCCAGCTCCGATGTTCCAGGGATACAGATAAGGAGTGTCTGAGAAAATGACCATTACCAATACCGGCGAGAACAAGAGAGCCCACCATGGAATGGTAAACGCCAATAACTCGGCGATCCTGCGAATCGAAGCGCTCCAACCGGCTCGAACAAGGTGTTGCACCATGACGAAGAACAATGCGCCCAGGCAAATGCTCAGGCAGTAACAGTAATTTGCCAAGTAAGAGTGGCAGAACACCTCCCAGCCAATGGACTCTTCGCCATTACCACTTGCGAAAAAGCAGAGTCCGATGCTGAGCATGATGCAGACACTGCCGATGGCTAACAGTATGGGAGCCATACCGCGCCAACTGGCGGGAAGTGTAATGTTGTCGTTTGGGATATTCGCTGCCATCAAACTTACCTAGTGCTCTTTGGAGCTTGATATTTCAGTATTGAGACTTAAAGAGTGCTGTTTCGGTAAACACGAATCAGCGGCTCTTTCTTTCATCATCCGTCTTAATTAGCGGCCGGTTCGTCAGGCTGATCGCCATCCCCCGCTTCGGCCTCAGGCGTTGTCTGCGACGCCTCCGAGGTCGAGATGTCCTCCACCGAAGCCGGTGTTACATCGACTCCTTCGGGGACATCTGAAGTCTTGGCGTTTTGACTTCGCTGTAGGGCTCTGACATACAGAACAACTGCCCAACGCTCTTCAGGAGTTAAGGTGGCTCCATAGCCCCCCATTTTTCCTTTGCCGTTTGTGATCGTGTAATAGATCCGGCCAATCGCTTGATCTTGTATCCGTTGCTCATGGAGACTTGTAGGCAAAACCCAGTAGCCTTGAGCCAAATTGGCTGCACGTTGCGAGACTAGTCCGTCACCGTAGCCTGCGTACCCGTGACACACAGAGCAATTTTGTTCAAACTTTTGCTTGCCGAGCTCATAAGCTCCGTCGGAAATCGTTCCCTCGGGAAATTCTTCCAACCAAGGTAGGTTGATGTCCCCAGCCGGAGCTGCTGCATCAGTAGAAGTGTCACCCTCGGCGGCCGGCTCCGCTCCCTCTTCCTCTTGGAAGCTGACGAAACGAGTGTCCGTGTTCAAAGCACTGGCGACCTTGTCCGGATCATAGCCGAGGTAGTAGGAATCGCCCGCGTCGAGATCGCCAAAGGCAACGGTCCCGGGCACTGGTGGTTGTTGAACGCGACCGTCCGCAAAAATAGTAGTTGCCGTCTGAGTCTTTCGCTTTGGCTGGAAATCCATGTCAAAGAAGACTTGGAATCGAGACTGACTGCTCTTGGAATTTCGCATGTTGAGGATGATCGCGCCAGGAATCAGCGACGCGGCAATCCCAGTAAGAATGGCAATGATCAACTTCTTAGGAACCTCAGAGGGACTGTCGTCCTCCTTCACCTCTTCAACTTCGAGTGCGCCGGTTTCGCCAAGTAGACTGCGAACCTTATCCGAGTTGAAATACTTGTCGCGTGAGTCAATCCAAAGGAAGAAACGATCGTCAGTCGCTCGGTCAAACTTCGGATTTGTAAAAACGGGATTGCTAAATCTTGGCAGCCCATTCAATCCCAGCATTGCGAACACCGTTGTGAACGCAGCAAACAAAACGGTCAGTTCAAATGCTACCGGAATGAAGGCCGGCAAACTGATATAGGGCTTACCCGAGATGATGTACGGATAATCAATCGCATTCATGTAGATCTGCATCAACAGGGCGATTGACGTACCCGTAATACCAGCACAGAACGAAAACCATGGGAGCACCGTCGGCTTAATACCCAGCGCTTCATCAATTCCGTGCACTGGGAATGGTGTAAATGCATCGGTCCGGGAGTAGCCCGAATCACGAACTTTGCGGCAAGCATCCAGCAGCTTGTTTTCGTCTTCGTACTCTGCCATCCAACCAAATGATTTTGGTTCGGCAGGCGTCTTCTTGGGCTTAGGATCGCTCATGGAAAACCTGAGAAGTCTTACTTGAAGTTACTTATGATTTGAAAAACGAAAGTCGGCTAAACTCAACGACTTAAGTGCTAGTGGCCGTGGTTGTGTTCTGCATGAGCGTGCTGGCTCATGACTCCTTTGACCTCGCTAATGGCGACGATCGGGAGATAACGGCAGAACAAACCGAATAGCGTGAAAAATAATCCAAAGGAACCCACGAGCATCCCAATGTCCACCCAAGTCGGTGAGAAGTATCCCCAACTTGAAGGCAAGAAGTCGCGAGCAAGCGAGGTGACTGTGATTACGAAACGTTCAAACCACATGCCAATGTTGACGAAGATCGTCACGATCCACATCAAAGTCGTGTTCTTGCGAAACACCTTGAACCAAAACAGTTGGGGCGAAATCACGTTGCACGAGAACATGATCCAGTAGGCCCACCAATACGGCCCGAAGGCTCGGAAGACAAATGTGTCGTATTCGTACTTGTTTTGACTGTACCAGGCCATGAAAAACTCAGTCGTATAGGCCAAGCCGACCATCGAACCGGTTGCGAGGATGATCTTGCACATATTGTCCAAGTGACGTGGCGTGATGACATTCTTCAGCCCGTAAATGGCACGCACTGGTATAAGCAGCGTTAACACCATCCCAAAGCCAGAGAAAATCGCCCCTGCAACGAAGTAAGGTGGGAATATCGTCGTGTGCCAACCCGGCAACTGCGACACAGCAAAGTCAAAGCTAACTACCGTGTGCACGGAGAGTACTAGCGGCGTCGCCAAAGCGGCGAGAATGGCATAAGCCTTTTCGTACCGCATCCAATGCCGTGAAGAACCACTCCAGCCTAGGCAGAGGAAGCCATAAATCATGCGTCGCCATTTGTTCTTGGATCGATCGCGGAACGTGGCCAAATCGGGAATCATCCCCATGTACCAGAAGATCAACGATACCGAGGCGTAGGTACCGACCGCGAAAACATCCCACAGAAGTGGACTTCTGAATTGAGGCCACATCCACAAATTCAAGCTCGGATACGGTGCTAACCAGAATGCTAACCAAGCGCGACCGACGTGGATCCCTGGGAAAGTCCCAGCACAGACAACTGCGAAGATGGTCATCGCTTCTGCAGCTCGGTTAATACTCGTACGCCAGTTTTGGCGGAATAAAAACAGGATCGCGGAAATCAGCGTTCCCGCGTGACCGATACCAACCCAGAAAACGAAGTTTACGATCGGCCAGCCCCAGAAGACTGGCGACATATTCCCCCAGACACCTACACCTGTAAGGAGCAAGTAGCCGATCAGGCCACCAAACATCATCAGCAGCGGTACCGAGATACCCATCGTGATCCACCAGATCATCGGCTGGGATTCTTCACTGATCCGAGAGACCATATGAGTAATCGTCGAGTACGTCTGCTCGCCGGTTACCAATGGTGTGCGACGACCAGGGGTATCGTAGGTATTATCGACTTCGTTTACGGCTACACTTGCCATGAGCTTGCCAGTCTCTGTCTTAAGTTTTCAAAAAGGACCGCTTGCCCGAGTTTCGATCTATCTCGACCTCGAACAAGAATCGCTTGTATCTCTGTGAATCAGTGTGTCGTAACTTGTGATTTCATCTTTCGGAGCTAACACCAATTGGTTGGGCACTCCGAAGAAGAGTTCACATCGTTCTGTCTTCTAATGCGCCGCTTCTTCGTGGCTCTCTTCGGAGTGTTCCGCTTCGCCTGCGTGGCCACCTTCCGAATGCGTCTCACCGTGACTTCCGTGGCCCTCGTGCGGATCCTTCAACTGATCTTCCGTCATCAATCTCGGGTGCGTGTTTCGAACTCGTGCCAAATACAGCGTTCTTGGCTTAACATTCAACTCGGCGAGCATTGCATAAGCACGCGGCGTCTTCTGTAGCTTTGAGACTTCGCTATTCGGATCTTTCAAATCACCGAACACAATGGCCTGAGTTGGGCATGCTTCCTGGCACGCCGTCCTGACTTCGCCATCTTCAAGGCGCCGACCCTCGGCTCGGACTTGAACCTTGCCGTTTTGGATTCGCTGGATGCAGTAGGTGCATTTCTCCATCACTCCGCGACCGCGAACAGTCACTTCGGGATTCAAAACGAGCTGCTGGAGTTTCCGACTCGCTTCTTCCAGCTTGCCCTTTTGTTGCCAGCCGTAGAAATATCCGTACTCTGTGTTGTAGTTGAAATAGTTGAATCGCCGGACCTTGTACGGGCAATTGTTGGCACAGTACCGAGTACCGATGCAACGGTTGTAGGCCATCGCGTTGATGCCCTCTTCTGTATGAACCGTCGCGGCGACTGGACACACTTGTTCACAAGGTGCCGTTTCGCAATGCACGCATGCCAACGGTTGATTCACAATCTTCGGAGTCTCTACGTCACCTCGGAAATAGCGATCGACACGGATCCAATGCATTTCTCGGCCGCGGCTAACCTGCTCTTTACCGACAACTGGAATATTGTTCTCTGCCTGGCACGCAACAACGCACGAGTTGCACCCGGTGCATTTGTTCAAGTCAATGGTCATGCCCCACTGGTATGGAACCGTGTCATCGTTCTCGAACGCAACCATCGGCTCGTCCCAGAGTGACTCCAGCTCGGGGTGGTGCGTACCAAGATGCTCAACGTAGTCGTGACCACCTTCGGTGATTTGCTTAACCGTCCCCTCGCGAGCCAGAATGGCGGCTCGCTCTTTGGTCACTTCCAATCCGCCTGGATCGATTGCAAAGTGGTCTTGAGTCGTGGCGAGCTTGTAAAGCTTCGAGTTTCCGAGAGCTTTGACACCGGTAATGATTTGCGAATTGTTCGCAGGTCTCAGTGGAGCGACGTTCGTCCCTACAGTCGTTTCGTCATCGCTGCTCACCGCCTCATCGCGGCAGACGCGACCATAACCCATATGAACCGTAATCGATCCCATCGCTTGGCCGGGCATGATGAAAACTGGCAGCTCAACGCGACGCTCGTCGATCGTAAGAACCAACCTCTCGGTCGTGCTACGCTGACTCTGCGACAGTCCCAGCTTCTCTGCCGTCTTTGGGCTGACGATTGCCGCATTATCCCAAACCAACTTGGTCATCGCCTGAGGCAATTCCTGCATCCAGACGTTCTTTGCGAAGCGGCCGTCGTAAAGCGTGTCGCTAGTCGCCACGACAACTTCAACTTCATTGCCACCGAACTCGCCTGGTGTCAGCTCACCGATTGGCAACGGTGACTCGACGCTCCCTACAGTCAAAGGCTCGGCCGAAACCCCTTCCATAAAACCTACGTGCAGCGTTTCCCGCCACTTCCGGGAATTAATCGCGCCGCCAGCCATCGACTTCGCAGTCTCCATGACCAAGCTTTCCCCGGCTGGCTCCTGCCCGAGGATCATCGCCAAAATCTCAATTGTGCTCTTCCCACCGAGCAGCGGAAGGATTTGAGGCTGGCCAACGCCATAACTGCCATCCACGCCTCGAACATCGCCCCAGCACTCCAAAGGATGTGCCAACGGAAGCACCCAACTGCTCACCGCCGCGGTTTCATCTAGGAACTCAGAGAAGTAGACGACATTGCCGAGCTTCTCAAGTGCCGAGCCGATCTCCATGTTCCCGGGAACCGAGTAAACGGGGTTGTCTCCGAGGATCCACGCATCGGTCACCGAGCCGTCAGCCAACTTCTCCGTCAAGACATCGAGTCCAACCGGCTCAACGCCCTCGACCGCACTGCGGCTAGGCATCAAATTCAGAGTCGCACCGAAATTCCCGAGAGTCTTATTCAAGCGGAGTGCTGCCATCTGCACTTCGAACGGCTGATGAGCCCCGACCGCAACCAGACTATGCCCCTTGTGAGCGACCAAGTCCTCAGCCATCGCTTCGACGACTCGAGTTAGCTGCTCCGCAGGTTCGATTTTATCAAAAGCTGGCTCTTCGCTCCCAACTGCCGCCTGCCCGCCTTCGAGCAACTCGCCGACTCGCTTTTCAAGCTTCGCAACGAACGCACCGATCTGCGAACTCTTCAAAGCGAAACGCGAATCAGCTGCGCCGCCCGTCACTGAATATCGCGACTCAACGGAGTAAAGTCGGTTCATTTCAGCCGGATCAGGCTTGCGACCCTTCGAAAACTGCCGCGAGTAAAGAACCGAGTTGGGGTCATTGCCCAGCAAATCGGCATCCAAGCAGCAAATGACATGCGCCGCAGACAAATCATACAGCAGTTCAGCCGCATCCCCGGCCGCTTCTGCGCAGGCTCGGCTTTGAGCACTAGTGTCTATGGCGGAGTGGGAAACAAAAGTCGCTTTCGGGAACGCCTTTGCAACTTCGGCGACTAATCGGTTCACCGTTGGTGAAAGAGAAGGGGACAGTACGACAGCCAGGCCTTCGCCTCCAACCTGAGCTAGAGCCTCTTTTCGCCCATTGATGTATGCACCAAAATCGTCCCACGACGATTCGGCCAATTCACTGTCACCCTTGCTGTAAACGCTGCTCGTCCGGTCTGGATCGTACAAGCCAAGCACGCAGCCTTGGGAAAAAACGTCCGTTCCTGCACTTGCGAAACGCTCTTTGCCACCCGATAGATTATTCGGCTCCGACAGCTTCATCAACGGATGATTCGCATTGCCCTCGGCCTTGATTGGACGTCCATCGACGTTCGTAATCATCAAGTGGACAGCACGCCCGGCAAGTTCGAAGCTAGAAGCATACCGCTTCGGAACGCCGGGAATCGTATTTTCGGGACGCACCACCAAGGAGGCGATTTCGTTCGGGCCGTAGCGGCAACCGGCGGCTCCGCTCAGCGCCAAAGAAGCTCCCATCAACTTCAACCAACGACGACGCGAAACGCCTTCAGGGAACTCCGAAGCAGCTTGCGGGAACTCCCTCTGCAAGTGCTCCTCAAATTCAGCCGACTCCGTTAGCTGATTGACGCTTCTCCAATAACCCGCATCCGCAGTTGTGGCCGTTTCGCTTTGAGTGGGACCTGCAGCCGGAAGGACAGGTAACTGATCAGACTTCATTATGATGATCTGCCTAAGTTCCGTGGTTCTTTACGGGACGATTTCGCCGGATCGGCCACCGGACTGGACGCATTCAAGAAAAAAAGTGCCTAAGGAAGCCTAACGATGGCAAACAGCACAGTTCGCCTTCGGGTGAATCCCCTTCTCGTCGATCAACTTTTGACCGATTTCTTCCTTCGTTCCTTCGCCCTCAGCGGGCTCCCAATCAAGCTTTGTTACCAACTCGACTGGGCGGATATTCTCAGCAGGATTGTTGTGACA
This sequence comes from Pirellulaceae bacterium, assembly GCA_045105035.1. Lineage (GTDB taxonomy): Bacteria > Planctomycetota > Planctomycetia > Pirellulales > Pirellulaceae > Aureliella. Next base: position 33,172 of record JBGCCZ010000015.1, on the reverse strand, counting down.
CTCAATGCACCAAGCCATCGATAGCTCTTTCGCTTGGTAGACCTTGTCCATCGTGTCGATTCGACCGTGGCAAGTAACACAACTCACACCACGCGTTACGTGGGCAGCGTGATTGAAGTACACATAATCCGGAAGCCGGTGGATGCGGACCCACGGAATCGATGCACCCGATTCCCAACTCTCGTGGACGGCACGAAGCTTTTCACTCGCAGGATGCACCGCAGAAAGAGCCGGGGCACCCTCGGGACCAATCGGACTATGGCAATTAATGCAGGTCGCAGTCGGCGGGATCGAAGAGTGCGCCGCCTTGTCGACTCCGACATGACAGTACCGACAATCCATCTTCAATTCGCCAGCGTGAATCTTGTGACTGAATGGAACTGGCTGCTCAGGTTGATAGCCAGGATTCAGAGTCACATCATCGGTAGCTCCAAGAAACATGGCCCCCGCATAGCCACCACCGCCCAAAGCGAAAATGGCAAGCAGACCTAGAAACTTATTGACCCAGCGCGGGAAAAGAAAGCGATTCATAGCGTACGATTCGACCTTCGCGTGAAACCCAAAAGGGACAACCTCCCTGACGCACAGAAGGGGCTTGGAGGCCTTTCATCGGCCAAGAAGCTGTCTATCCTGCGACAGTTTGGAAGATCAACCTGAATTCCGTGTCCAAACGATATTCCAGGGGTAGTATCGCCCTATTAACCGATCTTGTTAAGACCACCCTACGAGTTTTCGTTGCTGGCATCGCGTGACAAATAGTCGCATTCGGTATCCGCACGATCATGGAGAGTCATGCTTTTCGAATTGACTCAAGAGGCTTCCAGCCCAACTCGTTTTCTCCTGGGGCGAAACGCATGCTTAACGAGACCCGTTATTTAGGTCAGCGATTTAGGGCATCAATCTAGGGCATCAATTTTTGTCCCTTCACCAGCAATAGGCACTTCGCCGCATAGGGTCGTCTTGTGCGACTCGGTAAACTGGGCGGCCTGAAGTGACTCCTTGGGTTCCAGTAGTTGCGACGCTTCTCGTCTTCCGATGGATAACAGGGATGACTGCTGTCGGCTCCGCTTGGTGGAGTCACGCGAGCTTTTAAGTCCGCCGAAGTGTCTCGCTTGATGCTAGGAACGGTGCGAGAAAAGCTAGGCACCCGCGGTGGACTAACGCGGCTGCACTTTGAAGCCTGATGGTGCGGAACTTCCGGCCTAATGACCGAATGCGACCGGTGTGGAGACAATTGAGATGGCCTCTGACTTTCGACTCAAAGAACAACTGCCGGATTTAACCTCCGCCATTGTTGCGACGTACACCGAAGACGATCAAATCAACCACCTTGGGCACTGTCCGCTGCCAAAGTACGAGGTGGTGGTCTCTGTGCTGGACGACCTCAAAGACATTCTATATCCGGGTTTTCGTCGCCGAGAAGGCTTGCATATCGGCAACGTGACATACCACGTTGGAAACCTGATTGATGGCCTGCATGACAAGCTTACGACCCAGATTGGGCGCGCTCTGCAGCACGACGATCGACTTCGGAACTCAGGGTCTGATTGCGAAAACCAGGTGGACTATGAGGCGAAGGGACAAGCCATCGCGATCAAGTTCATGGAGCAGATTCCGCGTCTGCGTTCCGCACTGGCAACTGACGTCGACGCGGCGTTCGACGGAGATCCAGCGGTCATCAGTCGCGATGAAATCATCTTCTGCTACCCTGGACTCGAAGCGATTACGGTATACCGCATTGCCAATGAGCTGCTCCGCTTGGGCGTTCCGTTTATCCCTCGGATGATGACCGAGTGGGCGCACAAGGAAACGGGAATTGATATTCATCCGGGTGCAACGATTGGGCAGTATTTCTTTATCGATCACGGCACGGGGGTTGTGATTGGTGAAACCTGCGAGATCGGTGCTCATGTCAAGATTTATCAGGGTGTAACGCTCGGCGCGTTGAGTTTTCCAACGGACGCCGAAGGGCATCTTATCCGCGGACAGAAACGCCATCCGACTATCGAAGACCGCGTGGTGATTTACGCCAACGCGACGATTCTCGGCGGCAAAACCGTGATCGGCCACGATGGTGTGATTGGGTCCAGTGTTTGGATCACGAGCAGTGTTGTCCCGCACACGACGGTGGTCTTAGAAAAGCCGAATTTGAAAGTGCGTGGTGGCGTGCCGGATGATATGACGCCAGAAGCCAATTACCAAATCTAGGCCGCTTCATGCAGAATCTGTGCGGAGAGCACTGAGTTTAGAGATGTGTACAACGGCCGGGGCGCAGGAGATTTGCTTTGAGAAACGACGATAAGAATTCGCAAGACCTATCCAGCGTATCCAACGGATCAGAACAAGAAGCGCCCAAGCGTCTGCTCCGAGCGGATCGGAAGGCATCGGTGCTTTTGGTGGATTCGGATCCGCTTTCTTTGACGGCCCTTGCAGCCACGCTTGATATGGAAGGCTATAGGGCTGTGATGGCGCGGACCGCCGCGCTCGCGCTCGATGCGCTCGCGAGCGAGCCTTTCGACGTGGTGACGCTTTCGATCGATGAACTCAGTTCCGGGTGCAAATTGGCGGAGCGGATTCGGTCCATCGAGAGCGCGCGAGACATTCCAATTGTCTTTGTTGTCCCGACGACTGCGCAAGGCTGGGCGGACGAGCTGTCCAAGCAGGGCGGTGTGTTCAGTATTCAAGCTCCAGTCGACCCCGAGGAACTGAGCCAACTTGTGGACAGAGCACTGGTGTTGCCACATATCGCCCGCATCAAATCGGGGCGGCAAAGTGGGACACTTCAGCGGCAAAGCGACTGGGGCCGACTCTAGTCGGTATGTCCCAAGCTCAAGCGAAGTTGTCTGCTCCTTCTCTGCTCCACCTCGGAATAATGCAGCCTTGGGTTCACTGTGAGGGGGGACGCTGTAGTTTGCGTAGTCTTTTGCGCGTTAAACTTTGCGCATCTTGACTGACCCGCACGACAGGAATTTACGGAACAATCGGCGCAGCGATTGCCGATCATCAATCAGAGGCCACGCCCGTTGATGAAAGGAATTGCAGCATGCTACGTCGGAAGACAACCCCCGGAACCCTGGTCAAACGAGACTTCTCCCCAGATTCTCTGAGGTTAGGGGCGAGATCCCGCCTGCAGGACTGGCTTCGTTGTCGAGCTCCGTTCGTCTTGAATTGCACGCTGCTAGCCTGCGTTTCTGTAAGCCTGACGCCGATTGCCGCGCAGGAACGCAGCGAGGGATTGCAGCTCAGCGGTTCCGAGACGCCAGAGTCGCAAGTGAAGTCGATATTGCTGCCAGGCGAAACTACGGGCTTGCCTGAATCGCCAAAAGTGGCTGAGATTCAGAGGTTGCTCAATCGCACTGGAGCTGCGGCCAAGAAGTTGGGGAATGCTGAGAAGCGAGCGGGTTCAGCCGGCGAAGCGGAATTAGTTCAACAGCGATTTTCCAATGGCCGCGTCAACGTCGAACGCTGGGTGTCGGAGACTGCCGATGGCGACTTCGTTAATCACGGGACCTACGTGCGTTACAACGAAGCTGGCCAAGTGGTTGTTTCTGGCCGCTACAACATGGGGGAGCGAATCGGCGAATGGACTCGCGAGATCAGTGCCAAGGATGTCGAAGGTCTCACCCGCCAATCGCTCCAGGGCTTTAAGGCTCCCTTCACTTCCAAGGCGGCTTTCGCTGGCGGGAAGCTCGCCGGCGACTGGAGTTGCTCGGACTCCACTGGCAAGCTTGTCTTTGTTTGGTCATTCAAGACGGGCAAACGTAACGGTCCATCAACTCTGTTCAACGCTAAGAACGAAGTGGTGGTGTCGATCCAGTACAAGAATGACTTGGCGGATGGCCCGTCTCGAGTCATCACTGCTGCCGGTCGTTCGCCCGAGGATATCGAGTTCGAAAACGGCAGGATGTTACAACGCGTTGCGCAGTACTATCCCGCCTCCAACGGATCCTCAAAAAAACGCGAGCAGGCAGCGAAGAAAGTCCTCAAGTCGGAAGACTGGTTCTTGGTTGCAACGCCCTTCAATGTCACTTCGCACAGTTGGGAGGAAAGTGAAGTGACTTACCTGCCTACGGAGAAATTTGCGAAGGTTCGCCATGGTCGGGCCGTGACCTTCTTTCCCAATGGCCAGCGTGAATCAGAGGGCCAATACGAGAAGGGCAAGCGAACCGGAGTCTTTGTTTGGTGGTATCCCAACGGCCAGCAAAAAACCGTCGGCCAGTACGAGAGCGACAAAGAAGATGGTCGCTGGGATTGGTGGCACGAGAACGGCATGCGTGAAGCCACCGGTAATTTCGCCTCCGGCATCAAAGTCGAGCAGTGGTCCGTCTGGAATCCCGAGGGGCGACTGGTAAAACGAGCCCGGGCGGATTCAGCGGCTAGCCGGACTGCTCAGACACCGTCCGCCGGGGACGTTCGCTAAGCTAAGGAAACTAGCACGCTGGCCACTCGTACTCCAGTTCGCACTCGGTGCCGAGTAAGCAAATTGCTGGCTCAGCGCACCGTCGCGGCGAAATCGGCTTGCAATAACGTCGTTTAAGGGTAGTATGAGCGCAGTTGTTGACGGCTGAGGACGCTCGTAGTGCCTTTGTCGGTCGGTTCTAGTACTCCGGTGGGGAAGCAGTTAGCCCGCTGGATGCTCCAGTTTGCCTAATCGAAAACGATCTCCGCAACCTACTCGTCGGCTTACTTGGTACGCGGCCAAGCTAACAAAGTAAGCATTCCGAGAGTGTGATAGAGATTGCGAGCTCATTTGCTTCGCAATTAGTTTGCTTGCAGGTGAGCCATTGGCTTTGATTTTCAGGTTAGGTGGCATCGGTCGATAGAGTCTTACACCCCAACTTTTTTGAACTCAGTACATTTTTCAGACTGCAACCCCCCGCCCCCTTTCACGCGTATCGAGTTGATTCGTCAACAGCTGAATCGTTTACTTTTCCTTCGCGGAGCATCCTCGCTCCGCAATCCTTCAGCTCTATACGCGATTTTTCGGCCCGCCGCTTTTGCTCGCCAAACCCTTAAATTTGCAGCAAATTTCTTCGCGAGCTCATTAGCGGTCTCTGCTATCTGACATAATGGGAGCATCAGATGATTGGACCGGTTGCCTATAGCCAAAGTTTATTGGCCAAAGTTCATTGGCCAAAGTTCATTGCTCTTCTCTTGGTGTTCTTAAATGCTGAATCGCGATTCACAGGAAGACATGCCTAAAGGCGCCAACCGCCGTGGATTTATTCGCGGTTCTTCGCTGATTCTTGCATCCGCTCTACCCAAAACACAGAAACCTCTGGAGGCTCGCGTAGCACTGTTTGGTTGTGACCGACGGGGCACCCAATTGGCTGCTCACACGGTCGAAAGTGGGGCGAAATTGGTAGCTCTGGCGGACTTCCAACGGCATCGAATCCAGCAGTCAGTACGTGGCTTGCGAAGCCGAGCTGGAGATCGGATCGACGGATCTGAAGTCGTCATTGGATTGCCGGTGGGAAGCAAACGCTTGGCGCCGAGCTGTCTACAACCGTTATGGGCCGCGAAACCTGATTTCGTTTTGTTCTCCGGAGATTTGTCCGCTTCTCTGCCAGGCGTCTTGGAGTGTTTGAATCGCGGCATTGGTTGCTATCTCGATGACATCGCGAGCTTAGGACTACGCGATCTGTTTTCCATCCAGGCCGCGGCGGAAAGCGGCTGCAGTTTTTGGGCGGCAGGTAGCGGTACTTCTTATCTACCTCGGTTCCAAAGTGCACTGGCCGAACTGCAGGCACAAGAATCGAAGGCGACGCGTTCGTCGCTCGGGGACGTGCAACGACTGGAAATGACTCTGCGTGTTCCGGCCAACCCTGGCTCTCGATCTGAAGTTGCGGCCGGCAATGGTTGGGATAGAACGCAGTTCGTTCGGTCACACGCAGCGGGTTTGGTACTGGCTGCGAACCTTTTCGGTACTGAGCCAATCCAGTGCAAGTGTCCCGTGTTTGTGGAGTACGGGGAGCAGAGTTTGGAGAGTCGGCTTGAGTTCGTGTTTGGAACAACCGCACAGCAAGGCAAATCTACCCTTTCAGGTGGTGAATCGAAATGTCGAAGTGAGCCAATACTAAGTATTGCCTACCACGTTTCAGAGAGCACGAAAGTCATTTCGGCCAAGGCAGGCGTGGAATTCACGAAAGCTCATTGCGATCTGCAATCCGGAAAGATTCGGGGCCGAGGCCAAACGTTAGTAGGATGCGAATCTCTTAAGATCCCGCGAGTCTCCCACTTCGCCGCGTTGGATCGTGCCTTAGAGTTCGGTTTGGCATTGCCACGATCCGCCGAGTATGGAGCAGCGACAACATTCCAGGCCGCTGTCTCGGCGCGAAATTTACTCTACAGTCTGACTCGCAATTCGTCGTCAGACCGTTCGCTTCATCTCTCGCCAGATCTTATGAGCTAAGAAAACTGCGTGGTGGCAGTGGCTCATTCAACAATGGGACGCGTTGTGCGCTAACCCACTCATTTGGTACTCTGCCATGCGTGGGCTGGAATAGACTTGAAGATGTGTCGGATCCTCGTGACATTGGTGGCGGACCTGTGAGTGTGGAAAATGAATTAGTCGAGCGGCAGGACTTAGGGGCTTACTGCAGACAAGTTGCCGATCAGGCGCAGGGCGCATCCCGTGCACTCGCGGTTTGTTCGACGCTGCTAAAGAACCAATGGTTGGATGCGAGTGCCGGACGTCTGCTAGAATGCTCCGCTTCGATTTTGAAGGCCAACGCAGTTGACGTTGCGGCCGGTCCTTCCTTTGGTCTGACTGACGCTCAGACAGATCGACTGGTATTGACCGAGGAGCGTTTGGACGGAATCGCGAACGCGTTGCGTGAAATCGCCGCGTTGCCTGACCCGGTAGGAGAGTTGATATCAGGCGGGCGTCGTCCAAGCGGGCTCGATATTCATAAAGTCCGCGTACCGCTGGGTACCGTCTTCTTCATCTACGAATCCCGACCCAACGTCACCGCGGATGCGGCCGCGATTTGCGTGAAGAGTGGCAACGCAGTGGTGCTCCGCGGTGGGAAAGAGGCAAGGGAATCTTCTGCGGCGATTGTCGCTTGTTTACAAAGTGTGGCGGGTGACATTGGTTTACCGAGTCATGCTGTGCAACTCGTGGAGACGATTGACCGAGAAGCGGTAGGGCACTTTTTGCAAATGGATGATGCAATTGATGTCGCCATTCCCCGTGGTGGTCGTGGATTGATTGAACGCGTTAGTGCCGAAGCACGCATGCCCGTGATCAAGCACTTTGACGGGAATTGTCATGTCTACGTGGATGCGTCGGCTGCCTGCGAAATGGCAGTTGCGATCGTTGAAAATTCAAAATGCCAGCGGATGGGCGTCTGCAATGCCTGCGAAAGTCTTTTGGTGCACCGCGGAGTTTCCGGCGATTTGCTGTCGGGTGTTTTGCAGCGGCTGGATGACCGAGGTATCGAACTGCGAGGGGACGATTGGATTTGCGAGCGATTTCCAGCCGCGAAAAAGGCCGCCGAGTCGGATTGGGGGGAAGAGTATCTTGGGCCGATCATCAGCGTCAAAGCGGTAGATTCCGTTGGGCAAGCGATCGAGCATATTAACGCCTATGGATCGGGGCACACGGATGCTATCGTTGCGTCAGACATTGGGGTGACCCAGCAGTTCGTGGCCGGAGTCGATTCGGCGGCGGTAATCGTTAATGCCAGCACACGTTTCAACGACGGCGGGGAATTTGGCCTGGGAGCCGAAATCGGTATTAGCACTGATAAGTTTCACGCTAGAGGCCCCTGTGGGCTGCGTGAATTGACGACTTACAAATACGTCGTGCGGGGAAACGGGCATATCAGGTAGAGTGCGGAGGAAAGGGACCGGAGAAGCCTCTCCCGGTCACTCTCTTGATTGGCGGCTAAACACGGAACGGAGTCGAACTGCATGAGTTCACCACTATTGAGTGAGCCCCACCTCGAAGCATTGAAGAATGCTCTAGAACAGGTCTGCAACGACACCTTACCGAAGTGGAATGCCAGTGTCGGCGACCGCATGATTTTGGCGACGGACGGTCTCGACTTTGCGACGGTCGATCAGGTCACGCCGACTTTGAAGAGGTCGGCTGTTTGGTTCGGTGCATCTAGTGACGATGGTCTACGTCGAGTTGCGTTCGGGTTTACCAACGGACTTGCCTACGACTTGGTGAACCGACTCTTGGGAACGAAGGCAGGCAGTCCAACGACTTGCAACTCCGTAACTGCCGAACGGCCGCTGACCGATTTGGAACGCGCTGTTCTGGAGCAGATGGTAAGAGATTTTTCCGAACAACTCAGCCGGATGTGGAGCCGGCTTGCTCAGCAATCGCTTGCTTTGGAATCGGCCCAGGGATTCCGAAGCGAAGAGGTTTTATCGGAGTCTTTTTTGTGGTGTCGGTTCCGCGCTAAACTCATCGAAAAGACCACTTTGCGGAACAGCCAGACCGGCTCCCACGAAGACTCGCCCGACGAGGAAAGCTTCTTTTTGGCGATACCGCTGGCGTTGATCGAGCCGCACTCCGCTAGACTTCTCAATCACTTTTACTCAGGGTGTCGGCCGGAGAAGCCCGAATCTGTGGCCGCAGAAGATCTAGAGCTGCAGAATAAGGAGATGCACATCGTGGCCAATTTGGTGAAATCCACGATATCGCTCGAAGAACTTCGAGACCTCAAGGTCGGCGACATCATCGCAACTGAGATTCCGGTGGAACGGGGAGTCGAGGTCGAAGTGGAGGGAGTGGGTGCTTTTCGCGGACGACCAGGTGTCGTTCACGGCCATCGAGCAATCGAGATCTACGAGTCGGATGCAGAGGCTGGTACCTAGGACGTTGCCAGCAGTACTTCGCGTTTGCCGCCTGTAGGTCCCGGAACTTTGGAGACATTCAGGCCGACATCGCGCATCTCCCGCTGGACGACTCCTTTGACGCAGTAGCTGGTGATGGAACCTTCCGGTTTGAGCATACCCAGCATTTTTTTGTACACGCTCGACTGCCAAAATTCCGGGCTTACTTCTGGGGCGAAGGGATCGAAGTAGATCGAATCACAGTTGTTAGTTCCCGTTGTCTCGGCCAATTTTGCCGCGTCAAACAACGCCGCGTCTTCGGTCACCAAGTGAAGCTCAATCAGGGGAGTGAGCTTTAGGACCTGCTTCTCTTTCGACTCCATCCAGGCTGCTGGTTCCCAGGCTTGGAGCAAAGCCTGCTCGCAGATTTGGAGGCATTCAGCGAAGTCGGCGGTAGATCGGTGGGGCGACAATTCGACAAGCGGTTGCAGCGCGGTTTGCAAGTCCCGGGATTCGACCGGCGAAGTGGCCGAGTGTTCTGTCGACAAACGATGAAAAAGAGTGCTCAGATCGATTTGTTCGAGAATCATCTTTGGCAGGATTCGGTTCTCCAGACCAACGTAGCGTAACGGGGTTTTGCAAAGTGACGCGAAGGCAGCCGTGAGAAGGAACGAAGTTCCGGTACCGAAACCATATTCAACGACGGTTGTAGTCTGTTGTCTTGCTAGTCGCTTGGCAACACCGCTGTTGAAAAGGTAGACCCAGAGGCTCTCGGAGACCGCCCCGCAACCACTGTGATACGTTTCGTTCAGGCGGACATTACGGAGTGTGCGACTTCCGTCGTCACAGCAGAGGATTTCGAGATCATGTTCGTCGGTCTGAAGAGAAAGTCGATTGGGGATCGGCACGAGTGAAAAACCGTCGAAAAAGACTTGAGACTAAGCAGCAGCCTTGCGGTGACTCGCTCGACTGCAAGCGACCTGCACTTCCTAACGTAAGACTACGAACTGAACGAGGTGTTCAACTCTGCTCGCCTATTGATCGGAGCCCCGAGTGTGCCGGCTTACACTTTTTTGGTTAGGAACTGTGCGACGACGGCTGGGTCATCGCTCTCGCGCAAGCGGGTGATCTGAGCCTTGGAGATTCCAGCTTTCGCTAGGCTCTTTTCTAGGGACTCCCACACCTTCAATCGTTTCTTACCTTCAGCCAGATACAGCTCGGTAACAAGCTCTTGTGCTCGTTGGAGTCCGATTGCATCCGCGTTTTCGTAGTAACGTCGGATGACATTCTGCTGAAATTTCGAATAGTTCTTCTCTGTCATTGGGTGTCTCAGTAAATGCCGAAGGTGGTTCTGCGTTTGGAAATGGACGCCATTACTCAAAGATTAACGTGAATTAGAACCGCTAAACATTCGTGGGCCTCCTCTACGCTCGAAATTGTCTTGCCATTTGGGTGGTGTGGTTGTCCGGGTTAAGCAGCCGAATTGCTTTGTTCAAGCTAGAGAATCTGAGTCGTAGATTCTAGTAATCTACCTTGAAGCGGTTAGGCTAGGCAACGAGTACAGCTGGTTTGTCCGCCCTTGTTGGAGCCGGAGGCGGTTTACAGGCTAGGTCTGTCGAACTTTGGTCAACATCCTGAATACTTGTTGTCAAACAATGAGCCCGAATTTGAACCCGATAGCGGCTTTTCGCCGGAAGCAACGTTGGTCTCGTCGTAGCCGCTGGACTGCTACGCTGTTGAACCAGCGAGAGTTCCAGCGCTCGCTTTCCAAAGAGCGAAGTCGTGTGGACCGGAACGGAAATTGTTTCGGCTTTATCATTCTGAGGCTTGAATCGCTTACTGCTGCCCGTACTCAGACGGTCCGACTCGGAAAGTTGCTGCATCGTCGATTGCGAGATACCGACGAGAAGGGGCATCTTGGATTGGGACGCATCGGCCTGCTGTTGCCTGAGACCGCGGGTGCGGAAACAGATCGTGTGATGAACGATATTCTGAAGCTGGCGAGCGAACAGAATTTGCAGATTGACGCAGAGTCGTTCGTTTATCCTGACAAGGATGAATCGGGCGATCACTCTGACTCAGACTGGAGCACGGTACTTCCGGATAAAGTTGTCCAGTCGCGAACTGGGTTTGCTGGTTCGAACTTCGAAGAGGTTCTTAAGTCAAACAAGTCAAACGAGAGCGTTTCTCATCACAGTATGTTGATGGAAGCGGCGTTTCCTTATCCTCGGTGGAAGCGGGCCATCGATGTAGCCGGGGCTTCCGCTGGCTTGCTTCTGGGGGCACCCCTGCTCGCTGCGGCTGCTTTGGCCGTGAAATCTACCAGCTCAGGCCCGGTTCTCTTCACTCAATCGAGAACCGGTTACCTCGGCCGCCCTTTTGAGATCTACAAAATCCGCACGATGGTTGCCAATGCCGAAGAGCTTAAAGCAGACTTGCAGGAGTCGAATGAGCGCGATGGCCCAGCGTTCAAAATGAAACGTGATCCGCGCATCACGACCGTAGGTAGGTTTCTGCGAGCGACCGGGTTGGATGAGTTGCCGCAGTTGCTCAACGTGCTCCGAGGCGACATGGCAATCGTCGGGCCTCGACCGCTACCCATCGATGAGGCGGCTCAGTGCAACGCGTGGCAGAAGCGGCGTGAAGAAGTTAAGCCAGGACTCACGTGCTTCTGGCAGATCGCAAAGAGTCGGCAGATTTCGTTTACTGAGTGGATGCGATTGGATCTCGCCTATGCTCAGCGGTCTTCACCGTGGCTTGATATTCGTCTGATACTTCGCACCGTCGTGTCTGTCGTCCTCGGACGAGTAGGGCACTGATACCGATACCTGCGAACTCGATACGAAGTTCAGCCCGGCGCCGAAGTTCAAACTAACGACGAAGTTCTGCCAAGAACGCTGATTGGATGATCTGTCGCAATTGCGGTTCAAGGCTGCTATGAAAGTGGCATGGGAACTTCTACCAATCTTTGAGTCGGCCGGCTCGGCGGAAAGCCCCCAAGCTGACATTGGGAAATGCGAATATGAGTTCAATACTGTGAGCCCAATACTGTGAGCCCAATACTGAGTGGTGGTGAAGGAGCGGTCGATCGAGAATCGAGAGCGGTCAGCACGGCGCCAGTTCGGGAATCCTTGGCTGGCGAAGTTTTGGAAGCGGGCCAGCCGGGTGCCGACGCCTCTGAGGTTTCGACTGTCAGTTTACTGCGTAAGCTGCTGGGGATTGGTTGGACCGTTGGAGCCTCGGTGGGCACTTTCGGTTTCTTTGCGATCCAGGGCGTCATTCTTGCCCGGATTCTTGGGCCCGCTGATCGCGGTGTGTTTGCGGCGGCAGTTCTATTTCCGCAGGCCTTGTTGTACCCCGGTATGCTTGGTGCGCCAGAGCTGTTTGCTAGTTACGCGGCTCAGGGGGCGAAGAACGCGGAGTTGCGCCGAAGTGCCGTAGTCTACGGTGCATTCGCGGGCATCCTTACTTGTCTAGCTTGTGTGGGGCTGAATTGGGCAACCATTCCAGAGAATATGCGGCACGTGCTGCCATGGGCGATGCTCTGCGCGGCCACGATGCCGTTGCAGCAGATCCGTTTTTCGGTGCAAGCCGTTGATCATGGTCAGCGTAGATTCAAACGCTACAACACCGTTCGTCTGGCCGCCGCGGCTACGTTTCCAGCGCTGCTGGTTATCGGTTGGGTGCTCGGATTGAACTCCGTTCCTCAAGCGGCGATGCTTTTCGTTGCTGCCCAAGTCATTGCACTTGGCCTTATCCAAGTTGGTATGCCGTCGAGTTGGATTGGTGAAAGGGCGGTGGGCTTGAAGCGGGCGCTTAGTGAGGCGAAGGGGCTCATGGGCGCTTGGTGGGCAACCGAGTTGCTCGAACGCTTAGATCTCGTTTTAGTGATGGTGCTCATCGCCAATGACCGAGTCTTGGGATTCTATGCGGCCGCTGTTCCGATTGCGTCTTTGATGATCATCGTCCCCAACGCGGCAGGCTTGTACGCGTTTAATCGTGGGGCGCGCGAGAGTGAGAATTTGACGCCCTCGGATGCGTGGAGATTCATTGGACTGGGCCTAGGCATACAGATTCTGTGTGCAGCGGCTTTGGCAGCCGTTTTGCCTTTCTTGGTGCCCTTGTTCTACGGTGACGATTTCTCCCCGACCGTTCATTTTGCTTGGCTCCTCTTGCCCGCTGGTATTTTCCGCGGCCTGTTACAGGCTGCGGATAGTTATCTGCGTGCCCGAAAGAGACCTGTTGCGGGGATCGTTGCCCGTTGCGTGGCGATTCCGGTTCTTCTGCTAATCAGCATCGGTGGCCAGAGCAGCTTGGGGGACGCTTCAATTCCAATAGGATTGTCCGTCGCACAGGGCCTGTGCTTCGTTATCGTAGCCGCCGCACTCCTCCGCGATACGCGAGGTCGAAGGTCAAGCATCGAGTTGGCAGCGCAGTGAAATCTAATGCCGGTTGCACTGGCAATTTCAAGCAAGCAAGTAGACTGGAACCGACACGCAGGATCTTAGAATGAGCGCGGTAGCGTTCGATGTGTCGAATCGAAGGAAGAGCACAACGTGATCAACGACGGTAAGAAAAGTTTACTGGGTATCGGCATCAACGCTGTCGATTACGAATCGGCGGTGGAGCAGATTTTGCAAGCTGCTTCCGAGAAGCGAACTCTTGGAGTCAGCGCACTGGCAGTCCACGGCGTGATGACCGGAGTATTTGATCGCGAGCACTGCTATCGTTTGAATTCGCTCGAGCTCGTTGTTCCGGATGGTCAGCCTGTGCGATGGGGCTTGAACCTCCTTCACCGCTTGGACCTTCCCGATCGCGTCTACGGACCGACTCTCACGTTGAAGGTTTGCGAGGCGGCTGCTGCGGCTGGGGTGTCGATCTATCTGTTTGGCAGCAATGCAGAAACGCTTGAGCAACTGAAGCTGAATCTCAAGGAAAAGTACCCGAACATCCATATTGCCGGCTCACGGCCTTCCAAGTTTCGGCAACTGTCCGCCGAGGAGCGTGACGAGTTGGTGGAGGAAATCCAACAGAGTGGCGCTGGGATCACGCTAGTTGGAATTGGCTGCCCACGTCAGGAGGTTTGGGCCTACGAGTTTCGTGAGAGGCTCTCCATGCCGGTCATGGCTGTTGGAGCCGCGTTTGCGTTCCATGCAGGCCAACTGGACCAGGCGCCGGCTTGGATGGGCAACTGGGGGCTGGAGTGGCTTTATCGATTCACGAAAGAGCCCGTTCGATTGTGGCGGAGGTACATGCTTTTGAACCCCGCCTACCTGACTCTGCTGGCTTTGCAGTGGCTTGGGCTGCACACATTGAAGAAGACTCGAGGCGTTCAGCCCGATTCGGAAGTCCTCTACGGCTAAGCTGCGAGTGAGGGTAGAGCCCAGGTTTCTACTTCCTTAGGGTGGTTCGGGCCTTTCCGGCTGCCGCTGGCGGAATAATCTACTGGTCTAATTTAAACGCTCCAAACCGGACTCAGCGTTAAGCATTCTTCCCTTCTGGGGCTCTAATGTGGCTGCGTTCGTTCTGGGTGGGATACGGGGTGGCTAGGTAGAAATTGAAGTCGGCAGATTCAGCCAGTCGGCCCTTGCGTGGTTGTACTAGGGGATGAATATTGGCTACATGACATCAGATCGAGCAGCCGAGGCAATGCGGCAACTGGGAAGTGAATCGTTGATTCTGCCTAGTCTCCTGCAATGTGACTTCGGTAACCTACAGAAAGAGATTGAGCGTCTCGAAGAGGCGGGCGTCAAGGCATTGCACCTGGACGTGATGGACGGCCAATTCGTGCCCAACCTCACGTATGGAATGCCAATCGTTGAAGGGATTCGCCGTTTGACGGATCTTCCTGTCGACGTCCATTTGATGATTTCGACTCCCTCAAAATACATTCAGTCGTTTGTGGATGCGGGGGCTGACTGCCTGACGATTCACTACGAGATCGAGGAAGAGACGTCTGCAGTGCTTGAGCAGATTCGGGAGGCCGGCGTCGGCGTCGGATTGGCGATTAATCCCGATACCCCCCTAGATGATGTGGAAACGTTGCTTCCACTGTGCGATCTCTTTCTGGTCATGAGCGTGAATGCTGGCTTCGGCGGGCAAGCGTTCAATCCTGTTGCTTTGGAAAAGCTGAAAGCTGTACAAGAAGCAAATCAAGACTTACTGCTGGAAGTGGACGGGGGAGTCAACATCGAGACCATTGGCGCGTGTAGCCAGGCCGGTGCTTCGCTCTTCGTCGTGGGCTCAGCTATCTTTGGGAACGCGGATTACGCTGCGGCCATGGATGGTTTGCGTGGGGCCATTGGCTAATTCAAGGCATTATTGCAGCAGTTTCTATGATTGAAGTACTTCTTATACGCCCCGGTTGCACGACCTTCGACGAAGAGGGGCGGATCAAGGGTTCGCTGAATATTCCACTCAGTGAACTCGGTGTTCGGCAGGCATCGGATCTCGCCAAGAGCCTTCAAGCCGTCAAACTGGACTGCCTCTACGTGGCTCCGGGTGAGTCGGCCCAAGAATCAGCACGTCAGATTTGCGAGTTGAATTTCTGTAAGAAGAAGTCGCTTGAATGTCTGCACAATTTGAATCACGGCCTGTGGCAAGGAAAACTTGTGGCCGAAGTGAAACGGCTTCAACCGAAAGTCTACCGCCAGTTTCAAACAAATCCCGAAGGCGTATGCCCCCCCAGCGGTGAAACCGTCCAAGACGCCGTTGCTCGCATCCGAGCAACGCTGTGCAAAGTCGTCAAACGCCACCACGGCGGTCGCATCGGCATCGTTGTGCCGCAGCCGCTAGCTTCCGTTGTGCGGCATGTCCTATTGGGTGGAGCTTGGGGCGATCTATGGAAGTGTGAACTCGATTTCGCGACCTACGAGACACTCCGACTAGAATCAGTACCGGAGTCGAAGCAGCTGGCCCGCGTCTGATCGGTTCAGCGCAGACCAACGAAGCCCTGGGAAGTGCATTGCGAGTTTCGTAGTTTTCGCTACAAATCGGTTCCACAGATACAGTTTGTAGAACGAAGGTTTCAGAACGATGTCAACGGTAGATCCAGTCTCCAAAGTTGGCCGATCCAGGCCGTCCGCCAATGTTGTCAAACGCGCTGTGCCGGATGGTCTGTGGGTGAAGTGCCCTGGATGCAAGGCGACTGTCTATCGAAAAGAGATGGAGAGTCGGCAGAACGTATGCCCAAAGTGCGAGTATCACTTCTATGTGTCGGCCAGCACGCGGATTGAGCAAGTGTTGGACACTGGGACATTTGAGGAGTGGGACGCCGAACTTCAGCCAACGGATCCACTCTCATTCGCCGACAAGAAACGCTACTCAGACCGCCTGTCTGACGAGCAGAAACGAACCGGTTTGAGAGATGCGGCACTGACGGGTTGCGGAATGATTCGTGCTCGCCGAGTCGCCATCGGTGTCACCGATTCCGCATTCATCATGGGCAGTATGGGGTCTGTCGTGGGTGAGCGTCTGACACGCATGGTCGAACGAGCCACGGAGCAATCGCTGCCGGCTATCATCATCAGCGCATCGGGTGGTGGAGCCAGAATGCACGAAGGCATTTTGTCGCTCATGCAAATGGCAAAAGTGTCGGCGGCACTTTCCAGGCACCATGCGGCGGGCGGGCTGTACATTTCTGTGTTGACCAACCCAACCATGGGCGGTGTTGCTGCTAGTTTTGCTTCGCTCGGCGATTTGGTGTTCGCAGAGCCTAAAGCACTGATTGGGTTCGCTGGCCCGCGAACGATCAAGGCGACGATCAAGATCGAGCTGCCTGCCGGGTTTCAAACTAGCGAGTTCTTGTTGGAACACGGTTACGTCGACCGAATTGTCGAACGCGGCCGCATGAAAAACGAAATCGCCCGAGCGATTGATTATTGCGGAAAGTAGTCGCCGCTGTCGTTGCTTTCACGCTGCGTTGATTCCACCGCACGAATCCTCGCCGCGAATCGGATCCAAAACTGGTTGGGGGCTTTTCTCAGACAGGAGCAAGGAATGGCGAACGGTTTCTGGACAGGCGGTTCAAGCGCCTATGCGAAAGGACTGAGCGAGCAGTACAAAAAGGCAAAACAGGCCCTGCAAGAGAAGATAGATACCTGCAGCGAAGAAGACCGAGCAGCTTTAGAACGGGAAGCCGGCGAGCTGGAGAAAGAACGTCAGTCCAAGTTGGGCGGCATTGGCGACTGCATCTTCTAGTCTTCCATTCCTCGAAGCTGTCCAAATCCTCGCCGACGCGTCCCTTAGGTTGGCAAGCTCTCGATAGCCTTCGAGCTGGCTGCCTCGAGCAGTTCATTTCACTCTTTCGGTTGACGATCGTGGAGACGCGGCTCAGGACCTCCGAGGAGAGCCGAGGCTTCCGCAGCGTGCTTCTTGCCTTATCGGGAACCGCATGATTGGCACCAAGACTGAAATCTTTGGAGGCTACGCGGTCAAAATCGACTGCGAATGAGTGTTCTTTTCTCACGCCGAGAACAATAATGGGATGGTTGCTCTCCCGCGCGGGGTAGGCTCGTTCCCTTGCTCTCGACTCCTCGCCCGCGACTGTCGGTTGTATCCGGCAACGCGAAGGCAGGACGACGTGAATCCATGGCGGGTTCTCCGAATACTTCGACCGACCGAATTACGCGTGATTCGATTCGCAGCGGGTATTGCGGGCTCTAGTTGATGGGCAGTCGATGAGCGGTGACCCTTAGTCCCGAATAACCAGGTAGTACAGACAGTATGGGTTTCTTCGAAAAGCTCGGATTTGGGAAGAAGAATTCTTCTCAGGGGCAAGCCGGTTCCCGGGTCATTAAGTCGACACGCCGCGTTGACATTGACGCGAGGTTTGAGCGCAAGAGGACTGCCGTCAGTGGAACGATGAGCAAGTTCTTCGCGGCTCGCGATCGAGATTCGGATGAGCTGGTAGGGCTCAAGCTCTGCGATCTGGAGAAGTTCAGCTTCTTTGAAAGTCGCTTTAAGGGAATGAGCAAACCGGCAGAGGGCGAGATCGCAGCGACGATGGATCACCCAAACATCATTCGCACGCTTGAATTCGGACTCTCCACCAAGAAAGAGCCGTACCTCATCATGGAGCTTATTGAAGGTCCTGGACTCAATACGCTGATTCAGAATCAGGACACGGAGCGGCTTGGGAACCATCGCTTGAGCCTGATTCGTCAAATGGCAGATTCACTGAGCTATGTGCACAAGAAGGGTTTCATTCACCGAGATATTTGTCCTCGCAACTTTATCTGCAGTACCGACATTACGCACATTAAGCTGATCGACTTCGGGCTGACGGTGCCTGCGACAGAACCCTTTATGCGTCCGGGGAACCGTACAGGGACTCCGCTGTACATGGCGCCGGAGATCGTCCGCCGACGTTCGACAGATCAGCGGTTGGATATTTTCGCGTTTGGTGTGTCGCTCTACCAGTTGCTTACTTTCGATTTCCCCTGGCCGGGTGGCGAGACCAGCGGGCTGGCGGCCCTCAATCACGATACTTCGAATCCGAGAGACATATTTAACTATCGACCGGATCTGAACAAAACGTTGGGCGGCCTGGTGATGCAGTGTGTGCAGCCCAAACCGGAGGATCGCATTCAGACGATGGAACAGTTTGTGCGGATGCTTCGTACTGTCGAGTCAGAATTTGAGTAGGCGAAAGCGAGTTACGCTTCGGGGCCTGGTTGTGTTGATCGGCGTGGTAGCGATTCTCTTGCTGCCGACGATGTTGAGCATGCGAGAGTCGCGAGGGGAATCGAGTGCTATTGAGCAACTTCGCACCGCGGGCGTTACCGTCTGGCTAAACGATCTAAACCAAACCTCGTCTGCTGCATATCGCCCCAATGAGTTTTGGCGGCAGCCCGAATCGAGAAGTCTGAATTGGTACGATCGGTTTTCGCTTTTTCGCCAATCGGTACGTCGGGCGGATATGGTGTCCATCGTCGAGTTTGAGGGCAACGCCTCCGACTTAGAGCCACTGGCAGACCTGGGGTATGTCGAGTCGTTGTCTTTTGTAAACGCATCAGTTACACCAGAATTCGTAGAAGTCCTGATGCTCATGCCTTCGCTGCAGCGTCTGAATTTATCGGACACGGATGTGGACGATGCCGCAATGGAGCGGTTGCGAACCAAAGACTCGCTGGCTTACATCAATATCATGGGATCCAAGGTTACGCCCGAAGCCGTGCGTGAATTTCAAAAACTTCGACCCGACTGCACGCTGAGTGTTAGGCTTGATAATGGATTCATGACGTGGTTGAAGCAGCTTCAGGATCGGCAAGCGAGTGAGTCGACTGTGCAGCAAGACAAGTAATTGAGGCAGTCCCTGGGCTAATGCTCAATGAATGTCGTGCTTCGATACCAGGCGACGCTGAGAGCCTTCGGATAGTGCTGCTGCGAGCCTTCGGATAGTGCTGCTGGGAGCGTTCGGACAATTCCGGCTGTTTTTGGCAGGGCAAGTGACGTTTTCAGTTTGGGCAGGATAGTAGCCCGGCTGTCCCAGCTGGAACGCAGCTGGAACGCAGCTGGAACGCAGCTGGAACGCAGCTGGAACGCAGCCTATGCGCGGCTCGGAGTTCCGAACTACTTTGGGTAACTTCAAAAACTGATTCGTCCTGCCGTTTATGGACGCTGAGTGCCATGGAACTGCGGGGAGCAGTTCTAATGGGCGGCAGAATTGTAAGATGGCTCATTGCCGCAATTTATGCGCTCGGCCCACTTCAAATTATTTCAAGCGGGTTTCTCAACAGTACCGCGCTTTAACGTCGATTGAAAGAAACTCAATGTCTGCAGAACGGTCGGCCGAAGACGCCTCGGGGCTAGCAGGCAACGGACCGGACGATCCACGCAAGCTCGGCCCGCCGCTGCTCGGAAGTATCTGTTTGAGCTGCAAGCATCGGCGGCTGGTTGAATCCGGCAAAGGCTCTGTCTTCTTGATGTGCGGCGTCGGCTTGAAAAATCGTCAGTGGCCGAAATATCCTCCACAGCCACTCAGCAAATGCCCCCACCACGCAGTCAGCGAGTCGGAGGACTAATGCAGCTTGCCGCAGCGGCATCTCACGAGTTCGCTTATTGCGGTCGTCGGCGCTAGCGATTTTCTTGCGAAAGCTCGGACCCTGCGGTTGAGCACTGGAGCTCTCGGCTGAAACGCAGGTACGCCTAGGGCTGTAGTTCGCGTTTGAAAAAGTCGGTCATCATACGGTGCATGTGGTACCGCTGATCGCGATCGACAATCCCGTGTCGATTCTTGGGATAGATCATCAACTGAAATTGCTTGCCGGCTTTTTGCAATGCGTACGTGAGCTGAAGTGTATTGCTCATGTGGACATTGTCGTCGCGTTCGCCGTGGATGATGAGCAAGCTGCCGCTGAGGTTCTCCGCCGCTTCGACGACACTGCTGCTTTTGTAGCCCGCCTCGTTATCTTGCGGCAGATCCATGTAGCGTTCAGTGTAGACCGCGTCATAGTTACGCCAGTCTGTAACTGGAGCGCCGGCGATTCCGCACTTGAAGGACTTCGAGTGCGTGAGTGCGTAGGAGGTGAAATAGCCTCCGTAGCTCCAGCCCCAGATGCCGACTCGATCGACATCGGCCCAGCTCTGTTCGCCTAGCCATGAGACTGCGTCTTCCAAGTCCTGAAGTTCGACGCGGCACATATCACCTCGAATCGTCCAAGTGTCTTTGACTCCGCGTCCTCGAGCCGATCGGTTGTCGCAGAGTAGAACGGCAAAGCCCTGCTGGCACAGCATCTGGTGCCACCAGAAGCTCCGTCCTTCCCAAGCGTTGTTTACTGTCGGGGCTTGCGGCCCTCCGTAAACGTAGAACACGACTGGCAACTTGCGGTCGGGCTTCTCGGGATCGAATCCGGGAGGCAGCATGAGTTGGGATTGCAGTTCGACTCCGTCACGAGCTGGAATCGTAAACAGCTTCGGTCGTTGAATGTCGACAAACTGGTGACGGTCAGAGATTGGAGCTGCTAGGACTCGAAGTAGTTGTCCGTCGATCGAATTCAGAGACGCGAAAGGCTGCGAATCGGCACTGCTAAACACATCGATAAAGTACTCGCCGCTGGCGCTGACTGAAGCACGGTGGGAGCCTGGGGCGGCAGTTACTTGCGTCACGTCTCCGCTTGCCAGATCGACACGGAGTAACTGCGATTCAATGGGACTCGAAATATTGCCGCTCACGAATGCATATCGCTTATCCAATGAAACGGTGAGGAGGTCTGCTACATCCCAGTCGCCGCTAGTTAATTGGGTCTTCTTACCATTCTCCGTTGAGACGCGGAACAGGTGCGTGCGACCTTCTGGCAAATCGCTGAGCCACAGAAAGTCGCCAGTAGGCAGAAACTGGGGCGTTGTTCGGATCTCAATCCAACCTGGGCTAACCTCGGTGAATAGAGTTTCCGTGTCGCCGGTTGCAGGATCCACATGGACCAGATCCTGTTGGTTTTGAACTCGATTGAAGACCTGCAGCCACAGTTCACCGTCCGGTGCCCAGGAAACGCGTCCGACCAGTCGGTCATTCTCGGGCCAATTGCCCAAGTCGACTTGTTGGAGTTCACCGCTTGCCACATCGACGAGCCACACTCGGGCAGTCGGAATCGGCTCTCCGGCTTTCGGGTAACGAGTGGCTTCTAAAGTCTGTCCAAAACTGATGCTGTCGGAAACTTGATACGTTGGTACCGGTGTTTGATCCAACTGTAGCATCGCAATCTGCTTGCCATCCGGACTCCACCAAAAGCCCTTGAAATTCCCGCGGCCATACAGCTCTTCTTGGTAGACCCAATCCAGAATGCCGTTCAGGAGTTGTTCGGATCCGTCTTGGGTGAGTTGCTTAAGCTCGGAGGATTCGCAGTCGACGACCCAGAGGTTGTTGTCACGCACGAAGGCGACTTTTTCACCAGTTGGGCTCAAATCGGCGAGTTGTTCGCGTTCCTCACTTGACTCCGTCAGTTGCCGGACGCTGTCCTTTTCTGAATTGAAGTAGTAGAGGTCATTCTCATGCGTCAGAAGGGCGTGTGCCCAGTCATCGGTGAAGACGCCGATCGAAGCCGCATCCCGAGCCTGCTGAGACGAAAACGCCTCCAAGTCCTCAAGCTTGCCGCGTAGTGAATCAAGTTCCGTTAGACGACGCCGTGAGCCTGTGGCTGCGTCAACGGCATAGGTCCGACCATAGCCGCCAGTAATCAAATACTCGTTGCTGTTCTTCAGCCAGCGTGGCGGGCGGGCTCTGTCGCCTCCGTAATTCACCGAGCGTTCAGGATCGAACAGCCGTTCCAATGAGATCTTTTCGGCCGGTACAATATCGGTCGTGGGCTCCACGGAACCTTCGGGCAGCGGTTTGTTCAGCCGCAGGACTGGATACTCTTTATCGGCCTCGACATCTGGGTCGAAAAAGTTCCATGTCACCAGGCTATCATCGGCACTTGGTTCAAGCAGATGCGCTGCCAAGCGACCGAGTGGCTGATCCGTCGTCACAACCCACGAGCCTTCGGCAAGCACACGTTCGGCACTTTGCAGATTCGTCTTCGCGGAGAGCATCGTATGGCGTTGGAATTCGCGACTCTTCTCGACCTCAGAGAACGTGTAGACGTCCGCAGCGACGGTGAGCGGCTTGGTCAGTCGAGTGAGCCGGACTCCGTGACGCAGGAGTCGGCTGGCGGCCCAAGCGTTTTGAGGAGGGATCACATAGGCGGTGGGCAAGTTGACTGAGACTGTTGCTTGAGCCGTGTTCCATAGCTGGACCTCGTAGTCCTTCTTTTCGTGCTCGGCGAACGAATCGAAACTGTAAGGGCCAGTTGGTGGAGTTCCATCGGGTCGCACGTAGCCTTTCGCAATCACTCCGTCGGCTGTCTTCACGATTTTGGCTTGAAGTGGCATTTCCGTGCCGGATTTATTCTCGTTGGCAGCCGCGTCAATGATCCGCCGGACATTGGCGGCATCGTCGACAAGTCCCTTCATGACCTCTTCGACGAAATGATACGAGGCTTCGACGCGAGTCTTGTAGGTTGCGTAAGAATAGGATTCGGACAAAATTCCGATCTTGCCCCTCAGGCCCGTGTACTCAGTGCTGTAGCGTGGTTCGTGTCCGTAAGTCGACCACTTTCGATGATCGCGATCGAAGTTGCCATAGTAGGTTGTCTCAAACCCGGCTTCTTTCATTTTCATGGTCACGCGTGGCATCAGCAACTCTCTAAGCCACTTGCGAATTCGCGGTGGCGACGCGGGGTTGTGTGGGATGTCGTAGGTCAATTGATATTGGTGAAGCGATCCATTCGTGGTGTGAGTATCGATCAACATGTCCACGTCATAACGATTCATCGTCGCAACGAGGCTGCGTACCTCAGGCGAATCGAGTTTGATGAAATCGCGGTTTAGGTCTAAGCCTTGGGCGTTTTCTCGAATGCCCATGCCATCATCGGGCCCCGTTTGTCCAGGCCGATGATCGACACCTCGTCGTTCGTTTCCATCCGCATTGAAGTTGGGTACGAAAACGAGACGCAGGGATTTCCACCAATCTCCTTGCTTGCCTGATGCCATGTCGCGAGCCAGCGCCAGCAGCGCTTCCTTGCCATCGCACTCGCCGGAATGAATGCCACCCAGCAGCAGAACCGTTAGCGGTTCGTACGGGACTTCGACTGTCGGTTCAACCGTCAGTGCCCAGAGTGGCCGCCCCTCGACCGTCAAACCAATTGTTGTCAGTTCAGCGACGGGCCAGTTCGAGGCAAGCTTTCGCAGATACACTTCGAGTTCTTGGATGTTGGCCGAATCTACGAACTCACTTTGCTCGGCAACAGTCACCATTTCAGAGATGGATTTGATGGCTTCAGCACTAGGCATAGCAGCGGGCGTTCCTTCGGCAGGTTCCGTGTTTGAGTTAGTTTCCGCAACGGCGTTGCTCGTTTCCTGGGCCGCCGCTGGCGTAGTCAGGCAGGCCAGCAGAGCGAGTACTGTGGAAGCGTTTCGAATTGACTTGGTCGTGAGACTGCATGCGGCGAGGAAGTTGTAGCAAGCTGTTTGGAACATGCGTGAGCCTAGTGTGGAGTGCTGGTAGACGTTTCGGCTTGTCGAACCATGCGAAGTGCATAAGTTAAAACCAACGCCGGTTTGTCGATTTTAGTCGTCGTGTCCCGTTTTGGGCGGTGGCGTCGATTTGAACCTCCAATATCCCGCTTGATGCGTTTGCTTGCAATCGCCCCGATCCCGTCTTTCCCGAAGGTCGGAATCTTCTGGGCGGATCTCTTGTGTGCCCCTGGCTTGGAAAGCTGGGACTCGCCGTGAACGGAGGATCGCCCTGCGAACTGAAATGGGAAAGGCACCCACACGGGGTTTTCTGGGACTTCGGTCTTGACTGGGTATTCGGTTTTTAGGTACCGCCAAGGGAGAGAGTGATTTGATCGCGAAATCTGAGTTCTTTGGGTAACTTGCAATGAAACGTCGACAAATGGCAACAGCCTTGGTTGCCGGCTTATTGGGGCTACTGCCCCTACGCACTGGGCGAGGTCAGCAAGGCGTGTCGATCAACAATGCCGAACGTCTGACGGAGCGAAACGTCGTGTCGCTCCAAGATCAGCTCCGAAATGGGCTGCGTGCGACGACTTCGTCCCAGTTTCAGTTTATCGGGAACGTAGATATGTACGTTCGCCAAGGACGCATCCCGAGGGCGATGGTCAACTTAGTCTACGAGTGGGCTTTAAAGCGAAACCCAAAGATTCCGTTTCCCTACTTTCAGTTCGCGCTTCGAGCACTCGCCAAACGTCGTGGCGTCCTCTTGCCCTAGCTAGCAAGTGAACATAGCTTTGGAGGCTGCACGGTCGCCACGCAATCGAATGAGGCGATAAGCTCCCTCACTTCGATGCGAAACGAATATGTTCATTCAGATCTTTTCCTGCGGCGGCACGATCGACAAAGTCTACTTCGACGCTAAGAGCGAGTACGAAGTTGGTGAGCCGCAGATCTCGCAGATCTTCAAACGCGCGAATGTGACTTTCGAATTCGCCATCGATCCGATCATGCAGAAAGATAGTCTGGATATGACCGACGAGGATCGGAGATCGATCCTCGAGCGAGTCCAACAATGTCCGCACACGCATATTCTGATCACGCACGGAACCGATACGATGCCGGACACCGCCAAGTTGTTGGCGAGTGTCGAAGGCAAAGTGATCGTGTTGACGGGGTCAATGACACCAGCGAGATTCGAAGCATCCGACGCAGAGTTTAATATCGGCTGCGCTGTGGGAGCATTGCAGAGTCAACGAGCCGGCGTTTTCATCGCCATGAACGGGCGAGTGTTCGATGGCGCACAAGTGCGCAAGAACCGAGAACAAAGTCGATTTGAAGACTTGGCCTAGCAGTGGCTTTGCCGCGTCCTCGGTATCGATCGTTCTACCTTCCCCGAGGGAAGGTAGGAGTGAAATTAGTGTTTCAAGCTACACTCGGTAGCTCGACTCTCGGAGCCGACCACTTGCTGCTTTCCGGCTTGAACAGCCGCGCTACTATCTTGCGCAGACTGGAAATCTGACTTGACCGCCTACTCTACGCGGCACGCCGTACGTCAGAACTGGCGGACTCAACCCAGCGTTGGACTTCAGCCGCGTCGGGAGTCTTGCCGCTGCGAAGAATACTTCGGCCAGCGCTAGTCAACGCGACTTCCTCAATTTGGATTCCGAGATCAACCGAATTGCCGGCGGCGAGCGCCGTTGCGGTTCGCACGCCGACTTCGACGAGCAATTGGGCTTTGTAACCACAGAGAGCGGGAACTTCACAGACCAAGCGTGCTTGATCTTGCCAGTCGCGGAGACGCCCTTCGGTGATCCAACTGGTAGCTAGATCCTTTTCCATTGCGTTTGGGTCCGCTTGCAAGAACTGCTCGACCGTGCGAATTCCGATCTTGATGAAACGCTTGGCCGTTTTAGGGCCAATGGAAGGGGCGTCGACCAAATCGGAGTGGCCAGTGAGGTTCGGAGTGGGGACGCGTTCAGAGGTTCGAGGCTTGTGGGTGCTTGGTTGTTCTTCACCTGTGTCTGTTCTTGCGACTCTCGTCGGGCGGGTGCCGGCCGCAATTCGCGGGGAGTCGGTTTGATCAGACTTCGCGCGCGCTTTTTCGGATCGCACGACACGCGATTCGGCTGGCAAGGAACGATCGAGTTTTCCGGTGGTCTCCCACTCGCGATACAAACGCTTCACCGCGGAGCGCTCGGTGGCGCTGGCAATTTTGCGAACGACCCATGCAAAGGGGAAATCGATGGCGGCGAGCACGTTGGCGAGGCCGAGAGACAACTCCGGTATGTCCGCACTCGTTTCAGCAGCAATCTTGTCCAAGACACGCGCCCAGCCCTGGATGGCCATCGAGAACAGCTGAGAGAGTCGTTCGCGACTCTCTTCGTTCAGCCCGCTCGGCGGATGCTTGCAGCCCTTTTCCAAGTCGTAAATTTCCAACAGCCGATAGTAGTGTCCATGAGCGATAGTCGCACCATTCGTGACTGCGTCGGTGAGCCAGCTATTGCTCTCTGGTAGTTCGAAACGCGTGTCGGGTCTCAGTTTCGAAGCCTCGTAGATCGTGTCATACGACTTGCAGATACTCCACTCCATAGGGCGATGCACGACAGATTCTCGTTCGCTCTGGGCGGTGTGCAGCGGCATGAGTGGGTCGGTGAAGTAGTGACTGAGGACTCCTAGGGCGAAAGCGGCTCGTTTCCACTTGCCGCGATTCAGTAGGTCGAGTGACTCTTCCAGCCAGTCTTCACAAGCGTCGACTGCGCCGCCCCAATAGTTGTCGCCGACATGCAAAACGTGATTTTGAAAGTCGCGGAAGCTAGTGTCTGGTGCTTTCGCGCCGACCAAATAGTCGTCGTGATACTTCAACAGCACTTTGGCCAGGAGTTTTCCGGGCTCGGTACTGACTTGGTTCAAGGCGTCGAGTGCGAAGTAATGATGGGTGCTTCGACAGTGTGCGGCGCGAAGAATTGTGAATAAATGCGACATGGTCAATCATGCTCTACAATGGAGTCGGAACCGGTTTCCCGGCTATCAGACGAACAGTGACTCTTGGTGATCCAATGGAAACAGTAACTTCGAATTCTCCCCACGAGCCCGGTACGCCCATGCAGCCTGGTGCAAGTTCGGCTGCCCTGCCCTACGTTCGCGGAATAGTGGGAGCAATCGTGGGGGCCGGCATCGGCGGCGTACTGTTCCACTTTGCGCTCAGTTGGGGCATCTACATGCTGGCATTGCCCGGAGCCGTCATCGGCCTCACCTCCGGATCTTTATCGAGAATCCGATCCATCCCACTTGCAGTTTTTTGCGCCTGTCTGGCCGCGTGTTTGGCGATTTACTTGCAATGGAGCTATTTTGACTTCCCGAATGGTGAAGACACGATTCTCTATCTTCTCCAAAACGCCCCAAACCTTCCGTTCCAAACTCAGCTGATGTTCGTCCTCGCCGTTGTCTTTGCGTTTTGGTTCGGCCTTGGGCGGCCTAAGCACTAGGACCGTGAAGTTCAAGCAGCCGATGTGCAAACGTTGAATGTGCAAACGTTGAATGTGCACGCGTTTAATGTGCACACGTTGAATGTGCATCTAGTTCATGCATCTGCTAGCAAGTCATTCTCAAACCGCTCTTTCGCTGGGTGAGTATCAGGCGATATACGTCAGCTTGTGGTGATTCTTGTAATCGCTCGCGATGATGTTGTGGTTGCTACAAGCGACACTTGCAAGTTTGCTCTGTTGAATGCCAAGTCGCTCTCTGCGTGATTTGGCAAGGCTGATGAGGTTTAAACGTGAAATTGATTTCCGCAATTCGTCCTTCCATTTTCCGACGTCTAGTCTTGCTGACTGCCATGTTTGTTGTGGCGGGAAGCCAAGTCGCTTTTGCGCAGCAGTTTCGAAGCCGGAATCAAAATTCGCGGCAATCCACGCAGCAGAGTCAAACGAGAAAGAGTGCACCCGCGCGGCAGAAGGCGAGTGCAGCTCGCATGCAATCGGTTTCGCCGGATCTGCTAAAGATCTATGAGCAGACGAAGTCGGCAACGAGTGAAGCTCGAGTGTCGTCGATCGTAACGGCTTGCCGAGCCGTGGTGGCTTCGCGCAGTCGGACTGTGATTGATCGAGACTATGCCCGTAGTCTGCTGGCCTGGGCGTTGAATCGTCGCGGTGAAATGCGCAGCGATGAAGCGGCTGAGCTCGTGGGTTCCGGCGACTTAGAACGCGCAGACCAACTCGACCAACTCGCGTCAGAGGACTTCCGCGCGGCGATTGACTATTCTCCCGATAACTGGAGAACGCGGCACAACTACGCAATCTCGCTGGCGATGAAAAGTGAGTATGAACGAGCCATTAAACAACTCGATCGCTCGATTGAATTGAATCCCGACTATGCGAATTCGTACTTCAATCGAGGCGAACTGTATTTTGAACTTGGGCAGTACAACGACGCAGTAGCGGATTACGACCTAGCGATTGAAATCACTCCGACCGACGCTCAATACTACAACAGCCGAGCACACAGCAAGTTCATGGATGAACGCCATTCGAGCGCGCTAGAGGACTACCGAACTGCGGCTGAGATGGATCCGAAGAGTGCAACGTTACTCACGGACTACGCTGACGCCCTGCAGTATTTGGGCAAATGGAAGCAAGCCGCAGAAACCTATCGTTCGGCCGTCGGAGAGGACAGCAAATATGCTCGTGCATATCAAAACGCTGCTTGGCTCATGGCAACTTGCCCAGAGAAAGATGTTCGGAATCCAAAGCTCGCCGTCGCTGCGGCTCGCAAGGCAATTGAGCTGAGCGAACGAGAAGTCCGTACGCTGGATACATTGGCAGCGGCCATGGCGGCTGCGGGAGACCAAATCGAAGCCGCCGAATTGCAGCGCGAAGCCGTTCGTCTCTCAGGGGATCCTGAAGAACGCGTCGAACTAGATCAGCGACTCTCCCTGTACCTAAACGGCTCTGTCTATCGTCAGCCAAAGCCACTGAGCGGTGAGCAGGATCGCTATGAGAGTGACACAAACCAGGCCAGCGGGTCACCAATCCGAACTGCCTCTAGCGATGAAGCCCGAGCTCGGTCACGGCAGTAGAACGTCTCGAGCATGCTGGCTGGAATTCTCGCCGACTGTCGCATCTTCAAGTCGGCGAGTTTAGCGAACAGCACATTAACCTGGCGGCCAAGTTAAAGAACGGCCGCCGAGCAAATGATAGTGCAGGTGATCAACCGATTGCCCGCCATCTTTGCCGCAGTTCACGACGACACGGTAACCGCTGTCCTCTAAGCCCAACTTCGCGGCGATCTTCGGTATCGTTGTCCAAATGTGCCCGAGCAGTGCAGCGTCTTCTGCTTCGATCCCAGCCACGTTTTCGATGGGCTTCTTCGGAATGACCAAAACGTGAATTGGCGCCTGAGGTGAGACGTCGTGAAAAGCCAGGCAGGACTCGTCTTCATGCACGATGTTGGCCGGGATTTCTTTGCGGATGATCTTGCTAAATATCGTCTCTGCCATGATGCAATCACTCGTCGTTTATCGTGGAGCGAAGAAAGTGTGACTAGGAGTACTCGCCGTGACGCGCATGAAGAACGGCATCGATCACCGCCTCTCTTGCTGGCTGCTCCGCGGCAAGTTAGCTACCGCTGAGGGAACGCATGAGTCCCTCGAGTTGTCCTTGCATGCCACTCAAGCCGCTTTCCGCCATCAAGTCTTGTTTGTTGGCCTTCACGATCGCCAAGGCCAACGATGGATTTTGCTGCCAGTCTTCAACGGTGTACGACCGGATGTCGCGATAGGGTAGTTCAAGTTTCGAAGCGATCTTAGGGACGAGGTGAAAAGTCTCGTTCGATCGGACGACGTAGAAGTTTTCGCTGATATACAAACCGGCCACGCCGACAAGTACACCGAGAAAGAAGACAGTTATTCGATTCATAGTGCTCTACACATCCTTAGCAGCCTGGGCGTTTCCCATCCTGTACGACCCCAGGGCCAAGCATCGTTTCAACTTGCGCAGAGTAGCACGGCTCTCCGAGCTGTGTCTCTATTGCGCTCCGGCTGGGGCAGCCGGGCGACTATGCAACCCAAACTGAAACTCTGATTTGCCCTGTGTACGATCCAGATCGTCGTGATTGTATCCGCGAAGGCCGGTATCCTTATAGAGTGATATTGGGCGGCGATGGCTATCTTGTCGACTTTTTCGAAGCCCGTTTGCGTGCGTTCCGAAAGTAACTCGCAGCCGAATGCCCTAAAACCCCGCGTAATTCCCGTTGCAATACTCGCGAATCGTTACAACGCTTGGAACGCCCGAAGTCGTGCTCGCCGAAATGTTCTCTCGAAAAGAAGTTGAAAATGGGACTCTCGACCTCACTCACACGCGTTTTGCGTTCTGAAGGCGACAAATCGAACGTAGCGCTGACCGTGGATCTCGCAACGACCTTGGATCAAGTGAGACCGACAGTGGGTTTGTCGAATTGTCGAAAGCAGCTGGCGGCCGCCCGGCCACACCGTCTTTCGTGTGTCTTGTTATCCGGTTTATTGCTCTGCGTGTTCGGGAGCAATGCCGAAGCCCAAGACGTCTTACTCGAGCAACCGCGACTCGAAATCACGGGCCCCAAGGGACAGCTCGTTTACCTGTTCACCCGGTACTTCGATGGCGCAGAGGCGAGCAAGGTGGTGACCAGCCGGTTTGCAATGGGCGGAGAGGCACGAACGCTGGAGTTAGAATTCGGCTACTCAGGCATCGAGGTTGAAGTCTATTCGCCGACTGCGAAACCCGTTGTGTTCCGCTTGATGAACGGCGATCAAGAAGTTTCGACTCAACCACTTCAAGCCGTCGGGTTCGCAAAGGTTCAGTGGGGGAGTGTGCAAGCGGGTGCGAAGTTTGAGAACTCGGAAGCTAAGGCTGTCCGTGCGTCCCTGCAGCTGGTCGCAAGTGATCACGGTCTTCTGCAGCAGTTTGTCGAAGGTTTCCGAGTTGGTACGTGGCAGACGCTTGTCAGTGATTCGGAATTACGCAACGTCGACTGGGAGATATTGGACGCCTTTGGTGGGGTGCTGCGTGAGGCGTATGGTGGCATGCAAACAGCGCCTGGTGAAAATGGCTGGGATGGTTGGTTGAAGTGGGAGGGCAATCGGGGGGCGCTGCTACTGGACGGGCCGGTCGAGTGCGAAAAGGGCCGCTGTTACTTCACCCTGGCCTTCGTTGATAAAAAGCTCGTCGATGTGCAATTTCGGGCTGCTCGTTTGGCGGATGATTGGTCCGTTGTTCCCGCCGCGACTCTGCGCTATGCCAATCAGTCGCAGGAGTTGTTCGAAACTCTGTTTCGCTTTGAGGATCGTGCTTCCGCCGAACAGGCACGCAGCTTAATTGCGCAGCCGTATCGCGATGATGTTTCCATCGAAGGCGTCAAGCGATTGCAGGGTGATTTGAAAACCGTTTTTACGACTCCGCTCACGAGTATTGAGTTCGTTCGGGCTGAAGGACTGGGTGGGCAGCCCGCGCGGTTCCGGCTGTACCATTTGATCCGTTTCGAAAGCGGTAAACACTGCGTGGGAGAAACGCTGTTTGAGACGACTGGTGGCGAGCGTCAAATCGGAGTTGCGAGGCTCGCATCGGTGAAGGTGCGCCCCGCGTGGACTTCGGCGACTCCGCTTAGGGCGGAAAAAGCGAAGCAAACGTTAACGCAACTGAAGGCCGGTTCGATCGATGCTTCGAGTTTCAGCGAAGCCTGCGCTATGCATCTTGATTTTGACACTATTCAGCAGTCCTTTACCAGGTCCGCCACGGCCGAGATGTTGCCAGGTGTGGAGGAGATGCAGATGGAGTCCTGGGCGACGGTAACGCAGGGAACGCACGGCGCCGCCGAAGGCTCGGTCGACGTGGCTGACGATGAGTTGCGTTTATCGGTGTTTTCAGAGGCCAAGGGGACGCTGGGAGTGACTCTCGTATCGGACTTCGCTGCCTGGACATCGCTTTCACGACTCAAAGCGGCAGAGGAGCTGGGAACTCGCGGGGACAAATTTTGGTATCGCTTGCTGGCCGGAGATCTAGACGACGCACATCGCGTTCTGGGAGACGACTTCCAAAGCCAGATGCCCTTTAAGGAGTTTGAAGAGTTGGTCGAGGTGAGTGGTTTTGCGCGGGGGCCGAAGGTGCGCGCGGTGAAGTGGGACCGAGCTCTGCTAACGCATCGACTCGACCGCTCGATGCCGGTTATGGTTTCGAGCTATCACCTAGCCGAATTTCGCGATGGCTCCACGACTCCGCTGCGATGTGAGTATCGTTGGCACGGCAATGAGTGGGAATTGATTGACTTCAGCAGCGATTTTAATGCGGTTTTCCCGGTTGAACCAAGGTTCGATGGCGTCGTGGAATTGATTTCTGCGCTGAACAACGGCGATGCAGAAGGGCTGATTGCAAGCTTGCACCCACCGTATGCCGCACTCGTCGAACGTCCAGTGTTGGACGCGTTTCTACTGCACTTTCAAAAGCAACTCGGAGAACTAGGTGAAGTCGTCGCTGCTCGGGAGATTCACGAGTATCGATCGGGCCGCCGTTTCGATCGCATTGACTGTCTGTTGAAGCACACCGATCGTCGATTGCCGCTGCATACCGCGTTTTCGAACGGCAACTTACTTTCCTTCGCGCTCGATACTGATCTCCTAGCGCGACCCCTAGCGACAAGCTTCCCTGAAGAGCACTTTAGGCGCAGAGCGGAGTTGTTTGTGCAGGCTTGGATGACGGAGGATCCGCAGAAACTAGGGGAGTCGTTCTCGATCAAGTCGTCGAATGAAACGTTGGAGAGCGAGTTGTCGAGTTGGAAAGGCGGCTCGCAGCTAAGTCTCGGAGCCTATCAGTCGGCAGTAGTTCGTGAGGCCGCGATGATGGACGAGGGAGAGAAGGTCCGATGTATGGTCGAGTTGATCTTTGAGCGAGGTAGAGAGCTCGCGACCGTTGACTTCAGTGTCGACGCGTTTTCGAGTCACATTGCTGACGTTCGAATTGTGAAACGAGAGGCCGACAAACTGCAGTGATACGCGACCTTACAAATGCTTCCAACCAAGCCAAGAAAGCCCTCCCCCGACTAGGTGTGAGAATAGTCTTCTAAATCTAAGTTCGAGCTTAGAAATGAGACTCAAAACTAGATTGAAAACTTCATTCGCTAGCACTCGTTTGTGGTCTTGATGGCAAGGAATGCAATGCAAAATGCTAATGCAAAACGAATGAAATCTGCTTCTGAGACTCTAACACTTGTTCTATAACAGGCTTCTTCGGTCTCTGTAAGTCTTTTCCTGGTAGGGGTTTACGGCGTTTTGCGAAGCAGTGCCGGATGGGATCGCACTTAGATTGGGGGAGCGCCCTAATCGATTGGACGAGTGCCGTGCAGTCTCCGCCAGGATTCACTGACGATA
>JBGCCZ010000014.1:0-6062 GCA_045105035.1 Pirellulaceae bacterium | reverse complement strand
GAGCGCATGAGTCCGCGACCTTTGACAATGGGATCGCGGAACTCGGTAGTCCCAATATAGAAGTCCGTCATCTCTTCGACCTTTCCAAGCACGCTCCGTCCACTCCTGGCGCCCCGGCTAGAAACAAGCTCACCATTGACGAATGTCGCCCTTTGGCGATGGGCGAGGGTGGTCGCAACATGCACCCAAGATTCAGTCAAAGCAGGTTCAGGGAACCAGTCTTTCGCAGGCAATTTCAGCCAAAAGGCGCCGGACCGATCCAGTTCCGGACGCAATTTGTAGGCAAGGTATGAGTAATAGTCTTCCGGCCCCTTAGGGTATTGAGCAGCAATAACGCCACTTGGTGGCCCCGTCTGCGGAGGTCCCTTCTGAAGCGTGTTCCACTGTTTCACCCAAGCCTCCATCGTGTAGCCTTGCTCGCAATCAAGTGGAAGAGACGGAACTTGGATGTAGGCTTGCGAGTCAAGCAACAGACATTCCTCATTACCGGTCAGAAGTTCTTTAGCCCGTTGATAACTCGATCGGGCCGCTTCGGCACGACCGGCTAAGCTCTGCAGGTAACCACGCGTTGCCACAACCCACGGGTTCTCAGGATCGCTCGCTTCGATTATCCCCAAGTCTTGGAGTGCGAGCTGACTACGACTCGGACGGCCCGCCGCGTCGTTTTCTTGCAGAGTCCTCACTTCGTAGTCTGCGGATGACCAAACGTTCACCAAGTTGTTCCACTGGGTAGACGCCAATTTGCTACCGTCGGCACTAAAGCAGACACAGGCATCAAATGGCAAGTCGCCAATGCGTTGATCGTTGCTCAGCTTGAGCACCTCACGCGCACTGTCATCCCACAGAGTCACGATCTCGCGATCGACCCCAGCTAATCTTTTTCCATCGGGATGCCATGCCAAGTCGGTAATCCCCTCCAGAACAGAATCGTTCCTCGCTCGCACAGCCCCTGTTCTCGCGTCGAGAATCAACAAACTCCCCGCTTCAAGGCAAACCGCAATGAGGCTGCCGTCTGGAGAGAACTCGACCGAAGACGGAACACTCGCTACTGGAGTTGCGAAAGCGATCTCCCCCTGAGCCTCAACATCGATCACCGTCAACAGCGACCCTCGCCCGGCCTTCGTGCGACCAAACGCGACGCGATTTCCTTGCGGAGCGACTGCAATGGACCGGACTCTCTCGTGTGGAAACTCGACGCCGAACTCTGGCTCAATCACTTGATCATAAGAACCGCGAAGCGCCTCCCAGACTTGCACGAGTCCGACACTGCCAGACGCGGGTGCTAGTGCAGGCTTCACGTGGACGGTGGCGATCACTGTCCCTTGGTCACCCAAGTCGACTTCTGTGGTATTGGGTTGGGGTTCAGAGCTGGCCACACAGCGTTGCGTCTTCGTGTCGAACAGTCGCAGTTCTGATCCCTTGAACGCCAGCACGCGTTCGCCATCCAGTGAAAACGCAACTTGGCGGTACGACTTTGCAACTTCATTGGACAGATCGAACTTTGTATCAACCGCATAGTCCTCCAACAGCAATCCTCGCGAGGTCTCCCAACTAGTCAACTTGCCGCGTTTCTCTGGCAACTGCGTAAAACCAATCAAATTGCTCGAACCACTACGAAAGGCGATGGCCTCTAGAAAACACCCATTCGTAATTTGGTACCTGGGCCGGCAGCGAACTCGATGGCTTCGGTGCTCCGGTTCCCAGACTCGCACTTCGCCATTCCAATCCCCTGAAGCCAACCAATGACCGGTCTTGCTGAATGCAAGAGCCTGAACGTCCGAAGCGTGCCCTTGCAGGATTGCCTCCGAAATCCCGAGATCACTTTGCCAAATTCGAACATCACCGCTGCTTGTTCCGGCCGCTAGTCGCCGAGCAGTCGGGTGAAAAGCGACGATGGGTTGCGATGGCCATTCAAAGCAGACTCGATAGTCATCGTCGCCATACAACATGCGCAGGTCTTTCCCGGCAGCTCCGGGTGGAGCAACCTGCAATTGCCCCCCAAAGGTCTGCGCTAGGATTCCTGTGCGAGGATCGTGTCGAGCCACCGTTCCATTTACATTGCCGGGTAGCGAATCGATGTACGCTTGTCGCTCAATGTCAAAACGCTGCAGCGCGTAAGACAAAAACGAAACAACCGTGATACTTCCGGAAGACTCATCGTGGGACAGGAACAGCGCTCCCGGAATACTCCATAGCTCTTTACCCGTTGAAGCGTCCCAGATGGATACTTTGTCCGGCTTCGATTTGCTGGACCAAATCGTGCCAAAGATCAGCGAACCATCAACGCTGTAGG
Organism: Pirellulaceae bacterium; assembly: GCA_045105035.1. Lineage (GTDB taxonomy): Bacteria > Planctomycetota > Planctomycetia > Pirellulales > Pirellulaceae > Aureliella. The sequence goes on along the minus strand of JBGCCZ010000014.1, from coordinate 3,769 downwards.
CCAAATTAGTCGCTCTCGCGACGATCGCAGATTCTGGATCCGCTTTGTCTGCGACAGGCATTTCCAAATCAAGAATAGGCTCTTGCGTTTGCAAGTCCCAAACACGCGTTGCTCCGCTCCACTTGTATTCCATATGGTGATTTGCGATTGGCTCGCTAATCGCAATTTGTCGGTTGTCGGGTCGCAGTGCCAGCGCGCGGCATGAGTCCTTAATTGGCAGCTCCGCAACAAGCTTTGCGGACGCAATATCCCAAACCGTCACTCGACCTGCCGGCGATTTCCCGATGGGTCGAGTGAAATAGGGGCGGGCTGATCCGACGGCGAGCAGGCTCTCATCGTCACTGAACGCCAGCGCCCGAATCCATTCAGCCTGGGGTGCTCCCGCTTGGACCGTCAACACCTCCTGATAAACCAGTGCATTGAGATAGCCCCACTCCCAGCCGCGGCGATCCTCTTCGTTTGCCTCAGGAATCAAGCTAGCCAGCAAGCGTCTGGCAGTAGCGGAGTCACTACTACTGGTCGCTTCGACGCGGCTGATCGCACTACGGTAGAGTGCTTCTTCAGTGGCCTCCAAGCGTTCTTCTGCCAATACCGTTTGGGAATCCGCTTTGTCGCGTGCCCGGCGCTCTGCGACCGCGGCCTCCTTAGCAAGTAACTCATTTCCTAAAGCCAACGTCTTCGACACCTCGGCATCCCGCCACTTCCAGCTAACGATCCCAAACGATGTCACGAACAGCACTGCCAATGCCGTTACCAGGCTCGCCACCATGGGCCTCCGACGCCCCCACTTACGAAGTCGCTCCGTTGTCGTGACACGGCGTGCTAGGATCGGCTCGCCGGCTAAGAAGCGATTCAAATCGTTGAGCAGTTGCTGAGCTGTGCTGTAGCGTCTAGCAGGCTCGCGCTCGAGGCACTTCATCGTAATGGTTTCAAGATCCCTCGGAACCTTACTGTTAAACTTCCGAGGCGAAACCGGATCGCGTTCCGCAATCGCTCGCAACAGCTCACTCCGGTGCAACTCCTCGTATGCGGGGCGAAGCGCGAGCAACTCATAGAGCGTCAACCCAAGGCTGTAGATATCACTGGCCGGTTCCGCTTTCCCACGCGCCTGCTCTGGAGCCATGTAGCGCAGGGTTCCCACCAGTTCACCCTCACGCGTGAGATCGTCTTCCTCCAACGACTTTGCCAGCCCAAAGTCCATCACCCAAACGGTTCCACTTTGGTCAAGCATCAGGTTACCGGGCTTGATATCGCGGTGCAGCGTACCTTTGTCGTGTGCATACGCTAGCGCAGTGCTAACCTGGACGCCGATCCTCGCGACGCTTTCCCAGTACTTTGCATTCGCTCCGCTGCCAGACTCATTCTCGACTTGGCCGGGCAGTGAAACTCGGTTGGACTCACTTCTCGAATCATCGGGCCCAGCTGAATCGGAACTCGGAGCACTGTCTGTTGCGGTCGAAGTACCTCTGGACAGAGACCTGGCCACTTCCGAAGTCATCGAAGCGCGACCGCTTCTGCTCGGCAGGCTCACATTGGTCATTCGCGTTGTCGAAGTCGGCCTACTCCGCCACAACAAGTTGAGTTCCTGAATCACATCATCAAGCGTCGCACCTCGAATAAATTGCATTGCGTAATAGAGCATGCCACTCTCTTCACCGACTGCAAAGACAGGCACAATATTCGTGTGATGCAACATCGCCGCCGCGCGGGACTCGCGCCGAAATCGTTCCTGGTTGCGGCCGCCGATTCCAGGCAGAGCCAGCGGGCAGACTTTCAATGCCACCGTTCGACCCAGAGACTCCTGCGTCGCTTCATAGACTAGCCCCATTCCGCCGCGACCAATCACTCGATGAATCGTAAAATCACCGAGCTGCTTCAAATCCATTTCGGGGGCCGAGGCGTGGTCTGCACTGCTTTCCGGTGCAACTTCCTCCATCAGCAACATCATGGGGAAAACTTCTCGGATCTCTTCTGCTTGATCGGGATACTTGTCCGTGTACTCACTTAGCGGTGGCCGCGAACCTGCGCGACATCGCTCCAGAAACTCCTTCGCAAGTTCTGAAACGAGCCCAGTTTGAGAGTCGTCTTGCATTGCCGCCTTCTTTATCCATCAGAACAATTTCGAGCCGACCGCAGATTGAAAACCAATCCGCAGAATGCTAACCCACCTGCAACGATCAGAGCTTCTTCTTCAGTCGCGCCAAGGCTCTTACGTAACGACCGCCGAGGGCCTTCTCGCCGATTTCGAGCACCGCTGCAGCCTCCTTGTGGGTGAGCTGCTCAAAGTGTAGCAACATCAAAACGCTGCGATCCGTTTCATTCATTTCATTGAGCGCCTGCTCCACTTTGGACCGCACTTCCTCCCGAACAGCCGCTTGGCTCGCCGTCGTCAACTTGCCTACCAATTGCGCTGCGAGAGCCGCCGAAGTCGCAGCCGGCAATCGATTCTGAAACATCGAGACTTCTCGCGTTGCGTCCCGAGCTTGGGTGCCGAGATGCCGTCGGTGGACTTGGGAAACTTTCTGCAGCGCCAGGAATCGCAGCCAGACAAAAAGGGGGACTTGCTTTTCCTCCGGCTGAGCGAAAAACTCTTCTGCTCGTTCCAAGGCCTCAATTTGAGTTTCTTGAATCACATCCGACGCATCAACGCGTCCCCGCACCCGATTGTCGAGCCGCAAGTCCACTAGCCTGCACAACCTCGCGCGGTGCTCTTGCAAGTCAAAACTCTGCGGCTTATTCAAGATTCTGCTGCCTCTAATCGCTTTCAAACTGGACTGTCCCCTAATACTACTGCGAGATGCTTCAGATTCCTGCGCAAAAAAACGACCGTGCCTCCAACACAACAGCCTGAAACATGCATTTGACTTGGCAACCCAACAGCGATCTGAGTGCTTTTCACGCCGCCTGGTGCTGCCTCAGTCTGCCTGATCGAACTCAGCACTGCGACAGCTGCCTGCATTCATCCGCAGAAGCTCTGCAGGCAGAAATCGCTCCGCTGCTAGCAACCTTCTCAGCGCCCGCCGGACAGCCACGCATTAGTCCCGTCCCGCGATTTTGGAGTTCCCTGTTTGCACTTTCCACCCAACACCCCAGCTCGCGGGAGCTCGCTGAGTTGCTGATTCGAAACCTGGCAGGCAATTCCCAAGTCGAACAAGCAGCGCGACTCGAAGGCTCACTGCTCGACTGCAAGCAGGCGTTCCGTCAAACTTTTCCGAATTTCGAAAAGGAAGCTGCGTTCCGCTTGGGTCCGCTGCAGTCGCTGTGGGAGGCCCAAGGTCCCGGCCTACTTCGCTTGATCGGCCAGCAAACAACACCTGAACTCGTTTTGGATAGCGCCCGAGTCTTCGTAGTCCAACCGATTTTGGCTGGCGGTGGCTATGCACACTTACGCGGGCGAGCAATTCACCTGGAAGGAGTTCTGACCAACGAACACCCGATCTTCCCCGAAGTCCTGAGACTCGCCTGGCTGCTCTCGCAACTCGATTATGAGCGTCCGCACTTTAGCGAGCAACTTAATCAACTGCGTCTACGCGAGGTCGCCGGTTTGGCGATGATACCTGCAGTCTTATCGGCGGGTCGCGAGCTCGACATTTGCAATTGCGACACTCCAACAACTGCGGCTGCCATCGCAGCCTGGTTGCCGGATATCCTTGCTCCGAGTTCTGTGCAACAGAGTGAACACGATACGCAGAGCAAACTCGCTACCTTGTTGATGAACTGGTGGGAAACCCATTCGGCAACTCGCCGCGATTGGCCGACTAGCCTAACC
>JBGCCZ010000013.1:0-10983 GCA_045105035.1 Pirellulaceae bacterium | reverse complement strand
CAAGTCGTTAACTGAAGATCGAAGTTAACGCCTCGGCTTTCACTAACTCACGCGGTTGGTTCAAGTGGTTGTAGACGATGGTATCCGGAGCGATTCCAAAACCGTGGTATATCGACGCCAGAAGCTCAATTGGGTGAACCGGATCTTCCAGCGGGGCCGAAGCAGTCTGGTCGCTCGCGCCATGCACATAGCCGCGTTTCACGCCCGCTCCAGCAACCACGGCTGTGTAGCAATAGGGCCAATGATCACGTCCATCAGAGGAATTGTTATTCCCGGAAGTACTAACGCCACGTTGCGGTGAACGACCAAATTCACCTAAGCAAACGACAAGTGTTTCGTCGAGCATGCCACGTTCATCCAGATCCTTTATCAAAGTAGAAAGTCCAGAATCCAGCATCGGTGCCGACTGATCCTTCATACGTTTGCTCAAGCCAACGTGATGGTCCCAAGAGTGGTTATCCGAGTTCGCGACCTTGGGCCAGATCACTTCAACGACCCGCGTCCCCGCCTCGACAAGTCGTCGCGCTAGCAGGCAACTCTGTCCAAACGTGTTGCGGCCATATTGATCCCGAAGTCCCGAGTCCTCTTCACCTATATTGAAGGCCTCCCTGGCACGCCCCGACACGATCAAGTTCAACGCCTGGTCATAGTAGGTATCAAGCTGAAAATCCTTGACTGCGTCATTGATCGCGGGCATCTGAGCATTCACAAGGTCACGCAACTTGGCTCGGCGTTCTAGACGAGCGGCGAAGACGTCCGGCCGCAACTTGAGATCTTCAATCTTGATCCGATTCATCTTCTCCATATCCATGTCGTCGCCGTCTGGATAAAGAGTGTAGGGATCGAAGGACTTCCCCAAGAACCCCGCTGTGCCGCCTTTGCCGATCACGTTGCTCTCTTGCAATGGCCGTGGCAACATGACAAATGGCAGCATAGGCTCGTCCGTCGGCTTGAGTCGCACGATGTTGGAGCCGAAGTTCGGAAAGTCTTTGGGACTAGGTGGCTCTAATTGGCCCGAGGGACTGACTTTGTCCGTTGTATAGCCAGTCATCAACTGATAGATCGCTGCCGTATGATTGAACAAACCGTTGGGAGTGTAGCTCATCGAACGGATCATCGAGAAACGATCGTTGATCTGGGCGAGTTTCGGCAAATTCTCTGTGTACTGAATCCCGGGGATTTTCGTCGAAATGTTCTTAAAGACACTCTTTACATTGTCTGGGACGTTTTCTTTCGGATCCCACAGATCTAGATGGCTTGGTCCACCCTGTAGGTAAACCATGATGATGTGCTTTGCCTTGCCCCAGCCAGGTGTGCTTACCCGTTTCGCCGACTCGCTCGATTCCGAGGCGCTGGCCTGTAGCTTGAGAATATTGGCCAGCGACAATCCCATCAGCCCTGAACCACCGACACGCAATACGTCCCGCCGTGATACTGGCAAATTGCTATCGCAGAGATCCTTGCCTGGAGCGCCTTGCAATCGAAACATATCTCTTCTCCTGAAAACAAGACTCATTCACCGCCGCGGAAACTCCGAGATGGTCGAGCCTCTTAAATGTGTTGCAAACTCGACAAGCTATCGACACTCGTGCCGAAACGATCACTTGGCGACTTCAGAACTTTTTCGATTTAGTGGTTAAACAAGAACGCTGGGCTGTTGATGAGTGCCCAAGTCAGATCCTGTGCCAACGTAAGTCTGCGATTTCCGACCTGCTCTTCGCTGGCCGCGAAATCCGCTCGCAGTTGCACCAGCTTCGGGTCATCGGGCGTCTCGACTTGCAATAGCTTTAATTGGTTTTGCAATCCGACCAGTTCATTGTCTGGTGCCAAAGGTTTCTTCAATTGAGCAACGATGGATTTCAGCTCAGTCGCCTTCTTGTCAGACTGCTCCAAGTACGCGAACAGCTGCGCAAAGTCATCGACATTCCGCTGTTCCGCCTGAATGCGAGACAGAGCCGCGAAGGACTCCGTTAAACCTAACGGCAGTTCTTCAGTGTCGGTCGTGACAGACAATCGGAAGTGTGCCAGTCGGTGCTTTTCGGCGTTGTGATTCTGATGGATCCTGAACTCAAGCTGCGTGTTTCCGCTAAACTCAATCGGTTGCTTAAATTCGAACACCGCCCAGTGCTCAGTGCCTCCGCGTGGTGAAACGGCCCAGCCTTTTTGATCCGTTACGTTACCGTCAAACACCTGATTTGCGCTGAAGCCGCCTTGGTCGTAGTCGGTGAGCCCCCGTTTGATGGCGACCAATTTCGATTCCTTGGAACCCGCCTCTCGAGCGTAGACCTCAATCTCGGTGACAACAAAGTTCCCATTGCTCGGCAGCCCTGGCCCCATCCCCTGCAGCCCTGCGAGCGGCAACGCTTCCAACCGGAACCCCGTGATTCTCCGAAGCGGAGTTTCGAACTTGAGCGTGTAAACTCCCTTTCCACCTTCTCCGGCGGCAACGATCGAACGATCTGCTTGCGGCGTCAACTGATCTTTGTTGGACGAAGATGCTTCGGAAGCCAGCAGAGGGAACCAGTTCGCATTCTCCGCGTTCGACTCTAAGTACTGATTCGCCACATCCAGGAACGACTCGCGATAGGCAGTGTAGTCGTTCTTCGCCGCCTCCAACTTGGCAAGACGCTCTTCCTCCATACGCTTTCGGTCGGCCGCAATTGCCTTCTCACGAGCCGCGATCTGAGTTTCCGTTTTCTCGCTCTTGGCAAGCCGCTTCGCCTCGCGGCCCGCTCTTTCCTCCACCCACCACGATTCACGTTTGGCCAGCTCTTGGCCGAGTGCTTGGTGGTCGACGGCAATCTGTTCAGCGCTCTGCAACACAGCCTGCACCTCTTGCTCAGTCGCCTCGCGGCTAAGAACACGAACAAAGATGTCCCTAACCAATCGCTCATCCGGCTGATCATCATTCGCCATTTTGGGCAAAGCACACTTCGGATCTGAGATCGCCTGGCCAATGGTCGGACCACTAACCAGAGCCATGATGGGTCCCAACTGCAGATCTTGCGAACGTTCGCACTCACAGGCACTCTCCCGGACGGGACGCCCCAAGTTATTCAAAAATCCATCCGGAAGTGAAACCGCTACGTCCGGCAATGCGGCAGCTCGAGTCCCCGGTTCAACACCAGGAATGTTTGAAACCGCGCCCGTTACTTGGTGAACAGCATCGTAGAGCACTTCGGCAGGCAAGCGTTTTGCTTTTGCATGCGAGTAGTTAATGGAATCGTCCGCATTCCAGCGATTCGACGCCACCGACAATTGGTACGTTCGCGACTTGCAGATCAATCGCAATATATGCTGCGTATCAAAGTCACTGTTGATAAACTCGTCCGTCAAGTAATCGAGCAGTGCGGGGTTACTAGGCGGATTGCCCGCACGAATATCGTCCAGCGGTTCAATCAATCCGGTTCCCGTCATGTAACCCCAGAGACGGTTCACAAAGCTACGAGCGAAGTAGGGATTGTTCTTCGAAGTGATCCATTCGGCCAACCGCTCCCGCCGAGTCGCGTCCGCCTTAACCTCGTGTTCGCAATCAAATGGGAAAGAGGGTGCAACCGGTTTGCCCGTACGGACATGCGCCATCTCGCCTTCATCCTTGTCGTAGACAATCTCGTAGAGAGGCTTCGCTCCTTCGACTGCCGTGCCCCCGATTCGCTTGTTGCCCGAAGCGGGATCTTTCTTCAACCCAGTCTGGGAGAAGTAGGCCGCCATTTCGTAGTACTGATCCTGCGTCCACTTCTCGAAAGGGTGGTCGTGACATTTATTGCAGTTGAAACGAACGGCCAAAAACAAGTGCGTTGTGTTCTCCATGATCAAATCCGGATCACGCAGAATCTTGTAGTACGAGGCCGCCGGGTTCGACGCGTTGCTGCCTGTGGCCGTCAAAATATCTCGGGCGAACTCGTCGTAGGCCTGGTTGGACTCTACCGATTTCCGGATCCAATCACGAAATGACTTCGCGCCTTCCTTGCCGATGAACTTTGAATTGACTTGCAGCAAGTCTGCCCACTTGTTTGCCCAGTGATCGACGTAATCAACTGAGCCAATAAGCTCGTCGACCTTGGCCATGCGTTTTAGAATTGAAGGCCTGCGGTCCTCGTTGAATGCCCGGAACTCATCGATCGTTGGCGGCAAACCGGTCAGATCCAAACGCACGCGGCGCAAAAACTCGTGATCCTCTGCCAATTCGGATGGAGCGATCTTCATACGGGCCCACTTTTCCGAGACCAGCTCATCAACGCGGCTATAAATCTTCGGCTCATCCCAGCCAAATCCGCTTCGGTCTCCCATCACCGTTACTGTTGCCGCCGCGTATGCGCCCTCGTATCGCACCAACAACGGCGCTTCACCACGTCGCAGGGCCTCAACTCGACCGCCAGGCTGTCCCTTACAGACTTCGCTATTGCCGCTTTCGATGAACGCATCGTGCGTCACATCTCTTTGTTCGCCATCCGGATAGGTGGCCACCACGCGGAACTGCTGCCACTGCCCTTCTCTTTCAACGACCGGAGCCGTTGGGAACACTTCGATCTTCTCAACCTTCTGCGACTCGGAATCGAACGTCGCTCCTTCGGCAATCCAATCTCTCAGCGTCTCGTAGTGCACACTATCACGAGTGAGCAACACTCCACCCTCATGAGGAACCGCTCCAATGGGCTTCAGCAACATCAGACTCGAAGCTGGCGCTGAAGGGTTTAGTCGTCGTGAACTCAGGTCATCGCCAAGCGCTCTTAGATCCTCGAAAGGATCATACCCACGGAGCGAAAGTTTGAACCCGTTCTTGCCCTTCTGAGCGCCGTGGCACGTACCCGCGTTGCACCCGAGTCGCGAAAGAATCGGATTCACATCGCGTGTGAAATCCACGGTCCCGGGATCCTTATGATCATGCGAGGAGCGGTGCGTGAACTCCAAACGCACCTTCGCTTGCTGGCCGCGAAAGCCAACCTGGATCAAACCATCCGAATTCGCTCTTACCAACCCGAACCGATCAACTTCGACACCGCCCTCCGCGACGAAATCGACGTGCCTAGTTACGTCGGTCTTGGCTCCGCTCGCAAACTCAGCCATGACGACGACTTGTGCATAGTCGCTCAGTGAATCCAAAGATATTTCTGTAGGGTAGACTTCCAGCCTCACAGCCAGAGCGTCTGGAATCAGCTCCGATTCCGCGGTCAAACTCGGAAGGTCGGCGGCATTAATTTCCAATCCATTGGTCGCAGCAAGTAACGTGGCTTGCCTTTCAGACGAATCTTCCGCAGTGACCTCAACTGGCGAGAACGCGTTTGCAACCGAGTTCGCATTCAAATCCAAAATCCGGATCGCTCCGTCACTGCCTCCCACGGCAATGCGGCTGCCATCACGTTGAAACGCTAATGCGTACACGCTTGTGCCCGGCAGTTCAAACGATGCAGTGGCGGGCGAAATCGCATTCCGTAGATCCTCAATGCGTTTCTTCTCTTCCGCCTTTCGTTCGGCAACTCGCTTCTTCAAAATCGCCTTAATCTCATCCGTAAGCTCGCCGTCAAAATCATAGGGATAGACTTCAACACGGCTCTTTCCATCCAAAGTACTGGCCACTGCTAGAGACTTGCCATCTGCGCTTACGTCGACCGCAAAGATGCGGCCGTTTGTCTTTGGGAAAGTGCGGATCAAGTTCGCGTCGTCACCAATACGTCTCTCCGTCTGCCTGAAGATGCGATACACCTTCGGAATACCATCTGCCCCCCCAACCAACATCTCGTCACGCTCGGGATGCATGGCCAGAGCATTGATGCCTCCGCGAAGAGCGCCTGGCGTAATGGAAGTCACGTTGTCCACGAATCGCTCAGTAGCGACTTCGGTCAACTTGACGGTCATATCCCGGCCTGCGCTTAGCAAATGCGTTCCGCTTGGATTAAACACACACGCACGCACCCAGTCGTTGTGGGCACCCTGGTGCAACACTTGTTCTCCGCTTGTTGAGTCGATTGCTCGCACCACATTGTCGGCACCCCCGAAGGCAATCAGACTTCCGTCGGGCGAGAACCGGCCACCGAACAAAGTGTCGAACGTGATTTGTTTACTTAGCAGCAGCTCCGCCGACTCTATATCCCATACCTGCACTTCCCCCATTTTGCCGGGAGATCCACCAGTCACGGCCAAACGCGTGGAATCCGGTGAAAACGAAATCGACTCGATGCGCTCACTCAGTCCAACCAGACGCTTTCGAGTTTGCAAAGACTCGGCGTCGATCAAAAAGACCTCTTGGTAGCCAGTCGATGCAAGCCATTTACCATCGGGAGAATAGACCATAGCCGTAATCAAAGGCGCACGCGTGTACCGCGGTGGCGAGTCCATCGAATAGCGAGGCCCAACATCGACCGAGTCGTCCAGTGCGCCTTGATCGATCCAACGCCGCACCAGCTCAATCTCGGATTCATGCAGCGGCTTTCCCTTCTTGGGCATCGATGACTCACCATCGACAATCTCGATCTGCTGCAAGAGATAGCTAGCCGCCGCGTCGCCCGGAACGATCGCTCGATCACCACTCTCCCCGTCCTTCATCAAATCGTCGAAGGAAGTCATCGAGTAGTCGCCCTGCGCCTTCGCAGGCTGGTGGCAGCCCTGGCAGTTGTTCCGAAAAATCGGTTCGATGTCCTGTGTGTAACTCAACGGCTTCGCATCAGACGCAGCGTCAGCGTTCTTGCTCTTTGCTTCGTCGTTGGCCAGCGCAGGGAAAACAGCGCCGAAAACCAACAGACCTAGAACGAGGAACTTTGTAACTGAGGCTGTAAGCCGGTTCGTAACACGGTCCGGCACGTCAAACTGGAATCGGCGGACCGGTGCCAAAACAGACCATCGGGTCAACGCGGGTCGGAGAGTTTCTTGCACGAGCGAAGTTTTCATATTTGCAGATTCACGGGTGGCGGGGATTCCAACAAAATGGACCGAGTGTCTAGCGGGCTGCGAACAAACTCCAAAGCGGCGAGACGCAGGTTCTATGCAATACTCGGATCGTCGGCGGCAAGCCAAAGGGGTAGGGCTGGGATAGTGGCGGGAAAACAGAAAAGTCAAAACCGCTTTGCATGCGAGCAGCTCGAACTCAGACACCTACTTGAGCGCACCCGCTTGCTAGCAGGAATCAATCAAGGGTCACTACTCGATCGCAAATCGACTCTAACGCCTCTTCATGTAGCCTACCTGACGCTGGCAACTCGGATCAAGGTTTTTGAGGCCACCGACCCAGTTTTCGAGCCGGAATTTGCGATTAACTAAACTCGAACCGCCAAATGAGCAAACTTCGCCAACTCAACTCCAGAGACCCTGCACGCCAACTCAACTTGCGTCGCAGGCTCAGAGCGGAAGTTTCGAAGACGGACGGCGTGCCCATACGACAATCAAACTGCCCAATCGCTCCCAAAGCGGCATTTCGTCAGGGATGTCGTCCAACCTGCCCACTGCACTGCTCAATCCCTCTGTGAATCAGCTACATTGATTGCACGCCCCAATTCGTCGCGCAGTCTATCCCTTCAATAGATGGCGCTTCGAGAAACCTTATTCCTACTCTCAATACAGTCGTGTTACTGAACACGTTGCCGGGCAAGTTATGGACACAGCTGCTTCTCTCAAAACCACGAATGAATCGGTCGACGGTTGGTTAATCGAATTGATCGCAGACTACTACAACATTGACTCATCTGAACTGAGTCGAGGAACCAACTTTGTCAGCGACCTAGGCACCGACTCCTTGGATTCAATGGAGATCTTGATGTGCATCGAAGAAGAGTACGACATCAACTTTGGTGAAGACGTTGAGCTGAAAGAAACATCAACCATCGGCACGGTCTCCGATGCGGTGACGGATCGACTTTCTAGTTCGTAGGTGATGCAAAGAGTTCTCGCGAACTCTCCGGCCGACCCAACTCTAAAAGAACCAAAACAGCAAAACGGCGAACACAGCCATACCGCTGGCCACCGTATCTCGAGTCGTCCAACGATGGCTGGCCGCGTTGAGTCGCAGAAAGCCCAACAGCAGGCCGGTCGGACAGCCAAATCTGCAATAAGCCATCGGCGACCAGGCTGACGCGAAAAGGCCGACAATTGCTACACAGATGGTCGCCCAGCCCGCAATGCGAAAAACCCAAGCGTCGAACGGTTCAATATCGACGAGGCTAAAACCAAGTCCAAGAAGTGGTACAAGGACGCACCAAAGCAGCAACAGTACAGGCAAACACTTCAAGGCCGCCTGAACATTCTTCGACAGTTTCAGTCGCCAGGGCAATCGATTCTTGATGAGCTGCTGTACCGCGCCATGAGGGCATAGATGGGAACAGTAAACATTGTGTTTGGTCAGCAAGGGAACGCAAAAAGCAGCAGCCGAAAGAAACACGATTCCAAATGCATTCTTCCATGGCACCGCGTTCTGTGCCCAGCCGACCAACATCGCTTGTGAAACCATGTCACCGTTGGTTAAACCGAGGTAACCAATCAACAACCACTGGAAAGCTATCCGAATCGGTTTGTACTTTCGAAACTTTGTCAGTCCAAGCAGGATTCCCAAAAGTGCAACGCCGACTGTTCCGATATCGCGAGTCTGCCATCGCACCAGTTGGTCGGAAGAAGACAGGGCCCCAACTCCAACGGCTGCATTCGCCGCTTCAATGGCCTTCAGGTGCTCTCGTGCTGAAAGCAAAATACCGTCCGTCACAGCCATGCTGGTCATGGTCGCTCCGGAGACTCCCTCTATCTGAGCTTCGACTGGATCGACGCCTGCCAAACTCGCGGTGACTTGCCCATCGAATAGGTGGCGAAAGTAATCATCTTCTCTCGCGTAGGCAACATACTCTTCATTGTCGTAGGACTTGCCGAGAACAAAACCAATCACCTGCCCCTCCAGGTCTAGCCCCACCCACGCCTCGGTTGGCCCTTGATAGCCAACGACGTTGTCGGCTGCAGGCGACGTCCGCAGCACACTCCCAATCGAGTTGCCGCTTGAGTCGAATACAATCGACAACGAAGCGAACTGGTCCGATTGCTCGACGGATTCGGCTAAAGGAAAAAGTTGTCTTGCGATATCGGTCGAAAGCGGATCGGGAAATCGTAAAGAGCCGCGAAAACCGCCGAGCCGAAACATAATGGACTCTTTGATCGCCAGACTCGTCAACGTTGCTCCCGAGACAGCGTCAACCTCTCGCATCTCAGCCACATCATCGCGGGCAACGCCTTGAAACGCATTCAAGAACCATGAGTTCGATTCCACTTGCTCTACATGGTCTCGCGTGTCGCGACTCCACAGGATTTCGACACCGAGCAACTCGCCTGAGTTAGCGACAACGATGAGCAAATTCGTTGGCCCCGAGAATCCTACGAGGTGATCCGCTTGGGGAGAAGTCTGCAAAGCGTAGCCAAGCACTCGACCGCTTTCATCTCGCACCTGAACGCTACCATCGGCTTGAAACATCGAGTCCATCGACTCGGCCGAGGGTACCAACTTCTGAACGTCGGCAAACGCCCAATGTTGCGTTCCAATCGTATCGACACCCGCAACTCGCTCAAGGTGCTGCAATCGAATGAGCAGCAGGATGAAGAGCAGTATCCCGAGGCGGTAGCAGTGGAGCAGTACGCCTTTGACGCGAGTCGCCAGTCCTTGGGGCTCTTTCTGCGGCTCCAAAAGAACCGGCAAACTCGTGCTTTGGTGTGTGCTGCTCATCCGTCGAAGGCATACAAAGGCAGCTTGCCCTACTTGGAAACGGGAAGCAATTGAATTGCGTCGGCATGAACAAGCCCACCCGCATTCATGGCCGACAACTCCACGAGGACTGTCTCTCCCGACTTCAGATTGAGAACCCGAAGCGAAGTAAACCCATCCTCCTTTGCAGGCTCCTGCATATTAATCTCGAAACGCTCTTCTCCGTCTTCCGTCTGCACAAGAACTGGCACACGATCGCCTCGATTTTCGTGAGGCTGGTGCGCGACACGCAAATCGTAACTTCCAGACTTGGGAGCTTTGACACTGAAACGAATCTTGGAATTCGAGTTCGCTGGTGCGTAGAGGTACCCCCACCCTACGTAGCCTTTGAGCCCCGAACCCTCTTGCCACTTTCCTTCCTTCGCTGCGTCCCGGTCATCGACGACGACGCCTGCCATCTTGCCCGGCTCAAGACCCGTTGGTGGTCCATTCGGTCCAGCCAAAGTCATCGCATCTTGTGGTATCACCATCTCACTGTGGACCGTTTCACGCCGAGCCTTCCCTGGCAAATTGAGAAGCTTGTCCATCTCAGGCCAGTACTGCGTGTACACGTCTCGAGGCAAACAGTTCTTGGCAACGCAAATACTCGCGGCCCGCCCAACAACTTCGCCCATCATGCCGCAGGTTCGCATAACTCGCGTGGTTCCGAGCGCTTCATGAGTCACACTGATGCACCGTCCTGCCATAAATAGGTTTTCGATATTCCGTGAGTAGAAGCAGCGGTACGGAACCGGATAACCGTAGCCACGATCGATTCGGCGATCATGCACGGCGATTGAGATAAAAGGGTTGTCCGGGAACTTTTTGGAAAACTGCTTCTTCGGATAGTGCAGGTCGATGGACCAAGTGCTTGGCACACAGCCGTCGGGAAAGTCGACTTTCTCGACGATCTCTTCTTGCGTCAAAACAACGTCACCCATCAAACGACGCGACTCACGCGGACCACCGATGTAGGCGAGCCATGTCAGGAACGCTGTTCGGTGTTCCTTTGCCCCGTCGCGATTCTTCATCGCGTTGAAAGCGCCGTACACAGCCCGAAAGTTCCAGTCTCGTATCGACTCAGCCTCAGCGATCGCGTCTTTGTCAAAGCCGCCCTCCCAAAACCACTGTCCATGGTGATCCCGGGGATAAGGAAAATCCTTCATCTCCAGGTCGAGAGCCCAAGGCGTCTCAGGAAACTCGACAAAATCTTCGCCTTCATCCCACGCCCACATGTTGCTCATGCCCATGCGGCCCTTCGGCGTCATTTCCCAATC
>JBGCCZ010000012.1:0-35740 GCA_045105035.1 Pirellulaceae bacterium | reverse complement strand
GGAATCTTAGCCTCGTTCTTGGTCAAAGTTGTCGAGCGGCTCCGCATTCGTTTCTTCCCACTCGTCAACCACCGCCAGACTCTACCCTGGAGTTACCGACCACCACCGTCGCCTGCTGTGTCCGCAAGGTTCTTTTGCAGGCCCTGGTGTGCGAACGCAGTTGGGAATCCTCGAACTCCGACGCTAGACTAATGCAACTTCGCCGGATACTGGCTATCAGCTCGACCCACAAATTAGCAGCGCGTACTCCATGAAACTAGGAATCATTACTGACGTCCACGAATCAGTGGAGAATCTGCAGGCTGCGCTGAAACGGCTCGACGAAGTGAATGTCGAGCGAATCATTTCGATTGGCGACTTCAGTGAGACCGGATCTCGGCTTGAAGAAACTTGCGAAGCTCTGTTGGCTGCGGGAGTTGAAGGAGTTTGGGGCAACCACGACTTTGGCATTTGTGAAGACGCTCGGAAGGGTGTGCAATTGAAGTTTGGCTCGGCTGTTGCTGAATTTGCTAAGAGGCAACAGCCCGAGCTATGGGTCGACGACTGTCTGTTTATGCATGTAGAGCCGTGGCTCGACCCAGAGTCGCTGACGGATCTGTGGTATCTTGATGGACTAGCAGACAATGAAAAGAAGCGTTCACGTATATTCGGAAGGCGGGACTTTCGGATCGCATTCTCCGGACACTTCCACACTTGGTTTGCGGCAAGCGAACAAGGAATGATCGATTGGAATGGTCAAGCCGAGATTGTCCTTGGAGATTCTCGATATTTCGTTGTCATTGATGCCTGCCTGAATGGAGCCTACGCCCTGTTCGATACAGAGACTCAGGCGCTGACGCCGAGTTCGATCGACCGAGAAAGCTACACTGATCAATCATAAATTCGATTTCCGATCGCAATTAGACGAAACCAGTAGACGAAACCAGGACACAGCAGGCCCTGGTGGGGCGGGTTCTCTAAATTTCGGAAAATTGCTGTAAGGATCATCGCGGCCTGAGCGTCTTCTATGCAGAACGTTTTGTGCAATGCCGTGGGAAGTAGAATGCCATCGTAGCGTGCTGTGTCCGCGAAATTCCCCCACGTGTACATGTTCACACTCGGGGGCACAGTAGGGCGTGGAAAAGAAAACCTTACCCTACCCGGGCGTGGGTGCCCGACCTTCCCAGAGGGAAGGTGACGGTGTGACGAAGAACTTGCAGACAGGGCAAGCTGGCGACGGGCTTGGTCTTTTGGTGCAACAAAGCTCTATGCGGCGGCTTCGTCGAAACCGATTGTTTCTTCTAATCCGAACATGAGGTTCATGCACTGAACGGCTGCGCCCGACGCGCCTTTGACGAGGTTGTCAATGACGCTGACTAGCAGCACCCAGTCGCCACTTTGGCGGATCGCAATATCGCAGAAGTTGGTGAAGGCTACTTGCTTCGTCTTCGGCAGACTCTCGGTGACACGCACGAAAGGCTTGTCCTCGTAAAACTGGCTCAAGCACTTCATCAGGCTATCCGCAGATTCGCCTTGAGTCGCACGGACGTAGATCGTCGACAAAATACCGCGATCCATGGGCACCAAGTGCGGCGTAAACACGAGGCCCAGTTCTTTGCCGGCAAAGCGATTGACTATGTCGACAATTTCTGGCTGATGACGGTGAGTTCCAACGCCGTAGGCCGCAAAGGACTCGTTGGCTTCGGCATAGAGCGTACCGAGTTTTGGAGATCGACCTGCACCACTGACTCCGCTTTTGGAATCGACAATGATCGAATCAAGTTCAATCAATCCGGCTTTCGTCAAAGGGGCGAGTGGCAGAATGGCGCTCGTCGGATAACAGCCTGGGTTGGCGACCAGATCGGCTCCGCGGATGGAATCTGCATACAGTTCGGGCAATCCATAGGGCGTGTTACCCAGTCGGCTTGGAGCGGGGTGGTCGACTTCGTACCACGTTTCGTACAGAGCTTGGGAGCTCAGCCGATAGTCGGCGCTCAAGTCGACGACTTTGGCACCCGCTTCCAGGATGCTCTCCACGATCGGTGCAGATGCTGCATGCGGTAAGCAACACAGTGCTACGTCGCAGCGCTCGGCGATTTCTTTGCCGTCCAAGTTCTCGACTTGAACGGTCGTGCGACCGTGGAATTGAGGATGCAGATCACCGAGATCTTCTCCAGCAGCTTGGCGACTGGTAGCCACGCTGATCGTAGCCTGCGGGTGCTTCAGTACTAAGCGAATCGCCTCGATGGCTGTGTAGCCAGTGCATCCAACGATGCCAACGCGAATCATAGATCAACTTTCCGGTGGTTGTTCAAGTATTAGGGCTCGTGGTTTGGGTGGCTCAGTTTACGTGGGCTTCCCCTTCCACGATACACCTCCGAGTGGATCGTACTGAGCTGCATCGGCTGGTTCGGATTCAACGACGGGTTAACCTGCGACTGCAGTATGCTCAAGCACGGCAGCGAGCTCACCGAGCAGAATCGCGGTCGCACCCCAAATTGCGTCGTCTCCGACACGGACTTCCCTGGCCTGCCAAGACGCCGATCCGCGTTGGTAGGTTCGCACGGGGTGGTGCGCTGTATCGAGCAAATTGGCGATGGGTAGCGTTAGGACACGTTCGACTTCCTGCTGGCAGGGCTCAAAGCCAGGTGTCGTCTTGCAGACGCCAACGATGGGTTCAACGATGTAGTTGCTGTTGTAAACGTAAGTTGGTGTTAAGCTCCCGATCAGTTTGCCGGAAAAGGGAACGCCGAGTTCTTCGTGATATTCGCGAGTCGCCGCGTCTGTCCAATTTTCGCCTGCCTCTAGTCGCCCGCCGGGGAAGGAAACTTGGCCGGGGTGGTCTGGCAAGTGTTTAGGTCGGACGGTCAGTGGTATCGTCCATCCCGTGGCAGTTGGCTGAAGTGCGATGAGCACCGCAGCCGGTTTAGCCTTGCTAGGAGCTGGTCCGTTGTGACGCCCGTAGGCAAGCGTTGGACTAAAGCGATGACGTCCCGCACGTCGCGCGTCAAGCAAGCCAGGGTCGGCGAGCTTGGCGGCGATGTCACGACAAACAGACTGGAACACTATCTCGCTAACGGCCTTAGCCATAGTTGAACCCGAGTTCTCGGATGTAGTCGATGGTTTCCTCTAACTCCGAGGTTTGCACTCCGGCGACGCGTCCGCCCCGATCGCACTGGCACAGCAGGACGAGTTCTTCGTAGCTCTCATTTTCGCGGAGCCGGCGATGGGCTCTCGAACCGATGGTCCCGTCCAGTATTTTGTGGGCCTCCATGTGATACTCAATGAGCCAAGCGGTGCGTTCGGTAATGAAGCCGTCGAGGGCTTCGAGTCCCGATTCGACGTGGTGCTTTGGATCGATGCCTTTGCCGACATCATGTAACAACGCCGCGAGCAAGAATTCCTCATCGTACGGCAATTCGTCACAGGCCAAGTCATAGACTTGAAGCGAATGATAAAGCACGTCTCCTTCAGGATGGTACTTCGGATGTTGTTTGACGTTTTCCAGCGGCAAAAGCAGTGCGCTGTAAAGTTGGAAACGGTCGGGTTGCTCGTCCATTTCATCCAGCGACTCATTTAAATCGAGGTCCGGATACTCGTGTGCGAGCAGTTGTTCTAGCTGAGGGATCGTGGAGCGTTCGATGGCTTTTCCTGTGATGGAGCTCTTGAACATGTGACTATGTAGGTCTGCCGTGTAGACCGTTAACTCCACCGGGAAACTGTCTTTGACATGAATGTGCGTATAGATTCGCTCTTCGCCATCTTTGCGGACTCGCTTGCGTTCGACTTCATAAAACAGCATTTGCTCGTCGAGTGCCATGGTGATGGCTTCAATGCTGTCCGAGAACAGGTGTAGATCGATGTCGGAGCCTTGGCGGATGTGCCCGGTTAGCGTGCTTCCGATCAGTTTGGGGCGAAAGCGTTTCAATAATCGCATGAGGCGCAGGGCAACCAAACGCATTTGCAGCAGGTTGTCCGTCCGTTTCTGGCCCTCATGCAACCGCGCGAAACACTGGATTTCATCGCGAATCTCGGCGTTGCTAGGCAGGTCAGCGGGTTTAACCCAGCCTTTGCAGACGCGTGCAGCCGCCTTTTGCTTGGCTCGGTAGTACTCAGATTCGTGCCGAAAATACATGGCACGGGCGGCTTCGTGGCAGATCTGTCGCCGCAACTTACTCGACTTCATAGATGGCGCCTTCGAGCACTTTTCCCTGCTGCGAAATGATTTTTGGATCGCAGAAAAGGCGAAATGGCTCTAGCCCTATGGCGCAGCTAAGGGCATTAAGTGGAAAAAACTCGGAGAATCCCGAAGTGCACAAACTATACACGCGAGACTCGGTCGAGAGTAGATTGATTCAGCGAGCACGTTGGGAACGCCAGTTGGCTTGGGCATCGTGCAGGGATTTGGCCAAGTTGCGAAGTGTCTCTTGGGGGAGTCGCGGATTAGCTGATATAGTGTCGCGAGCTTCGAAGCCGGTTGGCTGCTGACAGCATGCAGTAGTCGGTGACCGATTCAACCATCTTTACGTTCGAGTGTCATTCGTGTCTCCATCCGATTCTCAACCCGACCCATCGTCCCACTCTGCTGCGTCTGAGACCGAAATGGGCAAGCCGGGCGGGGAGAGTGATTCAAGCGGAGAGTTCGAGCCGTTTCGCTCGTATCTCCAAGTACTTGCGGAAACGCAGATGCACAATCGGTTGAAGAGCAAAGTCGACGCTTCGGATATCGTTCAGCAGACGATGTTGCAGGCCTATCAAGCTCGGCAACAGTTCCGCGGTAATAGCGATGCAGAAAAAGCGGGGTGGCTGCGGACGATTTTGGGAAACGTGCTATGCGGTGTTGCACGCGATTTTTCGCGTAAGAGACGCGACGTGACTCGCGAACAATCGATACAGGCTGTCGAGCAGTCTTCGCTGAAGCTATCAAATTTACTCAGTGCCGATTCTTCGTCACCGAGTGCGGCCCTAAATCGCCACGAGCGCGCGGGCGAGTTGGCGCAAGCCATGTTGAAGCTTACGAGTGATCAGCGGCAGGCGATTATCTTAAAATATTGGCACAGTGCGACTTTGGCAGAGATCGGCGAGAAAATCGAAAAGTCGCCGGAAGCAGTTGCAGGCCTGATCTTTCGTGGCATGCAAAAACTCAAAGGCGAATACGCTGAATCCGGAGATTCGGAATAGCAAGTCAAGTTGGCCGGGAAACGGTCTTATCAACTATGTACAGTTCAATGGAGTGAAAACGATGGGTTTGAACACGAGTGGAATCCCGCGCGAAATTGTTGCCAGGCTTGCCGGAGTAGGACGGGTCTCCACCTTCGTAGAGACGGGGACTTTTCAGGGTGCGACAACTCGCTGGGCGGCGAGCGTCTTTGATGAAGTTCATACGATCGAGCTAGCTCGCGGACTCTTTGACGAGTACTCACCAGGACTCAAGGAAATCGAAGGAGTTCACCCGCACTTCGGCGATTCGACGACTCGACTGCCAGAGATAGTCCGCTCGCTGAGTACGGATCCAGTACTGTTTTGGCTCGATGGGCATTGGTCGGGCGGCGAGACGGCGGGAGAGACTGCTGAGTGCCCAATCATGGCCGAGTTGGAGTGTATTACGAAACGGAATCACGATTTGATTCTGATTGACGATGCCAGGATGTTTCTGTGCGCTCCACCGCGTCCCCACAAGCCGGCTCAATGGCCGACGCTGGCGGATATTGTCCGCATTTGTCCCGATGATCGATTTGTACAAGTAATTGAGGACGTTATTTATATCGTCCCGGACAACATCGAAGTCCGGTCTTGCCTAGTAGAGTACGCGCAGGAGAGGTCGGGGATTCATAACTCGCCCGTACGCAGACCGTACTTGCACCGTATCGCGAACAAGCTGTTGGGTAGCAAGTGACGTGTTGGTTCCCTACTGATTTGATCGCATGGCCATACCGATCTGGCATGAACGATAGAGCAGAGCGACCCAAGTTGCGGTGCTTTCGCGCAAAACCGGTCAGCCCGGAGCCTATAAAGAAGCGGGGTAACTAACTGGTGCCAACCGAAGAAGATGTCCCGTCCGTCGAAGAAGTGATCGCTGCTTACCTCCAGCAAATTGAGTTGGGTGAACGGCCGAAGCCC
Organism: Pirellulaceae bacterium; assembly: GCA_045105035.1. Lineage (GTDB taxonomy): Bacteria > Planctomycetota > Planctomycetia > Pirellulales > Pirellulaceae > Aureliella. The sequence continues at coordinate 29,641 of JBGCCZ010000012.1, read as the reverse complement.
GAGGACTTTCTCGAGCGATTTCCAGAGCTGCGTTGTGAGCTAACTGAATTCTTTGAGCTCCATGAACAGATGTCAGGTGGAGAGCGTTTCGAGGCAGAAGCAGGCGGCGTTTCCTTTCCAACGTTTCAGAATGCTGAATCTGAAAGTTCTCTGACTAGCAATCCACCGCAATTTTTGGGCGACTATGAGATCCTTGAAGAAATTGATCGCGGGGGCATGGGGGTCGTTTACAAAGCGCGACACCAAACACTGAATCGGATCGTAGCACTCAAGCTGATTCGGTCAGGGACATTGGCCAGTGAAGAAGAGGTAGAGCGTTTCTTGAGTGAGGCAGAAGCGGCTGCCGCATTGAGTCATCCCAATATCGTTCCCATTTACGATGTTGGAACCGTGGCCGGGCTCGTCTTTTACACGATGGCGTTTATCGAAGGAGCAAGCCTATCGACACTCATCGAGGACAAGGCGCTGGAGCCGCTCGAGGCGGTGCGACTCATTCATAAACTGTGCGGAGCAGTCGACTATGCGCACCGCTCCGGTATCTACCACCGAGATCTCAAACCGTCTAACGTATTGGTTGACGAAGACGGGCAGCCCGTCATCATCGACTTCGGTCTCGCCAAGATGGCTAGCCGCGATGATTCGTTGACTGCGACGGGGCAGATTTTGGGCACGCCAGCCTACATGACTCCGGAGCTTGCATCGGGCAAATCCAAGTCGCAAGGGCCCGCGGCGGACGTCTACGCGTTGGGCGGAATCCTCTACTTTTTATGCGCTAGACAGCCGGCTTTTTCGGGGCCGACGCCGTTCGATATATTGCTGCAGGTCTTGGACAGGCGACCGCCGAGACCTTCTAAATTCAATAAGCTCGTCGACAAGGACATCGACTACGTGTGTCTTAAGTCGCTCGAAAAGGAACCCTCCAAACGCTACCAAACCGCACGCGGCCTAGGGAATGAGTTAGAGCGAATGTTGACGGGCGAGCCTATCAGCGTGACTCAGGCAACCTTGATTGACAATCTTCGTACTTGGTGGCAACGCGAGCCGATCTTGGTGGCCCACGTCATGGGAATTGGAACCACGATTTGTATCGTTGCGTCAGCGTACTGGATGCGTGGAGAGCCAGAGGTTGTGTTTTACTACCGCATGATTCTGCTCTTGGTTTGGCTCAGCACGTCATTCTTCCTGCAGACATGGGTGGACATGGCGAAATGGAATCATGTTGCCATTTTCACTTGGCTAGCGACCGATGTGTTTTTGTACACGACGTTGATTGCTTTCGCGGCCCCGCCTCGTTCTATGTTATTGATTGGCTATCCGATGATGGTGGTCGCAAGCGCTCTATTCTACCAACGGCGTTTTACCGTCACGAAGACGGCGCTCTGCATTCTTGGGTTTCTGATTTTGTCGTGGCAGTTTCCCAAGGACGATTTCGTAAAGCCCGACTTTGCGGCTATCTTCGTGTCAGGGCTGCTGGTGATTTGCCTATGCATGCTCTCGGTGATTAATCGAGTTCGGGGACTTAGTCGCTTTTACGAGAAGTGATTGGACGCCCTCACGTTCTTGAAATCAGCGTGAAGGTGTGGCAGCAAAAATCTCTCGGCCCAAGCTGCAGCCGAATTTACTCGGGTTACAATTTGGACGTCGCGCGATGTGTTCTCGCACTCTCTTACGCTTTCCCTCTCCAGAGTCGCCTTGATCATGAATTCACTTTTCTTCAGGTACGCTTCGTCGTTTGCTCGTAGGAACTCTATGCCCATGAGCCTCATGCTGTTGGCATGGATGACTGCAGTTTCCGTTGGCTCGGACCCGATCGTGAATGACGCGGTTGTCTTCGAAGAACAGGACGGAGTATTGGCGATCGAGGCGGAGCACTTTTACAAGCAGACGAAAACAGGAAAGCGAGCTTGGTACATCCACTCGAGCGAAAAGAGTGTGACGAGAAAACCAGATGGAGATCCGTCGCACGTGGCGGGGGCCAGTGGTGGTGCCTACTTGGAGGTTTTACCGGACACTCGTAGGAATCATGGCCACAAGTTGATTCGCGGCGAGAACTTTTCAAACGAACCGGGCAAGCTGGCAGTGCTGCACTACCAAGCGCACTTTAACGAACCGGGCCGCTACTACGTCTGGGTACGCGCCCATTCTACCGGTAGCGAAGACAATGGGATTCACGTTGGCATTGATGGTGAGTGGCCCGACCATGGGCAGCGGATGCAGTGGTGTAAGGGCAAGCAGCAATGGTATTGGGAGAGCAAGCAGAGAACGGAGAAAGAGCACTGCGGAGTGCCGTACGAGATTTATATCGATGTCAAAGAACCCGGCGATCACGAAATCATGTTTTCGCTTCGTGAGGACGGTTTTGAGTTCGATAAATTCTTGTTGACGAAGCAACGCGAGTTGCCGCGCCCCAGTGATATCGGGCCGCCGTCAGTCGTGAAGTCAGGTGAGCAACCCAAGTCGTTTACGTTCGTCGCGGCTACAAAGACGGAGTCGAAGAGTGAGGCGTCCGCTGAGCCACAAGCTGACCCAAATACCGCTCGGGGCGCTGATGGAATTGGAAGCGTCGAAGTCGTCGGGGAACTGAAGACTTGGCACAAAGTCTCTTTGGTTCTTGATGGACCTTTCGCAATGGAATCCGATACCGAGCCGAACCCATTCACGGACTATGCACTCACTGCGACTTTTCAGCATGAGACTGGGAAGAAGTTTAGCGTGCCAGGGTACTTTGCTGCCGACGGAGATGCAGCCAATAGCAGTGCTGATGCTGGTACCAAGTGGCAAGTCAATTTTGCCCCCGACCGAGCGGGCAAATGGTCCTACAAATTAGATCTGTCAAAGGGTGAAGATGTTGCCATCGGTGGAGCCGGTGAGACTCTGGGAGATTACTCGAAAAGTGGGGACTTCTCCATTGAGGCGAGCGACAAGACGGGTCGCGATTTTCGGGCCCACGGACGCTTGAGTTACATTGGCGGACACTATTTGCAGTTCGAAGGGACTGAAGGCTATTTTCTGAAGGCCGGTCCGGACGCTCCAGAGACGCTGCTGGCGTACGAGGAATTTGACGGTACCGAAGGGCGTAAGAAAGGGGTGCCGTTGAAGACTTGGGAACCTCACCTGCAGGATTGGAGGGACGGCGATCCGACGTGGAAAGACGGCAAGGGAAAAGGGCTGATCGGAGCGCTCAATTACTTGACGGAAAAGGGATGCAACTCGTTCTCTTTCTTGCCTTACAACGCGGGCGGAGATGGCGACAACATTTGGCCATTCCGAGAACGAGATGACAAGTTTCACTACGATTGTTCTAAGCTAGATCAATGGGGCATCGTTTTCGACTACGGGACCTCTCAAGGACTCTACCTGCACTTTAAGTTGCAAGAGAACGAGCTCGACGACAATCGATTGGGTCTGGGCAAAAAGAATGCCGAGGTACCAGAGTCGCTCGACGGCGGCAAACTCGGTCGTGAGCGGAAGTTGTATTGCCGGGAGTTGATTGCTCGATTCGGACACGCTCTAGCATTGAACTGGAACATCGGCGAGGAGAATACCCAGACTGCGGAAGAGCAGATTGCCATGATTCAATATCTGCACGATGTGGATCCATACGATCACAACATCGTGATACATTCCTATCCCGATCAACAGGACAAGGTCTACATGCCCCTTCTCGGGGCTAATTCGATGCTATCCGGAGCATCGCTGCAGAACTCCTGGGCAACGGCCCACGAGCGGACGTTGAAGTGGCGGAAGCTCTCGGCTGCTGAGGGGCGGCCTTGGGTCGTCTGTAATGACGAACAGAATCCGGCATCCCACGGAGTGCCTCCAGATCCGGGATACGCTGATCAGGATGGAGTTGCTGAGAACAAGGATGGTTCCAAGTACACCTTGCACGACGTGCGCAAGAAGACTCTGTGGGGCACGTTGATGGCTGGTGGAGCGGGCGTCGAGTACTACTTTGGCTACAAGATGGCAGAGAACGATCTGGTCTGTCAGGACTTCCGCAGTCGCGACCAGTCTTGGGACTACTGCAAGATCGCAATCGACTTCTTCCAAGAAAACGACATTCCGTTTTGGGGGATGAAGCCCTTTGATGTGCTCGTTGAAGGCGACGATTGCTACTGTTTCGCGGAAACTGGCGAGCTGTATTTGGTCTATATGCCAAATGGAGGCCAAGCGTCGATTTCTGTCAGCGAGCCGGAGCAGTACAAGCTACAGTGGCTCAACCCACGTGTCGGCGGCGATCTCACGGAGGGCAATCTCAACGCCACCGGGACTCAGCTCAATTTCGAGGCTCCAGACAACGAGGACTGGCTAGCTGTCATTCGAAAGTAAGTGAACAGATCGCCTGTTTCGTCAGGGCAACGCAACTGAATGCTCGTTCTCGGCCACGTGGGGTTTGCAACTACTTGGCATGAGTTTCGTTGTTGCGGTGCTCGGGCTGAACAAAGTGCTTAAACTTGCAACTCTGAGAAAAGAACTCAACCGGATTATCGTAGACAACCTTCTTGATCGCCGCTTCGCTGTGCCCTCTGCGGCGAAGTTCCAAAATAAGGTCCGGAATTGCAGTCGGCTTACTGGGCCCCCAGTCACCGGCTGAGTTTGCCATCAGTCGTTCAGTCCCGTACTTTTCGATCATGTCAGCCGCTCGCTGCGGAGTGCACTTGCTGATCGGGTAAAGCGTCATGCCGGCCCAGAAGCCCGCTTCCAGCACTGGGGCAATGGTGTGTTCTTCGACGTGGTCAACAAGTACACGGTTGGCTTGCACGCGGGAATCTCCTTGGAGCATGTCCAGGATCATGCGTGTTCCCTGGTACTTGTCTTCCAGGTGTGGTGTGTGGATCAAAATCTGCTGCTTATGCTTGACCGCCAATTCCATGTGCTCCAAGAACACGGTCGCTTCGTTCTTCGTATTCTTATTGAGTCCAATTTCTCCGATTCCTAAGACGTTCTCGCAATCGATGAACTCGGGAATCATGGCGATGACTTCACGCGATAGCTCGACGTCTTCGGCTTCCTTGGCATTGATGCATAACCAGGTGAAGTGTTGGATGCCGTATTGGGCAGCCCGCTTTGGCTCTGTGACGGTCAATTGCCTGAAGTAGTCGCGAAACCCATCGACGCTGCCACGGTCGTAGCCTGCCCAAAACGCGGGCTCACTCATGGCGACGCAGCCCATTTTCGCTAGCGTCTCGTAGTCGTCTGTCGTCCGAGACACCATGTGAATATGCGGGTCGACGTAGTACATGAGCTTCTCAATTGAGGTCGAAAGGACCGGAGGGTGTGGTGGCGGAGAAAATACGGCGGGTGAAAATCGGCATCGGATCCTGGGTTCAAAAAACCGGATTGCCCAGGGCGTTTACAGAGAGAACTTTTGTCGCCAATTCTCATCGTATTCGCGGCTAAACAGCAACTGTATCCGAGCTGCTTTGCCTGGTTCATTGTCAACGAGCTGTTGGCAACCCACTTTCAGCAATTCTAATTTCTCGCTGATTTCCGCTGCACTTTCATCGGGCTGGTCCAGCCCTGCTTCATCGAGCCTGTCGTAGAACGCGGCGATCTCAAGCAGCTTGGCTCGAATTTGCAAGAACTCATGTTCTAACACTTCGTCGGCAGACCTTGGCATTTCAAATTCCGGAACGGGGGCTTGGGGCGGGCTAAATAGCGCGATACCTATTCAGAATAGTTGAATCTAAGCCAGAACGAATAGCCCTTCAACTCTGAATCGACTCCCCAAGCTCCCAGAGGTGTCCGGAGGTCTACGGATTTAGCTCGTTTCGCGGCAGCGACCGGCGACCACTTTGTTCAAGAGTGCCTCACCCCGCGATAGCACTCGAAGCTCGCGCTTGGCTAACTGCAGAATCCATATCGTTGAAGATTCCCCCAGCACCGTCGTAGAAGATGCGGCCAATGAGCAGGTCCGTCAGATTGCCTTGATAGGCAGGGTTGTTCTTCAAGAAGCCCGCGAAGCTAAACTCCTTCGTGTAGAAAGCTTCCACCAGCTTACGAATGAGCGTCGATCCTTGCTTGAACTCTTCGCACCAACTACCGAGTTGAGCTCCTGAGCAATCGTTGTTGGCTAAGCCTGCGTTGACTGCTTGTGAAGCACGGTCGCCCATGACTAGTGCGAAATAAACGCCCGACGAGTACAGAGGATCGATGAATCCGAACGCGTCTCCAATCAACACCCAGCCGTCGCCAGCATGTTGGTGTGTCCAGTAGGAATACTCCTTCGCCACGTGCACCTTATCGACTCGCTCCGCATTTTCGAGTCGCGGTTTGAGTCCTTCGCAGCGTTCGACTTCGAGATTGTAACGCGACTCGGAATCCATGCCGGATTTCAGCATGTAGTCGTTGTCTCCGACACATCCAACACTTGTGATTCCGTTGCTCAATGGGATGTACCAAAACCAGCTATCTTTTTCGGATGTGTGCATGACGATTGTGGCGCCTGCATTGTCACCTTCGTCGCGCTGCGCTCCCTTGTAGTAGCTCCACATCGCAGCTTTTTTGAGATTTGGGATGTCTTCGCGAATCCCCAATTTGTTGGCGATCAACGACTGCTGGCCGGACCCGTCCATGACGACTTTGGATCGGATCTCTCGCATCTCTCCATCGGCGGTCCGGATCTTGACTCCATGAGCTCGCTGATCGTCGTCGATCATCACATCCATAACCCGAGTCTCATCAACGCAATCGGCCCCGAGCTCTGCGGCTCGATCCCAAAGCATCTTGTCGAAGTCGGCTCGCTCGACTTGCCAAGTTGTGCTGTTCTCGCGGGGGTCGTGCTCTTCAAAGTAGAACGGCGCTGAAGTGCGACCGCTGGCTCCGACAAACTGAACGCTCTTTTTGGGAGTGAATTGGCTGGACTTCATCCGATCAATCATGCCTAGCTTCTGCAGCGGCCAGTAGCACTCCGGCATCAGCGACTCTCCAACATGGAAGCGTGGCAAGCTCTCACGCTCGAGGAGGAGCACCGAGTTTCCGGCTTCTGCTACTAGGGCTGCAGCGGAGCAGCCAGCAGGACCGCCACCAATTACGACTACGTCATAGTTGTCTTGCATGATTCAATCGTTGTTTCTTAAAACGCTAAGCAAGTTGAATTTCGATGTTCCGCGCCGGTGATGATCAATGGAACTATCTAGGACGGAGGTGCTCAATCAACAGATTGTTTATTTTAACCTGGCTAGATCGGTGAGGCCAAAGTTGGCTCTTTCGACTGCCTTTCGACTAAGCGTGGCTCGTAACCAACCGTAGCCTAAGAATTTAATTAACGGCCCATTCTGGGGGGCTGCGGGTCCGGTGCCACTTTTATTATTCGTCCAATGGCAAATGTACATCCAGTCGAGACCGGAACTCGGTGGAATCCCCGGGGAAAAACGACTGTTGGGGTGCGGGAGATGCTGTCATTAATAACAGGCTAAGTGGCAGATTGTTCTGGTTTCGTCGTGGCGAAAATCCCGCGGATACAGTTAATTGGCATCAACGTTCGCCCTGATTGTCGCCAGCCTACCCTGCATCGGGCAGACGCAGCGGTTTGCGTGGGGTGTTCAAAAGTTCTCAGGAAGAGAGTCTTTCAGTGCGGAATTTAGTTCTCGTTCTCGGCGATCAACTTAGCCACGACAATGAAGCATTGGTCAAATTTGACCCTTCTCAGGACTCTGTTTGGATGGCGGAGGTTGACGAAGAGGCAACGAAAGTCTGGTGTCATAAAACCCGCTTGGTCTTTTTCTTCTCGGCCATGCGTCACTTTCGCGACGAACTCGAGGAAAAGGATTTTCCGATCGAGTATCACGAACTCACGCCACAGCGATCCAAGGACAAAGGCGGCAACTTTGGAGAGGTCCTCGCGCAATCACTGCGGAAGTTTAAACCCGAGAAGGTCATCGTTGCACAGCCCGGTGACTGGTTTGTGCAACAAGAGCTGCAGCAGACCTGTGATGAATCCGACGTCGAACTAGAGATCGTCGAGGACACGCACTTCTACTGCACCATCGAGGACTTTCGAGAGTGGAGTCAAGGCAGGAAGACTATGGTCCTCGAGCACTTCTACCGCTCGATGCGTAAGAAGCACCAGATACTGATGGAAGGCAAATCCAAGCCAGTCGGGGGTGAGTGGAACTTCGATAAGGAAAATCGCAAAACGTTTGATAAGGGTGGGCCTAAGAATATTACTCCAGTCGCCGAGTTTGCGCCGGACGAGACGACCAAGGAAGTCATGGCGATGGTGGAGAAACGATTTGCGGATCACCCTGGCGAGTGTGAGAGTTTTTCCTATCCCGTTACGGCAGAGCAAGCCACAGAGTCGCTCGAAGACTTTATCGAGAATCGACTTCCGAACTTCGGTGATTATCAAGACGCAATGTGGAGCGACACTGAGTTCTTGAATCACTCCCGAATTTCCGCCGTGCTCAACGCTCATTTGCTGGATCCCGCAATCGTTGTTCAATCCGCTGTCGACGCGTACGAAAACGGCGCGGCACCGATCAACAGCGTCGAGGGCTTTGTGCGGCAAGTTATCGGCTGGCGGGAGTATGTACGCGGGGTCTATTGGACTCAGATGCCCGGCTACATCGAACGAAACGCCCTAGAGTGCGAGCAATACGATGTGCCCAAGTCGTTCTGGGATGGTGAAACCGAGATGAATTGCGTTCGTCAGGCGATGCAGCCCGTCCTCAAGCACTCGTACGCGCATCACATCCAGAGGCTTATGGTTCTGGGTTTGTATGCTCAATTGCTAGGCGTTCATCCGCGCAAGTTCCATGACTGGCACATGGCCATGTATGCCGATGCGATCGACTGGGTCAGTTTGCCAAACACACTGGGCATGAGTCAGCATGCTGACGGTGCAGTAGTTGGAACCAAGCCGTATTGTGCTAGCGGCAATTACATTGATCGTATGAGCAATTATTGCAAGGGCTGTGCGTTCAAGCCAAAGGAAGCTACGGGGGATAAGGCCTGTCCTGTGACAACGCTGTATTGGGATTTCCTGGACCGACATCGTGACGCGTTTGCCGACAATGGTCGGATGACCTTCCAAATGAAGAATCTTGAAAACAAATCGGAAGAAGTCATGGAGGAAATTCGCAAGGCGGCCGCAGCTCAAATCAAGGCTGAATGCGGCTAGTCGCTGTTGGTTTTGCGGTGCGAGGGGCCGGCGGAGTCGGGGGCTAAGGCTTGTAATTGCAACGTGCGCGATTCAGAATGCACGTTGCATATCTGCAAGATTTACACCTGGAGTTCATGATGCCTCGATTCGCTTGGTTCAATTCTGAGTCGGCCCCCAGTTCCCATAGTTCAATGAGCTGCTTTCGTCTTTCCATACTGCTGCACGCTTGCGCCGCCAGCATGGTCTTTGCAGCAGTCTCTGCAAGCAATGCAGGCGTGCTGCTTGCTCAGGACAGTGACGCATCGACCGAGGTGGCAGAGGCGTCCGAAGGGAACCCAGCCGAAGCTGACGCTGGCAAAATAGAAGCATCGGATATTGGAGCGCTCAAAATGCGTTCCATCGGTCCAGCGCTCACCTCCGGACGGATTGGCGATATCGTCGTCGATTCGGAGCGACCCAACACGTGGTACGTGGGCGCCGCATCAGGAAATGTTTGGAAGACAGTCAACGCTGGTACGACCTGGCAGCCTATCTTCGAGAACTATGGTTCCTACTCCATTGGTTGCTTGGCGATCGATCCGAGTAATACCAACACGATTTGGGTCGGTACAGGTGAGAACAATGGAGGCCGACACATCGGTTTCGGCGATGGAGTCTACGTTAGTCACAACGGAGGCAAGTCGTTCAAGAACGTCGGGCTCAAGGATTCAGAGCACATCGGCGAGATCATCGTCGATCCTTTCGATTCGAATATCGTCTACGTGGCGTCTCAAGGTCCGCTTTGGTCGAAAGGCGGAGAACGCGGTTTGTACAAAACCGTGGACGGGGGAGAAACTTGGGATCTAATTCTCTCCAAAGGTGAGTGGACGGGCGTTACGGATATTGCGCTGGATCACGAGAATCCGGACACGATTTACGCTTGTACGCACCAACGACATCGGACCGTTTGGGGATTGGTGAACGGAGGGCCCGAGTCAGGGGTGTTTAAATCGACCGATGGCGGCGTGAACTGGGAAGAGCTAACGACGGGCATCCCAGGTGGTGATAAGGGTAAGATGTCGATCGCCGTTTCACCCCAGAAGTCGAATGTTGTGTATGTGACGATCGAGTTGCCGGGCAGAACTGGAGGCGTGTTCCGAACAGAGGACTTCGGCGCGAGCTGGAAGAAGATGAGCGACTATGTGGCCGGAGGAACCGGTCCACACTACTACCAAGAGATCTACTGCGACCCGCACCGTTTCGACGTTCTTTACCATGCGAACGTCTACCTGGGCCGTTCGATGGATGGAGGTGCGACATGGGAACCGGTCGAGAGCGGTCAGAAGCACGTCGATAATCACGCGGTCACTTTTCATCCCACCGATCCTGACTTCGTGTTGGTCGGTTGCGATGGGGGCGTCTATCGCTCGTATGATTTTGCTAAAACCTACCAGTTCGTGGCGAACTTACCTTTGACGCAGTTCTACAAGGTCGCGGTCTCCTATGAAGAGCCGTTCTATCATGTGGCGGGTGGAACTCAGGACAACTACTCGCAATACGGTCCAGCTCGCACGGCCGACGAAGGAATACTCAATCGGCACTGGCGAATCACAATTGGTGGCGACGGTCACGATGCGGCCATCGATCCCGAAGACCCCAACATCATTTACGGAGAGTCCCAGGAAGGTTTTATTCGACGCTTTGATCGCTTGACCGGAGAGACCGTAGACATCAAACCCCAGCCGGGTGCCGACGAAGAGGACTTGCGGCACAACTGGGATTCACCAATCGAGATTAGCCCTCACCTGAACACGCGGATTTACTTTGGTTCAAAGAAGTTGCATCGCAGTGAAGATCGGGGGGACTCGTGGGAAACGATCAGCCCCGATCTTTCGCGCAATATTGATCGATTCAAGCTCAAGCACATGGATCGCGTTTGGAGCATTGATGCGACCTACGACTTGTACGCGATGTCTCAGTACGGCAACATTACTTCCATCGACGAGTCACCGGTCGAGGAAGGTCTGTTGTACGTGGGAACGGACGATGGTTTGATCCAGATCAGCGAAGACGGCGGCGAGAACTGGGCGAAAGTCGACAAGATCTTCGGCGTACCTGAGTTCTTCTTCGTGAACGATATTAAAGCGGATCGCTTCGATTCTAATGTGGTCTACGCGGCCGTCGACAATCACAAGACTGGTGACTATTCGCCATACCTCTTGAAGAGCTCGGATCGTGGTAAGACCTGGGAGTCGATCGTTGGCGATTTGCCGGATCGTCATCTCTGCTGGCGGATCATCCAGGATCACGTTAACCCGAATCTCTTGTTCGCCGGTACGGAATTCGGCGCCTACTTCACTGTCGATGGCGGTCAGCACTGGACGAAGGTTCCGGGGACTCCCGTCATTCCATTCCGCGACTTAGAAATCCAGCGGAAGGAAAACGATCTCGTCGGTGCCACATTCGGCCGAGGCTTCTATGTGCTCGACGACTATACACCGCTACGCAGCATGACTTCGAAGTCGTTGGCGGAAGCTGAATTCGAGCTCTTTGACACAAAGCCAGCCAAGCTTTACATCGAAGACGGTGTTGTGGGTGGTGGAGTCGGCTATCAGGGCGACGCAACGTTCATGGCCGAAAATCCTCCTTTCGGAGCTGTTTTCACCTACTACATGCCGGAAACGTTGAAGACTGCCAAGCAGACAAGGCGGGACGAGGAAAAGAAGAACGCCAAAGCGGGTGGCGACAATCCTCCGCCAAGCTGGGATGCTTTGCATGAAGAAGAACTCGAAGAGGCTCCGGCGATCGTTCTCACGATTCGTAATTCAGATGGCGAAGTCGTCAACCGAATCACAGGGCCAGCCAGTAAGGGATTGCATCGGGTGGCTTGGAATTTGCGTTATGCGGGCTCGCGTCGAGGCCCTTTGGCGGTTCCGGGTGAGTACACGGTCGAAGTTGCTCAGCGCTATATGGATGAAACGGCGGAACTTGCTGAAGCGAAACCGTTTACCGTAACTGCAGCCTTCACGCCTGCACTGGAACCACAAGATCGCCAAGAAACACTCGAGTTTCAGATGGTCATGGGTGAGCTCCAACGCAAGGTGTTCGGAGCGGCAGGCAAGCTAGGCGAGTCAGTCGAGCAGCTCGAAGAAATGAAGGCAGCTATCAAGCGTTCGCGGACCATCGATCCAGCCATCTATAGCAAGGCTCGCGAAATCGAATTGCGTTTGAACGAAATGGCCATTGCTCTCACGGGTGACGAACTGAAAAGTGGGAAGAGTCAGGTCGGTGCTCGCTCGGTTGCGGAGCGTATCCAAAATGCACTTTTCGGAACTTTGGGTCAGACCTACGGTCCGACTCAAACGCATCGTGAGCAATTTGAAATTGCAGAAGCTCAATACGCAGAAATTGAAGATGCACTACGCGGCATCATCGAGGACGACATGACTACTCTCAAGGAGGAACTCGACGAAGCGGGAGTTCCTTGGACAAGCGGTCGAGCGTTTCCGCGGTAGAGCCCGTCACTCAATGTTGGATGCAATCGTTTTACGATCGGTGAGATGCTCGCGGACATCCCCGATCGCTAGATTGACTGCGTCCGCGTCTCGTCTGTGTGCATGCCAGCCACCTCAATCAGCCATCATTTTGTTGAGCTGATTTCGGGTGGGTCGGGGCGTTTTGTACGCCTGATGCGATTCCGTTTGCTAGTTGGACGTTCGAGCACTCGGTGATCGCAGCTCTTTTCGCTGGCCACTCTTAATAAGAGCGTCGTAGCCAATAAGTTCGCAATGGTCTGCGTGGGCCGTATTCCACGTGGGTGGCGCTCTATTCTCTGCGGGTTGTCGCTCAAACGCTATCCGTGCGCGCTGTCGGACTCGGTCTGACGCGTAGGTGGGCTACTGTTCGTCATCTCCTGCAGTCTTTTTGTGGAATCGTATGCTCAAACCCGCAGTGCTCGACTGAGAGCGGGGGCAGCTGATTCCAAGGCGGCCTGTTGCTGGCAAACTCCGCAGTAGACTCGCGACCCTACCTACGATCAGGTTGGAAATGAACGCACAAGAATCAGACACTATCCGAGCCAAGTGGAATTCCCCAAGCGGACGGACGAACCGCGGGGTAGCACAGTGGGCGTCGATCGTAGGCGTCTTGATGATCGCAAGTACTGTCCTGATCGCCGCGATCTCAAGTGTCGGTTTGGAAAGGAATCCGGACGCCAGTGTTCCTGGGCCTACGAAGCTCAGTGACATTGCGAACGAAGAAAACTGGGGAGAACCGATTCGTCCCCTGCCGCCTGCACCAGATAAGTTCGCTGCTGACGTTCTTCTCGGAAGACAACTCTTTCACGATCGGCGGCTGTCCGGTGACAACTCGATCTCTTGTTCTTCCTGTCATCAAATCTCGGAGGGAGGCGATGATGGATTGTCCGTCTCAGTCGGAATCGGTGGACTGCTTGGTGTCCTGAATGCACCTACGGTCCTCAATAGTGGGCTCTCTGTGGCTCAATTCTGGGATGGGAGAGCGGGTTCGCTAGAGTCCCAGGTGCAAAGTCCGGTACATAATCCGGCGGAAATGGGCAGCAGTTGGACTGAAGTCATCCCCAAGTTATCCGCGGACGCTGCTTTGCGAGATGAGTTTCGGAAAGTCTATGGGCAAGCTATTAAGCCAGAGTTAATTGTCTCCGCAATCGCAGCATACGAAAGAGCGCTCACGACTCCCGATTCTCCTTTCGATCAATATTTGCTTGGTGATGAAGGGGCGATCTCGTTGAATGCTAGGGGCGGCTACGAACTGTTTAAGAATATCGGGTGTGTCTCTTGTCACCAGGGGCGATCTGTTGGGGCAAACATGTTCCAGAACTTTGGCATACTGCAGGATTTTGAAGTTCAATTCCCTGCTGATACCGTTGTTCACTATGGGCGATTGAATGTCACGGAGCATCCGGAAGACCGGCATCGTTTCAAAGTTCCTGGCTTACGGAATGTTGAGCTGACAGCGCCCTACTTTCATGATGGGAGTTCAGACACTCTTGAGCAGGCGATTGAAGTAATGGCCGCGTTCCAGTTGGGAGAGAGTCTTTCCAAGAAGGAAATTGGTGATCTCAAAGCATTCTTGGTTTCGCTCACTGGAGTTGTCCCGGAGGCACTAAAGTGAGCAGATTGACTCAGACTATCGTGACATGCCTTTGCGTGGGCTTACTCATTTTCTTCGGTAAGCTGTCTCTGCAATCTGGCGACGGACAGTTCAGTGAGGTGCAAAGCCTTGTCTATGAGATTGATCAACTGAATCATGAGCTCGACTGTGCCGTTCTGTCGCTGCAACTCGGGCTTGCCTCGGACTACGATGAACTCTCAGGCTTAGAAGGTCGACTGTCCGCTACGCGGGGACGTTGCAAGCAATTAAAATCGACCTTCCATTCGCCTTCTGACCGTTGGTTGCCTTTGGAAGCGTGCGTAGCAGAAAAGGTGCAGTTGGTCGCAAATTTCAAGGCAAACCATGCTGTTGTGAGGAACTCAATAGCGGGGTTCCAGCGGGCGATCGCGAGAGCTAGTTTGGTGGATCCAAAATCGAACCGAGAACTATCCAAGAGTTTGGTTACCCTGCAAATTGCAGGAATGCGATATTCCATGACGGGAAAGTTGGAAGATCGAGGGCGGCTTGAAGCGGAGTTGCAGGAGTTTCCCGACATTTTCCACTACCGGCTTAGTCGAGACACTGCAGAGTCTATTCAACTAGCGTGCCGACATGGGAGAAATCTGCTCGCAAGAAGAACGATTTTGAACGAGACCATCGCCAAGCTGGTTTCGATTCCGATCAAGCCAGCCAAGGCTGCGTTACTTTCCAGCGCCACAGATATCTTTCTCAATCAGACCGAGGCGACGAATCGATATCGCCTGGTCTTTGTCGCTATTTTAGTATTGCTTGCTTCTTTAAAAGTGTATCACCACTACTCAGTGATTCATGAGCGGCGCGTCGCGATCGAATCTAACAGGGTTCTGGAAAATCGTGTGAATCAGCGTACGGCCGAACTGGCAAACGCGAACTCCCGCCTGGAGTCTGCTATGGCGGAGGCAGAGAAGCTCGCCCTGGTTGCGAAGTTCACCGACAACGGTGTGATGATCACCGATCGCCGTGGTCGTGTCGAATGGGTCAACGACGGTTTTGAGCGAATTACAGGTTTCGGTATCGATGATGTTGTAGGCAAGTGTACTTGGGAGTTTCTCCACGGGACAAAAACGGATCCAGCACAAACGCAAGGATTGCAAGAGGCTCTGCGCGAAGGTAAGCGTTTTGATGGTGAGATGGTCAAGTACCGGAAAAACGGCGAGGCGTTTTGGATGGCTGTCGAGTTTCGGCCGATTCGCAATAGTCAGGGCGAAGTCGATCGCTACATCGTTATCGAACGAGACACTTCGGAGCGCATCGCTGCAGAGCTTGAGCGTCAGCGCTTGAGTGAGCAGTTAATCGATGCTTCGCGAAACGCGGGTATCGCAGAAATGGCGACGGGAGTCTTACACAACGTTGGAAATGTCCTGAACAGCATTAATGTCTCCGTTGCGCTAATTGACCGAAACCTGAACCACAGCGCTTGCCAACAGCTTGAGCGGGTGTCTGGCTTGATTGGACAGCACCTGAATGATTTTTCCGAATTCGTTTCAGAGGACAAGCGCGGAAAGCGGTTGCCAGAATTTATCGTGAAAATTGCGGATGCCCTTGGAGAAGAGCATCGAAAGACCAAGTCGGAATGCAAAGACCTAATCGCCAATGTCGAACACATCAAAGAAATTGTCGCCGTTCAACAGCAATCAGCCGATTCGGCTGGTCTTGTACAAGTGGTTAGTCCAAAAGATGTCTTAGAGAGCGCGATTGTCGCCAACAAAGGTACGCTAACAAAACACAGTGTCTTCTTGCGCACGCACTTCGAAGACACTCTGCCTCAGCTGTCTTCGGATAAGCACAAGATACTGCAGATTTTGATCAATCTCATCCGCAATGCGAAAGACGCCGTTGTGGAAGCCAGGGAGGTTGGCGAACGTCGAGTCGATATTCACGTCAACCAACATGGTTCGCACGTGAGGTTTGGAATTGTCGACAATGGAGTCGGGATTTCCAATTCTAACCTGCAGAAGATTTTCCAGCACGGTTTCACCACGAAGAAACGCGGGCATGGATTTGGGCTTCACAGCGGCGCAAACGCGGCCATCGAGTTAGGCGGGAAACTGGAGGTCCAGAGTGACGGAGTTGGGCAGGGGACGACTTTTGTGCTGACTTTGCCAATCGATGTAGATGCAGTGAACTCCTTCGAAGTGTCGGGCGAAAACCCCGAAAGTTCCGAACTAGCAAGCGTCTAAGATATTGGTGTTGGCCCGACGCATCTTAGATAGCCCCAGGCACCACTTCGCTAAGCTCGAGGCCATCTAGGGCGAGCTCAGAATTTTGACTTGCTGCCGGACGGGAAAGTTGACTGAGCGAGCGATGAAGCAGTACTTGTGAACCTCGCCATGCAGTGCTTCGGCCTTAAGCGCGTCGCTATCGCCACTGATCGTCACTTGAGGGTTCAACACGGCTTCCGTAAATCGGCCTCTTCCAGAGGACTCACATTCACCGATACCTACCGGATTGTCTTCGTAGGCAACGACCGTTACTCCAGCGCTCGAGCACAGATGCAAGTACCAGAGCATGTGGCAAGAGGCGAGGGCTGCAATCAGCAATTCTTCAGGGTTGTACTTCGCAGGGTCACCGCCGAGTTGTGGATCGTTCGAACAGTGAACAATGTCCTTTCCGGGTAAGCACAGATCCCACGTACGATCGTAGGCTTTGTAGGCGGACGTGCCGGTTCCGCTGTTGCCCGTCCAAACAACTCGAGCGGGAAATATATGATCTTTGGACATGCTGAACTCCTGTCTTAGGACTGGCTCAGCTTGCGCTTGAGCAGTTCAATGACCATTTTACTCTTTCGCTTTTCCGCAACCACTAGAGCAGTGTCCCCACGAGCGTCTTTCGCTTCCATGTCTGCGCCTTGAGCAATGAGTTGTTCGGCGACTTCAACTGCATCAAGGGACGCGGCGGCCATGAGTGGTGTTTGGCCTCCGTAGGAGGTTTGGTCGACATCGGCTCCGGATTGCAGTAAGAGTTCGAAGACTTCGAGTGCCTGCTTCTTGCCGTAGATTGCGTGGCTGAGAAGTGGAATTCCATGAGGACCTGGGACTCGCGGCGTGTCGGGGAAAGCGCTTAGAACGGCTTTCACTTGTTTGGCAAAACCCAACATGGTCATGGCGAAGATGTCGATGCGGGCATCGCGTTCGAGCAAGAACTCGGCAATTTCCCGATTTCCGACATGCGAAGCAGCCCCGAGTCCGGTTTCAAAGTCGCCTTCTGCCCAGTCCCACGCAGAGTGAACGATCCGCGGATGCTTCTCGACGAGTTCCTTGACTGCTTTCAAGTTTCCATGTGATGCCCCCACGAACTGTTGCACGAGCTTGGCTTCGATCGGCTTTGGCTTTTCGGGCTCTGCTGGCTCCGGTTTCGACTTTTTTGTCGCGGAGTCATCTTGCGATTGCGAGTCCTGCGGAACGGCTG
Organism: Pirellulaceae bacterium; assembly: GCA_045105035.1. Taxonomy (GTDB): domain Bacteria; phylum Planctomycetota; class Planctomycetia; order Pirellulales; family Pirellulaceae; genus Aureliella. The sequence goes on along the minus strand of JBGCCZ010000012.1, from coordinate 11,982 downwards.
CTTTCAATGTTGCCGCCGAACCAGATGCAATCGCAGTGGCCAAAAAGAGTCTTCGATTGGAAGTGATCACAGGTTCTCCAATTGTGGCAATGCGGTTACCGAACGCGAATAGGGCGCAGGAATTGGTCGAGCTTTGGCCGGAACCATCCAAATTGTAGCCTTTGTTGTCCGAATCGATCGCGCAATCACAGCCCGATTCCGCCTATAATACGACAACCAATCATTCCTCTCCCCCTCCATCCTTTCTGGATCCGTGTTATGTCGCGCTTGGCGAACTATGCACCCAAGGAAGCTCGCTGCGTTTTGCTCGCATTTCTGTTGGTGGTTTCGTTGATGGTTGGCGAGTCGAATGGGCAGGAGGAATCCGACGAGTCGGTTCCACATGAGCGATTGAACTCGGTCTTAAAGTTTCTCGATGACCGTTGCGTGGATTGCCACACAGGGGCTGACGCCGAGGCAAGTGTGGATTTGGCTTCGCTCGAGACTAGCCCGGCGAATTCTGAAAGCGTGGCCATTCTTGAACGCTCACTTCGGAAGATCGCAAGCCGCCAGATGCCTCCGCCAGATTCCGGCCGACTTGAAGCCAAAGAGTTTGACCAAATCGTTTTGAGCATGACGGAATGGCTCGACGATTATTCAAGCCAGCATCCGCATCCCGGGCGGCTTGATGCGATCCGTCGACTCACTAGAACCGAGTTTCAGAATTCGATCCGCGATTTGCTCCAGCTGGAGATTGATGCTACCCAGTGGTTGCCCGCGGATGAGGCCAGTTACGGTTTCGACAATATCACGGTGGGTGAGCTATCACCGTCGCTGATGAATCGCTACGTGTCCGCAGCTCAAGCAATCAGCCGCATGGCGGTCGGCGGAGTGGGGAAGGCGCCAGCAGGACGCACGATTCGCATTCCCGCCGATGTTACGCAAGAGAAGCGGTTGCCTGGATTGCCGTTCGGTAGTCGAGGCGGCACATCGTTCCGACATCAGTTTCCGCATTCGGGAGTTTACGAATTTCAATTGCGATTGGCACGTGATCGCAACGAGCACGTCGAAGGCCTGAGGCGAGAGCATCGCTTGGAGATTCTGGTCGATCGCCGGCCAGTAAAGTCCTTTACAGTACGTCCACCCAAGGGCAAGGATCACAGTGTTGTTGATCAGCATCTGCAAGTTCGACTACCCATCGAGGCGGGAGCGCGCGAAGTCACGGTGACGTTCGCAAAGTCGTCGACGTCGCTGCTGGAGACTATGCGGCAACCCTTGGAGACGAAATACAACTTGCACCGCCACCCACGACAGACGCCTGCCTTATATGAAATTTCTATCGTGGGCCCTTATGAAAGTCGTGGGCCAGACGAGTCGCCAAGTCGAGATGCTGTCTTCGGGGCTTATCCCAAGCAGGAGAGTGAGGAACGGTTCTGTGCAGAGCAGATCGTCGCCAAGCTCTGTCGTCTCGCGTTTCGCCGACCCACGACTGAAGAGGACTTGGTCGGACCCTTGCGGTTTTACGATGAGGCACGCTTGGACGGTTTGGACTTTGAACGAGGCATCGAACGAGCCTTGAGTTCCATTCTCGTTAGTCCCAAGTTCCTCTTTCGAATTGAGAAAGAGCCAGCGAAGGGAGCAGGCTCTTCGAACAATGGGGTGTACAAAATTTCCGACTTGGAGTTGGCGAGTCGGCTTTCGTTCTTCTTGTGGAGTAGCCTTCCAGATGCCGAGTTGCTGGAGTGCGCCGAATCCGGCCAGCTTCGAGAACCCCAAGTATTGCAAGCGCAGGTAGCTCGTATGCTTGCCGACCCGCGTAGTCAGAACTTGGTGGACAACTTTGCGGCTCAGTGGCTTTACCTTCGTAACCTAGATGCGATTACTCCCGATGCCCGTTTGTTTCCTGACTTTGACGACAATTTGCGGCAAGCTTTTCGGAAAGAAACGGAGCTACTTTTCGCTGAGGTAATGCGCGAGGATTCAAGCGTGTTGCGGCTACTGTCGAGCGATCATACTTATCTCAATGAACGGCTCGCCAAGCATTATCAAATTCCGCACGTCTACGGTTCTCATTTTAGGCGTGTGGAGCTCGACTCGCAGGCTGAGTACACGAAACACCGCGGAGGTCTACTTCGGCACGCGAGCATTTTGATGGTGACCTCCTATCCGACTCGCACGTCGCCAGTCATCCGCGGGAGTTGGATACTCGAGAACTTGCTCGGCTCCCCTCCCCCTCCTCCGCCTGAAAATGTGCCGACTCTCGAAGATAGTACGGTCGATGCGAGTCTTCCGATCCGAGAGCGGCTGGCGGCTCACCGAGACAACGAGGCTTGCGCGGGTTGTCATCGATTGATGGATCCAATCGGCTTCTCGCTGGAGAACTTTGACGCGATTGGTCGATGGCGTTCTGAGGAAGCGGGAATCGAGATTGACGCGAAGGGCGGAATGTCAGACGGATCACAGTTCAACGGAGTATCGGGGTTGGAGCAAGCGTTGCTGCGAAACCCTGGGATGTTCGTTCGTACCTTGGTCGAAAAGCTGATGACATTTGGCATCGGCCGCGGAACAACGCCGCGTGATGGTCCTGCGATTCGCAAGATCCTGCGAGAAGCCGCACCGGGGGGGTATCGGTTTAGTGATTTAGTGCAAGGGATTGTTCTAAGTGAACCATTTCAAAAACGAACGCCAAGCCGCGAGGCCAAGTTGGCGGGGTTCGGTATGAAGTTGAAAAGTGAATTGTCCGGCGCGGAGTGAGCGCAGAGAGTAGTTTGAGGAGTTGCGAACATGTTTGTTACAAAGAAGTCTCTGCCACGTAGGACGGTGCTTCGTGGACTCGGTGCGTCGCTGGCGCTGCCATTGCTTGACGCTATGGTGCCATCCATGACCGCGACGGCTGCCACTCCCGCTGCGGCAAGCAAGCTTCGGCGACTAGGTTACGTCTACATGCCTATGGGGTGCGACGACACACGATGGATGCTTCCCGGAGATTCGCTGGACCGGTTGTCACCGACATTAGAACCGTTGTCGGCAGTGAAGGATGATGTCTGTGTGATCAGCGGTCTTGAGCTGCGGAACGCGTATCCCGGCACTCACGCGACTTCCAATGCTGCGTTTCTAAGTGCTGCGACGGCTAGGCGTACGGAGAGTACGGATTACTTCCTTGGGACGACAGCCGACCAGATTGCCGCTCAGCACATCGGTGGGCAAACGCAACTACCGTCGCTCGAGATCGCGATGGACATGATGTCGATTGTGGGCCAATGCGATAATGGTTACGCGTGTGTTTATCAGAACAATCTCTCATGGGCATCGCCCACAACGCCACTGCCCGCAGAGGCGCATCCGCGCGTGGTGTTCGAATCGCTCTTCGGGGAAGGCGGGACAAAGGAAGATCGACTGGCTCAATTGAAATCGAGGAAGAGCCTGCTGGATTCGGTGATGTCCGATCTCAAGCAACTCAATCGCGACTTGGGGCCATCGGATCGAGCGAAAGTCGGCGAGTACTTGGATAGTGTTCGTGCAGTGGAGAAGCGAATCCAGCGCGCCGAGTTGCAAACTAAAGAGAATTCGCTCCCGGACTTGGATCGTCCGGAAGGAGTTCCCTCGGACTATGGCGACCATGCCAGATTAATGTTTGACCTGCAATTGTTGGCTCTGCAAGGAGACATTACGCGAGTTGTTACATTTCAACTTGCCCGCGAGACCAGCAACCGCACGTATCCTCAAGCGGGCGTTACGGATCCTCACCACCCGTTGACCCACCATGGCAACGACCCAGAGAAAATTGCAAAAGTGGCCAAGATCAATCGCTATCACGTTTCTCTGTTCGCAGACTTCTTACAGCGACTCAAGGAAACGCCTGAAGGCGACGGTAGCCTGCTCGACCATAGTCTGTATCTCTACGGCAGCGGGATGGGGAATCCCAATGTGCACGATCATCAGAATTTGCCAATCATCGTGGCTGGCGGCGCTGCTGGAAACATGCGGGGTGGTCGGCACATTCGCTTTGAAGAGCCTGAAGCTCTAGCGAGTTTGCATCTGACTCTGCTCAACAAAGTCGGGGTTGGCGTCGAGTCGTTTGCGGACAGTAATGGCCACATCGAAGGGCTGTTTGAGATTTAAGATGAAGTTAATCACCCTCATTATTGTTTGCTTTGGAATTCTCTCGAACGGTTGCTTACCGAAAGAGTTGCAGGCCGATCAGCCACCGGTGGAAAGCACTGTTCTCGCGAAAACGGCGTTGGCAGATGCGGTACAGGCTGAAGATCGCGACCGCATCGGTGAGTTGCTCGATTCGCCGACGATGATCAATGCGTCCCAAGCGGATGGGACGACGGCTTTGCACTGGGCCGTGTTTCATCAAGATAGCGAATTAGTCGCCAAATTGATTTCCGCCGGCGCAAGAGTAGATTCCCGCAATCACTTTGGTGTTGCGGCTCTTTCGCTCGCCTGCGTGAATGGCGATGCCGCAAGCGTTAGTTTGTTGCTCGACGCTGGCGCAGATGCCAATACGGTTTTGCCGGGCAAGGAAACGGCACTGATGACGGCCAGTCGAACTGGCCGGCTGGATTGTGTGCAGCTGCTCGTTGAACGTGGTGCGACAATCGCGGCGGAGGAACGGAATGATCAAACGGCGATTATGTGGGCTGCCGCGGATGGACATGTCGAGGTGGTCAACTATCTCATCGCGCAAGGCGCGGATTTCGAGAAAGAGCTATCGTCCGGTTTTTCACCTCTTATGCTCGCGGTTCGAAATGGGCGACCTCAGGTCGTTCAAGCTCTGATCGCAGCTGGTGCCGATGTGAACCAGCAGATGAACCCCGAACACAAGGGAGGACGCCACCCACGCCGCGCGATGAGTGCCCTCCACTTGGCGATCGAGAACGGGCACTACGAATTGGCCGAACAACTGTTGGAACTCGGCGCAGATCCAAACGACCAACGCTGCGGCTTCACGCCGCTGCACAATCTGACTTGGGTGCGTAAACCGCCCCGAGGGGACAACGTTGATGGAGCTCCCCCACCGATTGGTTCCGGCAATATGACGAGTCTGGAGTTTATTCGAGTGTTGGTCGAACACGGAGCGGACGTGGATGCACGACTGAAGAAGGGATCTTCTGGCCGAGGCAAGATGGCACACAAGGGCGCGACTCCATTCTTGTTCGCGGCCCGGCGCGATGATTTACGGATGATGAAAACGCTGCTAGAGCTCGGAGCCGATCCAACGATTCCGAACGCCGAGAATTGCACACCACTGATGGTTGCCGCAGGCATCGGATCGCTCGCGCCGGGCGAAGAAGCGGGTACCGAGGAAGAGGCACTCGAGGCAGTTGAGTGGTTACTGAAGTTAGGGGCAGACGTCAATCATGTGGACGACAATGGCGAGACTGCGATGCACGGAGCGGTTTACAAGAGTCTTCCGCGTATGGTCAACTTGCTAGCTGTTCGAGGAGCAGACGTTAAGATTTGGAATCAGAAAAATAAGTATGGTTGGACGCCGACCTTAATCGCTGAGGGACATCGTGTCGGTAACTTCAAACCGGCCGCTTCCACACTTAACGCCGTCTACCGTCAGCTCAGAGCCAACGGCATCGAACCACCTCCTAAGACCCCCCGTGTCCAACGTAAAGGCTATGACCAACCGTAAAAGCCGCGTTGGCTCTTCTACACGCTGTGTGGGTCTTACTGAAGCGGTGGTTCGGGGTTTCTGGTTTGTTTCATTGTCCGCATCCGCTTCAGTAATTCATCGAATCGGGGATCATCGCGGAGAGCGATAAGAAGGTGGTCTTTCTCAAGATGCGCGGCGTCAGTAAATCCGATCTCGGTCGAGTAGTTGAGGTAAGCGAAAGCCAGGTCTTGATTGCCTTCGGCGCACGCGATACAGCCGAGGTTGTAGATGCCGAAGTTTGCGTAACGGACGCTACTGCGAGCCTTTTCGTTCCAAAGTTTGGCCTCAGCGTTCTTGTACTGCTCGGTTAGTGCTGCTGCCAGGAGGGTAATAGCCAGTTCATCGTTTGGAGACGACTCGAGCCACTTGCGCAGGCGTTGTTCGGCTTCGGCATAGTCTTTTTGATAAAAGTAGTGATCGTCGATGTTGCTCCATGTGCGAGACATTTCACGGAGCTTGTTCAGCCGTTGTTGATATTCGTCTGTTCCGCGTAGTCGATTAAAGTTTGGTTCGTTGAGGGCTGCCTGGTAATCGTGGAAGCCGGCGTGAATCGCAGCGTCCAGGTACCGCAGTGATTCGTCGATGCGGTTCTCATAAGCAAACGCGCTGGCGAGCCGGTAGTTGGATCTTGCGTTGTTGTAGCCGAGTTCCAACGCTTCTTTGTGTCGAGCGATTGAGTCGGTCATGTCGCCGCCGAGATCTTGTTCCGACAGATGGGTTTCGTAGGCGAGGTCGTAGGCGGCTATGGCTTTATAGCGATTGAGCTCTTGCCGAGTTGGCTCGATACCGTAGCGACTATTCGCGAGGACGTTTTTGTCGGGACCGAAATAGTGCCACCCCGCCGCACCTGCGATAGCACCAAAGGCGATGGCGAGGAGCAAGAAGGCTGCCCTGACAGGGAGCCAACGTTTGGGGGCAACTCGCTGCCACCAATCACGGGGCGGTACGGGCGAGCTGGTTGGCATTTGAAGGTGCGCGAGCTCAAATTGGAGTAGGTCAGCGACCTCCTCTGCGGACTGGAACCGTTCTTCGGGCCGCTTCTTGAGTAGTTGGAAAATGAAAGCTTCGAGCCAAGCAGCGATATCCGGATTGACTTCGCGAATCGAACGAGGCTCGCTTTCCGCGACTTGATGCACGACACCCAAGAGTGTTTCTGCTTGAAACGGAGACTTGCCCGTGCAAGCTGCGTACATGACGCAGCCGAGGCTAAACAAATCAGTCCGCGGGTCGACTGTTTGACCGCGTGCTTGCTCCGGCGACATAAATTGCGGAGTACCTGCCACCGTCCCACTGACTGTCATGGTTGCTTCGTCGAATACTCGCGCCAGACTAAAGTCCGTAACAATCGCCCGCTCGACGCCGTCTTCAAGCAGGATGTTGGCAGGCTTTATATCCCGATGGATGATGCCCTGTCGGTGCGCCGCCGCAAGACCGCGAGCGACCTGCATTCCGACCCGGCAGACCTCTTTCGTATTCATTTCGCCAGAAGACTCTAGTCGTTTCTGCATCGAGCCATCGGGGATGTACTGCATCACGATGTAAGGGTTGCCCTGGTATTCCTCGACACCATGCACTGAGATCACGTGGGGATCGCGAACAGCAGAGATGGCTCGCCCTTCGCGTTCAAATCTCTTGCGTGACGTGCCCACATGCGAAAACGAAGGAGCCAGCATTTTGATTGCGACATTGCGGCTTAAAGCAGCGTCGAATGCACGGAAAACAATCCCTGTGCTACCCTGCCCGATTACACCGGACACCTGATATCGTCCCAGCCGCCCCAACATTTGTGGATCATCTGTCGGCGCGATTAATGTGTTGAGGTTGAACGCAGGCAATGTCTCTGGTTCATCGCTCGGTGCAAACAGATCGGATGGATAGTCGGCGAGTTGTTCTTGAAAGCTGTCCCAGCCGTTTCCCTGCGTGACGAGTGACTCGAGCCGTCGCTGGCACTCGGCGCAAGCTCCCATGTGCTTCTCCGCGGCGGCGAGTTCGTTGTCGGTCAGTTGCTCGTTGAGAAACCGATCGATGATATCGTCAGTGAGGCAAGTGTTTGCATGATCGAGCATAATTGACACCTGCAGGCGTGATTATCGGATGGCGACCATCAAAACCTACCTTGGCACTTCCTGTTCTTCGAGGTCGAACCGTTCGACCAGTTGTTGAATTTTGTTGGTGACACGAAACTTGGCGGAGTACACATTGCCTCGGGATAGCCCAAGTTTTTCCGCTACCTGTTCCGTACTGAGTCCTTCTACCGCCGTCATCCAGAACGCTTTCCATGATGTTTCCGAGACACGCGGGCGGACGCGGTCGGCCGCCCAGTGGAACAATTGACGCTGATAGTCCTGTCGGAAATCCGCTGATTCCTGAGATCGATCTTGGGCGATATTGACGAGTTGATCAGCGATCTGTGTTCCGCCCGAAGGTGGCTGCTTCATCCGCTGCACAAGTTTATCGACGGACATATTGTGGGCGACTCGAAACAGCCAGCCGCGGAACTTCCCTCTCTGCGGATCCGCATCCCAGGACGCTAGTTTGGTTTCGACGGCCGCGAGTACCTCTTGAGTCACATCCCGGGCGTCAGCTTCCTGCAGTCCCTTTCGGATGGCATAGTCGATGATTGCCCTCTCGTAGACCTCAATGAACTCAGCCCACGCATCGTCGCTGCGGTCGCGAAGGCGTATGAGTAGGCTTTGTTTGGTTTGTGGTAGGTCCGGCATGGCGTCAGCTTAGAGCGGTTTTAGTTCTGCAGTCATCGTTTAACTGTTGACTTCATTTAAGGCATACGGTGGAAGCGAATGTTGCTCGTTCTAGTCGAATTGATGCGAAGTCCTGTTACTTCGTCTTCTGTGTTTCGCTCAAAGATTGCCGTTGTGAATCGCCAGCCGTTGTTACTAAAGGCGTCGTTTTCGATTGGTGTCAGTGAGTTATTCTGAAAGCGAATGTGCCCGACGCGTAGTTGTCCGTCGGCAAGAGTGACTGAGTACCTGGTTCCTAGCTCTGAGCTGAAGTAGTTGCCGACATACTCCTGGAGTTCATCTTCTGATTTGGTCTTTGGCGTATAGGGAAAGTAATGGCCGACTTCGCCACGATCTTGGACTACGCTGACTTCAAACCGATTGTCATTGGCGGGTTTGAATTCCACGTGAGTCGTCACACTATTTCCAATCATTCTGAATCGGCTCTCGCCAACTGGCTCCAGTTTCAACCTTGGGCCACCGCCGATGGCGTACAGTAGACTGTCATCTTCACGGGTGATGTTGATGGATCTGTCCTTGTGGTTCCAATAGTGCCCGGCAAATCGCTCTAGTGCTTCGTGAGACAGTTGGGCCCTCTCTTCCGTGGCTTGAGCGTCGGTCTCCGGTTCAGCTTCGCCTAGGATTACGTCCACAACCTTCAATGATACGTCTTGCGCGTTAATGACATTCGTGTTGGCAAGCAGCACAATACTGAGATCTTCTTCGGGAAATCGACTTGTATATGCCACATAGCTGGCTGTGCCGCCGGAATGATGGACGTGTTTAGTGCCGTTGTGCGATTGAACCCACAAGCCCATCGCGTAGCCAGTTGATTGTCCATTGTTTAGCGAACCGACGCTCTCCATTTCTCGGATCGTCGATGGCGAACCGACTTTCGGTTGACGAAAATTCGCAACCCATTTCGCGACATCGTCACATGTCGTCCACAGACCGGTCGAACCTGAATACGAGTCGTTCGGAAACCGAGGGAAGAACCCGGTTGCGTCTCGTCCGTACGAGTAAACCATGTTCTCACGCAGTGGCGCAAGGTCTTCCGCGAAGGCCGAGTTTTTCATCTCTAGTGGCTCGAAGATTCGGTCTTGGCAAAAATTCGCAAACGTCTGTCCGGTTACGCGAGCAACGACCTCAGCCATGAGGGTGTAGCCCGAGTTGCAGTACGAAAAATCATCACCCGGTTCGAAGTTCAAAGCCTCTTGCCTGTACAGCATCTGCAAGATGTGATCGCGGCGGATGACGTCTCCAGGAGACCAACCAGACATTGCCAGCACATCAAGCTCACTTCGCAGTCCGCTAGTGTGATGTGCCAGTTGCCGAAGTGTGATCTTGTGACCGAGGTCAGGTAGTTGCGGAATGTGTTTTCGTACGTCGTCGTCTAGAGAAAGCCGACCGTCTTCGGCAAGCAACAGAATTGCGAACGTTGTGAATTGCTTCGAGCACGAACCAATATTGAAAAGGCTAGCACCCGCATCAATTGGAACACTGTGTTCAAGGTTCGCCGCTCCGTACGCATTGCGATGAACTACTTTGCCGTCCTTCATGACGCAGACTGCTACCCCGGGTGAGTCGAGCCCAACGTAGTCCGCAAAAATCGAGTCGATCTTCGGGTTTGATGCTGCTTGCTTCTGTTCTGGTTTCTTTTGCTTAACAGGGTTCTTCTCGTGCTTCCACGCGCCGTCAACTCCGGCAGTCTCATTCTCTTGCGTGTACATCTTGTGGACGATAGTCCACTTGCCTTCAATCTTCAGTAGCATGAAGTAATCAACATAGGATGCACCTCGGGGCGGTGCGATTCGTACCTTGGCGACTGCGCAGTTGTTTTCGAAGTCGATTGCGAGGATCGAACCTTGTTCTCCAGTGGGCAGCCCTTCTTTAGTGTCATTGATGTAGTCGGTTCCTGCCCAAACTTGTAATTTGTTCCCGCGAATCGAGTACAAATTCAATTGCGGATGGAACACCTTGCGGAGTCGGTTGGGCTGACCATTGGTCGAACCTTCGATGTAATCAGTCAGCGTTTGCCGAATGAGCGCGAGATCACCCTGGTCACTTGCCACGATCTTCTGTTGAGCGTCGGTGGGCAATTCACTCGATTGCGGCGCAGCTCTAGCAGTGGACGGCAGGAGGCTGCAGACAAGAAGGCAGGAGAAAAAGCGAGCTTTCAACATCAGAGCGTCCCACAGGTCAAGGATTTCGCGACTGAAATCGTCGCACACCCTTGTCTCTGGTCTTGGTGCAGGATCTTGCTCGGAAAATTCGAAAATACTTCCGTCGAGAACGAAAAGGCCTCAAACTCGACCATCCGCAAACCCTCCTCAACGACAAAACATGTAGGTTGTTGTTCTAGCGACCGATGGAACCGATGGGGCTGCCGGGTGGAAGTTCTTTGGGCTCTTCGAATTGTTTGTTGGGGTAAGGACGGTCAAGGAATCGTTGAATGTCGGCAACAAGCGCTAGCCACTGTGCGGAAACCGGGGATCCGGAAGTGTAGTCTTTTACTTTCGACTTCAGCTCACGCTGAACCTCACTGGCTTCGCTAATGGCGATGTAGCGCGCATCGAGAGAAGCACGAGGACTGCTACACAGTTCAAGCAACTTGTGAACGAACACTCGCTCGACGATCCGCCGCGCTTGGTCGAACTCGATCAGTTCTTCCCGAGTGTACGTGTCGTTCCGCGTCTTTATGCGTTCGAACGCCCCATCGAGTGTCGCATTCCGTAACGCAGCGATGACTGTTCGTAGACCGAGCTGGTCAGGATTGGCTCCTTGCCTGGCCAGTCGCGAGGCACGTTCGGGTTGAAGCAGGCATCCGATGGTTAGCTCTGCCGCCGCCTCCATAGCCGCGTTGGCGTCAAAAATGGGGCCGGTCTGCGACGAAAACCGCTCTCGGTCACTGGCCGCACTTGAGACGCGCGGCGGGATGAGTGACAGGATGCGTTGGGGAATGACAAGTTGCTCGGGCTCAATGGTTTGTCCGAGAGCGACCAATGCTGCAAGCTGGTTCGGTAATTCGACAGGAGTTTGGACGGCGGCAACCGGTTGCGTCGCGTCTTTGACGGCGTAGGTGTAGTCATACCCGGCGAGTGCTTTAGCCGCAGCTTCCACTTGATAGCGGTGGTGTAGATAGACGGGTACGAACGCCTTCTCGAGTTCAGCATAGGGGGATCCGTTGCGGATTGCGGAGGCATCAAAGGTATCGATGGCGATCCGCCGCACCTGCATTTCGTGTTGCAAAGCCGACACTGGGTGGGTGCCGTCATCCCACAAGTTCGCCAGAGGGTGAGCGGCTCCCGCGGGGCGAGCGTCCGCATCGGAGATGTAGAGAAATCCTCTTTGTTGAGCGGATGCGATCAAGCTCGCGAGTTGTTGTTCCTCTTCTTCAGGCTTGAACTCGGAGTACGCGTACTGAACGGAAAACTTATCCCACTCGCCAATGCCGACTCCGTAAGCGTCGCTTAAATCGAGTTTTCCATCGACGATCTTGACGCGCGGCGCGGGATAGTCCATCACCGAGGCTCGATCCGCATAGGTGCTGGCGGCAAAGTTGTGTGCGAAGCCGATGGTATGGCCGACTTCGTGGGC
>JBGCCZ010000011.1:0-24481 GCA_045105035.1 Pirellulaceae bacterium | reverse complement strand
CCTCCAAGCCAAGCACCGCCAGAAGGCTGGCCTCCCTCTTCGTAAATGCCGCAGTCAACGAAGCGGCCGTGGTTCCACCCCATGTTCTTGCCACCGGCAAGGATGAGCGGGTAGTTTCGCGATAGGTGGAATGCACTCGATGCGGATCCGAAGAGCAATACCGTGTTGTCCAGCAGTGTCCCGTTGTCTTTATCACCTTCAGACGTCGCAGCTAGCCGAGCGATGAATGCCGCGAGTTCCTCCGCCAGGAAGCGATTGTAAGTCCCGAAGTTCTTCCATCCGCCGGGCTCTTTCGTTTGATGAGAGAGTTGATGAGTCAAGTTGAACCCGACCGCACGCGCTAGGTAATCGCTGACCCCGACTCCGTTCTCACGTCCAAGCTGGTACGTTGCGACGCGAGTTGTGTCGGTCTTGAAGGCCAAGTAGATCAGTTCGAACATTGTCCTGAGGTAGTTGCGTGGATCTTCCGGAGTTACGTCGAGCTGCAAGTGGTCGACGTTAACTTCAGGTACAGGAAGTTCTAGCCAGCGTTTCGCTTTCGCGACTTTGACTTCCGTATCTCGAACTGCCTGCAAGTATTCGTCCAAACGCACTTGGTCGCTACTCGAGATGATACGTCGTAGGGCGCGTGCGTCTTCGAGCATGTCATCGAGTGCACTTTGGCTAATTTCCAAACGCCGCGCTGCGTCGGCCCCGCTCTTGGTGAAAAGGAGGTCGAAGATTTGCTTCGGCTTGTGCTCAGCGGGGATCGCCCGACCATTGCGATCAAACGACATCGTATGCGTGCCGCGCTGAGTCCCCGTTCCGCCGTCTGTGGACATAACTAACGAAGCAATTCGAGTTTGGTCACCAACCTGGTTCGCGTAAACCTGGTCGAGAGAAATCGAATTGCTGTAGTCGCCTGCCCCGCCGGTTGCGGCCCCTGTTAAGAACTGATCTGCGTTTGAGTGCCCGTGGATGTTGCGGACTGCCGGATGAGAGAGTCCGGAGAAGACGCTGACATGCTCCCGGACTTTTTCGAGTGGATCCAAGCACTTTGTGAAAGTGAAGTCGTTCCCCACGCCTCGTGGAAACCAGCTCCAGTCCTCATAGGCCGGATCTTCACGCAGCGGCATCGGTACCCCGTCGGGCATGTAGAAACAAGCGAGACGCTTCGGATTCGACGGGGAAGTGTCGGCACCGGGATGCTTTGCTTCTGCAGCTTGGACGCTCGAGCCAGACCATGGGAACGTCTCGAGCCAAGGCAGCGCTAAGGCTACGCCGGTACCTCTTAAAAATTTGCGGCGGTCGATATTGGCCAGATCAATGTTCATCTTGCTGTTCCACCGAGTGTTGTGCAACGTTGTGTTCTGGAATTGTGTCTGTAAACAGGGGGCTTTGGGCTACCAAGAGCACGACGTCTCTTAAACCATCACCTCTGGACCGCAGGTCGGATGCAATCCTACTAATTTCAGCTTGGTCGCCAAACGTCAGTGGTCGACCAAGTGCAAAAGTCGCCATTTTTTCGACGAACGCGTGGATAAATTGATCCTGGCGCTGGGTCAACAGGAATCGTTTGAGTCCCTCGATGCCACGGAGATCGGTTCCAGTTGGAAGGCTGCTACTGGAATCGACAGGTTTCTCCCGCACCTCGGTGCGCCAGCTTCCGATTGCGTCGAAATTCTCAAACACGATCCCCCACGGATCGATGTTCGCATGGCACGAATAGCAAGCGGGATCATCACGGTGATCTTCGAGTCGTTCTTTCAGAGTCATTTGGGCGATGGCTGGATCGGCAACATCGATTTCCGGGACTGCAGGCGGCGGAGGCGGAGGCGGGTCATTGAGGAAACGCTCCAAGAGCCAGATTCCACGCTTTAGAGGATGCGAGTCCTTGCCGTCGGAATTCATGGCCAACACTCCGGCTTGCGTAAGTAGTCCACCTCGCTTGGATTGGGGTTCGAGATCCACCCGTCGGAAGTGCGAGCCGACGACTCTTCCCACAAGACCTAGGCTCGGGTCATCGGCGTGGTAGTGCTGAGCGAGGCGATTGTTGATGACTAAATAGTCGGCGTGCAGGAAGTCGAGCACGCTTGCGTTGTTGGCAAGCATTTCTCGAAAAAACTCCGTCGGCTCTCTTTGCATCGCCTCACGAAGCGAACGTCCAAACCGAGGGAAATCTTTGCGATCGACGGCAAGGTGATTGAGGGAATCAAGGCCCAGCCATTGGCGAACGAATTGTTCTTCGAATCGGAGACTCCGCGGGTCCTCGAGCATCCGTTTAATCTGGGTGTTCAGCACCTCAGCGCGATGCAATTGGTTGTCGCTTGCTAAGCGAACGAGCTCTTCGTCGGGGATGCTGGCCCACAGGAAAAGGGCCAGTCGCGTCGCGAGTCGTAAATCGCTGGATGCAGGACGTCCTAGATTGGAGGGCAGCGCCGACTCGAGTCCAATGTAGAGGAAATTCGGAGAAGCCAGAATCGTCGACAGGACCTCGATCTTCGCTTCTTGGTCATCGGAACATTGGGGACGGAGGCGAGAAAACAAGGCGAGCTTCTTCTCCACTTCGGTCGGCAAGATTGGTCTTCGCCAGGCACGCGACATGAACGATACTAGAGTCTCGCGCAATCCATGATTTGGAGATTCCGTGCTTGCTTGCGACGAGTCCCCGAGCAGTTGAACATGCGATGCCGGAGGCCAGGCCGCGTACGTGGGAGCGGTGACTTCAACGTAGTCAATCCAGATTTCTCCGCTCCTACCCGCGTTGTGCAGCTTCAGGAACTCGGACGGGTTTGGTAGGCCGCCTAGTTCTCCTGTTCGGCGAACCAAGTTTCGTTGCTGGATTTCAGACAACGCAACTTCGAACTCGTAGACGTCGGGCGAATCCGAAGACGCTCGAATGACAATGTCTTGTCGACTGACGCGGGCCGACGCGTGAGAGTCGTTACTGGCTTGGAACCCAAACTCGAGCCGAAGAGTTGGCAGTAAGTGTTCTTGATCGGGAGCACAGGAAGCTCGAATTCGAACACGCAGATTGCCCGAATCAGGGACGCGGTTCCCCAGTTCGACGACCATTTTTTGCTCGGGCGGCAAGACGGCTCGGACAGTATGGTCAATCTCTGGAGCCGTTGGTGGAGTTTCCGAGGGTGACAGCGCGTACTTGGCTTGGCCATAATTCCACTGAACACGAAATGAACTGCCGGTTTCAAGCTCTGCAAAGTGGGCTTGGTTGACACGGCGTTTGTACTTGTTGGCTATCCTCTTTCTCTCTTTCGCCAGACGGTCAGTATTCTCAGCGAACTTCGAATCTGCTTTCGACAATTCCGCATCAAGCTTCGCACGCTCTGAACGGTACATCTCATCCATGGACACCGACCAGTAGAGTGAAGCTGGCTGTTCTCCACGCACGGTCGCTTTGAGCAGGGCTGTTCGAGCAAGTTGCCTGTAGTACCCCAGTTGCATCGTGGACAACTGCAGCAATTCCGAACTGTTCTCAAACCCATCTTCCGAAACCGCTTCAGGCGGAAGATCCGAGGCGAACTCGTAGTCCAGTCCGAGTAAATCCTGCAACGCGTGGTTGAACTCATACCGAGTCATTCTTCTCAGCGAAGGATGTTCGGCAGACTTCCGACGAGCGATCGAGGCACGCAACAATTCCTGCGAGAGCCAGTCGATCACTTGCGCGCGATTTTCATCCGATAGTTCGCCCTCGTCTGGAGGCATCTCGCGGTTGGTAAGAACCTGGATGACCTCACGCCACCAGTTTACGTCTTGGCCGGCAAAGAGGTCTGGATCGAGTTGATCGATGCGGAAGTTACCTTCCTGCTCATCGGCTCCGTGGCAGTCACTGCAGCTAGACTCAAGGATTGGCTGGATCGACTGAACGAACTCTTCCAAACGCGGGCTTTGGTCTGAACTGTTCTGTTGCGCGGAGGCGATGTCGGCAAGCTTCTCGGCCGTTTGCTGCCGCGATTGTTGGGCGACTGCACTCTTCAGGGCTTCAAGCGTCGGCGCTTCACGCTCCTGCGCAATACAGGCAGCGGGAATGCCCGCACCAAACCACACGAGGCTGCAGGCAGTACAGACCGCAAAGAGTAGCAATGGGTTGACAGCGCGAATTGGGAACGTCATCGAAGGATCTTCGTTCGGCACGAGGTCAGAAGGCAAGACCTGCTAGCCTTGCACTTCGAATCAACATGTTGGGGCCGCGCTGTGGAGGGATGGAGTTGCGACCAGGTAGGTTGCTGCAATCGCATCACGATTACACAACGTCTATTGTACTCGCCACCGGAGATCCGAGCCACGCTAAGATATTCGTGCCTAGGAGCGGCTAGAATAGGTTGAGCGTGCCGAAGATCGGTGAATGGGGCATTATTCAACTAGGGCGTTTTCTTTGGGATTAGCAATGCTGCGTGAAGTTTTTCCGACCCGCACTGTAACGATCATGCTGATTTGCGTCTGTCTGGTAGCGAAGTTTGGCCAGAGAGTCATAGCGCAACCACCGCAGTCCGCTTCCCCAACTCCCGTGCTTGAGGCTGATTCCGTTGCATCCGCACGGCCCAATATTGTGTTGATTATCGCGGATGATATGAATTGGGATGATTGTGGAGCGTACGGGCATCCGCTTATTCGGACGCCGAATATCGACCGGCTGGCAGCGGATGGACTGCGGTTTCAACACGCCTATCTGACCACCAACTCCTGCAGCCCTTCTCGCGCGAGTTTGATTACAGGGTTGTATCCTCACAATACTGGCGCCGAGCAACTTCATTGGCCATTGCCTGAAGGCACGCAGACTTTTGTGCAAGCGCTGAAGGCGTCTGGCTACTACACGGCCGCGGCTGGGAAATGGCATATGGGGGACGCAGTTCGGGATCACTTCGACAAGATCTACGAGGCGTCAACGGCTGGGTTCGTCCTTCCTTCGGGTGCAGCTGATGGTGAAAAGCCTAAGATGATAGCGCGGCAGCCCAGTGGTTGCGAAGATTGGGGTAAAGCGTTGGAAGAACGCGAGCCAGGCAAGCCGTTTTTCCTATGGCTCGCGTCCCTTGATCCGCATCGAGAGTACACCAAGGGGGCACTTGATCCTCCGCACAAAATAGAAGAAGTGCTTGTTCCGCCCTACTTGCCCGATACGCCCGAGGTGCGCGAAGACCTGCGGCTTTACTACGACGAGATTGGACGGCTCGATGAATACGTGGGTAAGGTGATGCGGCAATTGGAGGAGCAGCAGGTAGCTGAAAATACGTTGGTGTTGTTCATCAGTGACAATGGGCGGCCTTTTCCGAGAGACAAAACCACACTGTACGATGGCGGAATTCGAACTCCTTGGATCGTGCGCTGGCCTGCTCGAGTGGCAGCTGGCATTACGACTTCCTCACTAGTTTCCGCGGTCGACATTGCACCAACGTTTCTGGAGATTGCGGGTGTGGGGACTGAGGGATTAAATTTCGAGGGGGCGAGTTTTGGGCGTGTCCTAGAGAGTTCGACTGCGACGACTCGCTCGTATGCTTTCGGTGAAGACCATTGGCACGACTACGAAGATCACGCGCGCTGCGTTACGGATGGCGCATTCAAACTGATTCGGAACGACTACGTTGACTTGCCTTCCACGCCTTCGGCAGACGCGGGGCGTGGCCCAGCCTGGCAGGCGATGCTCAAACTGCAGAGTCAGGGGAAGTTGCTGCCCGAGCAACAAGCTTGCTTTCGTTCTCCGCGACCGAAATGGGAACTCTACGATCTAAAACGTGATCCGCACGAACTTACAAACCTGGCTGGTGAGTCGGCCTACGAAACGGTGCGAGAACGACTGCAAAAGGCCTTAGAGGATTGGTCTTCACGGACGGGGGACTATTTGCCCAGTCGGCGTACTCCTGATGAGTTCGATCGCTTGACTGGTGAGCCGGACCATAGCGTGCGGATTCGGCCACGGCCTTCGAAGCTGCAAATGTTCGGTACCAACGGAAAGTACTAACCCAACTCCAAGGGCACTCCATGTCGACTAGCGACGCGCAATTCTATTTCCTGATAATTCTCTCAGTTGCCTTCCTAGTTTGGATGACCAGCCTCTGGTTTGCCTTGCGTATCGGGCAAAACAGGGTCGCGGCCTGGCAAGACACGGGCAAGTACAAGGGGGCAAGTGGCGAAGTTCCACTGATGATCCCGCGCGAGGAGTTCTTTCCGCGGATTCGGAAGGTCTTACGCTACCAAGCAGCGAACATCCCAATGATCAAGTTCTCACGCGAAGAAGAGACGAGTAGTAGCGCGGTCTACAAACGCCTTGGGCCGAAAATTTGTAATCTTCCTGCTGGGCTAGCATTTAGCGATGTCAAATTCGAAGCCGTTACGTTGCAAGGCCGTGACGTGGTTCGTTTTCAACTGAACCAAGATCCGGTAGTCGGAGCCCTCCGCAAGATTGCCTTGGTATGTTGCTTGTTCGTGGGCATTCCGTTCATGTTTCTCTTGTCCGTTCTAATTTGGTTTTTCTGCGTACAGAGCCCGAACGAAATGCTGCGTTACCAAGTGATTCAGCTTTTGCATTTGTTCCACGGCTTGTGGCCTCCATTTCTACTCGTCACGATTTCTTCCCAAGTGAATAAGGCAGCAAAATTCTATGTGTCCAGCATGGTTGAGCATGCAGCGGACAAAGACGTCGATGAATCAGAGCTGAGTATGGGATTCGTGCGGTGGTCGACCAAACGGAGGTGACCACACTAGGCGCAATGTCGCATGCGGCATTCGGCCTCTTGTCTTCATCGTCCCCCACCGATTCAATGAAGTAACGAACGCGGTTGTGCTCTAAGAATTGAATGAGGTGGGATGCAATGGAACTAGATGTTGTCTTACTCTCCCGGATCCAGTTCGCCCTCACGATCATGTTCCACTACCTGTTCCCGCCGCTCACAATTGGCATGGGGATCGTGCTCGTCTATCTAGGTGGGATGTACTTGTGGACGAAAGACGCTGCTTACAAGCAAGCGCAAAAGTTCTGGACTAAGGTCTTTGGACTCAACTTTGCGATCGGTGTTGCGTCGGGCATTGTGATGGAGTTTCAGTTCGGAACAAACTGGGCTTCGTACTCACGCTTCGTGGGCGACGTCTTCGGTTCCGCACTGGCCGCAGAGGGGATTTTCGCCTTCTTCTTGGAATCAGGTTTCTTGGCGGTGCTTATCTTCGGTTGGAACCGAGTTGGTCCAAAGATGCACTTTTTCTCGACCCTGATGGTAGCGATGGGCAGCATCTTTTCGAGTGTCTGGATCGTTGTTGCCAACTCGTGGCAGCAGACTCCAGCGGGTAGTCAGATTGTGCCCATGACTCGACAGGTCTTGGACTCGCAAGGCAAGACGATGCTCGATGCGAATGGTCGGGCAATTGTTGAGCCCTGGGTTATTGACGGCACCCCAGTCATGCGAGCCGAAATTACGGACTTTTGGGCGATGGTGTTCAATCCATCCACGGCTCATCGACTAACGCATGTGTTGCTCGGTTGCTTTGTTATGGGCGCGTTTTTTATCTTGAGCATCTGCGCCTGGTATTTGCTCAAAGGCAAGCACGTGGACTTTGCGAAACGCAGCTTTGGCGGCGCACTGATCCTGGCCACAATCAGCAGCGTTGCCATTGCATTAACCGGGCATCGGCAAGCTCAGAACGTCTACAAGTATCAGCCAGCCAAGCTTGCTAGTTTCGAAGGTCACTATGAGAGCGAAGGGCCTGCAGATCTGACGCTCTTCGGTTTACCAAATGCAGAATTGGAGAAAGTCGATTGGAGAGTTGCGATTCCAGGCGCTTTAAGTTTTATGGTGCATGACGATCTTGGTTTTAAAGAGCCGGTCCTCGGCTTGGATCGAATTCGTCCCAAAGATCGACCGCCGATCTGGATCCCATTCATTTCATGGCGTTTGATGATCGGGTCGGGAACGTTCTTTATCGCTCTCAATTTGGCCAGCTGTTTCTTCTGGTGGCGAGGTACGCTTTTCGAGAAACGCTACTTGCTCTGGTTGTATGTATTCAGCGTTGTGCTGGCGGTTGTTGCCAATCAGGCTGGCTGGATTGCAGCGGAAGTAGGGCGACAGCCTTGGATTGTGCATCCCGCCATGATTATGGACGAGTCGGGTGCGCCGGTGATGGATGCAGAGGGCTACATTCAGTACGCGACAACTGAGGTGACACGGCCGGACGGATCTCGATACGAGAGGGTCGCCGGATTGCGGACGGATGATGGCGTCAGCAAAGCGGTCAAGGCGGAGCAAGTGGCTGCGTCGATCGTGATGTTCTTGATTATCTACGTCTTGCTTGGTGGCGTGTGGTTATTCGTGCTCAATCGGAAGATCCAAGCTGGACCGGAACCGCCGGACGAAGGTTTTGCAACGCCCGAAGCTGCAGCAAACAAGGGACCCGGGCTGTTGGACCTTGCCGCTCGACACGGAAGCGACCGAGGGCTGATGCAGAGCGCTGATTCGCCCAAGGGGCAGCAGGAGGCGGCTCAATGATGGAGTTCATTACAACGTATCTGAATGAGGCGGGTAGCTACCTTCAGTCTTGGTTGCCGCAGAGCCGAGAGACACTAGCGCTCATTTGGTTTGGCTTGCTCGCTGTCTTGCTCACAGGCTACGCGATCTTGGACGGCTTTGATTTGGGGGTCGGAATTCTACATCCATTCGTTGCCCGCAGCGACAAAGAACGTCGCTTGGTGATGAACAGTATTGGCCCCTTGTGGGATGGGAACGAGGTTTGGCTGGTGACTTTCGGTGGCGCGTTGTTTGCCGCCTTTCCGGAAGCATACGCCACCGTGTTCAGTGGGTTCTATCTTCCATTCATGGCGTTGCTGTGCGCGCTTATTCTACGAGCAGTGAGTTTGGAGTTCCGTAGCAAAGTCTATTCGCCAGGCTGGCGACGTATTTGGGACGGCCTGTTCTTCTTCGGATCCGCGCTGGCAACGGTGCTCTACGGAGTGGCGGTGGGGAACATGATGCTTGGTTTACCTATCGACGACGGGCACGAGTTTATTGGTACATTCTCCGGCATGCTGAACCCCTTCTCACTCTGCGTTGGAGTGCTGTCCCTCGCAGCTTTTGCGATGCACGGAGCCATCTATCTGTACTTAAAGACAGAAGGTGACTTTCAGAAGTCCTTGCGTCCCGTGATGTGGAGGACTTTTTTCGTCTTTGCCGCAATGTATCTGACGATGACGACTTGGACGGCAGTCGCAGTCCCCAGAGCACTCGAGACTTTTCACAACGCGCCTTGGTTGTGGGTCGTTCCCGTGCTCAACGTGTTGGCAGTGTTGAATATTCCGCGAGCAATCTACCGGGGTATTGAAGGGCACGCCTTCTTCAGCAGCAGTTGTATGGTTGCCGCTTTTGTTTTCTTGTACGTGGTCGCCATCTTTCCATTCTTAGTCCCGGCTAGCAACGATCCTTCGCACGGGATTACGATTGTTAACGCGGCAAGCAGTACCACCACGCTACAGATTATGTTGATCATTGCGATTCTTGGCATGCCCTGCGTGATAACCTACACCGGAATTATCTACTGGACATTCCGCGGCAAAGTCAAGTTGGACGAGACCAGCTACTGATTTTGACGTAGCTGGTTCCTAGGGATCGTTCAGAAAGATCGGCGTGCTACAAGAGCACTTCGTCAACGACTCGTGCAGGCAGAACACCGGTCAGCTTTTGGTTCAGTCCCTGGAACGGGAATGTGAACTTCTGATGGTCAATTCCAAGCAAGTGCAAGAGCGTGGCGTGGAAGTCACGCACTTGCACCGGATTCTCGGCGGTTAAGTAGCCGAGTTCATCAGTCGAGCCGAACGTCATGCCGGGCTTGACGCCCCCGCCGGCCATCCACATCGTGAAAGCGTTCGGGTTGTGATCGCGTCCAGGGAACCTCATGGCGACGCCACCTCGATTTTCGCCCATCGGTGTGCGACCAAATTCACCACTCCAAACGATCAGTGTTTCTTCCAAGAGTCCACGGGCCTTCAGGTCAGAGAGTAGGCCAGCCATGGGGCGATCGATCTGATCGCACTTCTTCACAAAGCCAGATTTCAGAGACTCGCTTTCGTTGGAACCATGCGTGTCCCAGCCCCAGTCGAAGAGTTGCACAAAGCGGACTCCGCGTTCGACTAAACGCCTTGCGAGCAGGCAGTTGTTTGCGAAGGATGTTTGCCCCGGCTGCGTTCCGTATAGTTCGTGTGTTGCCTGCGTCTCTTGCGAGATATCCATCGCGTCTGGCACTGCGGTTTGCATGCGAAATGCCATCTCGTACTGCGAAATCCTCGTCAACGTCTCGGGATCGCCGAAAGCGTTGTAGTTTTCTTGATTGAGGGCCTGGAGAGTGTCCAAGGCGTCTCGACGCATGCCACGGGAAACGGACTGCGGGTTGTTCACGTTGAGAACGGGTTCTCCCTGGGAACGGCATTGGACTCCCTGATAGACCGAAGGCAAGAAGCCAGAACTCCAGAGAGCCTTCCCGACACGCGGTGGCCTCCCTCCGGAGAGCAAGACGATGAAGCCCGGTAAGTCTTCGTTTTCGCGTCCCAAGCCCCAGGTGACCCAGGATCCCATCGATGGGTAGCCCAGCCTGGCTTGCCCCGTGTGAACCATGAGTTGCGCAGGACCATGGTTAAACTGGTCGGTCTGCATGGATTTGATGAAGCAAACGTCGTCGACCTGCTTTGCGAACTCAGGCAGGCGGTCCGAAACCCATGCTCCGGATTCGCCGTGTTGCTTGAATGAAAACTGTGGTCCGAGCATCTGTGGTACCCCTTGAATGAAGGCAAAACGTTGGCCTTCGAGGTACGACTGCGGGCAGTCTTTGCCGTCGAAACGTTCGAGTTCAGGACAGTAGTCGAAGAGCTCGAGTTGGCTGGGGGCGCCGATCATGTGCAAGAAAATAACGTTCTTGATTTTTCGGGGGTGATGCAGCCCGCCTTCTACTTCGGCGGGAGTCTGAGCCGTGCCGCCGTCGCTTGCATGGCCGAGGGCTCCGCCTTGCGAGGCCAGCCAGATCCCGCCTAGACCCGTCGTGCAATTACGCAGGAAATGACGACGAGTTTGTAGTTCGAGAGCCTGTTGATTTGCTTCATGCAGAAGTCCAAGTTGTCGACTCATTTGCACAAGACCTCGTCTAGATTCAGGAGTACGGTTGCGATATTGGTCATCGCTAAAGTAGCGGGGGACACACCTTCGTCGTCAGTTGAGTCCGTTGGCTTGGCAGACTTGTCCGTTGAAACTCTTGCCAACGTTCTGTCATATAAGCTCGAAAGCTCCTCGAGCTCGCTTGCCTTCGGCTCACGGCACGTTGCTAGTTTCACCCCGTAAGCGATCTGTTCCTGGACCGAATCGCTGTGAGCCAGCATTCTCTTGGCGAGTGCCTCTGCCGCTTCGATGAACGTCTGATCATTGAGTGTCATCAGCGCTTGGAGTGGAGTGTTTGATGGCAAACGTCGCGCCGAGCAAAACTCGCGTGATGGCGCGTCGAAAGCAGCGAACATCGGGAACGGAATCGATCGCTTGGTGTAGGTATAAATAGAACGACGATAGCGTTCGGCTTTACCTGGGGCTGGCGTTCGCCATTTGTCCCCGCCTTGGAATGGCTTCCAAACTCCGGCCGGCAACGGCGGGTGAACCGGTGGGCCGTATCGCTCGTCCGAGATGAGGCCTGCAATCGCAAGAGCTTGATCACGCACCATCTCCGCCGCGATACGATTTCTTGGCCCACGTGCGAGCAGGCGATTTCTGGGATCTTGCCGCATCAGTTCTTCGCTTGCGCGGCTGGATTGCCGATACGTTGAACTGAGCGTAATCTCCTTAAGCAATGCTTTGACACTCCACTGCATGTCGCCTGCGAAGCGGGTTGCCAAGTCATCAAGTAGCGGAGCATTGGAGGGTTTGGCGCCTGCGGATCCGAAATCCTCTTGGGTCTCTACTATGCCGAGTCCAAAGAGTTGTCCCCAGAAACGATTCACTGCAACACGAGCCGTGAGAGGGTTACTCGCGCTCGCGACCCACTTCGCGACTTGAAGTCTCGGTGGATCCGTTGCGTCGTCATCCTTCGGCGACGGCAAGAACATGGGTGTGCCAGGTTGGACGCGATCGCCCTTTGTCAGGAAGTTCCCACGCTCAAAAACGTGCGACGGCCGAGCCAAGTGCGCTGGGCGAGAAGTCAGTATCGGCGTCCGGATAGCTCGAATCAACTTCCTCTCTTTTTTCAGCTCTTTGATCTTGGACGCAAGCGTGAGCGTGTGTTCGTCCTCTAGCCAGCGTGTGAACGACTCGTTGTCGGAAGTGGCAATGGAGCCCCGCTTCGCTACCAATGGAAATGCACCGGTCTCGACTATTTTATGTTTGAGTGTCAGTTGTAGACGCTGGTTCGTTCCCACCTCCACCGGAGCTTCCAACACAAAGGCCGCCCTGCGGGCGTGGTGAATGCGGCTGTAGGCCGAGAAGCCCTGAGAGCTCTTTGGATTCAGACTCTCGAGCGGATCGAGGATCGGGAAAGCTTCATCGCCAATCACGTACGCAATCGGAAGTGTTGTCTTTGTTCCATCTTCGTCAACCAAATTCGCTTCGACGTGCGAGATCACAAAGCCCCACTCGGAATAGTCGAGGGCTTTGGCTGGTTCGAGTGGCATCCCCGTAAACCGAATCGCTGTCAGTGACTTCTGGTCTTCAGGAATAGGGACAGTAAGCGTGATGTCCGTGTTCTTAGCGACCGTTCCGGTGGTGTGATATTGCAGGAATCCCTCCACTGTTTCCGTTACAAGCTGCGTGTCGGACGTAGTGGAAACCTCGAGAGCTTGCGGCTCAAGCCAGTTGCTCGCGGATTGCAGAAGCTCGAACCCGCTCCGCCAGTACTCTGACTTCAAGTCTTTGATTTGTTGATCCAGTTCCAAAGCACGTGGGTAGTCATCCTCGCTCAAGGGGACAGCCAGCCGCGGTTCATCGTTGGAAATGTCTGAGTCCAACGTGTTGTTGAAGTATGCGATGAACTTGTAGTACTCTTCATGCCGGATGGGATCGTAAGGGTGACTATGGCACTGGACGCAGCCGAACGTAACGCCCTGCCAGACTTGCCATGAGGTGTTGACCCGATCGAGAACGGCTTCCAAACGAAACTGTTCGTCGTCGGTGCCGCCTTCTTCGTTAGTTTGTGTGAGACGCTGGCAAGCGGTCGCAACGTAGTCATCCATGCTGGCGTTCGGCAGCAAGTCACCGGCGATTTGCTTGATCGTGAACTGATCGAAGGGCATATCGGCATTGAGTGCTTTGATAACCCAATCACGGTACTTCCAAATCTCACGACGCCCGTCCTGGCCGAGTCCCTTGCTGTCGGCGTAGCGCACCGCATCGAGCCACACACTTGCCCAACGCTCGCCAAATAGAGGACTGTCGAGGAGTTTCTGAACGGCGGCCTCGTACGCGGCTTCTCCCTCTGCGGCCACGGCACTCAGGAATGCTTCCCGTGTTCGGAGTGAAGGCGGAAGTCCGGTGAGGTCCAACGAGACGCGTCGCAGCCAGCGGTCGGGTTCTGCATCGGCGGAGTGCTCGAGGCCTTCTTCTCGTAGTTTGGCTAAGACAAACGCGTCCATTCGAGAGCGAATCCAAGAGTCGTCGGCGACCTCTTGGGGGACGTCATGCTTTTGGGGCGCAACGAAAGACCAGTGTTCGCTCCATTCGGCACCCTCCTCAATCCAACTTGTCAGCAGTTGTATTTCCTCTTCGCTTAGTGCGGCGCCGTGCTCTGGAGGCGGCATACGCTCGTCGTTGTCCGTGGACTTGATTCTGTCGAGTGCGTAGGAATCCTCGGGCGATCCGGGCTCAATGACGTTCAAGGCATCTTCACGGTAGATGAAGCTAACGTCAGCCACTTGCTTCACGCCGCCATGGCAGGGAACGCAGTGCTGGTTGAGAATCGGTTGGATCTCACTGCTGAAATCGACTCCATAGGTCGTTCGCAGGGTGGTTAAGCATGAGAGGCAGGCAAACGCAGCAATAAGCAAAGCAGTGAGAACTCGCATCGATCGTGGAATTCCAAAGGTTTGGGACGCGGGAGAAGAACTAGGCTCCAAGGTCGTAGGCAGGCTAACGCTGGCACTGGACAATTGGAACGCGACTGCAATTCCCAATGAGTACCGGGAAACTGAGTATAACTCAACGCCTACAGTGCTACATCGCAACGGTCTTCGATAATTGGCATCCGGCATTACGATTGAAGGATCGCCCAAACGGAAACCCTGGCCCGTCGTCACAACTAGTCCAGGGCAAGTCAAAGTTTGAATCTACACTAGATAGTAGACCGGCTGTCCCAGCCGGAACCCAACAAAGCCAAGGCTCGGAGAGCCGTGCTATTGCGCCCATGCGCTCGCGTGTCCTCGTGGCTAGAGGTAAACTGTGGCTGAGATCCGCCATGGTGATGAGCGAAAGAGCGAATTTACCGGGCTGGATTTGAAGGCGGTTCGAGTTCGCGGATGCGACTGGAGCCGTCTAGCAAATTTCGAAACAAACCTGCAACTCAAACCCGCAACCTACCTGCGAAGGAAGAAAAGATGCAATCAGCAATTCGTTTAGGGCTAATACTGATGTTCACCTGCTCAGCCTTGACGGCAACGGCAGAAGACAAGAAGGATTTGGATAAGCCGAAGTTCACTGAAAAAGGGCACACAGTCGATTCTCTTGATGTCGTGAAAGGACGGCTCAAAGAGAAAGCAGCGGTTTTGATCGATGTGCGCGAGCCCGCCGAGTGGGAGCGAGGCCACTTGGAGCAAGCCAAGCTTGTGCCATTGAGTGTGATTCGCACGGGCAAGCTGACCAAGGAAATGAAGAAATCGCTTCCCAAGGACAAACCAATCTACACACATTGCGGAAGCGGGGGACGTGTGTTGATCGTGTTCAAGTTGCTCAAGAAAGAGGGCTACGATATCCGTCCTTTGCAAGACGGTTTTAACAACCTCGTAAAGGCCGGATTCAAGAAGGCTAAAGAGAAGCCCGCCAAGGGATAGGTCGCGGCCTCGTTCCTGGCAACTCAAGACAACGGCGGTGTGGAGGCAAGCCCTCTCGGCCTCGGCGTGACGCTCGTTCTTCTGGAAGAAGTTGTAGGGCAGGTCGAGCCTTGCTGCTTTGGGTTGGTTTAGTTAGCCCGTGTCTTAGTGAATACGGGCGTCAATCGCCTGCCTAAGCCCTAGCTATGCCCATTCGCGAGCGGCGCGAAAACGAAGTCGATTTGCATCGTCGTCGTCAACGAAGGTCTCGGTCTTCGGATCTAACGTCAGCTTACGGCCAAGGATCCAGGACAGTGCCGCTGCATGGCAAGCGATGTGTGAGCGCCTCATCACGGTTGGGTTGCACACAGTTTGCTCGCGCGATTTGACGCAATCGAAGAAGTTGCGTGCGTGAGCACCTACGTCCAATCCACGTACTCGTTTGGTTTGCGAGATTTCTTTTCGCAGCGCATCGGAGCTAGCCACTATTTCGCCTTCATCACCGGTTTCGACCTCGCCTTCGGTTCCCTTGAACCGCACTGGGCAAGTACCCAGCCGAGTGATCCAGCGTGGTCCTCGATCGCCGAATGGGTCTTCGAGGAAATCGATCTCTAGTTGAACGCCATTGGCGTATTCGCAGATGATATTGCGTTCCGTAGCTTCGTAGCTGATCGGCATGGTGTCATCTGCCTGGTTGGCCCATTGGCATAGATCCACAGTGTGGGCCCCCCAGTCCAGTAGACGAGCTCCGGAGTCAAAGTCGTGGATCCCTCTCCAACGCCCTTCGACATATTTCTTGTTGTAGGGCCGCCAAGGCGCTGGCCCCAGCCACATGTTCCAATCGCAGGATTGCTTATTCGGAGTTGGTTCGGCGGGCAGCCAGGCGTTATCCAGCGTCGGGATATAAACGGTGGCCTGAAGTGTTCTCAGCTCGCCCAGTTTTCCTGCGTGTGCCAGTTCGACAACTTTTTGAAAGTTCGGAACGCTCCGACGCTGGGTTCCGGCTTGAAAAATGCGTTCAGTCTTCTCGAAGACTTTCGAAATATTCTGGCAGTCACCAATCGTGATACCGCAGGGTTTCTCGCTGTACACGTCTTTCCCAGCTTCAGCAGCGGCAATCGAAGCCGCCGCATGCCAGCGGTCACCCGTTGCAACGATCACCGCGTCAATGTCTTCTCGTGCGAGTAGCTCGCGAAAGTCGCGATACAGTTTTAGATCGCTGTTGCCGTAGTGCTCATCGATCAGCTTCTTCCCTTGAGCGCGTCGTGATTGTTGCACATCCGCGAGTGCAACGCATTGGACATCGCCTAGCTGCAGAATGGACTTCATGTCGTAAGTGCAGCGCGGCCCCATACCGATGACGCCGAGCGTGATCTTTTCAGATGGGGCAACATGAGCTCCGCTACCCATCGCTTTCGCGGACACAAAATACGGAGCGGCCATTGCAGTCGAGGCTTTGAGGAAAATTCTGCGGCCATGCGATGCGGTCTGATTGTCTTTTGCCATGTTGGGCTCCAGGGAAAATTGGTGCATGGGAGAGGAGTGGTGCTTCGTGCGCTTTGGTGCTTCGCGCGCTTAAAACATCATAACGCGATATTCCGCCTCAGCCCAAATCCGGTGCTGGGAGGACCGAGCTTCCCTTAAAAACCCAATGGTTGCAGGGTCTTCTGGCGATAAAAGGAGCGTCCGTCGTGTTCGAGCAACTCGGATTGAGACGTTTCGTGCAGTTGGGCGACGGACCGGCCTAGCAACAACCAGGTCCAGAGCAGTCTTCGCCTTCAACAGTCGGAAGCATCGGAATGCGGCATTTATCCGGAGCCAAGCACTCCGTCTGCTTCGACGTCAAATAGAGAACCAACGACCCCTCTTGCGACTCCGTCCGCTCTAGCGCGTAGATCGAGATACTCTCTTGTTGGATTTCAAGCTCAATAGGTGCGTCGTCAGCAATGCCGAGGATGTTAGATTTGTTTAGGATTCCCAACAGCTTATCGGTGCTCAAACGGTGGTCTACATCGTTAGCAACCAAAGTCTGTAGAACACAGCTTTGCACCTTCCGCTCGACTCCACCGCAGTCGACAAAGTGCTTCGTCACGTGCCCGACTTCTGTGATGTGGAAATGGGGAGCAAGTGCATCACCACTCGGAGTCTGAATCGTGAGCGTTGATTCGGACTCGGATCGCGGGACTCGCTGCACCTGTTCCTCTAGTGCCTGTTCCTCTAGTGCCTTTCGGAATTCTGCGAAATTCATCTCTGTTCCTGTTCTTTCCTGAGTTAAGCCTGCGGTTCCGTCATGCGGAATGGATCCAGAGCTTCGGTCAGTTGATCTTCAGGTAGGACTTCGTTCTCCACGCAAACTTGACGCACCGTTTTATCCTCAGCGAAGGCCTCTTTGGTAATCTTCGCGGCTTTTTCATATCCGATCAGAGGATTGAGGCTCGTGGACATGGAAAGTGACTGCTCAACGGCGGCTTCACAGGCCTTCGGATTCGGCTCCAGCCCTGACATGCAGAACTCAATAAAAGCACTTACGCCGTTGGACAGCAGTTCGATGCTTTCCAGTGTCGTTTGTCCCATCACTGGCATCATGATGTTCAGCTGGAAATTGCCGCCGGCGGCACCGCAAGTCGTGATTGTCTGGTCGTTCCCAATGACGCGGGCCGTCAACTGCATCATGCTCTCGCACATTACCGGGTTCACTTTGCCAGGCATGATAGAGCTGCCGGGTGCACGCTCAGGAAGGATGATTTCATTGAACCCGCACCTTGGTCCTGAGCCCAACCAGCGAATGTTGTTGGCAAAGTTGAATAGGGTCGTAGCGATTGTCTTTAGTAAGCCGTGGCATTCGACAAGCCCATCACGCTGCGAGTTGGCTTCGAAGTGATCGGCGGCTTCTTCGAATGGGATGTCCAGCTTCTCCGCGAGTACGGCAGAAACCCGCTTGCCAAACTCTGGGTGAGTATTGATGCCGCTACCAACGGCCGTACCGCCCACTGGCAGCTCTAAGACGGCGTTAAGTGCACGCTCTGCGCGGTCGACAGATAGTGCCAATTGTCGAGCGAAACCGCCAAACTCCTGCCCGAGTCGCAACGGAGTCGCGTCCATCAAGTGCGTGCGGCCGATCTTAATGAACTGGTCCCAGTCCTTCGCCTTCTGGTCGAGTTCTTCGTGGAGTGCTCGGAGCGCGGGAATTAACTTGGCCTTGATCTGGCTCGCCACCGCCACGTGAATCGCCGTCGGAAACGTATCGTTGGTACTTTGCCCCATATTCACGTGATCGTTCGGGTGGATCGGCTTCACTTTCTCAAAGCGGTCGCCGCCCGTGATCTCTACTGCGCGGTTGGAGATGACCTCGTTCACGTTCATGTTGCTCGAAGTCCCCGAGCCAGTCTGAAAGACGTCGATCGGAAACTGATCGGCCAGCTTGCCTTCGGCGACTTCTTGCGTGGCCGTCAGCAGGGCGTCCACTTGTTCATCAGTGAGCGGATTCTTGCCACTGCCCGTTAGCTTCCCCAGGTCCCGGTTGGCAGCCGCGCAAGCGAACTTCACCCAACCCATGGCTTGGATCAGCGCGGGCGGTAAACGCCAGCCTGAAATAGGGAAGTTCTCAACGGCGCGTTGAGTCTGGGCGCTGTAGTAGGCATCCTTGGGAACCTGGACTTCTCCCATCGAGTCGAGTTCAGTTCGGTACTCAGTCATAATCCTATCCGGGGGGCGGAGAGTGTTAATTTTCGTTGTAAAGGCGTTGGCAAGTCAAAGCGATAATTCGGAGCCAACCAGTTGTGGCCGCCACGCAAATTACGTGATTTCAACTGCGACCGCGAATCGGATTCCATCCTAATGAGATAGTCGGAATTGTGCAGGGGGGAAGGAATAGCCAGGGAATCAGGCCGTTCCACGGGAACGCCCCCGAACCTAGCTGCCTCGCGGTGGAATAAGAGGCGTGGCGAATGATCCTACACAAAACACTCGCGGACCGCGGCTTGGCGTCGTCGGGCGAGGGCATCTTTGCCGCGCGGACTGAATTCAAGTCCACAGACATCGTGCAGGCAAGTAAACCCGCTTCGTCCTGCATCTTCAAAATGTTAGACGCACCATACAGAATTCCATGCTTTGTGTGGCACGGGCTCGCCCGTGTGGCTGTTCTCTTACCAGCTTGCACGTCGCACAAAAACGAATCCCTCGCGAAGAAAATCAATCGTCTACTACTGCGAACTGGGGCACTTCGATTTCAGGTTCAAATCAGGAACGCACAAGCTGCGAACCTGGGGAAACCATTGGCAAGCCAGTGCTGCGCCTGTCCAGTACTTTGCACGAAAATGACAGCGCAACCCACCTTCTTGTGTGGCACGAGCTCGCCCGTGCGCCTGCTTCATTACCGGCTTGCGCGCTCAGAACCTAGTAATTCAAAACGACGCGAGTCGCCTTCGTGGCGAGAAGACAGCTTCGGCAACGACCAAAGGTCAGGCTAATTCAGGCTGCTAACTTTTGAAGACCCACTGGCAATCCAGTGGCACACTTGAGAGCAAGGCCTTGCACGTGGGCTACCCGTGCGACCCTTGCCGACGAACTCTTGTGTGGCACGGGCTCGCCCGTGCTGGCTGTTCTCTTATTTGCTTGTACGTCACCAAACGAGGACTCCCCAACGAAGAAAGACACTCATCTTCTGCAGCGAACTGGGCCACTTCGATTTCAGCTTCAGGGTAGGAACCTGCAAGCTGCTAACCTGGGGGAAACACTGGCAAGCCAGTGAAGATATAGGAAGCCGGGCCGCTAAAACGGGATACTGGAGATGTCAAGACTTCAGTCGTTTTAGGAGACCCGGCTATGGGAACAGAATACCACATTGCTTTAGATATCCACGTTAGTTTTTGTGAGATGGCCGTGGCCACAACAAGCGGCAAGATTGTGGCTCGAGATCGCTGTCTGACAAAGATTCCCGCGCTCGTTGAGATGATCGAGAAAGTGAAGCGACCTCGGAAATTGACTTTCGAAGAAGGCCCGCTGGCTGACTGGCTGGCGCGGAATCTAAGCGGGCATGTACGGGAGGTATTTGTTTGCGAACCTAGACGTAACAGACTGATAGCCAAAGATGGTGATAAGGATGACGATATCGATGCCGAAAAACTGGCTCAGCTGTATCGGGGAGGGTATCTCAAGCGAGTACACCAGAGTGAGTCTCTGGAGCGCTCCCTGCTTAAGCAGCATGTTGGCTACTATCATCATTGCGTTCGTGAGCGCGTACGTCAGGGCAATCAGCTTGTTGCGCTACTGAGAAGACACGGCGTATTCGTGCCAGCAGCTTCGCTACTTGCCCCTGAGAAAATGCGAGAATGTCTTGCGAAGTTGCCAAGCAGCTTGGTTCTACGCAACAACGTCGATCAGAAGCTGCAAATGTACTGCCTGCTTCAGGAGCAAGAAGCCAACAATCGCAGGGTACTCATACAACTGGCTCGTCGCGAAGAGGTTGTTCGGAGATTTACTGAAGTCCCAGGTGTAGGCTGGGTGCGAGCGATCACGTTCTTCGTCTACGTCGACACGCCGCACCGCTTTCGTTCTAAGTCTGCGTTGTGGCGATATTGCGGGATTGGCCTGAAAAGAAAGCACAGCGGCAAAGGACCGATGCGTTCGCAGCTAGACCACCTAGGCAACCGACGCCTCAAAGACGCACTCCTTGGAGCGGCCAAGTCGGCGGTCTCTTCAAAGAATTCTCCCTATGCCGTCAAGTACGAACACTGGAGGAAGAGAGAACACATGCATCCATCCACCGCCCGACGTAATGTAGCTCGCTCGATAGCAGCAACGATGCTCGCGCTGTGGAAATCAAGCGCGAGTTTCGACGCGAGTATGGTTAACAGCTAGGGGGCTGCAAAACAACGAGTTGTACTAGACTAATCGCGAACGAGTGATGAAGTAGTTCCTAGTGTGGCACTGAATTGTTAAGCCCGGCTTGGCAAATTCCTGCCAGTGAATGAACGCTCATCCCGTAGTAACGCTCCGATATCCGCATGGACACAGTTCGCTGTAGTCCCCGATAGGTGCATGGGCGCTTTTACAGACCGCCCACCAACCGCAGAGCCAATCGCAAACAGTTTCGCAGCTCAGACAAGCATCTCACTGCTGAAAACATTCAACGTCAAAACCACTACCACTCCAGTCCGTTAGCCCTGCCGAAAAAGCCCAAAAAGGCTAACGCCGTTCGACGTGCGGCTTGACTTCGGCCTTCCTATAGGTGCCACACAAAAGCAAGGCGTTGCACCTGGCGAATCAGTGCCACCCTGCCGCATCGAAAAGAGACCTGACCCCTTTGAATTCCTTCTATCACAAGCATTCCTATAGCTTGTTGTACTCCGCTTCTAGTCTTTCATAGATTTTGTCGAGCTCTGCCTTCGCCTTACCGAGACCGCTATTTATGATCGAACGAAGCTTTGCTGCAGACGCTTCAGCGATGGGTTCGGTTCGTGTGTAAAAACTCACGCCGAGTTGAAGCTCCAATTCGGCCCCAGCATTGAGCCCGAAGGAATAGCCGGACGCTGACCCTATTGCAGCTCCCATCACTAGTTTCGGTGCGTAACTTTTCCCTTCACCCAGAGCGACTGTGCCTTGTCCTAATATATACGGTCCAGTCAGAAGAATAGCTCGAAGTTTCTGTGACACGACGTTGGACTTAAGCGAGACATCGAAAGATCCAACGACCCCAACGAACTGCACTGCAAGCCCCAAGGACCCGGCACCGGCCAACGTAAAGCCCCCCCCTACGTCATAGTCATTCTTGTCTCCCAGCTTGTAGGGTTGCTTAGACACGACAATGCCGCCAGACGCTTTGACATCCCCACCGACGATAACGGTCACCCCTCCACCAAAGCCAGATTGCAAGCCCAGATATTCAACGTCATGTCCTGCCGTGCCCCAATTGGCAGTTCCGACTTTCCGTAATCCGGCAGCAACCCCGAGAAAGACACCAAGTGCGACCAGTATGGGTACTACCTCACCACTAGGGTCGGTAAACGTCTGCGGGTTGTTGTAGGCGTACTGATATTCATTGAGCGATAAGGGCAGACTCGGAAAACCTTCAAAGGGATCTGCAGAGACAAACCGCATATCCGACGGTGAATAATACCGAGCTCTCATGTTGACCAGGTCGACCTCATCAATCTCCAACTGGCCAGCGAATCCAAATGGAATGTCAAACTCCAAGCCAACATCCAGCCGAGAGCCAAATGGCGAGAGCTCCCGAGAATGCAGCCCCTCTTCGTCATCAACAACGCGGTTGATTGTGCCCACATGATCGTTGAAGTAGGTGACTCTTCCACTATCATCAGAGTGTCCCAAAACACCGCCGGGTCCGTAGTCAGTTCTCCGCGTATCCCCGCTGGTGTGCGACTCAACCACTTGTGAGTTTTCAAGTGAATGGTCGTATACATAAGACTGCGAGATGCCATCGGAAGACTTTGAAATTAACAACCCGTTGGGGTCGTATTGAAGTTCAGTAACCTGCTGGTCTGGCCCAGTTTGTTTCTTTACCTCGATTAGGCGACCAAAGTCATCCCATGCATATTCGACTCGGAAATCATCTGAGGCTTTTAACACCAAATTTCCATCTTGATCGTATTCGTAATCTGTTTGAGTGGCTCCCTGCGTAACGCGAATTAGCTGATTGCGATTATTGTATGTTCTCTCTGTGAGCACCCCATTGCGTTGGAAGCTGACTACGTTTCCGCGGCCATCGTATTCGTAGTGCTCGTTTATCGAAATCTCGTCGCCCAAAATTTCAAATGACACCAACTGTCCGTTTGCATCATAGATCATGCTTCTTTCGGTACCCGACAGGGAAGAGATTGTGCTGATATAGCCGTTTCTGCCGTAGGAATAGACCGAATCTGCAATCAAAACTCCGTCGTCATCGAAAACGGACAGTGCTTGGAGTTCACCATCTTGCCCAAATGTATAGGTTTGAGCGTATCCATTTGGATGATCTATGCGTACCAGCCGCCCTGCGAGGTCATAGCTGAAGTCGTAGCGTGAACCATCGGGCTGCGTTATAGAGCTTGTTAAATTAAGCGAATTGAATTCAAAGAGAGTCCTGCGTCCGTCAACGTCGATCAACGTTCGATTACCGTGATGGTCGTACTCGTAACGCACTGGAGGGCTTCCAGGTTCTTGCCTTTCCACGAGACGCTCCAATGCATCATACTTCAAAACGGTTACACCAGCGTCGGTGCTAATCGCAATCGGGTTGTCTCGAGAATCATAATCGTACGTTACTGCAGAACCATCTCCATAAGTCCGACTAGCAACCCTGTGACGCTCGTCGTACTCGATGACTTCCGTCCGGCCCTCTGCGGTCCGCGATTGTTTTAGTCGACCATCTGTCCGATACTCAAATTCGTCGCGAGCACCGTCGGCGTGAATGACCGCAGTACGAAGACCTTGGGCATTAAAGACGTATCGAGTTATGTTTCCGTCTGGATCAATTTTCTCAGTTAGATTTCCATATGCATCGTAGTCGTATTGCGAGGTATTTCCATTGGCATCGACCACTGTCGTCAGATTGCCCCCATGGTCATAATCGTATCGTGTTACGGCACCGCCACTTTCTTCAATCTGAATCAGCCTACCGTCGGCGTCCCTGACTTCTGTTGATGAGAAGCCATCGCCACGCTGGATAATAGTGACGCCGTCCCGCTCACGATATACATATCTTGCCTCGCTTCCTGTTGGATCTATTTGGCGGGTTGGTCTCCCGACCGCGTCGTACTCAGTGGTGATAATCCCGCCGTTTGGAAGCTGGGTAGAAATTAGTCGGCTTATAGCATCGTAGGTGAACTCCGTCCGATTTCCATTGGCGTCGATTTCTGCCGATACATTTCCTAGCACATCGTACTCTCGCAGCACTCCCGGATTTCCATCTATTTCCCCATCCGCTTGCGCAGGCTGAAGGCCGATCATGTTCCCAGCTGCGTCATATCGGTATTCCGTCTTGAATCCGCCTTGGTCAGTAATCGCAACGACTCGATCGAATGCGTCATACTCGAAAAAGACCTTCGTATCGTCAATCAATGTGAGTCTACGGGGAGCTTGCTGTCCCTCGTAGTCATACTCGGTTACTTGGCCAAATTGATCCACGCTCGTCGCGATCTTACCAAATGAGTCGTAAGTGGTTCGTGTAGGGACTCCATCAACTCCGACAACTGCGGTCTGCTGCCCTGCTAAGTCGTATTGGTATTGGATTCCTTCGACTGAGACCTGACCGTTGTCATCCACGAATTCCGATGACCGCGAGAGAACTCGACCTACTTGGTCACGTTCGAAGTTGGTTGCATGCCCAAGAGCATCAGTCTCTTTGACGAGCCCGCCTGACTCGTCATACTCTCGAGTTACGATGCTGCCGGTGGCGGACTTGCTCCAGACCGGGTTGCCATTCTGGTCATACATAGTCTCGATAACGGAACCATCATGATTTATAGCCGCCGTTTGGTTTCCGTTACTGTCGTAGCGGTATTGGCTAACCCTCCCCAATGCATC
>JBGCCZ010000010.1:0-166286 GCA_045105035.1 Pirellulaceae bacterium | reverse complement strand
GGCGAAGGGCTGGTGAGCATTGATTCGGTATATGCGCCCGGCAACAGCGCGGCTGCGGTCTCGTTCGAGGGCGATCTCGCACTGGGCTTCGCTTCGGTCCTGGAGATCGAGCTAGGCGGGACGGGAGCCGGTGAGTTTGATCGACTGTTGATCGACGGTGATTTGGATATTGGTGATCTGTCCCAACTCGATGTCAGTTTGATCGACGGT
Source organism: Pirellulaceae bacterium (assembly GCA_045105035.1). Lineage (GTDB taxonomy): Bacteria > Planctomycetota > Planctomycetia > Pirellulales > Pirellulaceae > Aureliella. Next base: position 166,076 of record JBGCCZ010000010.1, on the reverse strand, counting down.
TTTGATTTGGGATTCGGACAAGAGTTCCTATTTGCTGACGTCGAGGGCTCGCTAAATGGTGTATTCAATGGTCTCAGCGAGGGAGCCACTGTCGGCAATTACGGCGGGCAAGATCTATTCATCACCTACAACGGCTTCGGCGGCAACGCCGGTGTTGGTTTGTTTACCGCTGTGCCCGAGCCGAGCTCTGTTCTGACACTCGTCTTCATTGGTATGGGTGCCATGTTGCGACGGAAACGCGCTGCAACTGTAGTAGGCAGCCAGGTTACATGAGAACTGTGCTCCGCCCCGGTCCAATCAGCTCAAACGCACAAAGATTCTATAGCGTTTATTTGAATAAGCCGCCCGGTAGCAAAAGCCAACAGGCACTTAGTTTAAAGGAACAGACGACGGTGAGCCAAATCAAGCAGATTGATTCGAACAGCATTGAAAACAAACCTGCGTCAGAGGATTCCACCAGCAAGATGGGAGGAAAAGGCGGCAAATGGAGACGCCGACTGTTGAGGTTCGGCCTTGTTTGCGTTGGTTTGGTGCTGCTAGTTGTCGTCGGCGTGTATTTCATACTCCGGTCCAGCCTCCCCATTCGCAGTGGAAGCGTGCAGCTTGCGAACCTAGAGGAATCGGTCCGAATAGAACGTGACGAACTAGGCATTCCAACGATTTTCGCAAATTCGCGTCAGGATGCAGCCCAGGCTCTTGGGTTCCTTCACGCTCAAGAACGCTTTTTCCAAATGGACCTTCTGCGCAGGAGGTCAGCAGGGACACTCTCAAGTTTGTTCGGACTAGCCATCGCCGCTAGCGATGAGATGTATCGCAAACACCAATTCCAAAGACTCGCAAACGAAGTGTTCGAGAATTTGCCAGCCGAACATCAGCGGCTCCTGAAGCGATATGCGGTAGGAGTGAATCAAGGTCTAGAGAAGCTCGGTTCTAGCCCGTTCGAGTACTGGCTACTTAGCTGCGAGCCAGAAGAGTGGAATGCTACGGATTCTTTGCTAGTTCTCTACACGATGCAAACGGATCTGCAAGACGCAGATGGCCGGAAAGAAATGGGGCTAGTGCGTTTGCATGAGGCAGTCGAGAAATTGGAAGCACCGGAATTGTATGATTTTCTCATTCGCCGCGATTCGACATGGGACGCTCCACTCGACGATTCGGTCTCAGAATCCCAACCAGCAATTCCGGGCCCCGAGGTGTTCTCGTTGAGGAACGCTACAGCGAGGACAAAGGCAGAGGCAACGGGACTATCGTCCAACTCGTCGTTACCGAGTCCAGGAATTGGCGAGTTTTTGCTAGGTAGCAACTCTTTTGCAGTTTCAGGCGAATTGAATTCCGACGGCCGCTCACTACTCGCCAATGATATGCATCTGGGTTTGCAAGTGCCGACAATCTGGTATCGAGCGATGCTGCGTATTGCTGCTAGCGGCAATGAAACGCAACTCGCCGGTGCGACTTTGCCAGGAGTGCCAACACTCATTATTGGCTCGAACCAACATATCGCTTGGGGGCTAACCAACGGTTGCCTCGACGTCGGTGACATCGTTGAACTCAATATGCTGGCTGACAGCACGACAATGTACACCACGCCGGATGGCCCAAGAGAACTGCAGGTTTTCAAGGAGATCATCGGCGACCGTGAGGCTGGCGAGGGCAAGTCGAAAGCATTCGAGTACGAGTGGTCGGTCTGGGGACCAGTTGTCGCAAGTTTTGATGGCCGTAAGTTTGTGCATCATTGGACCGGCAATGATCCGCTAGCAGCAAATTTCAACCTAGCCGAATTAGAGAAGGCCACTACGGCAGCGGAAGCCCTGCGTGTTGCTACAAGCATCGGTTGTACACACTGCAATTTCACGGTCGCGGATAGCCAAGGTAACATCGGTTGGACGATCGTAGGTCGCCTGCCTCAGCGCTCGTCTGGGGCAGCCAAAAGAGCGCTCGATTGGTCGAAATCGGGATCTACCTGGAGCGGCTTTCTTTCGGCGGAGGATTACCCCCAAGTCCTCAATCCGCCCGCTGGAATTCTTTGGTCGGCCAACAATCGCAAGCAAGGCGGAGAGTACGCAAGAGCGTTTGCAGGATTCTTCGCGAGAGATGGTCGAGCGACGCAAATACGCGACAGCTTGCGCAGCGGTGCCAAGAATGGCTTCACGGAAGAAGATCTCTTGAAGATCCAACTGGATGACAGAGCGAAATACTTGGAAAACTGGCACAAATGGCTCAGCGACGCGCTAGAAGACTTACCGCAAAATGATCCTCGAGTCAGTCACGACTTTTGCAACCTGCTTTCTGATTGGGATGGACATGCAGGTCAAGACTCATTCGCGTTCGCAGTCGTTTCCGAGTTTCGCATACGAATGCTAATCCGATTCCTAGGTCTGGGTACCGAAAACAATCGCGGCTTACTGATCGAGACGCTTGGACTGGAACCGCAATCCATCCCGTTCTCTTTCGATGCCGTTCTTGAAGACTTACTCGAAGAGCGCCCGATGCACTGGCTACCGGCAGAGCACGAAACTTGGGACGACTTAATCATTGATGTTGCCGTTGAGGTTGAACAAATACTAAGTGAGAGTGGGCCGATGGAGGAACAAACCTGGGGGACACGCAATGAGGTCCGTGTGCAACATCCTGTATCGTTGGCTCTACCTCCTCTGGCCACATTCTTGGATATGAAAGCACATAGACTACCTGGCGCGAGCGGCACTCCCAGGGCGCAAGGCAAATCCTTCGGCGCTTCACAAAGAATGGTTGTTTCCCCGGGGCAAGAAGAGGAAGCGATTTTTCACCAGCCTGGTGGCCAGTCAGGACATCCCCTGTCCAGCTACTACCGCAAGGGATTCGACGCTTGGGCAGACGGAAGACCAACATCCCTGTTGCCAGGGAACACGCTCACCGAGTTGATCTTGAGACCTTCACTCGAGTGAGCGCCAACGCCAATCGTTTCCAGCTTCCCAGCGTGGCGATGTTTGGTCCTCCCAGCGCGAGGCCCAAGTGCTGCACCTGAGCGGAGCCGGCATATCTGATAACCTCGACAGAGGGATGTTCGATGCTGCTATTTACTTGCGGGTTCTGATTGATCGGGGTTTAAAAGCAATTGGAATTCGGGCATGGTTCGTATTGCCTTGAGATCCTCGTCGTGCTGCATGTTATCGAAGTCCCAGAAACCGTTGGCAACACTTTGGGTCAACAACTCCATGGCTTGCTTCTGAAACTTTGCCCGCGACTTTGGGGCTTCCGCGGCGGAAGCGCACAGAGCCACCAAGCATGCGGCGTTGTACCATGCGTCAGGGTTTTCTGGAGCTGCCGACGCAAAACGGTGCGCCGCATCCGCGGCGGCCGAAAACTCGTCCCGATAGAAAAACGCATAGCCTTCGAAGCGGGCTTTGGTGGCTTGCGTTTCTTCGTCATTTGGCCGTTGCGTCAATACTGCGTCCGCGATTCGAATTCCCTCTCTAAGGGATTCGAGCAAGCTTGGCTGATCTTCTTCCATCATATGGACGTTAGCGAGCTTCCAATACGATTCCAGTAAAAGACGTAGATTGTGAGCGTCATTCGGGTCTAGTTTGTGCAATCGCCTCAAGACATCAATCGCCTTTTTGTACGCCTCGATGGACTCCGGTGTATCGCCCAGCAATTGGTGATTCATACCAATATTCAACCAAGCAATACCGACGTCGAAGACCAAGTTGACGTTTTGAGGATCACCCTCCAGTAACTTCTCCGAAATCTGTTTCGAACTCGAGTGATGTTTCAGCGCTTCATCCAGTACTCCCATGCCAAAGTAAAGTCCCGCTAAATTGGACAGAGATTGGGACAATAGCTGTTGCGAATCGCGGCTATCGGGACTGGCCTGGACCAACGCCTCAGAGAGCTGCCAAGCTTGTCGATAGTGTTCGAGTGCAGGTTTCATTTCGAGCATCTTCAAATGTGCTGTCCCGAGACCTGTGTGCGAGTTAGCGAGATCGGTTTGCAGCTGAGCGTTGGCAGGGTCAACCGCACTCAAGTCTAACCGGATTTGATGCGCTGATTCGAATGACTCGAACGCTCGTTTCGGATCACTCGACTGCAGAATGACCCGCCCTAGATTGATCAGGTACTTGGCTCGCTGCCGACCGTCGATCATGTTGGATTCGCCGGAGGCCGAAGAAACCAATTCAATGGCGTGATTGTAGGCTTGCTGGGCTTCAGCCAATCTCCCCAATCGATCCAAGGCAATCCCTTTTCGGTTGTAGGTGTCTGCCAATTCTCGAGCGGCTTGCCTCTCGGGTGCAACGGATTCATCCAACTCAGCCGGACTAGCGAGCGCCATCGACTCGAGTAGCCGTGAACGCAGCGAGGTTGCCTTCTCATACTCTTCCAACGCTAGAGCGACTGATCCCAATCGCTTATGGGAATCTCCCATCTTCAAGTGCGCCTGAGCGAGGACCGCGAGGTTCTCGTTACTTGAAGAGATTTCGGCGAGTCTCGTACTCAGTCTCATGAGCTCTTGATGCACATCGCTGGCGATGCTTGTACGTCCGATGCGATCTTCCGCTTCGCCCAACGCAGCGAGCGCGAAGCAGTAATCTCGCAGCAACGACTCATCTTCAGGCGACTCCGTATGAAGCGTTCGGCGCATCGTGACGGCTCGATCTACCAATTCGTAGCCTTGCTTCAGTGCGGTACCCAGCTCCGGGTCGTCACCGATGCTCATGTAAATCCCTCCGAGCTCCAGCAATGCTTGGGATCGGCTCTTCGAGATGTCCGCCGACTCTTCGGAATACCTGGAGACGCGTTGCACATCATCTAAGGCCGCGCGGAGCAGTGTTCTTCGTACTCGAGCTGTCGCCGGGAATGCCCGCAAAGACTGTTGTACATTGAACACAGTCTTGTTGATCATCTCCAAAGCAAGTTCATTCTGTTCGCGAGCAGCCTTAGCGTTTTCCAGAGCCTCAAGCTTTGCCGTCTTTTCGGCTTCAATGGCAACGACTAGCTCGGCATTGATCCTTGTCTTCTCGGATGCAAGCGTCCGGAAATGGTTGGCATTGATGACAGCACCGGCAGTTGCGAATGTAAGAACCGCGAAGAGCGTCCCCGCCAATGCCGAAATGCCTCGGTTGCGAGACACCCACCGCGTTGCCCGATATGCAAGTGTAGCTGGCCGAGCGCTGACAGGTTCACCGGCCAGAAAATGATTGAGGTCCTCATGCAGTTCTTTGGCAGAAGCGTATCGCAGGCTTAAGTCCGCATCTGTTGCCTTGCGAACTATCTGGGCAAGGTCCTTGGGGACACGCGGTACGAGCTTTTCCAATGGAATGAAGTCACCCATCGCAATCGCATGAAGCAATTTGCCATGCTCTTGCTCTGAGAATGCTGGTTGTCCGCTGAGCAGTTCGTAAATTGTGAGCCCCAGACCGTAAACATCTCCGCGCTCGTCAAAGTTTCCCTGGATCGCCTCAGGCGGTAAATAGCGAAGTGTTCCCAGCAAGTCTCCGGTTTCCGTGATGCTGCTATCGTCGGCCAGTTTCACGAGACCAAAATCTGTGACATAGAGCGTGTCCTGCTCATCCAGCAGCAAGTTGCCCGGCTTGATATCGCGATGAATCACACCCATTCTGTGCGCATAGGCGAGCGCGTCGGCGGCTTGGAGCGCAATGCCCGCGGACCATTCCCATCGGTTTGATGGGCGAACAGTCGACACGTCGCTCGGCCGAACATCGTCTTTGTATCCAGCGCTCTTCGCAGTCTTTGACATATCGAACGACAGCGGAGTTGAGCCAACGGGCTGCGTCGACGAATCGGGAACGGTGGAGTCTTTGCCGGCGTTTTCGGGAGACGCTGGTTCTGATTTAGGGGCACGCGAAGTGGAAACTTCGGCCGGTCGCATTGCGAGGGTCGAAGGCCGCCGATCCGACTCGGAGTCCGTCCCGATTCGAGCGATGACGAGGTTCAGTCCAATGCCTTCGATCAAAGACATGACGTAGTAGTGATGCCCGAGGGCGTTGCCGTATTCGAAGACGCGGACAATGTTCGGATGGTTCATCCGGGCGGCTGCCGAAGCCTCACGCATAAAACGCTCGCGCAATTTCGGCCGATCCATCGAAGTCGGTAATAACTTGATAGCGACACGATGCCCGAGATTTCGGTTTAGAGCCTCGTACACAATGCCCATGCCGCCGCGACCGATGGGACGCAACAACTCGTAGTCACCGATTTCCTTGCCAGGACCGACACCGCTACCGAGAGTTGTGGGCGGCAGGTCCGAGCGAGTGCGTCCGCCTTGGTCAAGCATGAGCATGACGGGAAACAGCTCACGGATCTCAGACTCCAACTCAGGATTCTGAACGACGAAGTCTTCTATGTCTGGAGCTTGCCCCTGGCGATCCAGCTCCACATAGCGCTCGGCCAGCAGTTCCAACTGGCTTCGTTCGTCCTGAAGCGATTCCGTGTTTTCGCGCTGTTCATTCACGCTTTCAACCCAGTTGTTTTCATCGAATTGTTTGACATCCGTTGTCGTTGGGGGATCGGCGGACGCTAACTTGCAAACAGATTCTTCGTTCGCTAGGGCTCTCACAGAATGACCGAAGCGTCTGCGGCTATTCTATCTCAGGTTCGTGTATCACCTTCAGAATCGCGTCGATACCGCGACGCAGGATCCAAGGCTTACCGTCTTGGCTTCTAATGTTTTCTGCGTTACGAGCTCTGTCTAGCGTTTCGTTGACGATTGATTGGATAGCTGCTTCGCCGCGTTCAATCCTGCGTGACCGCAGTTGATTCAAGAACTGCAAATACACTTCGCTACATCCCTGGTAATCCTCTGCGTTGAAGGCGGGCACACCTAAGCGAAATGCCGTTTGAATCGATGACGACACGTCTGAGATTGAAAGCTCAGGAAGCCACTTTTTTTCAACGGCGTGAATCTGGTCCACCGCATAGGCACCGATTCGTCGCGTCCATTTGTTGCTACCGAAGGCAGTCCAATCTTCGGCTTGTTGAACGTAATAGTCAGGTGCAATCAACCAGTCCCTACCCCAGCGACCGATATCGAGACGAGTCGCCAAGGGCTTAGGAATTGACTCGCTTGCCGGCGGCTCTGAATCGACTGGTTCCCAAAGGACTTCGACTTCGACATCCGGATCTCGCAGCGGTGTTGGGTTGCCAAGTCCCGGCAGTGGCCACTCAAGATCGAGCGATTCAAAGAACTCTCTCAGCTTGTATAGATCCCAGGCAGCAATCACCTGCTGCCCACGGTTTGCAACTAGAAACCGTCCTGTAGCGTCGAAAGAACCTACGAAGCTATCGGGATCGAGGTGGCGGCCGCGAATGAACAACGCTTCGTTCAATGTTTCTGCATCTAGGATCGCAATGCCCCTTGGATCTTGAGTTTGGAGAGCCAACCACTGATTGTCGTTAGAAACGATGGGTGGATTGTCTCCGTGGCTGAATCGAGGGTCCGAGGTGGCGAGGAGTGACCAACTGCCAACTTCGTAGACCCTCAAACAGCCTCCCGCTTGCACGTACAAGCGGCGACCGTCCGGTGAAAAGTCGGCGAAAGCACGCTTAAACGGTAAGGTTAGGACGACAGATTTCGTCTCCCAGTCGTAAACTTCGCACCCGACGATCGAATGCGAACTGGTGACGATAAGTGGCAAACGAGAATGAGGCGCAACTTTGGTTGGAAACAACTTCGAGGTGCGATCCAATATCGGTTCCCAACCTTGCTCGCGCGAAAAAACGGTTGCGTGACTACTCGAAGCGCTATCCATTCCCAGTCTGTTGCCGCTCGAGTCCAATCGGATATTGTTCATCGTACGGCGTTGATGAGCATGAGGTTTCATAAGGAGTTCTGGTGGGCCAACCCGGATTGCTTCTACACGAGCACTACCTTTCTCGGGACGGCCCTCAAGCGGAGTTATGGGCATACGATAGAGTCTGCTGTCCGCAGATAGAAAGACGTCACGTCCAGCGGGGTCGACAGCAACGAAGTTATTTACTCTAGATAGCCACTTGGTGGATAACGGTCTGTTGCTAGGCAAGTCATATGCAGAGATCTTGGAATGCGGCGCAAGCCATAAAAGCCCTGTTTTGCAGTCGAGCTTCGCATGTCGCTCCCGATGGAGGCGTCCGTAGTCGAATTCGAAGATTGAATCACTAGCGTCAACCCGACGAATCCGTACATTCGGGCCAGCAAAGAAAGCGGCATAGTTACCACAATCTGAAATGTCGCTAACGATGGATTCGCAACGAAAAATGCGTCTCTCTGCCATCGCATCATGCACCTCCGTTCGGCTTAGCCAACCGCTGGAAAAAAGTAAGCGGCCGTTCTTCGCGTATTCCAACCGATTTACATACGTATTGTTCTGCTCGAGTGTCGCGCAGACTTTGCGACGTGAAAAATCCCAGATCAGAATCTTAGTTGTTCCAATTGCTAGGTGACGACCATCTTGTCGCCATGCAATCGAGCGGACACCTGAACCTTTATGCGGAACGTCCTCTAGGGTCTTATTCGTAAGATCAACGACAACGACTTCGGGCTTGCCGACGGCATAGGCTGCAACTTGTGATTCATCGTGGCTAAGCTCAATTTGCTGCCAATGTGTTGAATCGGGTAGGTCGATTGTGGTTTCGTTTCCACTCTTGGTATCGAAGATCGCCAGTTTGGAACTGCTGTTTACATACAGAATCTGTTTGAGATCATCGCGAATCTGTAGGCCCAACCTACGATCTTTGCTGCTGTGTTCGTCCAGCAAATACGACTTCTTCATTTCTCGGTCGTAGACCCAAAGTGCGATCCTTTCACTTCCCAAATCGACCCAGCTGCATATCAGAGTTCCATCCGATGAGAACCGTATTCGCTCCAGGCATGGATGGCCTAAAGGGATTTGCTCGATCAACTCCTTGGTTGAACCTGAGACACGATAAATAAGACAATCCTGCCCTTTGCGTTTGTCACCCAGCACATATTCTGAGAGATCGCCATTAAAGCTGACCGTCGCGTTTGAGCCACCGATCTTGGCATCCTGCCATGCAGCTACGACAGGCGCGTCATGCAGCGCACTTAGAGTCACCGCCGTTTCTAAGATTTGATCGCGGTATTCGTCGAATAGCTTTAAGTCCCGAGCTAAGGAGATCGCTGCTTGCAGCGACTTGATTCCTTCCGTACGTTGGCCAACTCGCGAACTCGTTGCCCAACCCCGTGTATCGGAAAGTTGCACACGGAGTAAGTTCACTTTAGCTTGCCGCGCATTTGATGTCGCTGCGTTCGTTTCTTGTTGTTTCTCGTATGCCAGATCTCGAAACCGTCTAGCACTCAGACTCGCTAGACCAGCGGTTGCGACAAGGATCACGAACAGACAGCCTCCCAACACGCTGACTGCTGTATTCCTCGCCACCCAGCGCTGAGCGCGATAGCCAAGCGAGGCGGGACGCGCTTCGATCGGTTCCCCAGACAGAAACCTACGCAAGTCATCACGCATGGCGGCCGCTGAGGCGTACCTCAGCGCTGGGTCTGCCTCGGTTGCCTTGCCGACGATCTGTGCCAAGTCATGAGGAACCTTGGGGACTCGCTTTAAAAGTGGAACGATGTCGCCTTGCGAGATGTCGTAGAACAATTTGCCGCGATCGCTGTTGGCAAATGCAGGTTCTCCCGCCAGCATCTCGTAGAGCGTCAGGCCAAGCCCATAAATGTCCCCGCGTTCGCCGGCCTTGCCTTGCAGGGCTTCTGGCGGCATATAGCGAAGCGTACCCAGCATGTCGCCGGTCTCGGTCAAGCTGCTGTCGTCAGTCAACTTGGCTAAGCCAAAGTCGGTGACATAGAGCTTGCCACGCATGTCTAACATGATGTTGCTTGGCTTCACGTCACGATGAATCACGCCCAACTCGTGTGCATATGCAAGAGCATCCGCGGCCTGCAAACCAAGCCCCGCAACCCAATGCCAGAGCGAACCGGGCTTCTCAGACAACTCACTCGAATCTTCAATCGTGGATCCACCCATGGGAACGGTCGACCCTAAATCTGTTCCCGCATAGTTGCCGCCGTGAGTCGCCAAGTCTCGTTGACGCTGACCGTTCACTCGCTGACTGTGATCTTCGAACGTCTGCGTCGAAAGCAGTTGATTGAGACCGATACCTTCAATCAACGACATGACGTAGTAGTGGGTTTCCTTCTCACATCCGTAGCCAAAGACACGCACGATGTTGGGGTGATTCATTTTGGCGGCCGCTGATGCTTCGCGTAGAAAACGCTCGCGCAGTTTCGGACGATTCAGCGATTCGGGCAAGAGCTTGATCGCCACACGATTGTGCAACGTTTCATGTTCCGCTTCGTAGACAACTCCCATGCCTCCCAGGCCGATGGTTTGCAACAAGAGGTAGTCACCAAGTCTGCTACCTGCCCGAATGGCTCCGGTGTTGTGGCGTATGCCGAAGGCCAACTCGGATTCAGTCGGCGAGCTTCGGCCTTGGTCCAGCATCAGTACGACAGGGAAATACTCGCGAATATCATTGGCAAGTGCCGGATGATCGTTCACGAAATCGTCAATGTTCGGTGAACGGCCTTGTCGGTAAAGCTCGACATACTCCTCGGCGAGTCGCTCGAGTTCACTGCGTTCGTTGTCGGCGTTGGATGTTGATGCTTCAGGCATAGCAATCGCGTTCTTAACCGATATCGTGACTAGCTGGGCGGTAGTAAAGTGCCGACTGTCGGTTACCGCAAGCCTCCATTCTTCGACGGACTAAAGCCGGCTCCTGCTTTGAACCTGCATTCAAACAGCTGACCCTCGACTCAACAGTGGTGCCTATTCTTCCAGTTTAGTACCTGAGGCGTCGTGAATGCACTTAAAACGCTTGATCGCACGGACGTAGCGGTTGCTGGCAGCGTTGATGCTCAGGTTAAGTTTCTCCGCGACTTCGCGATTCGACTTTCCTTCGAAGTGTCGCAGAACCAATATTTGCCGATCAACAATAGAAAGCTCATCGAGAAGGGTTCGTATTTGTTCCCGCAACTCATTTCGACACGCCTTCATACTCGGTGAAGTCAGTGAAGTTACAAGCTGGTCCGCGATCGAATCGACATCGGATATTCGATTCTCAAGTGACTGTTCACGAGAAATCGAACGCTTCGCTGCACCAAGGTGCATTCGCTTTAGGTCTACGACTTTCTGCTTCAACAAGACTCGGAGCCAAACCAACTGTGGGATGTCCACCTCAGCCAATTCCGCAAGCCTTCTCGTGGCTTCGAGGTACACTTCTTGCACAACATCCGAGGCATCCAACCGCCGACGCAGATGCATCCCAAGCCCACGCCTGGCTTCCTCAACCAGCAACTCACGTCGGTATTCGAACAACTCTGTAAAGGCAGCGCGGTCTCCTCGACGACTTCGAATCCAAAGTTCGCCGATAAGATCCTTCGAAGTGTTGAGCTTGTTCTCTGGATTCATTTCGATGACCGCCGCTACCCAAAGTTGCCCTTACTGGGAACCAATGGCTGAAGATACGTAAAGCGTCCATTAGTCTTTCCGTATTCTCCGCTGAGCAACCCACATAATCCCAGGTTCTTTTCGATTTAGCAATCAAAACAAAGGAATAGATCGGTTCACGCATGCACGGCAGCAATCTCCAGAGGTGCTCGAAGCCCCCCGCTAGCGAGCTTATAGCGTCGGTCAGGAACTCAAGGCGATGCCTACAGGGAAGGGGCGTAAGAGCGCCATTGGTGAACCCCTGCGGAGGGCGAAGGCGAAAAGTCTAACGCTTCGATGACTTCAGCTCGGTCAGACGTTTTCGACCAGCAGCGTTGTTCGGGTTCAGCTGGAGCGACTTTTCGTAGTTCGCGATGGCTTCCGGAATCTTCGCAACGGTACTTAGCCCGTCTGCCAGGCTGTCATAGGCGTTCCATGATCTCGGAAACATCTCCACATTGAGACGAAAAATGGCGATGGCATCGCTAGTTCGGCCCGCCTGGAGGAGGGCGTAGCCTGCATTGTTGAACTCCTGCTCCGTGACGTAGTAAGTACTCGCCTCTTTCCGATTCTCCGCAAAATGCTGCAAGGCAGGCTTCAATCCCTGTTCCAATACCATTTCATAAACGCTTGCGGCTAGCGACTGATATTCGCGGTAGGGCAGCTGGGCGGATTGACGTTCAAAGGTGTCGGGACTCGTCGAGAAGACGAAATTGCTAATCTCTCCGGCTGAGTTTCGTCCAAAGAAGACCATCCGGCTTCCATCCTCGGCAACCAACACATCACCGCCGCGAGGTCGATAAACCAGGCCACGTATCAACAATCCCTCCCCCTGCCTAACAACTCGTTCAGCATCGCGTCGCCTCCAAGCCCCTCGTCCATAATCGTCGGCCGTCGCTGTATGACAGAAAATACCGTAGTAGTAATCGCCTTCGTATTGAGTGAGTTCAACATCCATCGCGGTCGGCGTTGCCGGCAACGCAAAAGGCTTCTTCTTCGGAGCTCCCTCCAAAGACGACAACACAGCGTCAATAATGGGACGGAAGTCGACGATTCCACCTCCCGATTCCGGCGCTCGATTCGCCGTCACAAAGATACCGATCCGTCGATCCGGAATGATAGTGAGTGCAGAACGGTAGCCGTTCATACTGCCTCCATGCCCAACGCTTCGCAGGTCAACCGGCAACGTTCCGTCATCGGATGTGTTCGATTCGAACAAACCATGAGTTATTCCCAAGAATTCGGGATGGCAACGGAACTGGGGCGAGTGCACTTGCGAGAGCATACTGGCTGAAAATAGGCTTCCATGCTTGTTCGAACCGTCGGACGTCAGCGCGCAGAGTAGCTTTCCCATATCCGCAGGCGTTGAGTCGATGGAGGACGCGGGCGTTGTAACGTAGACTTCGTATGGCTGCGGCCGGAACGCGTCCTCGTTGTACCCATAACCAATGGCTAGATTCCCGCGCGACGCGTCGTCTACTTCGACAAATGACTGCGTCATACCTAGCGGCTCGAACATCTCCTTCCGCATCGCTTCGGCATACGACGTTCCATTTACCTTCGCCAAGATCAGACCAGCCAACGTTGCTCCGTAGGTGTCGTAGCGGAACATTTCGCCGGCCGCCGAAACTCGCCGCAAGTTTCCAGAACTCAAGAACTCCTCGAGGCTCGGCCGCTTGGCCTTGCGTTGTGCCAAGCTCAGGTGGTGATCGTAGATGTGCCGTCCGGTTCCAATCTGATCGAAACCACTGGTGTGGGTCAACAAGTACTCAACCGTGACGGGTTTGTCCAAACCTAGGGGATTGGCCACATTCGATACAAATCCGCTGATATCGGTGTCTCTTGCGACTCTCCCATCGTCAACCAAACGGGTCAGTGCGAGCAGCGTAAGCGCTTTGGATATCGACCCAATTCGGAACAGTGTTTTCTTTGGGTCAACTGGCGTCTTCTCCTCTAGGTTTGCTAGGCCATACCCGCGCTCAACGAGGACTTCCCCCTTTTGAACAACAACCACCGCCAGCCCAGGCAGGTGCTGCGTGGGCAACATTTCTTTTGCGGCAGCATTGATAGCTGCCAGCAAACCCTCGGAATCTAGCTCTGGCGGCGCGGTCTTGGTTACCGCGAGCTGAAGAGGCGAGAAGACCACGGGGACGGCTTGACCTGGAACCCTTCGTAGATCCAGTAGAGCCGCATTGGGCTGCAGCTTGCCAATAGCTTGCGCCCCCAAGCGATCCGCCGCGTTGCGTGGTGTTACGCGTTCCGTCATGAGGCTTGGGAGCTTGTTGGCGAAGATCAAGCAACCAAGCGTTATCGAGTAGATCAAGCATCGCATTGTTCGGAATCTCGCTTTGTTGAAAGCCGTGGCACGTTGTGGAATTGGTTGACAAAGAGTCGCCGGATTCGCGAACAGCCGCATGACTCAGACATGCAAATCTCAGATCTTGGCAACTACACCAGCTATCTCTTGGGTTGAGGAACAGTCTTCGCCTAATTCGCAAAAAAAGGGGAGATCCGATTCGCGCGAGCAGCAAACTCGCCCCGCTGTCATGCCGCCGCTGCAGTTACTGTTTCCAGCACTTTGTTCTGCAGAGTCTTTCACTCCAGTAGTTCTTACCCACCTAACAAGTAGATTTCTGAAGCTCGCCGGAGCCAGAGTTAGAAGCTCCCTGGCTGGTTGCCGCCACGCTGTCGTAAGTACTGGAAGAATGCGTTGCTGTTTGGCAACAAACGACTTTCTTATGGTGATCCTGCATCATTTCCGCACTTGCTTGTTGTATTCCTGTTTGCAACACGCTCACGGTCGGCTTCTGAGAGAAAATCGAGCTAGGTTTAAAAGAAGTCTGAAATGTTCCGCGTCTACCTCAGGGCAGAACACCTCAGAACAAACAAAGATTCGGAAGCAAACAATGCACCACAGAAGAAGATCCAAATCCCGAAAGCGTCGCGGAATCGCGACTGTCGAGTGCGCTCTTTGCCTGCCGATTTTTGTGCTAATCACAGCGTCGACCATTGATATTTGCTCTGCGATATTTCTAAGAGAGTCGTTAACGCTAGCAGCTTACGAAGGCTCACGCGTCGGCGTCGAACGTGGTGGGACCGACGCTATTGTCACGTCTCGCATCCAAAATTTCTTGGACGAACGCTCCATCGTCTACGACGGAGGTTCGATTCAGATCAGCGACCCAGGTTTCAACACAGCGGGGACTCTTGAGCACGTCACGGTTACGGTCACGGTCCCCTGTGCTGGGAACATGCCACTTACTGGAGGACTGTTCGTAGGCAGAAATATCTCGGCATCGATCACGATGCGGAAAGAGTTCGTGAATTTGTAGCTGCTTTACTTGTCGCTATTCACAAGTACATCGTCGCCACCACGGAAACTGCAAAATGAAGAACGTACGAAAAAGAGGGAATCGGAGGCCCATCAAGAAAGAGGGGGCAGCGTTAGTCGAGTTTGCGTTAGTCTTTCCTGTTTTCATTTTGATCATCTTCACGTGCATCGAATTTGCCCGACTAAACATGATCCGCAACATGATGCAGGACGCGGCTTACTACGCAGCTCGCGTTTGCATCGTCCCTGGAGCAACGGAAGCGGAAGCCACAGCTGAGGCCAATCGCTTTTTAAACTCAATGGGCACCAAAGACGCACAGGTCATCATCAACGATGGCGATGGACTTGACGAAAACAGCTCTGCAGTCAGCGTAGAGATTGTGGTCCCACTTGCATCCAACGCTCTGCTAACTTCCAAATTTACAGGGCAACTGACTCTCACAACCGAAGCCACGATGAGAACAGAGCGGTACGACGGCTTCTTCGATGCGACTCAATAGCAGACGCGCAACCCAACTGCAGTTGCACACGCTACTGCAAACAGCACTCTCTCATTCCTTTCTCGTTACAGGGTACAGCAACGTGCAAACCACCACAGACTTAATGAGCAAACGAAATCGGCGTGGGAACATCTTGATGATGACGGCACTGCTGCTCCCAGTCATGTTCATCCTTTCCGCATTCACCATCAACCTGGCTTACCTCCAGCTGTCGCGGACCGAGATGATGGTTGCCACCGATGCTGCAGCCCGAGCTTCCGGCCGGACGATGAGCGAACTGCAAGATGTAGCGTTGGCTCGCCAAGCGGGGGAGATCACCGCAGCTCTTAACGATGTCGCCAATTCACCTCTTGTGCTAGACGATCCGCAGATTGTTTTCGGCACCGCTTCCAACACCGCCAACCAAAATGGACGCTACGCGTTCCAATCTTCGACTGACGCGTCGATCCAGAGTGGTGATGCCGCTGCGAACGCAGTGATGGTTAGTTCACTACGAGCCAATGCTAGTGGAGGACAAGTAGTTACACCCTTTCCAAGCTTCGGTTTGCAGAGTGCTTTCGACATCGATTTCGATGCGGTCGCCATGCAAGTTGACCGGGACATCGCTTTGATACTTGACCGATCGGGCTCGATGGACTGGAAGACGTTCAACTGGCCAGACGGAACAAGCCCTTGGAACACCAGCACTTTTGACGCTGCCGTCTCGGAAGGAATCTTGACGCAAAGTGGAAACCAGTACTATTACGCCTCGGGGCAAGACAGCGATTCATTCCAAGACTGGGCCTGGGAAGAGCACTTCGATCTTGGTGCTCCACCGAACACTCCATGGGAGGATCTAGAGATTGCCGTTGAGTCCTTTCTGTCTGTCCTAAATGGTACTGTGCAGTCGGAGCGAGTTTCGCTGAGCAGCTATTCCACGTCCGCCAGCATGGATCTTGACCTAACCTCAAATTACACCTCAGTCTTAACCGAGTTGGAAACGCTGGGTCCCTCGGGCATGACTGCAATTGGATCTGGGATGGACGCAAGCATACCGTCACTATTCGACGCAGCCGCCGCGCGACCACTTGCGGCCAAGACAATGATTGTGATGACGGATGGCATGCACAATACCGGTACGGATCCTGTCACAATCGCCACTCAGATCGTCGCTCAATACAACGTCACGATCCACTCGGTCACCTTTTCGCCCGGAGCGGATCAGGAACGAATGCAGGAAGTTGCAGAGATCGGTGGCGGCCAACACTACCATGCCGAGAATGGGGCCGAACTTGTCGAGGTCTTTGAGACCATCGCAAATAATTTGCCCACCATCTTAACCAAGTAAACCGCCTGCCCCCGTAAACGCCTACGCCATGAAAACTAAGCCTGTCAAACCGGATCCTCAGAAGACTTCGACCTCGAGATGGTGGTTGCTCCTTGGATTATTTGCCACAGTAGCTCTATATCTACTCGGAGTCACCTACTGGATCAATTCCGACTCGACCGGAAATGTGACTGCTACCGGTGGTGAGCAGGCTCAAGCTGCGGCGACGCGTTTGGAAGAAGCAAGGGATGCTTCGATCCGACGACGGATGGTCAAGGCCGACGAGAAGCTCCTGAGCATACTTGCAGAAAAGAAGGCCTTGCTCGAAAGCCAAAGGGAAGACCGGCGGTCCCGTGCAGCGAAGATCCAGTATGTAAACACGTTTAAATCTCAAGTCTTGGACACAATCGACTCGGTGGGTCCCGAAGCTCGGCCGCTCGTGGAGGACCTGCGTAAAAAGGCCGAAGATCCGGACTTCACGGCCGAGTATCAGTGACACTGATTGGTTGTCGTCCGAAGCAACTTTTACAACTGCACTCGGTTGCGAAGCTCCTTGCCTTGATTCCATCGCTTCAGATTTGCAGCGAAGTAGTCCGCGAATTTCAGCGACCAGTCGGAAACATTGTCCGAAGCGTGCGGCGTGATCATTACGTTGCCTTGGTCCCAAAGTGGACTAGTCGCTGGCAAAGGCTCCTCTTCGAAAACATCGAGATAGGCGCCTCGTAGATGGCCAGTGTTTAGCGCGTCTATCAAGCTTGGTTCATGAACGATACTGCCTCGCGCGGTACTCAACAGCAGTGTACCTGCTTTCATTTCAGCGAAACGGGCTCGGTCAAATAGGTGCCTAGTCTGTGGATTCGCTCTCAGATGAATCGAAACCACATCTGCCTCTGCAGCCATGCATGGGTAGTCATCCAAGGTTCCGACCACGTCCACACTTGAATCCTCTTGCGGCTGCCGTCGAATACCGAGCACTCGCATGCCCAGTGCCTTGGCATTCCTGGCAAACCGGCCGCCGATGTGACCGAGCCCAACGATCAGCAGCACTTGCTCAGAGAGCGGTCGAAACTCGTGTGGTTTCCAAACGCGGTCCGATTGCTGACGAAAGTACGAGGGAAAGTGGCCGTTCAACGCGATCATTGCACCAGTCAGAGTCTCTGCGAGATACGGCGCTAGCACTCCAGCACAATTTGTGACTTGGACACGATCTGTATCCCAACCTCCCAAGTGTTCATATCCTGAGCCGCCTACTTGGAACCACTTTACGGATCGATGATTCACTCCGGCGCGATGGTCGATGCCACGAAACCCAGGACTCTTGATCGAGAATACGACTTCGGGTGCAAACGAATCTAACTCTCGGCGCAGCGCGTCCGCGCTTTCTGCTCCGCGAAAAATTGCTTCCTCGAACTGCGGCGCGAGACGCTCGCAGACCGCCTGAGCATTTTCGTAGACCACTAAAATTCGCTGCATACTGCGGGCACCCGAAAACAGATTGCGATTTTCACCCTATAAGAGCGACACACCGTCCCAAGCCTAGCTTTGGAATCTAGCCAGAGAAAGGAACGGAAACGGATGAGCACCATCACGATCTGACGATGCCATATCTGCGAGGCGCTTACCTAACACGGACGCAAATTTGAAGCCGTGTCCCGAGAGCCCCGCAGCCAAACAGACTTGCTCGTACTGAGGGTGCCTGTCGACGACAAAGTGCTCGTCTGGCGACATGGTATACATACAGACTGCATGGCGAGTGAAATCTCGGGATGCAAGCGGCAAGAATTGAGATAAGAAATCGCCAACCCGCTTTTGCTCACTCGGGTCTACACAACGGTCATTGCTAGCCGGATCAGCGAGCAACTGACCTCCGCTATGCTCGGCCACTTTGATGCAAGCTTCTTGACGGTAGTCTGCCGACGCTGAAGTGTCGACGAGCTGCGGGAATCCATAGTAGTAGCCTGAGTCGGTCTCATAGAAAAAAAGCGGGGACCTCCGATCCTCGCGATACGCATCCCCCGGCACCTCAACCCAGTGAAGATGCTTTTGCAACAGGCGGCACTCAACTCCCAACTCGCGGAGCATTGGAACCGACCAGGCTCCGGTTGCTACGACGAGACGCTCTGCAAAGTAAGTTCCTTTGTCCGTCTCAACAGCCACTCCGGAGCCCTCAGGCCTCCACGCGTTGACTCTTTCAGTCCACTCGACGTTGGCACCCCGCCTCTCAGCCATCGTTGCCATGGCCCGCACACACTCTTCGACGAGCAGGTATCCCCCATCGCACTCAAAGAGCGCTTCTTGCCCTTCGCTGAGTTCAAATCCTGGCATGCGTTCTCTCAAATCGCTGGGAGAAATCGACTCCAATGCAATATCATGCTCGGCGCAGGCCCGGCGAACTCCAGGGATCAGGACTCCGTCAGTCGGGCCAATCTCGATGAGCCCAGCCAAATGCAGTAACTGTTTTCCCCATTCTTGCTCGATGTTCTGCCAACCCGCATAGGCCTCGTGAAGCAAAGGCACGTAATCAGGGTGTTCGAAGTAAGCCTTCCGTATCGCCCGAGTTTCACCATGCGAGCTTCCTCGATCGTGAGCGATATCAAATTGCTCAATCCCAAGAACTCGCAAGCCCTTTTTCGCCAAATGATAGAGGGCTGAACTACCCACCCCTCCAACACCAACGACGATCGCGTCATAAGAACGTGGCACTCGCTGGCCCCTTCATGTGGCAACGGAAGTGATAGAATATTTGTTGGTAAGAAACCTGAGAACCAAACCTGAGACTGCCCCCTAGAGGCCCCCCGTGCAAAGTAAGTTTACCCTCATTCTTCTGCTGATCGTTGTGTGGAGCCCCCGACTTTCTGCAAAGCAGCCGAACGTCCTGTTCATTGCCGTTGATGACCTAGCCACGACTCTGGGTTGCTATGGTGATCTCATCGCAGAGACGCCCAATATTGATCGACTAGCTGCCACCGGGATCTGTTTCCGTCGGGCCTACAACCAGTTGCCACTTTGCAATCCAACGCGCGCGTCAATCATGACTGGACTGCGGCCGGATCAGATTAAAGTTTACGACCTCGACCGCCACTTTCGAGACGAAGTACCCGATGTAGTCACGCTACCGCAGGCTTTTCAAAAAGCGGGATACTTCGCGGCGCGAGTTGGCAAGATTTACCACTACAACGTCCCCGCCTCGATTGGGTCAGACGGCTTCGATGATCCGCCCTCGTGGAATCAAACGGTGAATCCGAAAGGAAGAGACAAAACAGACGAAGCCTTAGTCTTCAATGCGGAACCACATCGAAAGATCAGCGGCGCGCTTAGCTGGCTAGCCGCCGATGGCACTGATGAAGAGCAAACGGATGGCATGATTGCAACAGAAGCGATCGATATCATGCGTCAGAGCAAGGACAACCCGTTTTTCTTAGCCGTCGGTTTCTTTCGTCCTCATACGCCCTACGTGGCACCCAAGAAGTACTTCGATCAATATCCGATCGACCAACTTCGGCTGCCATTCGCTCCCGCGGACGATCGCACTGACATTCCACCGGCGGCGTTCGCCCACAACTGCCCGATCCCTAACTACAACCTCGAACACGAAACACTCCTGCAAGCCACGCAGGCCTACTATGCTTGCGTTTCGTTCGTTGACGCCCAAGTGGGAAGACTACTCGCAGCCTTGCAAGAATTAGATTTGGAAGACAACACGATCGTCGTTTTCTGGAGTGACCATGGTTATCACCTCGGTGAGCATCAAGGGATCTGGCAAAAGCGAACTCTCTTCGAGGAGGGAGCTCGTGCCCCACTGATCTTTCGCGTCCCGTCTCAGGTTCAATTTGGCGCAACGAATCGACCTTGCGAACGGATCGTCGAATTCGTGGACATCTATCCAACTCTCGCCGACTTAGCGAACATTGCTCCCCCACCAGGACTTGCGGGCAGGTCTCTCACACCACTCCTAGAGGATCCCGACAAGGAGTGGGATGGAGTGGCAGTCACCCAAGTACTCCGCCCCGCAGATGATCGACTCCAACAGCCCGTGATGGGCTGCAGCATTCGGACTGGGCGATATCGGTTTACGGAGTGGGCCGAGGGAGCTGCCGGCTTGGAACTCTACGATCACGCTACCGATCCAGGCGAGTTCCATAACTTGGCGATCGAACCGGATGCCAAGTCAAAATCCGTCATGGATCGCCTCCGCCCAATCCTCCGCGAACGTGCTTCTGGAAAAGTTCCAAACACGCCGTTTAACCCGAAACGCTTATAGCTCGCCTGGCTCGATCTGCCTTCGCCGAGACCGCCTATATCGTTACGCTGTTTCAGGAACGAATGCTGAAATAAGCTCCTCCGCTTCGCTCGGGTCGTCGACGAGGTGCACGTGCTCTTTCATCAATTCTCTGCCAGGCGTGTTAGCCAGAGCCTGCAAGAGCTCCCAAGCAGGACGATCTTGGGTCCAGTAGTCACGGCCCCACAAAATCATCGGGGCAACATGCCCGAACGTCTTGTAGTAGTTCTGGGCAGCGTCCTGAAAAATTTCTTGAACCGTCCCAGCATTGCCTGGCGCGAAGATGATTCCGTAATTAGCAATCTGTAGCAAGCCATCTTCGCGAATGCTGTTAGCGAAGTACTTGGCGATATGGGTTGCGAAGGGCGCGGGTGGCTCGTGTCCGTAGAACCAAGTTGGAATGGCCAGACTCTCTGCCGCAACGCGTTGCTCGTCGGTCAACGGATACTGTTGACGAATCCGATAGGCTCGCTGCAACCAGTCGCGGTCCTTATACTCCTTGGCCTCGTCTATGATTCCGCGCCGCTGCCCAAGCTCTTTCAACGCATCGAGAAATTCTTGATCGCCCAAGTTTGCAAAATAGGCGCCGAAGTGCGTGGCTTCCATCGCACCAGGCCCCCCGCCGCTGGCCAACGTGAATCCCGCTTGCGTCAACTTGCGAGCCAGTTGTGCAACTTGCTTATAAGTCGGATCTGATCGCAGCAAATCGTGACCGCCCATAATCGCGACCATCTTGCGATCAGCCACGAACTCGTCGCGAGCATCCGTCATGCTGTGATCGTGGAGACTGCGCGCAAACGTCACATCAATGTCGGCTAAGTGACTGCCGGTCTCCAAATAGTGCTGGTAGACCAAGTAGTCATAGCACTCGCGGTAGTTCCCGAATTCACCTTGCTCAGGATCGAAGCCCTGAAACAATTCCTCGGGACGGTACAGGCGTGCGCGGTGCGCTGGAAAGGGAAAACAAGTCAGCTTGGGTATCACAACGGCACGACGCGAAAGTAAAAAGCCGGCGAGCGCGTCCGACATCTCACAGTTCAGGAAGAGACACCCCGCCAAGCTGACTTCCGATAATTCATTCTCCAGCCCATTAATATCCACACCCTGAACCGCGACGCTGCCGTCCGGTCTAGAGAGCCACCTCTGCAACTCCGCTCGGTCGTAGATTTCTCGAATTCGTTTGGTTTTCTGCTTCCCATCTCTCGTCATTGCTTCGCACTTCGCCTTCGAGGACCGTCTTTCGCTATCGTAAGCTTCGAGCGAATTCTCGGCAGATTGGATCGGCATGCAAGCTACCTGCCCAGGTTCAAAATGACGAATCTGCTTCCTGCCGCGGCTGTCGAACTCCCAAGTCGCACCCAAAACGCTTTCTTCTAGTCGCACCCAAGTCAAACACGCTCGGGCTAACAAACGCATTTCGGTTGGTCAGACTCAGTTCCAACGATTATGCTTGGCGCCAACATTCCCGGAACAACTGGACTCGGTACACATGCATTGTTTAACGGCTCTTTCCATATTTTTGATTTGCGGCGGTTCGTCGTTTGCAGTCATGGCTGAAGAACTCAACTACAGCTCGCGATACGCGAGGCAGTTCGAGGCCGCGAGCGAGAACCGGTCCGAAATCGTCAAAGCGCTCGAATCCTGCCCAGACGCTCAGCGTGCTTCGATGGAATTTCTCATCGAACACATGCCCAAACAAGATTTGCGATCTTTGTCAGCTGATTTCTTGCTTGAGAACGTACGCCTCGCCCACGAAGCCAAAAAGAACAGTCCTTGGGAAATACCTGAAGCCATTTTTCTAAACAACGTGCTTCCCTATGCGAATATCGACGAGACCCGTGAAACATGGCGTCAGAGCATGCGGGAAAGGGCAGTCAAAATAGTCGCAGGCTGCAAGACGCCGGGCGAAGCGGCACTACTGCTCAACGAAAAACTGTTTCAGCAAATCGGCGTCCAATATTCCACCAAACGGCGAAAGGCCAATCAGAGTCCAAGCGAAAGCATCGAACAAGGTCTCGCTTCTTGCACCGGCCTATCGATCCTTCTGGTTGACGCTTGCCGCAGCGTGAATGTGCCAGCTCGTTTGGTTGGCGTGCCCAGCTGGACGACTAAGCGTGGCAATCACACTTGGGTGGAAGTCTGGGACGGTGAGACGTGGCGATTCACCGGAGCCGCGGAGTACGATCCACGCGGCCTGGATTACGGTTGGTTTGTCAACGATGCTTCGAAAGCCGACAAGTCGTCCAAGTTGCACTCCATCTACGCTATGAGTTTCAAGAAAACCGATACGACCTTCCCGACAGTCTGGAGGGGGCGAGAAACGATATGCGCCATCAACGTAACAGACCGCTACACGGCAAATCTACAAACGCCTCAAGTCAACATGACCGAAGTGCGGATCCAAGCCCTCTCCAAACGCACGGGTGAACGAGTAAGTACCAGAATCAAAGTTTGTCTTGCGGAAAACACTTCCGAACAGTGCGCGGCCGGGACTTCGGCGGGTGAAACTGACGACACCAACAATTTCCTCACCTTCAACTTGCAACGAGGCAAGCAGTACAAAGTTGCCGCAGTCGGCGCGACAGACGAAGTCGTATTCACAACTGACGGTGAAACGCAGCTCGTCTCACTCACTGTGGCTGACACCGAAGACGACGAAGACACAAACGAGGAGCTGAGCAAGACCGAGGCGGCGGAACTCGTTTCCCGACTCTACAAACAGCGAATCGAATCTCTGCGAGAAGAGCGACAAGAAGAATGGGAAGCCAAGCTAATCACGCTTGGTGACTTGGAAATGAAGTTCGACTACCGCATTTTCGGAGATGAACCGGAGGACGGTCACAGCTTGTTCATCTCAATGCACGGGGGCGGTGGAGCTCCGGCGCGCGTCAATGATCAGCAGTGGAAAAACCAAATCGGGTTGTACGAACCAAAAGAAGGCGTCTATCTTGCCCCACGCGCACCAACCGACACTTGGAATCTATGGCATCAGTCGCACATCGACGAATTTTTCAATCGGATCATCGAAGATGCGATCGCGCTAGAAGGCATCAACCCCAACCGAGTCTACATCATGGGCTACTCGGCTGGAGGTGATGGTGTCTACCAGTTAGCGCCGCGAATGGCTGACCAGCTCGCAGCCGCTGCGATGATGGCCGGGCACCCAAATGGTGTCTCTCCACTTGGACTCCGCAACATTGGTTTCACTCTACACATGGGCGGCCAGGACTCGGCATACAAGCGGAACGAGATCGCAGCCGAGTGGAAAGAGAAGCTCGCGCAACTCCAAGCCGAGGACCCAGAGGGCTACGTTCACGAAGTTGTGATCTATCCGGAATACGGTCACTGGATGCAACGCAAAGATGCGGTCGCAGTGGAATGGATGTCCGAATTCACGCGAACTCCGCTCCCGCAAAAAGTTGTTTGGCATCAAACGGGCGTAACGCAATCCCAGTTCTACTGGTTGGCCGCCAACACTTCCGATCAAGTGACAAGCGCCAAGATGGTTGTGAGTCGTGATGGCAACCAATTCACGATCCACGACACGGAGAAAGTTTCTGAGGTCATCATCCGGCTCAACGACGACATGGTCGACTTCGACTCGCCAGTGACAGTGAAACTTGGAGGACTCACTCAAGAGTTCGAGAATCTGAAACGCTCAAGGGAACTCATCCAGCAGACACTCTTAGAACGCTCCGATCCAAACTCCGTCTTCTCAGCCGAAATACGAGTGCCAGTCGATCGAAATCCCGCGAATTAGTTTGCACGCTGCGGACAGCCATTCGATGGGCAACCGAATTCCCAGGAAAGTCTAAACGGAGTTCCAAGAACCAAGTCACCAAAGCGAATAGAGCGATTCGTATCGATTCAACGAACGGCACTCGCTATGGCTAGACTCCATGAAGTTCCCGCGCAAACGCACCCTCGCCTACATCGCCATCGGTCTTCTCCTGTTTGTTGCTGTCAGCGTCTGGGGTGGCATCCAATTTGTGAAATCTCGGTTCTTCGCGGAGACACCCAATCGCCTTTCGATCGTTGGCGATGCCGCTTCGGTCCCATTCGAATGGGCGACAAACCGTCACGAAGATTATTTTGAGCAGCACGGAGCCATCCTGTTACCGGTCACGGTTCCGGGTATCGAGAAGCAATTGTATGTGCAGTTGGATACGGGAGCGCCTTCCTCATTCCTGCGGTCCGGCTGCATGGAGTCCCTCGCAGAACGTGGTTTAGAATTCGAGCTATACACGGACGACAAGACAACTCGAGTCAAGCACTTCGAACTCGACGTCGGCGACAGTCGCGTTGCCCTCGATGGTGGCTGGGTGATGAAACGCGAGATTTTCATTGACTGGGAAGAGCCCTACAACGTTATCGGTTCCTTGGGGGCCGACTTCATCGACGGACGCGTTTGTGCGATTGACTTTCCAGCCAAGCAACTTCACTTGCGAAAAGAACGGACAGAAGAATTCAACTCGCTGGGCAAGTACGAAACCTTTAGATTTCCAGGACGACGGATCTTGCTCCCCGCACAAATCCAAGGAAAGGATTGCGAGCTCCTCTATGATTCGGGATGCAGCCCTTTCGGTCTAATCACCTCGAAGTACCACTTTGACCGCTACGCAGATGAGAACACCGAAGCTCTTCAGCTTGACCTCAATGCCTTTGGCAACGGTATTCCGATTCACCATCAGGCGTGCAGCTTGGAAGTGAGCTTCGGCGAGGCAGCAGTACCGATCAAGCGAGTGAGTTATGTGGACAAGTACTCAGGGATGCAGAGTCTGTTTGGCGGCTTTATTGATGGAGGGTTTATGGGTAACAAATTCTTGCTCGAGAGTACGCTCATCCTGGATGTCAAAGCGAAGGAGTTCCTACTCGTTCAGGGCTCCATCGAGAGTTCTGCGGATGAACTGGCAGCGAGCGAGAAAGACGACGGCGACCCTGCAGCGAAATCGCCTGAGTAATTTACCGCGCTGGCTATTGCAACTCGAGCGGTACCGCCCGATTCACTGGCGGCGAAGCTGAATTGAAGGCCGGTTTGTCGAACCCTGGAAGTTCCAGCTTCGGAGCCTCCAAGCCAATGCTTTGACCTTCAGTCATCGGCGGCACCGGAAGCTCCTCGATTTGCAGGTCAAGCTCACCGTCCCTTTCACCGCCAGGATCTGTGGTTTCAGCAGCGGTATCCGTGTTGCGAGTTGGATCGTCGACACCGCTTTGAGTCCCCAGGCTTCCCAGGGATCCACCTTGAATCGGAAGCGTGCCTTTGCATAGGGGAGGGCAGTTCATCAAATCGCGGAGTTCATGAGAGTACTTCACACACGGCAGTTCGCCGTAGACCGGCATCGCCCAGGACGGAAGTCCATAGACCGGTTCCGGCTGCACGTCTTCGTTCCGCAAGTCAGGCCAGAAGCCGTCTTCTTCGACGGTGAGTAGCTCCAAATCCAAAAACAACTGGGTGCGATCCAAAATGTAGGCGATGTGCCGGCTCGCCACGTTGCTGAGCGCTTCGATGTAGGCGGTTTGAGCTTCCAAGAAGTCCCGAGCAGACACGCCCCCGGTTCCTAATCGAAATTCCAAAGAGGTACTTACAACTCGCTCGTTGGCCAATGCCGCACTAGCAACTGCGATTAAGTACTGCTCGCGATCCAGTGCCAGATTTCGAAGGTCATTACGCACCGAGAACTTAATCGTGTCTTCCAACTGCATCAAATTGCGCAGCGCTCTCTGATATGTGATCAACGAGGCTCGGAAGTCGTTGCGCTGGGTGAAGCGGTTGAGCGGAGCGTCGAAGGTGACTCCCAACTGCGTCCGGCTGTCATCAAGCGTGAAATTAAACGGCTGATTTGAGCCCGATTCCGTGCGGATCACTTGCCGAGCGTTGAGGTCAAGCACCGACTTTAGTTCGTCTGCTGCGAGCTTGATACGCCGCCAGTCATCGGCGGCCGATTCGCGTTGCGTCATGAGTTCGAATCGTAGGACCAGGGCGGTGATCATGGCATCATCAACATCGATATCAATCGGCTTCAAACCGAAATTGGAAGCATTGATGGTCTGCTCGAATACCCCTTCAAGGCTCTCCGCTTCCTGAAGAAGACGCCGCGTGTCCGCCACAGGGTCCTCAACTACTTCGACTTTGTTCAGAGTGTCTATCTCACGAACTAGGCTCTGGATTCGCGCTCGCAGAGCGTCGCAGCTTACGACCAACTCCGATATTGGTCTCAAATTCTGATCCTCCTCGCGTTCTTTTGCGAAGAGCGCTTGGTACTCTTCCACCAAGGCACTGATTTCCTGGGAGAGCTGGAGCTGGCGACGCGCATACTCGGTAAGCTCCGTCGATTGATCGCTCAGCGCAGCCAATTGAAGCTGCACCGTAATCAACTCGATGAGGCTCTCTGCGTGTGTAATCGAGCGCTGAAAAATGATGACATCGGATGGCGTCTCACTCTTTTTCTCTTGATTGAGATCATTCAGAAAACGCTGACTGGCAATGCGTGCTTCATCTGCAAGAAACAGAACACGCCGATAATCTAGATCTCTTTGCTGTTGCGGATCCTGCGATTCCGTAAGCTGCGACGCTTGTAAAATACGCTCAATCAGTACCGCGGAAGTACTCGCCAGGACAGCTCGGTCAGGGCGTTGCATTGCATTTTGCAATCGGCGTAGAGAACGGTTGGTCGAGTCAGCCGAAACCGATAGGCGATCGAGTCTGGTCAGTTCGTTGAGCTCAGTCAAATCGAGATTGATTGGAGTCTCAGTAGGCAAACCGATTGACAACTTCAAGTTATCTAACGCCTGTTCGACGTTGTTGCACGTGCCGATGAGCGATCCACGACCGTTCAGAAGACTTTGTTCTACTTGGTCGACCTGCACACCAGGCACAAACTCGCGACGAAACTCTGCCTCGGCCTGATTGAAGGCACGCACAAGTGAGAAGTAGTTTTGTGTATCGATCTCAATTTGGCGGAAAGACAAAACCAAACGGTAGTACAGTTCCGCAAAATCAGCGAAGAACTCCTTTCGAAATCGCGCGAAGTCCCGAGCCGCATACACGACATCGCGCTCCGCTTGGGTCAAGCTCTCGAAGCGTATGTCACGTTGAATCAAGGGTTGCGCGAAGTCAACTAGAATAGTTGAACTAACATCGGCCGCGAAACCAGACGGTCCATTGAAGGTCAGCAAGATATTATTGGCAAAGGACGCGAGCAAATCGCCTCCCGTAACAAGCAAGCGATCTCCTTGAACACCCGTTGGAATTCCGAGCCGATTCTCTGTAATTCCCGCAATTCGGTCATGCGTGTAATTCAGTGCTGAACCATTACCGAAATTGCTAAAGCGATTTTGAAACGCGAATCTCTCCTCCGCCAAATTCAGCGCGACGAGAAATAGATTCTCTTTCTGCGTTTGGTAATCGCGACTGTTAAGGAGAGCCAGATCGATGACATCTTCGAGAGTCAATTTTGGTTGATCGGAGGAATCGTTTCGCGCGAGCCCAAACTCTTGGTAGTTCTGCTTTGTGTATTCCGCCTCGAACTGAACACTCTCAAATTCCAACATTCTTTGGAGGCACTGTGTCGGCAGCGTTTCCCAGGCCTCGGGTGGAATGGGAACTCCCTTGGGCTCTTCCGAATCCTTAGACTCGCCCTCTTCTTCGGAGGCGTCTTCACTATCGTTCGCCGGTTCACCTAGAAGCTCGGAACGAAGCTCCGGAATTTCGTAGGCGTAGAGCGTCGGTGTGGGGCAGGGGAGACGTGGCGAAGTAAGACAGTCTACCTGCGCCAGCCGAGATTCGGGCGACGGAATGAGTGAGTAACCGGCGGGGACCGCCCAGGGTTTTCCAGCCGCTTTCTCCTGGATCAAACAGTGTGCATCTTCATTTGCACGACGGAAGTACCAAGCACGCGAATGGCAGCCGGTTAGAAGGCAAGCAACGGCAAGGAAGGCCGGCCAAACTCTTCGGAAACCACTGCGGTCGTCCTTCATATTGACGCTCTTGCTACAGTTCTCGGGTTGTGGATAGGCAGGGATTGTGCAGTTGCGTCCAGGATTGCAGGTGTTCACTACAGCTTCCGTTCGGCATGATCAGAGTGGTTGTAGCGGCTATTTCCATTACAATTACGTTTCCTTCCTTAAGCGTTTGGTAAGAAATTCGGGTCATCCGGATTGCAACACCAACGCCCCACCTCCACC
Source organism: Pirellulaceae bacterium (assembly GCA_045105035.1). Classification (GTDB taxonomy): domain Bacteria; phylum Planctomycetota; class Planctomycetia; order Pirellulales; family Pirellulaceae; genus Aureliella. Next base: position 137,041 of record JBGCCZ010000010.1, on the reverse strand, counting down.
GTCCCTGTGGGACGTTGCGCTGAGACCAGCTCGCCGTTTAATCGGCACTATTCGCTAGCTTCAACGCAACACGCTGTCAGTAGCCGAGTTATCTACTGTGCCGCCCTGAAGTCCCTCCGTACTGCAAACTAAGGCAGAGTTGTGTTCTCCAAAAAAGTCGCTCTACCGGTTTCGGCCTTCCTCCTGCTGCTCCTAGGCGGCACCTATTTCGGCGTCTTCGGTGGCTGGCGTCAAACCGCCTTAGAACTCGTGTACTACGACGTCAGCCGCTCCGACCTGCCCATCGTCATCACTGAACGCGGGTTCCTTGAAAGCCAGGAGCAGACCGCCATTCGCTGCCAAGTGGAAGTCTACGACTACCGCAGCGGTTCGCGGGGAACAAGCATTTTGTCCATCGTTCCGAACGGAAGCCTAGTCGAGGAAGGCGACTTGTTGGTTGAGCTCGACTCGGCGTCGATTCGCGACCTCTTAGAATCCGAGTCGCTTGAACTGCAGAGTGACCGGTCTGTGCTCGAGCAAGCGGAGGCCAGGCGAACCAACCAGTTAACTAAAAACGAGACCTCGAGCGCAGAAGCGAAGCTGGCATTGGAGCTCGCCGCGCTCAATCGGGAAATGTACATCGACGAGGAAAGCGGCTCATTCAAATTGGCCGAAAGCGAAATTGAACGGCAAATCGACGAAGCTCGCAACTCAATCTTGGAGGCGCAAGCTGCCTTGAAGTTACAAGAAACGGAAAAGGACGGAATCGAGCAACTCTTCCGACTGGGCTACAAAGGCAAAAGCGATTTGGAACAGAGTCGTTATGCGTTCATGAAGTCGGAAGCAGCATTGGCCTCTGCCATCAACCAACTCGAAACTTACGATGCCACCAAGAAACAGCTGAAGACTTACACTTACGAGATGGAGGTCCTACGTCTCGAGGGCGAGGTCGCGACCGCGAAGCGTAATATGAAGCAAGTTGAAGTGACCAACAGATCCGAGCTCGCCCAAGTTGAATCGCAAGTGTTCGAATCGAAAGAGAGAGTCGCCCGCCAGTCCGCCCGCGTCGCACAATATCAACGGAACTTAGAACGCTGCGAAGTCTATGCGCCTCACGACGGCATGGTGGTGTATGCGAATGATGAACGCGGCAGCTCCAACATTAAGGCCGGAGCGGAAGTCAGAAATCGACAGGTACTCCTAACTTTGCCCGATCTATCAAAGATGCAAGTCAAGATCCAGATACACGAAGCAGTGCTCGACCAGGTGCGTCCCGGCTTGCCAGTTTCGATTCGAGTTGAAGCCTTCCCCAACGACAACTTCGAGGGCATTGTCAAGGAAGTCGCCGTAGTCCCCAGTTCGAATCGCAGCAGTGTGAAAACATACGATTGCACGGTTGAGATCCCAGAAAAAGTCTATCGTCTCAAGCCCGGCATGAACGCAGTTGCCGAGATCAATGTGGAACGAGTCCGAGACGTCTTGAGTCTACCGGTGCAAGCGATCGTGCAACGTGACAAAGACACCTGGTGCTACGTGGATGACGGATCGGGTCCCGAACGACGAATGGTTCAACTCGGCCGAAACAACGACAAATTTGTTGAAGTCGTTAGTGGAATTGAAGAAAACGACCGCGTTGTACTGAACCCCATGGCCATTGCAAGCCTGGAGAGTGAAGGGGAGAGAGAGATATCGCCAGACGCTGACGCTGCGGAAGAAGATCTAGAAACCTCCGAACCGAAGCTTACTGTCAGCGTTCCAGCTATTTCCAATCCATCTGAATCCAAGCTGCCGCCTGCGGCGGAACAACAGGCGGACACTATTGGGGCCAAGAATCGCCGCCGAAATAGCTAATCAAGTATCGTGTCGCACCCATCGTGCCCCGGGTTTCCTCGGTCCACGGATGCAGAATCGGATCCAATCTCAATGCGCCTCGAAACCTTCAGAGTCGGTGTCAAGAATCTCTTGCTCCACAAGCTTCGGAGCTTGCTTACCCTCTTGGGAGTCATCTTGGGGGTGGGTTCTGTAATCGCCATGTTAGCCGTGGGAGAAGGATCAAAAAAAGAAGCCCTTGAGCGGATCCGAAACCTGGGGGCGAACAACGTCATAATCCGCAGCGTGAAACCGACTCTCGATGATCAATCGGACGTAGGGGAAGACTCGTCCGAAGAGCGTGTTTCAATCGACGAGTACGGCCTGGACTATGAAGACCTCGCTCGACTCAAAGCAACGCTCCCGACAATCAAATCAGCGGCCCCAGTTGCGCTCGTCAACTGCGACGTATCAAAACGACAGAATCGAATACCCAGCGGGCGCGTCCTGGGCACTCAGCCGGAGTTTCTAAACATCAAAGGGCTAGCCATCGAACGCGGGCGATTCATTTCTTCTGTTGATAACCACAATGCTTGGAACGTAGTCGTATTGGCGGCCGGTTCAGCGCAGAAATTATTCCAGTTCGAAGACCCACTCGATCAACACATACTCGTCGGCAACGATGTGTATCGTGTCGTCGGAGTCCTTAGCCCTCAGGCAAGCGGCAACAACACCCCCGGAGCCGTTGGTCAACGCGACTTAAACAACGACATCTATGTACCCATATCTTGCGTTCAACGACGGCTCGCTTCACCAAGCAAGAATGCGTCGGGCTCCACTCAAATGGCAGAGCTCAACGAAATCACATTGACTGTCGCCGACGAACGTTTCGTCAGCCAAACCGCCGAGATGGCAAGACAACTCTTGCTACGAGCTCACCCCAACGGCAAGGACTTTAGCATCCAAGTTCCGCTCGAATTGCTAGCGCAGGCGATGGAGGAGAAACGGATGTGGAACATGGTTCTCGGATCCATCGCAGGCATTTCATTGCTGGTCGGTGGCATCGGTATCATGAACATTATGTTGGCCAGTGTTACGGAGCGCACGAAAGAAATCGGGATCCGGCGGGCACTCGGGGCCACCAAACGAGCAATCTCGATTCAGTTCTTGGCAGAAACCGTGATCCTAAGTTCCACCGGTGGAGTGCTCGGAGTGCTCCTTGGTGTGACTATTCCGATCCTCGTCAGTTGGCTAACCGATTTGGACACCGTCATCAGCTTGTGGTCCGTTGCGTTGTCCTTTGGCATCTCAGTTGGCATTGGCATTATTTTTGGCTGGTACCCGGCTCAACGTGCCGCCTCTCTCAATCCCATCGTCGCCCTCCGTCACGAGTAGCCAGGTGCAGAGGGGATGGGCTCAGAGCATTCCGGTCTGATTCACCGCTGCCAAGTGCGCCATCGCAACTGGCAAAATCCAAGCGAACTTTACGGTTTCGTTACCGGATTCACAGCTGCGCCCCTGTTTGCGGGTCATATTCCGCAGACCTAGTTGGCTTTTCTCGTTGCAGCTTGAGAGTCACTCCCGCGCTAGATATAGTGGACACTCCTCTCCAACAATTGACTCGCTGCGGTCGTTCACGAACGACACCTGAGCCATCCACTCGTGCAAGCCACCTTCCTGCTTGCTTTGTTCAGCACGCTGCGAATTCTTCTGTCCCCTGATACGAAATACTCTGTCACGGAATTCGAATCCATGATGCGCATCGGCCTGTCCCAATTTCGCTCGATCATCACAGAGTGCTTGCTTCTGCTCGCACTTGCTTGCCTCACTTCGCACTACGCGAGTGCCCAAGAAGCCGCTCCCAAAGAAGAGGCTGCCGCCAAGTCGGAGGAATCTAGCGAGCCGGAAAAACCCTCTGAAGAAGAATCCGCCAAGACTGAGACTGTCGAAAAGCCGGAGAAAGCTCCCGCATCTGAGAAAGCACCTGCTAGCGATACGAGTGCCGATGCCACAGCTGAAACAAGTGACAAAGCATCCGAATCGGAACCAAAAACGACTCGGCTCGATGCCATCGAATCGAAGCTCGACAAACTCGCCGAAGCGATGACGACACTGATGGAGGAGAAGACGAAGCCGGGCAAGCCCGCTACAGAAGCTCCGAAGGCGCAAACTGAAAAGCCCGCTGCCGCCACCGGAACGCGTAGGAGATCGAGAAACCGCGAAGAGGCGAAACCGATCAATTACACGATGAAATCGGAGTGGCTCGAGTCGATGAACTGGCGGTCACTCGGCCCAGCCAACATGTCGGGCCGAGTCACCGACGTCGAAATCAACTCCGCCGACATGTCCACTTGGTGGATTGCGACGGGCGGCGGAGGCTTGCTGAAGACGACTAATCAAGGCACGAGCGTTGAGCATCAATTTGACCACGAGGAAACAGTTTCCATCGGCGCGATCGCTAGCGGTCCGAAGGACTCTGAATTGCTCTGGGTTGGAACGGGGGAAATCAATCCTCGGAATTCCGTGTCTTACGGAAACGGAGTGTATAAGTCGACGGATGGCGGCAAATCGTTCGAACACATGGGACTGGACGATACGTACCAGATCGCTCGCATCCTCATTCATCCGGAGAATCCCGATGTAGTCTACGTGGGCGCTGCAGGTCGACTGTACGGCACCAACGAGGACCGCGGAGTCTACAAAACAGTTGACGGCGGGAAGACCTGGGAGAAGGTCCTCTACCTGGACGAGCGAACTGGCGTGATCGACATGATCATGAATCCAGAAGATCCCGACACGCTAATCGTTGGCATGTGGGATCGCTTGCGTGACGAGTTCGATAGTTGGCCTGGCAGTGTGCCGAAGCCAGAGGGCATCGACGGCTACGACCCAATTCGCAAATGGGGCCCCAAGGCCGGTTTGTACAAAACGACGGACGGCGGCGAAAACTGGGCCAAGCTCAGCAAGGGACTGCCGAGCGGGATGACGGGGCGGATTGGCTTGGATTGGCAGCAGAACTCGCCGAACACCATCTACGCGATCATTGACTGCGAGAACATCGGCAAGGGGCCCAAGCCATTTTCCTGCTACCTGGGGCTCGTGGGAAATGATGAATCAGGTGCGGCCACGATCACTCAAGTGATGCCCGAAAGTCCTGCACACAAGGCAGGGATCGAAGTGGGCGATCAATTGGTTTCCGCCGACGACCAGAAGCTCTACAAGTTCGACGAACTACTCGCCGTTCTCCGCGACAAGGAAGCTGGTGAACGTATCCACTTGACCCTTCTACGCGACGAACAGGAAGTGAAATTTTCGCCGAAGCTGTCTGCTCGTCCGGGTTCGCGCGGTGGCGCGGCCGAACCCTACTACGGCATTGTCGGAGAGGACCAAGGCGGCCGAATCGCATTGACGCAAGTTACGGATAAGGGACCGGCCGACCAAGCGGGACTTAAGGTCGGAGACATCGTCCTCAGCTTCGATGACACCGAGCCAAAGAATTACGCCGAGTGGATCAAGGCAACGGCCGAACTCGCCATTGGTGATGAAGTCGCACTCAAAATTGAAAGAGAAGGCAAGGAAGAAACCCTTGCAGTCACGTTAGGCAAGAAACCGGGCACCGGACCTGCCAGCACGGCTGTTATGGGGATCCGCGGACAGAACCAGTCTGCGGGCGGAGCCGTCTTAACTTCCGTTACTGGCGACGGCCCAGCCGACAAAGCCGGACTCAAGGATGGCGACATCGTTCTAAAAATCGGCGACAAGGCAATCAAGACTTACGATGAACTAATTGCAGAAATCCGCAGTCGCAAAGCTGAAGACGAAATGTCCGTTGAAGTGAAGCGAGGGGAAGAAACGGTCAAGGCAACAGTTATCTTGGGCGATCGCAACGCGGGCAACGCCGAGCGACCTTTCACGTTCTCCTACTACGGCCAGCTTCCAAACGCCCAGGACCAACAGGGCTCGAAAGGCCATGAATACGGCGGAGTCTACAAGTCGACCGACGCGGGTGAGACTTGGACTCGTGTCAATTCGATCAACATCCGTCCCATGTACTTTAGCGTGGTTCGAGTCGATCCAAACGATGATCAGCGTGTTTACTTACTTGGCGTTTCGCAATATCAGTCCGACAACGGGGGCCAGACCTTCACGAGCGACTTTGGTCGAGGCGTACACTCCGACGCTCATGACATGTGGGTCGATCCCAACGACGGACGCCACATGGTCATCGGCTGTGACGGTGGTTTCTATGTGACGTTCGATCGCGGCAACAACTGGGATCACGTCAACATCGCAGCGCTGGGGCAGTTCTACCACGCTACGATTGCTCCAACTAAGCCATACAACGTTTACGGTGGACTCCAAGACAATGGATCTTGGGGGGGCCCCGCAATTGGACTGGCTGGCGGCGTCGTCAATGAAGATTGGATCTCGGTCGGCGGTGGCGATGGGTTCGTCTGTCGAGTCGACCCAGAGGATCCGGATGTCGTCTACACCGAAAGCCAAAACGGCTCAATACGCCGCCGCAACTTACGCACGGGGGCTGGCGCGTCCATTCGGCCTCGCCCCGCGAGTGGTCAAGAGTTTCGATTCAATTGGAACACCCCGTTTATCCTGTCGAACCACAATTCGAAGGTCTTCTACAGCGCGGGCAACTACGTGTTCCGCTCGCTGGATCGCGGCGACAATCTCAAAACCATTTCACCGGAGATCACTAGGACCGATCGTGGTTCCGGAACCGCAGTTTCCGAGTCTCCGCTGGATCCCGACGTTCTGTACGCGGGTACCGATGACGGGGCCCTATGGGTAACGACCGACGGTGGAAAAGAGTGGAAGAACATTTCAGAGAACTTAGGCGTTGATCCAATGTGGGTTAGCACCATCGAGGCTTCACGATTCGAAAAGTCGAAAGTCTACGTTTGCTTGGACGGTCACCGCAGCGACAACGACGATCCGCATATTTTCGTCTCTGACGACTTCGGCGCGACCTTCACCAGCCTCAGTGAGGGCCTTCCACGTGGTTCGTCTCGCTGCCTCCGCGAAGATATCGCAAACCAGAACGTGCTCTACCTTGGAACCGAATATGCCTTCTGGGTATCGGTGGACGCCGGACAGACTTGGGCTCAGTTCAATCAAGAACTTCCTTCGGTTGCCATTCACGAGGTAGCCCAGCACCCGGAGGTAGACGAGATCGTTCTAGCAACACACGGCCGAAGTCTGTGGGCTTGCGACGTATCCGCGCTAAGAAGTCTCAATGCGAAAGAGGTATCTGAGAAAGTTGTCTTGATGGATCCTAAGGATATCATTCGCTGGCGAAGAGCCTCGCGTCGCGGTGGAACAAATCGTCGCTTTGCGAGCGAGAACCCAAGCAGTACTGCCACACTTTGGTACAGCCTTCCAAAGGCATCCAGTAGCGTACTTATCAAAGTTCAAGACATTGCCGGCAGATCACTGGCGGAACTGGAAGGTGGAACCGATGCGGGACTACACTCCGCGCGTTGGAACTTGACTCAAGCATCCGGTCGTGGGCGACCTCGTTCGGTTCCAATGGGCAGCTACCGTGTCAGCCTCGTCGTCGACGGCAAAGAAGCTGCGACGAAAATACTCTCAGTCAAGTCGGATCCCACGCTAGCTCCGGATGCCATTTCCGAACTTGAGTTTGAAGCAGTCGAAGATCTACTTCGTGTCGACGAGGAGGAAGAGGACCAAGACGGCCTCAGTGACTTCGACTGATCTCGACTAGCGTATTCTCCCAGTCTCCAACTTTTTAGCACGCTGTTCCAAAAGCAGCGTGCTATTTTGTGGATCCTGCCCAGTTCTCGGTAGAGTGGATGTCAGTATCCGCAGAGATCTAACGCAACTGAATTGCATTGTTAATTTGTTCAACGAATCGTACTTCCGAGCGCAGGTTGTCGAACGTCAGGCCAATGAACTCAAAGATCCGGCCGGTCAGATACTGATGCACGATTTGCTGCTTGGGGTTGAACATCTCTTTCCGGTCGTTCTGCAACGCCATAGTTCGGATTGAAGAGTACAACCTGAAGATCTCCTTAAACTCGTCTTGCTTAAATTTGGCTCGAAGCAACTGCAAGACGATTTCCATATCCTCAAGAGGGTTGAGTGCGAAGACCTCACGTTTATTGAAGTCCTCAAATCGAATCTCGAAGTTGTTCTCAATTCCCTCGAAGACAGAACGTAACTGGTAGGCAGTAGCTGCCTCATTCACTCCAGTAACCAACAGGAACTGGGACTTCTGCTGTATCAACGCTTCATAGCGATTCTGGTCAGCGACAGCGCCAGAAAAATAGTAGAGTTGTCCGTTGTGAACGTCCTGATCCTCAAGTGTCTTCAACGGACTTGAAACCACTTTGAATAGCTTCAGTGCCAACGAGCCAAATTGTTTTTCCGGGCGACCTTCCGATTTACGCACCGCCTGCATTGCCACGTTCTTGTAAACCACTGGCAAGTCGCCTGGCCGTGCAACGAACCGAGACCTGGCTCGTTCAAGGTCCTTGAAACTTGCATCCGCCGGACTCGTTCCAGATGCAGCAATAAGCTGGTTGCGCACCTGGCCAATCTTGATTGGCATAGAGCGAGTGGAACCTCGGCCCCGAGTTAGCTCCTCTTGATACTTCGAGATTTTCTTCGTCGCCCCCAATGAGCTGTTCTGCACTGCGCCGACGGAGTTCTTTAGTCGTTGAATCTCGCCGGTGAGGTGTTGTTCCCATTGAGTGAAGGCTGCATTGAACGAGGATTCCAGCAGATTGATCTCCGTCAGCGCAGCTTGATAATCGGGACGTTCTTTGTTGATTTTCTTAACCGCGTAGGTGATGTGAGTCGCCAGTCCCTTGAGGTCCTTGTAGAGTCGACCGTCGAACATCAGATTGATGGGAGTAATCGCACTTCGCAGCCCATCAAACTCAACCTCAGGCCGACTTGAGATTTTGGATGGAGTAGTCGAATCTTCTGTTTGTTCGCCCATGCTTCGTGAATCAAAGAAAAGTAGAGTGTTGAGATCTGCGGGGCACGATACTTATCCGCGAGGACTGTCTCGAAACCAGGATTCATTTGACGGCGACCACGTAGGATACCCAGCAAGCAGTACTTGCTGCGTTGTTCGCCCGGCGAAATTCGCCAGTGTCCTCACCGTCTTCATCTTCCTGGTCCCAGTAGGCGTGGCTTTCCTTGAAACCAGCCTCCGCGAGAAGTTCGCGTACCTCTGGAATCGTCCAAAAACGCCAATGATATTCGAAAGCGTGTTTGAGCTTGCTACCGTCCTTAAACCGAAAGGAAATATAGAAACTGGCATCAAACGTAATGGGATTGAAACTCGCTTGCTCCCATAAATACTTGAATGCCTTTTTGCCTTTTCCAATAGATCGCTTATCGGTGTGCTCCTCCAAGAAACAGTCGCCGCCGCCCATCATATCCATCACCATGATGCCGCCCGGCTTCAAATTTGCGCGAGCAATTTTGAAATACTCGAGCAAACTCTCCCGCGTTTTGAAGAGCCAGAAAGAAAAATTCTGCGCTGCCAACACGTCCGCTTGCGGTCGATTTCGCTTACGAACATCCTGCTCTAGAACACGGACTCGCTCCACTTGCTCAGGCGACAGCTTCGAGAGATTATTCTCGCGTCCCCATTGCAGCGTCTCGGTACAGAGGTCAACCCCGACAGCAGTTCGCTTCGGATCACTTTTTACCCATTCGCAGCAGACAGCAAACGTCCCGCAGAAATCTTCCCGCAACGAAAGAGGCTTGCGGTTATTGAAATCTCGGAAGGCTTGCTCAAAGAACTCCACTTCGTGCGACGGCGCCTGCACTGACTTCTGATAACAGTCGAACTTGTCAGCTTTCTCGGCTAGCGTCTTCGCTTTTCCGCCAGCCTTGCTCTTTCCGTTAGAGCCCTTCTCTCGTTTCGTTTTTGACATCAATTTCTCAGAACACAAGGTGTATCATCAGGTTGTAATTCCGCCGAGCACACGGCTGGCGACTGCGTCGGAGACGAAGTGGTATCGACCACGCAAATTGCTGTCCTCTTCCAGCTGACGAATGAAATCTTGGCGTTGTTGGACCGAACCAAACTCAAGCCCCATCATCGTGCGGCCGACGCGTTCTCCAGAGTACTTGTAATTGAAGTAACAGATGCTCGCATAGCCGCGGATATGTTCCAAAAACTCGAACAAAGCCCCAGCTCTCTCAGGAAACTCATAATTGAGCACGAGGGGATGCGTGAAAAGCCGGGGCTCAAAGCGGATCACTCGGAACTGAACATCTTCGCTTCCCGAAACGTCTTCGAATTCCAGTCCAACTTCACGGCACTTCACTTTGATCTGCTCAAGCACGTCTGGCGTCGCATCGAGCCCCACAATCGGGAACGCCGCGGAGTCATCCGATTTCCCGTAGAGAAACTCCACAACATTGCATTCGGAAAGCACATTCTGCATCAAGCCCAACAGAGAGCCCTGTCTTTCCTCAATCCGAAATCGCAGGTGGTGCCGATCGACGCCTCCGATTCCCGTCTCCGCTCCAATGACAGCTAGCTGTGAGAAATCCATGTTTGCGCCGCAAGTGACCGTCAACACGCGTTGTCCAGCTAGGCTTTCTTTTTGCGAGAGCATGCCAGCGAGTCCAATTGCTCCTGCCGGCTCGACGACTCGGCGACGCCAAGTCCAAAAACAGCGTATCGCGTTGCACACCTGTTGGTTCGAAACCACGATGAATTCATCGATAAGGTCCCTGCAGAGTTGAAACGTCAGCTCGCCTGCCCGTCGAACCGCCGTCCCATCACAGAAAATATCCAGTTCATCTAGCTCGGTCGGGGCACCGCATTGCACTGCGTGCTGCATCGACGCCTGGCCCTGCCCCTCGACTCCAACAATTCGGATACTCGGCATGTAGTGCTTCAGCCAGCAGGCGACGGCTGCGGCCATTCCGCCACCTCCGATCTGTAGATAGGCCACATCGAAATCTCCGATACCCGACATGACGACTTCATCGGCCAACGTGCCTTGCCCTCCCATCGTCACAAGATTGTCATAGGCGTGTACAAACGTCTGCTCATGTTGGCGGGCAAACCCAACCGCAACTGAGTAAGCCTCGTCGTACGAATCGCCACTCAAGTGCACCGTTGCATTCGAACCGCCATGTTGCCGAACCGCATTTTGTTTCATCTGCGGTGTTGGCCGCGGCATGAATATGGTCGCTGGACAACCAAGTTGGGCTGCCGCGAGAGCGACACCTTGCGCGTGGTTGCCAGCAGACGCGCAAACGATGCCACGCTTTCGGACCGACGGTTCCAAAGACGCGATGTGGTTGAAGGCTCCTCGCCACTTGTAGGAGTGAATCGGCGGCTGGTCCTCGCGTTTCACCCAAACTTCCGCGCCCAAATCGGCATCCAATTTTTCCAGCGGCGTCGGTGGACGGACCGCATAAACCCGCTGCCTTGCGAGCAGGATCTGTTGAAAAAGTTGTTCGTGCAACGAATGGCTTTCTAGCACCCGAGCGTTCAATGCATCCCCTATCAACGTACGCGGTTCAAACTCAATCAAAAGCAGTTTTGCCATAAGCGGGGCCCCAGTTTAGCACCCGCGACACATTCGTTGACCGCCCACTCGCCGCATCAAGGCAAATCAGTATTTCAAAGTGAGGAGATGTGGACCCAAAGTCGTCTTCTTGACGGAGCCCTAATGACTGAAGGAACTCGCTGCGAGGGCACGGGAAAACAGATTCCTCGGTCGCTCGGGCCCCTTCGGAATGACATCTGAACGAATGTCCCACTTTGAAAACCCTGATCGACCGCGAAGCCTCTCGCCTTTCTATTCACTCGGAGTCTTTCCATCGTGTAGAATGCAGCAATGGTCACCTCTCTCCCACCTACCGGCCAACGACACACGTCGCATAGACTCCTGCCAGCCGCACTCGTCCTTCTCGTCCACACGTGCGTCGGTTTTGCGCAGGTGCCGTCAGAGGAACACGCCGAGTCCCAGGCAGACTACGCGGCCGGCATCCACGCTAGCCAACCGGTTGCATACTGGTCATTCGAGAATGGATCTCTCGCGCCGGAGATCGGCCACTGCACCGTCAGCCAAGAACGGGAGATCGTTTTTGGTTCAGGTCCGGATCCCTCTCAATTCCCGCTCTTCTCAGCTGGCTCGTCCCTCGACCTTTCGGACTCGAACGGCTACTTACGAGTCGCAGATCCTGGCGAGAATAGCGACTTCGACTTCGATGTTGGCGACACGCTTTCCATCGAAGCTTGGGTCGCCCCCGAACGACTCAAAAACGGCGCCTTCTCCTACATCGTTGGAAAAGGCCGGACTCAACGCAAGGGTTTTCCGCCGAACAATCAGAACTGGGCGTTGCGTTTGAAAGGTGTCCGCGGCGGTGCAGCTCTTACCTTTTTGTTTCGAAGCCGCGATCAACAACGCCCCAAAGCAGACGTAAAAGAAGGCAGTTTCCATCGTTGGACTTCGACGCGGACGTTCGGAGTCGGCGACGGTTGGCACTATGTCGCGTTGAGCTACACCTTCGGCGAAAAGAACAGCTTGCAAGGTTTCATTGACGGACAACCAGTCGACGGCAAGTGGGATCAAGGCGGCGCAACGAACAGAGCGCCCGTTGTCGACAACGATGAGGTCTGGATCGGCTCTTCGATGAACGGCAATGCCGGCAGCAGTTTCCATGGCTTGCTGGATGAAATCGCCATCTATCGGCGTCGACTAAGCATCGACGAAGTCGGGACTCGCTACCAGTACATCCAGCCAACAGAACCGGCTGCAGACGTCCCCGAAAATCAGGTCCTGATCCAACTGTTCCAAGGAATCCCCGACGCGAAACGCTGGAATGAACGACCTCCCAAATTGCTCGAGTCGTTCACTACGGACACCTTCGCGTTTGCCCAACTCCCAAGTTCGTATTCGGAACGCGGCATTCTGATCGATCGCCCCACGCCATTTTTATTGCGAGCACATGCCGACATTGAAATACCACGGGGCAAGCGTCGCTTGCTGTTGCGGTCGCGCGACGCGGCCAGACTCTACCTCGATGGTAAGTTGATTGGTGAGACACCTTTCTACAAGATTACCATCGAAGCCCATGGGCCGATCTGGGAGTTGGATCGAAGTCACAGCCCCAACATTCGGCCTCTGCAACGTGGCGATCAACAGGTCGTCGTAGAATTGAACGGAGACGGTCGGACCCATCGCATCCGACTCGACACTATCGTGGGACTCAACAACCGCCGGCCAGAATTAGGGGAAACTTCACTTAGCATGGGTTCGGAGGTTGGCGACTTGACGGTCATCAGCTTCGACCAGCCCTTTGCTTTGACGGATGCTGGATGGAAGGAATACATGGAGCGTGAGCGGACTCGACTGCTCGCGATCAATCAACAACGGCGGCAACAAGCGTCGCAGGCAGAAGCTGCTTACTGGCAGTTTCGACACGAACTGGCCTATGACTTCGTGGGCCAGAAGCGTGCTCACGCACCACCCAAGTTCAATTCAATCGATCAGTTCATTGACGCGGAACTGCAGGCAAGGGGCCTCAAGAAGACCGAGCCGACAGATGACCTCGCCTTCCTACGCCGAGTCGCACTGGACGTAGTCGGCACCATTCCCAATCGTGAATTGATTACTGAGTTCATGTCGGATACCAAGGAAACGCGTCGACAGAAAGTGATCGATCGGCTTCTGGAGGATCCAGGCTGGGCCGATCACTGGGTCTCGTACTGGCAAGACGTCTTGGCAGAAAACCCGAACATCATCAACCCTTCGCTGAACAACACGGGCCCCTTTCGCTGGTGGATTTACGAAGCGTTGATCGACAACAAGCCCGTCGATCGCTTCGTCACCGAACTGATCCGAATGGAAGGCAGCCAGCACTTCGGCGGGCCTGCAGGCTTTGCACTGGCAACCGAGAATGACGTTCCGATGGCGGCCAAAGCCCACGTCCTCGGCCAAGCTTTCTTGGGAGTTCAGATGAAGTGCGCCCGGTGTCACGACGCGCCAAGTCATGATGTACTTCAGAGCGACCTATTCTCGCTAGCTGCCATGTTAGCGCGAAAACCAGTCCAAGTCCCCGGCACGAGCTCAATCAACTTACCGCCGGAGCAACTCGAGGAGATGGCCGTCGAAGTGACGTTGAAGCCAGGCGAAGAAGTCAAGCCGCGCTGGGCCTTCGACTCAATTATGTCAACGACGATTCCCGATGGAGTTGTCACACAGTCGGGCGACAGTCGTGAACGGCTGGCAGCCCTCATGACACTTCCGCAGAACAACCGCTTCACGAAAGTTGTTGTGAACCGTCTATGGAAGCGTTACCTCGGAGTCGGTATCGTCGAGCCAGTACACGACTGGGAAGCCACCGAGCCATCTCACCCGCAGCTTCTAGATTGGCTGGCCGATGAACTGGTGATGAGCGGATATGATCTCAAGCACGTCACACGTCTGATCCTGAACTCGAGTCTCTACGCGCGGCGGGCCGCCGATGATCGACACAAGCCCGACGCCACGTGGTTTACGGGTCCACTGCAACGGAAACTGACGGCCGAACAGTTGGTCGATTCACTCTTCGTTTTTGTGGGTAAACCTTATGATGCCGGACAAATGTCCCTCGACATCGACGGTGTCCGACCGCCAACTCTGTCGCTCAACTTGGGGCGACCGAGGCGAGCTTGGATGTTCTCGGCAACTTCAAACGAACGGGATCGGCCCGCATTGGACCTACCTTTCGCCCGCCCCTTCATCGCCTTCCTCGAACAATTTGGCTGGCGTGGCGCTCGGCAAGGCCCCGTCCACCAGCGCCCCGACGATTTGACAGCGACCCAACCCGCTGAGTTCGCAAACGGGATTCTCGTCCGAAGGGCAACGCGTGTCTCAGATGATCACGCGATCTTACCGATTGCGCTGCAAATCGAAATGGAACTCGACGAATTGATCGAAGAGCTATACCTACGGTTGTACACTCGCCGACCAACACCGGCGGAAACCGAACTTATTCAACGTGTATTGGCAGCGGGCTTTGAGAGTCGGGTTCAACGGGACGCGTCTTGGAACGAAACGCCCAAAGATCGCCGAGGCACAGTCTCCTGGTCGGTGCACCTGGAGAACGAGGCGACGGAAATCAAGATGGAGCTGCAAGAGATCGTGCGACGCGGTGACTTGCCGACTCAGAAGCTCGATTCTGAGTGGCGTGAAAGGCTCGAAGACGTAATTTGGGGCATGTTGAATTCCCCCGAGTTTCGATTCGCACCCTGACACAGCGCCCTGACAAGATAACTTGCCAATGGAACTGTCTTGCCAAATGGAACTGCCTGAGAAGCCATTCCCAGCTGGAACAAATCTATGACGACTCGACGTACATTCATCAAGCAATCGGCAGCCTCCGGTGTTGCAGCCTGTGGAGTCACTGGAGCTGGTTTGACGCGAGCAGCCCTCGGCGGGGAAACGCCTCATCCAGTCGGGAAAGCCGAGCAGGTTATCTTTGTGTGGCTCGGAGGCGGTGCAGCCCAAATCGATACTTTTGATCCCAAACGGCGCGGCGATCCAAAGACGGGTAAACCGGGGTCCGACTACGCTGCGATCGATACGGCCATAGAAGGTACCCAAGTCTGCGAACACCTGCCCCGCTGCGCGAAGATCCTAGACCGTTTCAACATCGTGCGGACGGTACACCACGAAGGTTTTCCGGATCATGCTGCTGCAACGAATTTCGTCCACACAGGGCGACCGACGAGCGGCACGATACTCTATCCTTCAATCGGCTCGCTCGTTTCTCATACTCGTGGTCCGATCAACGAGAACCTGCCTGCTTATGTCCTCATCGGCATGCCAAGCGTCGCTCGTGGCCCTGGATTCCTGGGGCCAACCGCAGGTTACATCTACATGACAGACACCGAGAAGGGCCCCAGTAGTTTTACGCGTGAAGCGGGCTTGAGTACGGCTCGCCAGATGCGACGTGAGCAGCTCCTCAGTCAGATGCGAAGCCAGTACCTTGGGCAACAAGAACGCGCCCAAGCCATCCAGGACTACGATCAAGCTATCGACGAATCATTGCGGCTGTCTGGGCCGGAGTTTCAACGCGTCTTCCAACTTGACGAAGAACCCGACTCGCTGCGCACGACCTACGGTGGAGAATTCGGGCAACGCTGCTTGCTGTCGAGACGCTTGCTCCAGTCCGGAGTGCGTTTTGTTGAAGTCTCCCACAACATCAACTTCGTAAACGGCACTGGCTGGGACACGCATCGCGAAGGGCAACTCAAGCAGCACTTGATGATCGAAGAGCTCGACATTGCCATGTCCGCCCTAGTCTCGGACCTGGAACAGAACAAGATGCTGGACAAGACACTCATCGTGATCGGAACTGAGTTTGGCCGCCCCCCAGGATTTGATGGAAAGGGCGGTAGAGGACATCAGGCAACCGCGTTTAGCATGGTGTTCGCTGGCGGCGGTCTACGCAATGGCATCACGATTGGCGAGACAGACGAATTTGCCAAAACGATTGTCGATCGGCCTGTTTCCGTGGCAGACTTCCATGCCACGATTGCATGTGCAGTAGGCATTGATCCAGCAACGGAACTCTACGCCGGAGAACGCCCCGTCCCATTAACCGACCACGGGCAACCCATCCGAGAGTTGTTTGCTTAGGCATGGCCGTCCGCCCGCAATGAATCTCCCAGCGCATGCAACGAAAACGCGCACGCGTCGCAATTGAGAGAAACGAACAAAGCGAATCGCAGGACTATTTACCCCAGTTCCAAACTGTGATTGAGAACTGCAGGACACTCGCAATCGATACCCAGACGAAATAGGGAACTTGAGCCACCGCCACCCATCTGTAGTGCCGCCAGATAGCCGCCACCATCCAGATGATGGTGCCCCACACGATCGCGATGTCCACTGCCGCCAACGGCAAGCTGCGAAGTCCAAATTGGATCGGCGTAAAAATCAGGTTGGCCACAAGGTTGATTCCGAACGGCAGTGCAATCATCCACGGCACCTTCTTGCGGATCGCCTGCACAAACACAAATCCGAACGTGACCAAAATGATCGGGTAGATAACTTGCCAGATCAATCCGATAGTGGCCGGTTCCGGTGTCCATTCGGGCTTCACCAGCGAATCATACCAATCCTTCCAAGTCATTTCAGACGGTCCCAGAAAGCCTGCATGCCAAGAACTCCGACTCAATCTATCAAAAAAGCCGATTTGCGAAGGATCGCAAATCGGCTTTAGTGGAGGCGGCGGGAATCGAACCCGCGTCCCGCGATATTTCCATGAGAGCCTCTACGTGCGTAGCTGATTATTTAAATCTCACTTGTCGGGTCGCCTATCAGCAAGGCTACCAGTCAAGCCAGCTAGGAGCTTTTTTTAGTTCACAACGTGCCTAGCACGGAAGCAAACGATCCAGAATTGCGACTGGCAGTCGGGCGTCTCTGGCAAACCCCCTCAGCCAGGGCAACCTTATTTAGGCTGCCAGTTGTAGATTAGAATCTGCAACTAAAAGTTGTAGTCAGCTTTTTACGTGGCCAACTGACCAACCACGGCACGCCACCCTCACTTCTAACTACCCGGTCGAATCCATTTCGCCCCCGGCTGGGATCATCATCACCGCGTAGTCCACGCGGCACCCATCTATCATCGGCTGCCGAGCCGGCTAAGGCAAGTCGTTTGCGAATCTTATCGGCTCCCGAGTTTCCCTGCGGCGAAGGCCTTCGAGTCGTTCTCGAAGCGAATCGGCCCAATCAGCTCTGCAGCAAATTCTCTGACGGAGCCTCGACACCACAGTACATACAGCGTTGGTGGCGTGCATGAAGTGGCCTTGAGCAGCTAGGGCAGTCTCGCATGACTCGGGTCATCTTTCCGTCGACTTTTCCGTCGCGAGCATCGATTTCTAGCATCTTCTTTCGAAGTGCTTCCAAAGGCTCACCCTCGGTCGCCGAAAGAAGCTCCCACATCGCCTGAGCAGCAAGAGCCAAAGAGTCAATCTTGTCTTCACAGGCTGCGAGCCGGGAGTCCAGCCGCATTGCCTGGCTCTTCGCTTCACGCGCAGATGACTCGGCCTGACCAATTCTCCGCTGCTGATAAATCTCCCAGAACATACAATGCCTCCCAACCTTACATGTGCCAATGCCCGGCGAATGGCAGTGGCCGCCGACTTACAAACAGAAGCGACGGACCGCTGAACGCAATTTGCCTCCAGAATTCGCTTCCCGGTTTACACTGGCCTCTTGTACGCGACGATTGGGCGCAAAAAGACCGCGAAGCTCCTGAAAGTCCTTAGGAAAGCTGGCCGTCTTTCGCCTCGAAATTGAAACCACTTGCGTATCTAAAACGCCCCGGCTCAGCTCGAGAATTGTCTGGAGGAGCGTAGCTCAGATGTGAACGCCTTGTAGTCGCGTTTCTGTTTCTCGCTCAGTTCGCGCCAGTCGCAATCATGAATCGCGCCGTGGATTGCATATAGATAGGCCGCATTGCAACACTTGGTTGGACGGCCCGTCTTTCGCCGCCCAACCAACATTCGTACAAAAGCTTCTTCCGGCCCTAGTTCCTTCAGTTGCGTTGCCGTGTGGATGCCTGCCGCAGCCAGATCCCGCTCGCAAGCGGGGCCGAGATTCCGCATCTCCGAAATAGAGCTCTCTTTTTCACTCACAGTGCGCTTCCTGATTGTTCGTGAAGCGAGCGTCCTTCCCGCGATGCCCTTGGACTCGAAACTTCTTAGATAACAACAGGTTTATCGAGCGAGCGACGGACGGGAACAAATTGTCCCACGTGCATCATCGGGTGATTCGCAATCAACATACACATGTCGCCAACGGTTGGGCAAAACTGGCGAAAGTGCTCAGGGCTATCCGCACTCATCTCTTCCTCAGTAAGCTCCCCGAGTACTCTAAGCGTGTTTTCGCGAGTTTTTGCATAGAGACCGATGTACTCTTCTTTGCCACAAAATTGCGATGCGTCCTCGTTACCGATAGTCTCTTTGCTGTGTTTGTCCTCAAAGCCCTCCGGCAGTTCAATTGCGGAGCCGTCTTTGACCATGTTCAATAGGTTGGCCTCGGAGCTAATCAAGTGGCCAAGTTGCCAGGCGATATGATTGCATCCCGCTCCTGGACGTGTCATCAGCTCTGCGTCCGATAGGTCCCCTACATAGCTGTTCAAAACCATGTCGCTCAAACCGAAGGCTGCCTTGAGAGAAGAAAAAGTGCTCATCGATCAGTCCCAATGAAAAGTGAGATTCAAAAAAGTAGAAATTCAACTGCCGCGAACCGAAGAGGTCTGCCCACGAAAAAACGCCTCAGGAATCCTGAGGCGCTCATTCATTGTATACGTCTTGTGGAAGTGAGAGGCCGCTAACTGGCTACTCACCAACGAAGGGCAGGAGCCCCATGTAGCGGGCGCGTTTGATCGCAGACGTTACCGCATGTTGACTAACTGCAGAGCAGCCAGTCTTACGGCGTCCGACAATTCTGCCGTGGCGATTTACCAACTTCTTGAGTGTCTCCAAGTCGCGGTAATCGACGTACATTGGACGTGGGCGTTTGCCATCTACAAACAACGGATCCTTTTTCTTGGTCCGTGATCGGATTCGAGATCGCTTGCGGGCGCGACTCTTCGCAGTTGGCGCTCTTCGCATTGTGGACATAAACATCCCTCTCAATCATGGGCCAGCAATCCTGTCCGACTGCCAGCTATCACATTCTGTCTTTGAAATCCCCGGCATTTCCAGGGGACCAACAATATGGGCTCGTCTTCGCGGGGGGTATCACTCTGCCATTAGGCAGGTGCGCCGCTAAGACGGATTCTCAACCAATTTCGAGCCTAGTAAGGTATCAGCAGCCAGAATGGGCAACAAGAGCTAATTCCCCAGTTTAAACCGAGTGCGTTTGTGTTTCGCAAACCCACCAGGGGGCTTTTCGTCTGGATATTGTCAACCATTCAGCCAAAATGGTCAGCTCGGCTTGGCGAACCCCGTTTCGACTCGGTACAGGCCTTGGGATTCGCAAAGTTGGAGTCCCTCGCCCCTGCCGACCTCAACGAATCTGCACGGCAAGCCAATTAGTTCCATGACCTGATTCGATCCCAGAAGACACGCACCCGCTGAGGAAGTCGCACAAGTGGAAGCCTCTGATCCATCAACCTCGGTCCTACCGAATCCAACAGCGTCTCCTCAACCGGACGCAGTCAGTGGATCGACGGATCCCTCGCGATCAGACTCGTCCGAATCGAAGGTGAACACGAAGCCCATCCCGCTGCCTCACCTCAAAATCGGTAAAGTCGACGTGGGTTTCCCGGTCGTGCAAGCTGCACTTAGCGGCTACAGCGATTGGCCGATGCGGATGCTCGCGCGGGAGCACGGCGCGAGTTATAGCCTGTGCGAAGTCATGTTGGATCAATTCCTAGTGAACTTGCGCGAGGACAGGTCCAAGAACAAACACTTCTTGCACAACACAGAAGCCGAGAAACCCGTCGCCGGACAATTAATGGGCTCCGAGCCAGAGCAATTTTCACAAGGCGCTTCACGACTCGCTGCTGCCGGTTTCGACGTGATCGACATCAACTTTGGCTGCCCCGTCAAAAAGGTCCTCGGGCGATGTCGAGGCGGTTTTCACCTGAGTCAACCGGATATAGCCCTGGAGATCATTAAGCGAACACGCGACACCGTGCCTCCGGACATTCCCGTCTCGGTGAAGATGCGACGTGGAATTGATGACACACAGGAAAGTCGCGACAAGTTCTTTGAGATCATTGAGGGCGGATTCAAGTACGGCTTGGCCGCAGCCACGGTGCATGGGCGAACTGTCGTGCAACGCTATAACGGGCCCAGCCGCTGGTCTTTTCTCAAGGAGTTGAAGGCCGAGTTTCCGGATCAAGTCATTCTGGGGAGCGGCGACCTATTCACCGCTCAAGACTGCTTCGACATGATGGCGCAGACCGGAGTCGATGGAGTTACCGTCGCCCGTGGTGCAATCGGCAATCCCTGGATCTTCGAGCAAGCTCGAGCAATGGCGGCCGGACGACCGTTGCCTGCACCGCCTTCTACCCTTCGCCAGCGGAAGGTCCTGGAGCGTCATTGGGAGCTGGCCAGCGAAGTATATGGCCCGCAGAGAACCGGTCAGCTGCTCCGGAAATTCGGAATCAAATACTCGGCCTCCCATCCCAATTTCAACGAAGTTCGACCAGCCTTCACCAAAATCCGCGAACTGGCAGACTGGCAGGCCGTTCTAGACAAATGGTATGTGGAAGATTTACCCGGTCGGTACCCGCCTCCGGAAATCCACCGCGTTCAGGGCTCGACCTGCAACGATTAGTCCTAGCTCTCGCCTACTCGCAACGGCACTTCTAGTACTAGTGAACGTCGAAATCCTTCCGATTCGATTGAAAAAGTTGACATCGGTGCCTAAGTTCGGCTAGCCTGGACCGTATCTAGATTGAGACTCAATGGGCCCCGCCTAGTTGGACTGTGGAGTTGAACCGCTTGAATTTACGCTTACAAAAGCCGCGAATCCGGCTGAGTGCAGCGGAAGCATCGTGGCGACTCCAAGGGGCGATTTGATCTCAAGTCTTGATCTCCTCTTTGCAATAACACTCGGTAACAGCAATCGGCACTCGCCCTGCCAGCAAAACCGAAGCACCCACCACCCCTCCGCGGATGGTTGAATTGCCGAGGTAGTGGAGTCGGACTCTGTTTGGCTGTCTAGATATCCAACGACTTTGAGAGAATATGCGATGCCAGTTTGGAATACCCAGAAAGTGCGTTCCATGAGAATTTGGGTTGGACTCCTTTTCCTTGCCTTGACCTGCAACTCGGCCATTGCGGCGGGTCCAAAGTTCACCGAGATTCCGTTCAAAGAACCGTCTCCAGCACAGCGGAAACTTGCACGTGATTTCATCAAGGGGGGTGCCGCATCGGCCCAATCGCAAGCAGCGATTGAAGCAGTCATCAAAGCGGAGATGTCCAAACTCACGTCGTCGAAATTAATGGCGAACTACGGAAGCATTCGTACGAACTTGTACAACGAATTTCTCGCCTCCTTCCGCCCAAGCGCAGACGCGGCTCGAAAAGTCGCTGTCGCTCAAATCGCGCGATATGGCGGAGGCATTGCGACTAGCAAAAACTTCAGCCCGCAAGCAAGAATCAACGCACTCTCGCTGCTCGCAGTTCTCGATGATTACCCAACCATCAAGAGCACGCCGCCGCGGCCTGCAAAAGCCGCACTTCGTCCGCTTATTCAGATCGCTCGCGACAAAGCAGCACCGGTTTACCTCCGGTCCATTGCATTGTACGGAGTGGAAAGGCACATCGGACGCTCCTTCCCCGAATGGGCCGCAAACATTAAGAAGAGCCTCGGCTCACTGCTCGTTGAAATCATGAATAGCAAGCCTGGCTCAGATTTGGAAATCGAAGGCCATTCCTGGATGGTCCGCCGAGCCTTGGACTGCGCTGCTGCCACGAAGAGCACCATTGTTGCCGATAGGGCCGTCGCACTAGTGGGGGATCCGAAGACACTTCCCAGCTTGCGGTTAAGCGCGGCTTCTTATCTCTCCATGACCCGTAGTGATAGCCTGAAGGAAGAACAGAAGAAAGCCTACCTCGTGAGCCTTTCGCACCTCGCCCGCTCGATGCTCGTCGATTGGTACGAGCACGAAGATGACCTACTCAACCGAGACTCGAAGGGGTCTGGAGGTATGTACGGTGGCATGGGTGGCGGCATGGGAGGCATGGGAGGCATGGGAGGCGGCTATGGTGGCGGTGGCGACGACATGTACGGCGGAGGCATGGGCGGCATGGGCGGCATGGGCGGCATGGGCGACGGGATGTACGGAGGCGGAGGAAGTAGTTCGAATTCAAAATCCAAACTAAAGGCGATCGACGAACAAGATTGGCAGACAATCCTAGCTCGACGAAAAGCGAACCACGTCGCCCAAGTTGTTCATTTGTGCCTCAATAGCCTACCGGCGGCCGATAGTCGCAAATCGAGGTCGATCGGAGTTGGATTGTTTGATGCAGGTCTTCCCGATGAGGATAAGAAGATCATTGAAGAACTAATCGAGAAAGTAGAAGCTTTCCAAACAGCCATCAACAACATTGAAAACGCAGCTGACGTCAATGAACTACTCGGCGAAGCGAAAGTGCCCATTGAGGACATCATGGACGTAGTGCTTACCGTTCCTGGATTCTCGGAGGCCTATCCCGATCTAGTCGAAGGCGAAGAGCTCGCAGTCGTACCAGCTGCCCCCAAGACTCCAGACGAAGATCAAGCTGACCAGGGCGATAGCACTGGCGGTGCGGATGCTGCAGGGGACAGTGGAGGAGCGGCCGGCCCAGGTGCACCCGGCGGAGGTGATAACTAGTCCCCCCGGAACCCCGCTGCCAGCTTGCAGCGATACACCGAACAGATTGACTAAACAAGACAGGGGAGCCTTTTCAGCAAGGGCTCCCCTTTTTCGTCCCGCACCTCCTGGGCCACCAAGCTCCCGCCTGGCCCCATTCCGCTTTGGCGCTCTCATGTAAATTTCGGCATGCGCAAGCGGCAGACCGGGGCCATTGCAGCGAGGTCAACCAGCTTCGTTGCGCATGGTCTGTTAGAATCCGTTAGCGACAATGGAAGTCGCATCCTCGTTTCGACAGCCACCTCCGGTAAGCCCCCGCACTTCCCCTGGTGCCTCCCATTCCCGCCAACACTATGTGCCAACCTCTTATGTCTTCTGCTCCAATTCGAGTTGCCGGTATCTCGTTTGAACACATGCACATGGGAGACAACCTTCGAATGGCGGCAGCCCATCCGGATTGCGAAGTCGTAGCGATATGCGATGAGAACACGGAGAGTATGCGAGAGGCTCAGCACGACTTACGACTTGCAGACCGGCAGCTGTTCAGCGATTGGCAAACTTGTATTCAACAGTGCCAACCAGACCTTCTAATACTCTGCCCCTCCACGGGCGATCATGCAGTCTGGATCGAACGACTGGCTCCGCTCCAAATTCCAATTCTCCTCGAAAAACCCATGGCGGCAACACTCGAGGAAGCAGACCGTATGATCGAAATCTGCCAGCAGCACTCAACGCTCTTCGCCATCAATTGGCCTCTAGTCTGGGTTCCCAGCCACAGGACTGCCAAGCGGTTGATCGACGAAGGCGTTATTGGCCAAGTTCGGGAAGTCCATTACTACGACGGAAATCGCGGCCCGCTTTGGCATTCGGCAGGCAAAGCGAAACGAACATCCGAAGAGGTCACACGCGAGAAACCTGGCAGTTGGTTCTACCAACGCGAAAGTGGCGGAGGCTCCCTCCGAGACTACCTCGGCTACGGTGTGACGCTGGGAACCTGGTTTCTCAACGGAGCGACTCCCATTGACGTAACCTGTGTTTGTGACAAGCCCGAAAATCTGGAAGTCGATGAACACTCCGTCACCATCGCGCGCTATGATTTTGGATTGAGTAAATTCGAAACGCGCTGGGGCACCTTTACAGATCCTTGGACGCATCAACCCCAACCGAAATGCGGATTCGTACTCGTTGGCTCGGAGGGAACCATTAGCACATACGATTACGAGTCTACCATTCGGGTTCAAGACAGAACTTCACCAAAGGGTCGAGAACAGCCCGTTGACACCCTTGATCCTCCATCGCAGAACCCTGTTCAATACCTGGTTCAGTTACTCCAAAGCGGAACTAGGCTAGAAGGACCGCTGACTCCAGGCATGAGCCGAATCGGTCAGCAAATTGTTGAAACGGCCATTCAGTCCGCCGAACAAGGCCGCACTCTGCCACTCATTCAGTAAACCGCTAGCGCGCTACGCGGCACTTCACATCACCTTCCTCAACACGCACTATGCGCCCTCTCGATCATGCTACCCCCTCGCTCCCATAATCTGCTTCTGGTTCCGCTTCTTCTACTTAATATGTTTCTGCTGGCTTCCTGCTCGCAAGCTGCTGGCCAGGAGTTTGATGAAGAAGCTCCTGAGTACCTAAACGGGCTAGTGGCAACGTTCGAGAGCCAGGGCGAGTCCTTTAAGAGAATCGATGAAGCCGTACAGCTTGATGCTGCCAATACTCAAGTCGACCAGCGCCTGCGATCTGGAGCGTTCGTAGCGACTTGGCGCGGATTGATCGCTGTCAAAGAGGATGGCACTTTCAACTTCTCGTACTTTGGCAGCGGAACGCTCGAAGTCGAAATCGCAAACACCGAAGTAATTGTCGAGCAAACCCAAGAAGCAGAAGGATGGTTCCAAAGCTCACCGGTCGAACTGTCTTTTGGTCGTCACCCCATTCGGGTCCGGTACGCGGGCAACACGAGCAACGCACGAATACGAATGTTCTGGAGCGGACCAACTTTCGAAACAGAGCCCGTAGAGGGCAGGCATCTTTTTTTCTCCACAGCCGATCTGCCCGAATCGATAAGGATCGGGCCCACGCTGGGCTACAGCAACGCCATTATCGAAGACGGTTTCGAGAACGGGCGTCAGCTAAGCCGTGGCCTGCGTTGTGACGCTTGTCACTCAGAGGGCAACCAGTTAGGAGCCAACCGGCGGGCTAGTCTGCCTCGTTCGCTTGCTCCGCTCGTTGCACCCGCGCTCGACCAACTGCGTGGCAATATTCGCTCAGAGTGGATCATTGACCATCTGACGACAGCCCCTGACGACGACGATGCGACGCTGAATCGAAAGATGCCCTACTTGGCACTTAGCCGTGAGGAGGCGGCGACAATTGCAAAGGCCCTGCTGGCGACTTCGAAGCCAGGCCTCCCCAAATCGGTGGAGAGACCCGAGAACACTAACAAGCGGCGCAAGAAGAAAGTGCAACCAGAACCCTTGGATGGACCAACCACCTTCGCTTCCGTCGGCTGCTTGGCGTGTCATGCAGTCGAGTCCGTGAACAGCGCGTCGCGTTTAGAAGAAGTTCTTTTCGGCGGTGTGGAACTCTCGAATCTAGCCGCAAAACGCCCTCATGGTTTTGCAAAACGTTGGCTCTCAGATCCCGAAGCAATCAACCGGCACCACCGCATGCCCGAGTTTGAGCTTTCTCAGCCGCAGCTGGACGCCATTGAATCCTACCTACTCGGAACCAGTCAAGAACCAGCCTCAGCCAATGCCCCAAACAGCGACACCGAACTCGAGTCAATGGACCAAGCAACGCTGCGCAGGGCCCGTGACCTAGTCGAAAAACACCAGTGCGGAGCCTGCCACTTAGTACCCAACACTTTGTTACGCAGCGCACTCATTTCAGATACGAACGGGGGAGAGTCGGGCAACCGTGGCACAAGACCCGTTGCACCACTGACCGCCAACTCCGACTGGAACCAAGGCTGCTTGACGGCAACGGACCGGTCGCCAAAGCACCCGAGCTATGCCCTATTGAAAACGCACCGCGAGTCACTGAGACGCTACTACAGCGAAAGAGTCCCGCCAGACAATACTTCTGACTCAAATGCGATTGCTTCGCGCAGTGACTTCATCGTCGAGAGCAACTGCCTGGGCTGCCACTCCCGTGGAGAAAAGTCGGGTATCGCCATGCACCTGGCTCAGATCGCCGAGGCCTTTCCTGGTACGACGGCGAGACTGGCCGCTCTGACTCCGCCCGCGTTGACTGGAATTGGGGACAAACTCGAAGACGAAGCATTGGAGTCCGCAGTTCGTGGCAGTAGCCCAAAACTCCGCGATTGGCTCGACGTTCAAATGCCCAAGTTTCGGCGTTCACAAACCGAAGCACACCAACTTGCTCGCACCTTGATCCGAAGAGATCGAATCCCGAATCAGCTTGCTGAAACGCCGCAGGCCCAGCCAACCAGGCAACCGAGCTCTACTCCTCCCACGGCACTTGCTCAGAAATTGGCTGGCGGCCAGTTGGTCACTGCAACGGGTTTCGGCTGCCAGAGCTGCCATCAGATCGGCGACCACGAGGCTCCCAAAGTCGACTTGAAAGCCCGAGGAACCAACCTCGCCTCACTTCGCGGCCGAATTCGCGAACCTTGGTTTCACCGCTGGGTTCGCAACCCGTCTCGGATCGTCCCACGCATGGAGATGCCCGCCGTCCAAACCGCGGCCAAGGGCTTACTGAATGACTCGTTGGACGCCCAGCTAGACGCACTATGGTTTGCCTTGAGTGCAGAGGATTTTCAACCGCCGCGTCCCTTTCCGGCTCGAACCGTGCGAAGCTTCAATGATGAACGCCCGGATCAACAAGCCAATATTGTCACCAGTGTTATTGAGACACCAGAGAAGAAGTTCCTGCGTCCAATCGCCGTCGGCTTACCCAACCGGCACAACGTAATGTTCGATTTAGAGTCGGGTAGTTGGGCTGGCTGGTGGATCGGAGATACCGCTCATCAGCACACACGCGGCAAGACTTGGTACTGGGAACTTGGTAGCCCACGATTATCACCGCCAGAGTCGTCCACTACCGCACTACAGAGCTTTCGAATCGTTGACGCCGACGGTCAAGTCTGGAAACCCACCCCCGTTCAACAAGTCGCACTGCACTTGGACGAAATGAAACACGAGCGACAACTTGGAGGTGGCGGAGTTCGAATTCACGGCCGTCTCCAGTTGCTCAACGAAGGAGCATCCATTGAGCGTTCCTACGAGTGCATAGTGCAGCAACTACCTGTGGAAACTCCCGTTGGGGGTTCGAGCGGCCTTAACGGACTTCGAATTGAGTCCTCTATGGAACTCTTGGACGGTGAGGAGTTGCTGCTCGGAACCTTCGGCGGTGATTTCCAATCGCTAGTCGACTCTGAGGGCAACCAAGAGCTTTCGTACGCGATTGGCGGCCACTCTCAAATCACCCTTCGCCCGTTCGAGTCCCGCCAAGAAGCGGCGGTTCCGACAACTGACTCAACCAGGTTCCGTTGGACAACTACGTTAACAAGCAGTTTGCCGGCTGGCACCATCGCTCGCCCAACGAGCCAGCTCCAAGTCGGGAAATCTCGGAAGTCTAAGCTTCCAACGGTACTGGATTGTGTACCCGGCTTTGAGACCATCCGATTGCCACTCCCGCGTACCGAAATGCCAATCTCCTTTGCGTGGGACGGCGAGAATCGTCTCTATGTTGGCTCGCTGAAAGGACACGTTTTGAGGGTGGACGACCTGGACCGAGACAGTATTGGCGACCACTACGAAGTCATTTCCGACACGGTGCCAACTCCGTTTGGGCTCCACTGGAATGATGGCCCCATTGGCAGCGACCGCGGGAGCCTCGACGTGCTGGCGAAGTATGCTCTGCTCCGCATGACTCCAGCGGAGTCTGTCGACGAGAATCGCAAGTGGAACACTCGAATTATCGCAGACGGTTGGGGCTACTCCGCCGACTACCACGACTGGGCAATCGGGCTCGAGAAATCCTCAGCAGGAGAGTACTTGATTGCCCTGCCTTGCCAACAAGACGATCGCTCCGACGAAGCTGCGTTCTTGCGGGGGCATGCCGTACGTCTCCTTCCGACGGCCGCCCCGGATTCAGACTCAAAGCGGCTCTTCGAGCTCAAGTCTTTCGCCGCGGGATTGCGTTTCCCAATTGGCATCGCGTTAAATTCCCAAGGCAATCTCTTCACCTCAGACAATCAAGGAAATTACAACCCGTTCAACGAGATAAACTACCTCCAAGCTGGTAAGCGTTACGGGTTTATCAATAAGCTCGAGAACAAAGACGGTTTCTCACCGACGTTCGAAGAGCCTGCGATCAATATTCCACATCCCTGGACGCGCAGCGTCAATGGGATCTGTTTTTTGGATGTGCCAGCAGAGCAGGGTAGGACGCCAGTCCAGTCGAGCAACGTTGGCAAGTTGGGCCGGGACCAGTTTGGGCCGTTTGAGGGCCATCTAATCGGCTGCGAAATGAATGGGCGTAGACTGATTCGCATGAGCCTCGAGAAGGTCAACGGCATCTATCAAGGCGCTGCCTACGACTTCAGCCTTCCTGATCTTCCGCCCAACGAAACATTCGAAGGACCGATTGCTTGCGAGGTCGCTCCTAACGGTGACTTGTATGTCGGCAATCTCCAGGACAGCGGTTGGAGCGCGGGCCAAAACACAGGGTCAATCGTGCGGATCCGACTCGACGATCCCAAGGAACTGCCTGTCGGTATCGCTGAAGTGCAGGCACTTTCCGATGGATTTAATTTGGTATTCACGCAACCAGTAGACATGGCGCTCGCGGGTGATCCCAAGAACTATCAGATCCGCTCGTACCGCCGCCAGTCTACGCCTGCTTACGGCGGGGATGACCTGCAATCCCGCACTGAGATAGTCTCTGACATCGAAGTCGCCAAAGACCGCAAGTCCGCTGCATTGAAACTGAAGTCGCTGCGAGCAGGATTTGTCTACGAAATCTACGTTGACGCCATCGGACCAGGAAAGGAACGTCTCTTTCCTCGTTCTGCTCACTACACCTTGAAGACAATCCCAACAGACTAGCCCGAGCACACGTCGAGCAATTCCGAAGTCATTTCAATTTTCTTCGCGGGAAGTACGCCTAAATCTCGCTTGGGTCCTCTGAAGGATCAAGTCGAGTGTGAGCTTGCGTCCACCCAACGTGACTTGCAACTGAGTTTCCGCACGCTTTTCGGTCGCCTTTCTCGGCAACCAGAAGTCATTGCGAATAGGAAGCAACCCATCCGCTCGCGGCTCAAGGAAGAGCCCTTAACCAATCCCTCTTCCCTTCTTTTTTGAAGCCACTCGCACTGAATCGCCTCGCTTGCGCATTCCGCTCAAACTAGTTGCTGGACGCGCCCGCTCAGCAGGCCACAGCCCAAACTCGAGAACGCATTGCACGCAGAACACCGAGTCACCCCAGACTGACAACCGCCCTCATTTACCCAAAGTAAAAAGTTCGAGGAAGTCCGTAGAATCCACCTTGTTTTTGCCCCAAAGTAGTTGCCGGATCAGGCGACAAAGTTAGCCTAACGGGCACAAACTGCCAGAATGTGTGCGGCATCTCGCACAGATCATTTCCCCCCAGTTTTCATCGTGAGGAGTACTACATGAGAACACAAATTTTCGGAGTCGCTTGTGCACTTGCCGCAATCGTTTGCGGCAACTCTGTTCAAGCTCAATGTTCCAGCTGTGGCGAAACGGCTGTCGTCGCGAGCAGCGGCTGCAGCTCGTGCGGCGGCGGAACAGCCATGGGCACCGTCGTTGGTGCCGGAACCTCAGGCGGTTGCGGATGTGGCGTCAGCTACATGACAAAGACCGTGATGGTTCCTCAGCAAGTTTCGGAAACGCAGATGGTTACCGTAACTCAAATGCAACAGGAAACACGAACGCGATCTTACACCGTGATGAAGAGCGTTCCCCGCACCGAGACTCGAACTCGTATGGTATCCCGTTCGGTGCCTCGCCAAGTTGCGAAGACTCAACAGTACACCGTGATGGAGTGCCAGTCGCAGACTCAGGACTACACCGTTCAGGTGCCTGTGACGACGATGGTTCCTCAAGAGTACACCGTTAGCGTTCAGAAGATGGAATCGATCGAGGTTCCTTACACCGTACAGGTTCCCGTCTACAACGACGTCGAAGTTCCTTACACGGTTTCCGTTCCGTACCAAGAAACCGCTACGCGAACTTACATGGTGAACGTGCCTTACGTTGAACAGCTAGAACAACCCTATCAAGTTTGCGTTCCTTACACCGAAGAGATCGAGCAGACTTACCAAGTCAGTGTGCCCTACACTGAAGAAGTCGAATCCTCGTACACAGTCCAAGTTCCTTACACCGAAGAAGTCACCACAGACTACACGGTGCAGGTTCCTTATCAAGAAACTACAACTCAGTCGTACACGGTTCAGGTTCCTTACCAAGAAACCATGACTGCATCACGTACAATCTGCCAACGGGTACCCGTTACGCAGTACCGTACTGCCAGCAAGGACATGGGCTCGTACCAGTGTGTTTCGCAACAAGTACCAGTTAGCACTTCAGTTGCAACCAACGCTTGCGGCGGAAGCACTTGCGGTGGGTGTGCTGCCGTGTCCTCATGCGGTAGCTGCGGCGGTTGCAGCTCATGTGGTTCTTGCACCAGCGGTTGTAGCACTTGCGGCGGTGGCAGCGTCAGCACAATAGCTTCGGCCGGCTGCATGACCACTGTTTCACGCCAAGTCTGGGTTCCAAATGTTGTTACGGAACAAGTACCCTACACGACTTACACTACGCAGCAAGTTCAGCAGCCATACACTTACATGGTGACGAAGTGTAGAACGGAAACTCGTGAGCGTCCTGTCACAGTTACGAAGTACAAGACGGAAACTCGTTCTCGTACGAACACCGTCACTAAGTACAAGATGGAAACCAAGACGAAGATGGTTCCTGTCACAAAGACGAAGCTTGAAACTAAGACGCGAACTGTTCCTGTAACTCGCTCTCGAATGGAATCTCGCACTCGAATGGTTTCCGTTCAAAAGTGCCGTCAAGAAGAGCGCACGCAAGATTACCAGGTAACGAAGTACCGCACTGAGCAGAAAACTCGTACCGAAAAGCGTGTTAGCTACACCACCGAGCAGCGGACTCGAACGCAGCAAGTCTGCAAGATGGTTCCTGAGACTCGGACGCGTATGGTTCCACAAACAACCATGAAGAGCGAAACCCGCACGAAGACAGTAATGGTCTCTGTGCCAGTCCAGAAGACTCGCGAGTACACGGTAACCGAGTACGACACAGTACAAGAGTCACAAGACTACACCGTGACTGTTATGGACCAAGTGCCAGAGACTCGTACCCAAAACTACACCGTCTGCGTACCTGTCCAGGTCCAGAAGCCTGTCCAAACCTGCAAGACGATTATGGTGCCGCAGACTGTCACCGTTCCCGTTTCCACGGGCTGCGGCGGAGCAGTTAGCGTCAGCAGCGGTTGCGGAGCTACAGTAAACACAGGCTGCAGCGGTTGCGGTTCCGTATCTTCCGGATGCGGTTGTGGCTGCTAAGCCAGTTTCATTCTTATTCAGAAATTGAATCAAACGAAAGCCGACCTCCGGGTCGGCTTTTCTATGCGCTCAACTAAACTCAAAAATTCAGATCCGGAGCACAACAGCGAACGACAACATGCTTGGCATCCGGCGTCAAAACACACCAAAGATCGCCAACGCCCTGATCGCTAAGCGGAGTCAACGTTTCGAGCTCTTGCATCCACTGTTCTGCGGTCCGTCCTTGACTGGGCAAAACAAACACCCTTGGCTGCGAACGATACGCTCTAGGACTCGTAACCCACAGAGTCTGACTGTCCAGAACCGAAATTGACAACGAGAACTTATCGGCATAGTTTCGCAAAATCTGGGTGAGTGTCCGTCCCTGAGTCACGACCACTCCTTCCGTCATGGGCCCAACGCCGATCTGTCCAAGCGCTGGCCAGTCAAACCACACGTGGATTCCCCGTTCCGCAGACAGCCTGGCGATTTCCTGACCAAACGGTCGGGACTGAATCGAGACGGACTCAAAGGTCTTTTTCATAGAGGCGATTTGATTCGCGCGTATAAAGGGAATTGCCAACGACTGTGTCGAGTAGTCGCTGAGTACTGGCTCTGCTCCCAACCGAATTCGAAGGTTCTCAATAAGGCGGATCCCCCGAAACCAGGTAACCGCCTCCAGATTCTGTGGCTCTCGCTTCAGTTCATCGCCCTCAATTAGCCACCGCTTGGCCGTATTGGGAAAAGCATTTTCAAGAGCGGACACCAGCCAGTCTTGAGTGCCCTCCGCTGTCCATGGTGCGATCGAGATTGTTTGCGGGAGGAGTTCCGCAAGCTGCTTTTCTTCAGCCGCGAACTCAACGTAGCGATTCTCTTTGGGCTCTACAGTGGCCCCAATTTGAAACGCTAACTCTCTTGCTGTCTCGCCAAGAGCTTTTCTGACTAAGGGCGGGACCTTGATGCTCTTGTTGCGATCGAGGTTAGCAGCCGCGAGAGAATCTAAATCGACTCTTGTTGGCACCCCACTCGCGTGTGACCACAGGTTTACGGCTTGAGCGGTTCGCTGGAGCCCTCCATAAATCAAACCTGGGACTTGAGTCTTCGAGAGCTCAAGCCAGTCGACGGCTGGTACCGGATCCAGAGTTACACTCGACTTTATCCCAAGGTCTTCTGCCGTCAGCGGTGGAGGCTCGAGGGGCAAACCATTTTCGGGAATCGTTGGAACGACCTGCCAGTCCAACATTGGCGCGAACGTTGCCATCCTTGCGTTCGGCAGGGCCTGCGCCGCTCGCTCCGCCTCGGTCAGCGGCTCGACGACATCTTCCTCCCCAGTCCCAAACGGGTCGTCTGGCTCGAAATCATCGCCACCCTCGCCCATGGCAGCAACGACTTCTGCTGGAGCAGGAATATCATTCATTTCCCCTCCCACGGGAATTTCGTCGGGAGGAACCGAGGAGTCTTTATCTCCCTGCGTGGTATCATCGTTCGAGTCGATCACGAGATTGGAATCCCCACTGGGCGTTCCATCCAGCGCGACAGCATCTGCCTGATCCGAGTTTACATCAACGGTAACCGGATCAGTTTGTTCAATGCCGGAGCCTGCATTCACTTCGACGGAAGTCGCCTCTTCCGTGCCCGCCATTGCGAGCCCCGCTCCACCGCCTTGCTCACCTTCGTTGCCGTACCAATTCATGAACAAGAAAAAGCCGAGCACGCAGAAAACCAATCCGACTGCAGCGAGTCCTACTACGAGCAAGTACTGCTTTCTTCTCGCACTATCTTCTGACGTCCATTCATCTGAAGGAATTAACGGGACTTCAGGCTGCCAAGCGGAACCATCCACTTCCGCGGTTGTAAAGTCCGGTCGTTCGAGCTCGTCTTCACCGGGTCCACCATCCGAATTCGTCCCTACCAACGAACCGTCCACGGGGGACAGACGATAATCGTCCGTTGAATCCGGTCCAGCCGCCAAGAGCGACTCATCAAGCCCGCTTTGGATTCCGTCCTTGGTTAACGCCATCGAATCGACGGATTGTCCTGACTGATTCTCGACCTTCACTTGCGAAGGAGCGGCAATCATGACCATCGAATCGCATTTTGGGCACTTGGCGACTTGTCCGATCATCTTCGGGTTCTTCACCCGGATCCGACTCTGACATGTTGAACACTGAATCGTGAAAGGTTCCACGATGCTCCCTTCGGTCTAGCAAGCTAGAAAGTTGACAAAGCGACCCGTTGGCGGGCTCTCCAGAGATCCATTGTAGGCAAAAAGCATACCATTCGAAGGGAATTTAGCGGCTACGGCTCGGTTCAGGCTCCCCTAACGCCCTTCTGTGGGGATTGTCCAGGCGTCTTGCCCTCCGATCCCCGGCTCGGCAAAATCTGTCTCCACGCTGCTTTCTCCGGACTTTCCAATCGACAGGACAGCCGCCGAGCAATTGCTCGAGAAGCAAGATGACAAATTGATACACCACCGAAGCATTCTGCGGCGCCTGCCCTTCGTTTGCAGGCCCGCCCCCTACACAACCCTGCAGAAAGTTCGCCATGCTCGCCAAAGATATGAAGTCTGGCTCCGTAATCGTTAACAACGATGTCCCAGTCATCATCGAAGGAGTCAATGTCCAATCTCCCAGCGCCCGCGGCGCGGCCACCCTCTATAAATTCAAAGCTCGCAACCTGCTCACGAAACAGAAGATCGACCTTACGCTGAAGGGGACCGATAATCTACCTGAAGCCGACTTTCGCAAGCGTCCAGTCAAAATGATGTACAAAGACAACGACGATCTCCACCTCATGGATCAAGAGGACTTCAACCAGTTCAGCATCTCCGTCCCCGACTGCGAAGAGCAATTGCAGTACTTAACAGAAGAGCTCGAAGGCGTCCTCGCGCTGATCTACCAAGACGAATGCGTCGGCCTTCAGCTACCCGCTACGGTAGAACTGAACATTACGCAGTGCGACCCGTCCATCAAAGGCAACTCGGTAACCGCCCGAACGAAGCCCGCGACCCTGGAAACAGGTCTTATCGTCCAAGTACCCGAGTTCATCAAAGAGGGTGAACGCGTCAAGGTCGATACCCGCACGGGCGAGTTTATTTCGCGCGCAAACTAGATCGCTTCGCCTCGAACCAATTCCGTCCCGACTCTCAATACGCGGGCGGGCTTACTAGATGGAGTAGATTCGGTCACGGGCGTTCACCTCCCACCGCCCTACGATCTGCCCGCCTTCAACGGGATGAATAAACTGGTGCAGTGCTGTTGTTGGACAAATGTGGGCAGGCAATGCATACAGCACATCACCTACTTTCAAGTCTTGCGCCTCCGCGCAACGTACCATCAAATGCTCTTCGTTCTGCTTCACTAGCGCTACATCGGTGAGACCAAGAAAGTGGCAACGCTCACCGGAGGGAGGATCCGCCGCAATCGCCTTGTTGCCGAGATCACAAGTAAAGTGCTCAGCGCCGGGTTGCTTAGAGATAACGCGAGTCATTAGCACTGCCGCGTTGCGTATGCCATTGAGATCCGGATAGTCCCGTCCGTAGTTAAAATCGGAGAGCACACAGGTCCCCGGCGAGAACTCGACTGCGACCGGGCGTTCATCGGGAAAAGTCGCCGCAAAAACGGCGAACGTCGGAGTCCCTCCACAAACCAGCTTCGGCACCGTGATCGACTCCGACGCTAGCTGGTCTACCAACTCAATGACCGGCTTGAGCAACTCTGCGACAGCAAGCTGACGCTCCGCCAAGCTCGGCTGATGATTTTGGCCATCATAGACATGCAAGCCAGCAAACCGCATCGAGTCATTGGCAGCCACTAGCCGACACAGCTCCGCAGCTCCGGCATCGACTGGAATTCCAGTTCGATGCATCCCATTATCGATGTCCACCAGCACATCCAACTTGAGTCCTTGCCGGTCAAGCTCCAGCCCAAGCCGCTTTGTCGCCCCGGGATCATCAACGATCGTCGAAAAATGAGTTTGACCGTGCTGACTTACGAGTTGAACAAATCGCTCAATGGCCGGACCAACTTGGGGATAGGCCACGAGTACATCCGGGACACCGCATTCCGCCAACATTTCGGCCTCACGCAACGTCGCACACTTGTGCTTCACAATGCCAGAATCCAATGCAAGCTGAACGATCTCTGGCGTTTTGTGCGTTTTCACATGAGGTCTAAGCCGACTAGCACCACCGGCAATTGCGAGCATGGCTTCAAGGTTCGACTTGATCAACTCCGGATAAACGAGCAGACACGGAGTCAGTAATTCCTCCGGGTGCTTCAACGTATAGCCCGCTCGTTCCAAGTTCAAAGTCACTCAATCCGCCTCAAAATCCAACTACCAACCGACGTCTCCGATCGTCCACTGCTTGCACTACTTACTCTTCCGCAGCGAGGCTGTAGCATACAATCTCTTTGTCGTTCCGGGCGAACACACATCGATTCGCAAATGCCGGGTGAGACCAAACGACTTCTCGCCCAAAACACTCACCCGTCGGCTCAAGCAAGCGAGTGCGACCTAGCTCTGAAAAACCAGTCGTCGATAACTTCGCCAAGATTAGGTCACCTGTCTCGGCGAATATGAAGTACACATCTTCGTTCAGCACCACGAACGAAGTTCCATGACTGATCCGACGCTCACCGCCCCCAGTGAGAGCAAAACTCTCCCAAAAACGAGAACCATCGTCGGGATTGACCGCGATGAACTTTCCAGATCCGCAGTCGGCACCATAGATGGCATCCTCAGTGAAAAGTGCGGTCGCGTTACCCGAGTAAATCCCGGTTTTCGGCGTCCCATCCCAAAGCGATTCACCCGGCTTACCTTCGGCGTCTAACTCGAGCATCGCACTCGTTTCCCCAATGCCACAAGCGAACAACCGATTCCCCAGAAGCTGCGGTGCGGCAATCGACATGCCGTATCTTGGCTTGAGTTTATACGTCCAGTAGACGCTACCATCGCTCAGCTCGAGGCAATTAATCGAGTCCGAGTGCCAGATGACGAGCCGCGGCTTGCCACCCAATTCGTAAACCGTCGGAGGGCAGTATCCAATGTCGGCTGTCGTCAACGACTTCCAAAGCTCTGCGCCGGTCATCTTGTCCAACGCCACGACTGCGCTTCCCTTACCACCGGCTAAGGTGATGACCATGTCGCCGTAAATTAAAGGGTGTGCGGAATAACCCCAGATTGGCGACTCAGTGTCGTACGTTTCAGCAAGCTGCTTCCGCCAAACAACGTCGCCACTGGCAACTTGGAGGCACAGCAGATCGCCTTCGGCCCCCAACACATACACGCGGTCGCCATCCACCGTCGGAGTGGCTCGTGGCCCGTTTGCGTAGGAGAGACTATAAGGTCTTTCATATTCGAACTTCCAAATCTCTTTGCCTGTCTTTTCATCCAAACACAGCACGCGTTCTTTACCATTCATCGCGTCTCGCTTGCCCGGGTTGTTCGTGCTCTTCCCGGAGGTGGTCACATAGTCGGTCACAAAAACGCGATCACCTGCGACTGCGGGGCCGGCATAGCCAGCCGCGATCGGCGTGCTCCACAGCTTGCGAAGGCCCGATTCGGGAATGGACCGGATAAGACCATCTTCTTCATAGACACCATTGCGTTCAGGCCCCATCCATTGCGGCCAATCCTCAGCTCGAGTCTCGGAGTTGCCGAGCGCAAGACATAGCATCACACTCAAAGTCGCCGCAATTCTTCTCATGGTTTCGTTCTCCGGATCTGCCCAGAATGAAATTTCTGTTTTGTGCGTCCTCATCGACGCTCGCGATGACGCAAACCAAATTGTAGACGACTTCGCGAGTCGCTGAAGTTAGAAGAGCCCATTCCTGCAACAGCAATACTTCAATACTTAAAGGCCCCATGCCAAGGCCAATCAAAGTTTCAGCATGCATCGAGTAACCTGGCTCTTCGAGCCGAGAATTTGCTGCGTTCCGGTTGGGACAGCTGGGCGACTATACAACCCAAACTGAAACTCTGATTTGCCTGTGTCCTATTCTCGGCGAGGAGACTCCAACACTGAACTGGAGTAGAATGGGAGAAGAACGGGCTTACGATTCTGCTCGCTTCACCCCCTTCTTGTGCACTCATTGAAATCCCAGTGATCCGAGATGTTAAACCCGATTCACCGCCGATGGTTCCTATCTCAATGTCCAGTTGGACTCGGTGCGATGGCGGCCAGCTCGCTACTGGGATCAAGAAGCCTCAGCGCGGCATCGCCAGTCCCGCAGGAAGCTCACGCTAGCGGACCTTTAGCGACGAAGAACCCTCACTTTCCCGGCAAAGCCAAGGCGGTCATCCACCTGATGATGGCCGGTGCCCCTAGTCAACTCGATCTCTTTGACGAAAAACCCCTGCTTCGCGAGTTGGAAGGCAAGCCACTTCCACCATCGGTGATTGGCGACCAACGCTA
Source organism: Pirellulaceae bacterium (assembly GCA_045105035.1). Lineage (GTDB taxonomy): Bacteria > Planctomycetota > Planctomycetia > Pirellulales > Pirellulaceae > Aureliella. Next base: position 98,954 of record JBGCCZ010000010.1, on the reverse strand, counting down.
CGCCTTCATCCAGCCTGACGCGGCTGTCCTCGGTCCACAGTTCAAATTTTCGCGGCACGGAGAGTCGGGTGCACAAATCTCCGAAGCCCTTCCCTACTTGGCAAAAGTCGCCGACAAAGTGTGTTTTGTAAAGTCGATGCACACGGATCAATTCAACCACGCACCCGCCCAGCTCCTGCTCAACTCCGGGTTCTCTCAACCTGGCCGACCAAGCTTTGGCTCTTGGGTCGTCTACGGCTTAGGCGCCGAGACGGAAGAGCTTCCTGCATTCGTGGTCATGAGCACTGGTGGCGGCGTGAGTGGAGGCACCGCACTTTGGTCTAGCGGGTTCCTGCCGACCGTCTACACGGGGGTTCGACTTCGCAGTAGTGGACCGCCGATCCTCAACCTGAAGACGCCAGCCGGAATCTCACCGGATGCCCAACGCGACTCCTACGAGCTAATCAATGAGCTCAATCGCGAGCGTTTGCGAGTCGTCAAAGACCCCGAGATCGCTACTCGTATATCAAGCTTCGAAATGGCGGCTCGATTGCAAACCGCGGCACCCGAATTGATGGAACTCAATACGGAAACCCAAGACACGTTGGATCTTTATGGCTGTGAGCCGGCCAAACCCTCCTTCGCTCGCGCTTGCCTCGTTGCACGACGAATGGTCGAACGCGGCGTGCGTTTCGTGTCTATCCTGCATAGCGGATGGGACGCACACAGCAATGTTGTTGGCAGCACTAAAAAGAACTGTAAAGCCACCGATCAAGCCTCTGCCGGGCTCATTCAAGATCTAGAGCGAACGGGGCTCTTGGACGACACGCTCGTGATTTGGGGCGGGGAATTCGGCCGAACACCGATGGTCGAAACCAATCCAGCACTTGGGAGAAAGAAGGGGCGTGACCACCATCCCCAGGCATTTACGATGTGGATGGCTGGTGGCGGTATTCGTCCGGGCATGTCCCTGGGCTCGACCGATGAATTCGGGTTCCACATCACCGAGTCACCGATCCACGTTCATGACCTACAAGCGACATTCTTGCACTGCCTCGGCTTCGATCACGAACGTCTCATTTTCCATCACGCCGGCCGTGACTTCCGACTGACTGACGTTCACGGTTCAGTCGTGAAAGAAATTCTCGCTTGAGTTGCCAACAGAGCGTTTCTCAGTTTGCGGTGCCCAGTTTGTCAAATGCCCGCGAAAAAGTAGCCGTGCTTACAAGCAGCATGACTGGCTTGCGGGCAATGCAGGAAAATGCGAACCGGCATTAGTCTTCATCACTCGAGGGGCTCACATCAGCCACGGCAATTAAGTGCTTAGCCCCGCGGATATACATCACACCTTCGCTAATGGCAGGCGTTGCAAGCATGCTCTCACCAAGTGAGTTCTCAGCCACTTTCTCAAACTCTCGTCCGGCCCGGACAACGATCATATTGCCCTCTTCCGCCGGCAAATAGATGTACCCATCCGCTGCGAGTAGCGAAGCCACAAAGCTCGTCGAGTTTCCGCCGGAGATGCGTTTGCGATAAACGCGTTCGCCAGTCGTCGCCTCCAAGCATTCTAGGATACCGCTGGAATTACACGTGTAGAGATAGTCGCCGTAGCAAACCGGCGAGACCATATACGGACCAATTCGATTTTTACTCCAAGCGATATGCTCGGAACTTCCAGCGTCGCGCTCCAGCGAAATATCTCCGGTCGCATCCGGTCGAATAGCGTAGACCGGTTTTACTGGCCGATACCCGCTGCAAACGAAAATTAAGTCTCTCGCGGAGAAGGGAGTCGGCACAACGATCTCAGAGTTCTTCCCGATCCACCACAATTCTTCCCCCGTCCTCGGATCATAGGCGCGGGCGAAATTCGTTCCGTTCGTAACAAGCTGGGTACGCCCACCTGCCTCCACAATAGTTGGACTGGACCAAGTCGGAATCTCGTCTCGTTCGACTCGCCACACTTGTTCGCCCGATTCGATCGCGTAGGCTGCGATGAACGATTCCTTTTGAATGTCACACTGAACTATGACCATTCCTTCGAAAATAATCGGCGAAGCAGCGAAGCCCCACTGAAAGCTGGCATCGAAAAACCAACCGCTATCGAGTAATCCAAGATCCTTCTCCCACACGAGTTCGCCTTCCACGGTGTAACAGTAGAGGCCCTCACTCCCAAAGAACGCTACCACGTACTTTCCATCTGTTGCGGGAGTAGGGTTGGCATGCGTACTCTTCAGGTGCCTTTTCACCTGTGGAGGAGATGTGCAAGAGGTCTTCTTCCATTGGAGCTCGCCAGTCAGTTTGCTGTAGCATTGAACCTGAAACTCGTGCACCGAATTGTCGTCCACTGAATCCACGTCTCCATACAGCCCGGTCCTGAGCCCCGCTTGGTCTTCAGCACTGATCGCCGTCGTAAGGAACAGCAAATCATCGACAATAATCGGGCACGAATGTGCCAAACCTTCCACCTCAGTCTTCCAGAGGACATTCTCGCCCTCCGGGACATTCCACTGAATCGGTGGCTTCTGGCCCTCGGCCACTCCTCGAGCTCCGTTGCCACGAAACTGCAGCCAGTCCGCAGAGGAAACCGCTAAGTCCTCAGCCAAGGCACCTTCGGAACTGTGCTTACGACTCTTGGTTACGCGGACACGCACAAAAAGGCTCGTCGAAGTTTCGGATTCAACTTTTAAGCTGGTAATCGAATCGCCCTCGGCCGTGAACACGAACTTACCGCCGGCAAATTCGAACTCGTCCTGTTTCACCGGCTTCAAGGTGGCTTCGCCCGCGCTCCCGGAGAAGTAGAGTTCCTTGAGTTGGACAGTCACGACTGCCGTTTCTGAATCCTCGAAATCCGACGACTCGACTCTTTCCTTCCAGGATTCGCGTTCTTCCTCGGACTCTGTTGCCTTAACGTAGGTGCCAGCATAGCGGTCAAGGTAGTCCGAAGCCGGTTCCCACTTTTCGACTTTCGGAGCCGTGTCTTTCAACTCCGGTTCGTCAACATCTTCGAACAACTCCTTCAGCTCCATGTTGGTAGAGCCAGCCAGGGACTTCTTGACGCCCAGTAGCACACCTTTTGTGTATTTAAATTCGCCCAGCAGCGCTTTTGTCCTGTCAACCTTCTCGGCTTGAACTGCAACTCGCAGAGCCGTTCCCGTATCGGTAGCACCGGAATCGATGAGCAACATCACAACCTCCACATGTTGCTTCATAGCAGCCCAAGCCATTGGCCCTGCAGAATAGAAACTATCCTTGACGTTCGGATCAGCGCCTTCCTCTAGCAGAAGCTGAATGACATCCTTGTGTCCCTTCGCGCAGGCGAACATCAGCGCCGTCGCGTCGTATTCCGACTTGGCATCCACGGGGATACCAGCATCAAGAAGCCTGCGAACCTCTCCCACATCACCGGCCCGAGCCGCCTCAAACAAAGGCGTTGGGTTCTGTTCCTCTTGTCCGCAGGTAGGGTAACAAAAGTTGCAAATGGAAAATAGAAACAGTGCCGCGCGGAACATGATTAAGCTTTCGCGTCTTGGGTAGGTTGAAGCAAGCAGGTCGCTTCTGCGATTGAAGTATATCTAAGGCAGATACCCTAGCCCATGCAAGAGAGTCTGTGAGAAATACAGATCGCAATTGCAGGAGTCGTAATCCTGGCGGGTCCCCCGAACACTCTCTTCTGAGATGGCGATTTCTTACTTTCGCAGACCAAATTCAGCCCAGCCTTCCCACCTTCAGAAGAAAACACAACAGCCCATGCCGCTGTTAAACTGTCCATTCAATCCACCCCACTTCTCCTCTACCAACCACTCGCCGACATCCGTTAAACGCCCGCCGCTTCAAAGCCCTCCCGGAAGATACGATGAAACCCCGACAATCACCTACTCGGCTCGCTCCTAGATGGCCAGCCTCCTGCATTCTCTTCCTACTTTTAGGATCCACGACCGTTTCACAAGAGGCTGCGTCCTACGTGGCCGACGTGGATCGCCAGCCCCTAGAGGCCTCAGTCCAACGTATCGTTCAAGCCCTATCTATCGCTGGGAGTCCTCTACCTGAGCAAGACTTGGCCGAAATCAAGTCGCTGCAACAGGACAGCAACGACCCGCTGGTAATACGCAGGCTACAAGAGATCCTCGACCAACACTGCTTGGTGAAGGTACAGATCAATCCAGAGAGTCGTGTCAAAGTAGCCATGGGAGACAAGCTGCCACAATTGGACGAGCGCGGATGGACGAATTTCCTGGTTAAGGTGGTCAACGAAGCAGGCGTGACCGCACCGCTTAGCTGCTTGAGTGAACAAGCCAAACCGATGTTCATCCCTAGCGACTCGTCCGCAAAGCCCAAACTGGCGATCTCACCCGCTGATGCGAATCGCCGCTGGCTCGATATCAAGATGCTGACCTCGCAGCCACTTCAGGAGAAACTCTCGGGTCTACGGGTCGAGTACCGCATTCTACAACTCTATAGCCGTGATGCTGGACAGCGAGAGGCTACGCTTTCGATGCACGTGGGCCAAGGAACTCAAGACCTCGGCTTTCGTAGCGAAGTTCCAATTCTATTCGAGTGTCGTCCTTCTATTGAACTACCGCTTACGATTCGCGACTTCGACGGAACGCCAACGACTTGCAGTCTCCTCGTCAAAGATCTACGCAATCGAGTCTACCCCAATCCTTCGCGACGATTAGCACCAGACTTTTTCTTCCACGAACAGGTCTACCGAACTAACGGCGAGTCCCTTCGACTCGCACCCGGCGACTATGTGATTCAAGCGTCCCGTGGCCCAGAGTACATCACTAAGGAGTTTCAAGTTTCGGTGAGTGACGAGAGTCCTGATCCGCTCGAAATCAAATTGGAACGCTGGATTCATCTAGCCGAACTAGGCTGGTTCTCGGGAGACCACCACGTGCACGCCGCGGGTTGCTCGCACTATCAAAACCCAACGGAAGGAGTCACTCCGAAGGACATGATGCGTCACTTGTTGGGCGAAGATCTGAACGTAGGTTGTGTCCTCAGTTGGGGGCCGTGCTGGTACTACCAGAAGGAATTTTTTGAAGGCGATGTCTCCGCACTCTCACTTCCCCGAAATCAGATGCGTTACGACGTCGAAGTGAGTGGCTTCCCTTCCTCGCACGCAGGCCATCTCTGCTTACTCAATTTGACTGAAGACGACTATCCCGGAACGCGTTCGATTGAAGAGTGGCCAAGTTGGACACTCCCGGTTTTGCAATGGGGAAAAGAGCAGGGGGGCATCGTGGGATACAGCCACAGTGGCTGGGGACTTGCGCTTCCGGATTATTTACCTAGCGGCAAACGCGGTGGGCTGCCGAACACCTGGGGTGGAGGCCGAGGGTCCAAGGGGCGTGCTGCAGATAAACTGCCCGACTATGCGATGCCGCCTTTTGACGGTATCGGTGCGAATGAGTTTATCGTCGCGACGACTCAGGGCGTTTGCGATTTCATCAGTGCAGTTGATACGCCAGCAATTTGGGAGCTCAACATCTGGTACCACACCTTAAACTGTGGTTTTGAAACCAGAATCTCAGGTGAGACCGATTTCCCCTGCATCTATGGAGAACGCGTTGGTTTGGGGCGAAGCTATGTCCATCTACCAGAAGCGATTTCTTCTGAATTGCGTTACGAGGACTGGGTTAAGGGACTGCGTGATGGCAGGAGTTATGTCAGCGACGGCATGAGCCACTTGACGCAATTCTCGATCGACGGACAGCAACTAGGGCAAGTCAACGGCGCGGGTAAAGCAAGTCGCATGACCGTGCAGACCGCAGGCAGCCGCGTGGTCAAATGCACCGTTGCAGCCTTGCTACCTGCCAAACAAGATGATCAAGGAAAGCGAATCGCGGCGCGTCGTTTAGATGAGAAGCCGTACTGGCACTTGGAACGTGCTAGGGTCAATCAAACACGAAAAGTCCCTGTCGAGTTGATCGTCAATGGACAAGTTGCAGCTCGACGCGAGATCAATGCCGACGGCAGCTTGCACGAGTTGCAATTCGACATCGATATTGAGAGTTCCTCTTGGGTTGCCGTTCGGATCTTACCCTCGGTACATTCGAATCCCATATTCGTCGAAGTTGCAGACAAACCAATCCGCGCGAGCCGAAAGAGCGCCCAGTGGTGTCGTGACGCAGTCGACGTCTGCTGGAATCAAAAGAAGAACCTAATTCGACCTGAAGAAATCGAAGCCGCCAAAGCTGCCTACGATAGAGCACGTTCGGTCTACTCAACCATCATCAAAGAGTGCTCAACGGACTGAAGTTTGCAACTAAACAAATCCAAAACAACTTGCATAGAAAAATTCGGAAAGTACTTCTCGCGTGGCAAACACTTTTAAACTTTGGTACGCAGACGCCGTCGATGTGGAGTCCACTTTGTCCGCCGTACCTTGTTTCCAATATCTTGTAGTGGCAACACGCTTGCCGCTTGCCTGAACGGTTTCGCTTCAGTGGCTCTCAGGCAGCCGCCGGTTTGTCTCCGATGTAAATTGAGGCAACACCGAGTGTCAGCGGTGTAACCGAAACGCCTTCAAGTCCAGCTGCCTCCATTCGGTCTGCCAACTCTCTGCCGCATGGAAAACTCGCAACGCTGTTCGGTAAGTACTCGTATGCCCCACGGTCGTTGCTCGCGAGTGCTTGCCCGACTCGCGGCAAAACCCGTTGAAAGTAAGTCTGATAAAGCTGCTTCAAACCCGGCGCGGTGGGCTTAGAAAACTCAAGAACACACACTTGTCCGCCTGGAGCACACACTCGAACCATCTCCCGCAGCCCCTTATCGGTGTCTTCCACATTGCGAAGACCGAATGCAACGGTGACGGCTTGGAACGTGCACTCGTGGAAAGGCAGCTCTTGCGAGTCTGCTTCCTGAAATTGAACTGAGAACTCGGAGTGGCTCTTCTGATGTTTTTTGTCCGCTAGCTCTAGCATCGGAGCACAAAAATCCGTTCCAATAACTTCGAACCTCCCGCCACCATGCTTCGCCATCATCAAGGCCAAATCGCCAGTACCGGTGCAGCAATCAAGGACTGGCAGAGCTCCGTCCAGTCGCAATAGTTTGAGGACTTTTTTCCGCCATGTGATGTCGATCCCCAGCGACAACATGTGGTTCATTAAATCGTATCGAGGGGCGATCTGCGCGAACATGTCGCGAACTTTGCCGCCATTCTTGTCGACTGAAGAAGAGCTCATTGGGTTGCTAACAGTGGTGGATGTCATCTTAGATATAAATTCTCTTAACCTGCAAATCACCGTATGAATCTAAAGCTCTGCGACCTTTTCGCCCACCTCTCAAACCGCAGAAGGCCGACAAGAAGCAACAATTTGCCGGATCAAAGACTCTGGATACGCGTTTTACCGAATCTGGCCGCGGCTTTCCCACCGACCCGGGACCTACATTTTAGGCACTCACTATTTTACTGCCTTGCCTAGAACCGCCCATGCAACAGGTACAAAGCCTCCCACTATTTTAGGTTAGCGCCGAAGGAAACCCGAGTTTGTGAGTATTCGCGTCGGCCCCAATCGCTTCCGTTTAGAATGTGGGTCCTTAGCCCATGTAGCTTTTCTCGTGCAGTTTTCTCGTGCAGGATGCGCTGAGGCATCTGCGGCTTCTCTCCACAGTTACAAAAGTACGGCTTGTCGTCATGCCCCCATCCAATCCAGCGGACCCGAACGAGGAGCACGTGAACGACGCGACTCATTTCGTTTCCGGCGATTCGAACTCCGGGTTCGAAAGCGACGATCTAGATCTTGAGATCAACGACTCGGCAGAAGCGACTGCGAACGCAAATCTCGTGGGAGTCGTTGGTGAGTACCTGCTCATCGAACAGATCGGGGCTGGAGGCATGGGAAAGGTGTTCCGCGCCGAGCACCGTACGATGAATCGCGAAGTTGCGCTGAAGATCTTAAGCCAAGAAATCGCAAAGCGTCCCAACACGCTACAGCAGTTTTTCTCGGAGATTCGCGCCGTCGCGAAACTCATGCACCCCAACATTGTCACGGCCTTCGATGCGGGCAGTGCCGGACAGCTACATTACCTGGTGATGGAGTTGGTCAATGGAGAAGTGCTTTCCTCGCGTATTCAACGAGCAGGGCCACTCTCTCAAGAGGAAGCTGTCAGTGCGATTGTGCAAGTCGGTAGAGCTCTCGAGTATGCACACAGCCTGGGCGTCGTGCACCGCGACATCAAACCCAGTAACTTGATCCTCGACCAAGAAGGCAAACTCAAAGTCCTCGACTTCGGTTTAGCGCGGATCTCAACTAAAGGCGCATCGGACTCCAAGAAAAAATTCTTAATGGGCACTCCGGAGTACATGTCGCCTGAGCAAATCGAGAACCCAGATGCCGTCGACGGTCGAGGCGATTTGTACAGCCTTGGTGCGACACTGTTTTACCTAGTGACCGGCAAGCCGATGTTCACCGGCGAGTCGATGCAAGTCGCAAGAGCTCAAATGAACGAAGAGCCGCCCCCTCTTTTCGAAGCACGCAGCGACTTGGATTTACGACTGGACTCAATCTTCCAACGTTTGATCGCCAAAGATCCCGATCATCGCTATAACACCGCCGCGGAAATGCTGAAGAACATCGAAGAGCTCTCTTTGTCCGCTGAATTATCTTCCGGGAGCCCACTGAAGAAGGGGGCTTTTCGCCTGGCCAAAGACACGCCGACTAGCGCCGCTTACGGCATGTCCACGCTTGCGAAAAAGTCGCAAATTGTTTGCATCGACTTGGGTCTACTCACCTCTACCGCGGCCTATTTCGATCCGGAGACTGGCCCTCAGGTGATCGCACAAGGCGATGGCAATCCGATGTACTTGCGAAATATGCTGTGGAGCAATGGCCGCAAAGTACGAATTGGAGCCGACGCGTCTGCACAGCGTCAGGTGGATCCAGAGAAGATTTTCCACAGTATTCAACGTTTCATTGGACAAGAGAAAATCCAGCGAAAATTCGGGGGCAAACTCGTTCCACCTGAAGTCATCCTGGCAGCATTCATCCGAAAGATCGTAAACAACTCCTCGGAGGCCACTGAGTTCAGCCAGAGTGTGATTGTGACCGTTCCGGCTTGCTACGGTCAGCTACACCGACGCGGAGTCCGGACAGCATGCCAAATCGCCGGAGTGGAACTGATCCAGTTGCTCGACAAACCGCTAGCAGCAACGCTCAGTTGGCTTGACTTACATTGCCGACTCGCAGATTCCGACCAAACTCAAATCGCCGCCGATGACCGCGTCCTCGTAGTGCAGCTTTCCGGCACCGGGCTAGACGCGAGCATCATTCACGCGCGCGGCACCACGGCAAAACAAATTGGCGTCTGCGGCAATTGGAAATTAGGGCAACAACGTTGGCAGCACCTTTTGATCCAGTATTTCTCGCAGACCTTAAAGCAGAAGACTGGAAAAGACATCCGAAAGGACGTCGCAGCAGCGACGCGTTTGCAGCGCACCATTGAGATTGCCATGAATCAGCTCACCAGCAGCGGTCGAGTCGAAGTGAGATTCGATTGGCAAGGCGCTTCAATCCAGCAGATGGTTACTGAAGCTGGCATTGCCAAGATTGCCCCCGAGTTGACCGTCTCAATTCAAAAAGCGATTGCAGGCGCCTGCTCAATGGCAAACATGGATGCGGCAGAAATTGACCGAGTCCTTGTTCTCGGGTCCATGATGCGCATGCCCTCCCTTCAGAAAGTGGTTCGCGAGTCGATTCCGCACGACGTCGAAATCACCTGGCTTGAGAAGACTGACGTCGCCCGAGGCGCGGCCATTCAAGCGAACCGTCTCAGCTCCTTTTCCCACCGCAGCCGCCTCAGCCCCAAAGCGGTTGGTTGCACTTCCTATGACATCGCCGTGCTTACAGAAGGCAAGAATTCGCAGTTGAAACCGCGAATCTTGATCGAAAAAGGCAAGCCTACGCCGACCTCGCACTCTCGTACAATTCGGCCGAAAGTGATAGAGGGGGTGAGCAGCGCACTGCCTGAACTGCAACTGATCGAAAGTTGTGGCCTTGGATCAAGTAGCTGGTTGAAATTGGAATATTCAGACCCAGTCTCGGCGTTTCCCGAGCGTACTGCCGACGAGGCTTTGCAACTCAAGTTGGATATCGACGGAAACGGTATCTTAGAAGGCTCGCTCGTACGCCCAGGCTCTGGCGAATCCGTAGCGTTGAGCGACGAATCTGGCTCGACTCTCAGCCCCGACCAGATCGCCCACTGGCACCGGTGGTTAGCTGAACTTATGGAGGAGTAACGTGACGCTCCCGGGTTACCGCAGATTATGCGCGGCTCACCCCGTATTCTAAGTTTTGGGGTTCCGAATTCGGGGCGCGGGATGAAAAATACGGTTTTGAGCAACCTAAGCGGAACAAGCCCCATGCCCGTCGAAGATCCCGTCGCAGCCTTGGCGATCATCACGTTTCCCCATCCCACGCTGCGTGTCGAAGCAAAGCCGATTCGCAAAGTCGACGGTATGCTCAAGCAGTTGGTCGCACGTATGTTCGAATTGATGTACGAGCATAGCGGAGTAGGTCTGGCAGCCACGCAAGTCGACCTACCAATCCGTCTGTTTGTAATGAATCCCACCGGCCGTAAAGGCGAGGGAGAGGAGCGGGTGCTAATTAATCCCGTCATCACCAAACCGCGGGGCAATGAAGAGTCCGAAGAAGGTTGCCTTAGCCTTCCCAACGTTCACGGCAATGTCGTCCGTGCCAAGACAATCCACCTGAACGCCTTTGATCTAACCGGTAAAGAAATCGACGAGGACTTTTCCGGCTTTGAAGCGCGTATCATGCAGCACGAGTCAGACCACTTGGACGGCACTCTCTTCGTGGATCGGCTAAAGGAGGGCGGCTTGAATCAAGTCGCCGGAGAACTCGACGCCCTTCAAACCGATTTTCAATCGCGCCAACGCACTGGGGCGATCGAATCAGATGAAGCCCTTCTCAGCCAGCTCAAAACCTGGGAAGAACGCTACTGCTGAGGTCTCTCAAAGCCGTTTGAGTTGGCTGCCTACGTTTTTCTCTAAACCAGTGGCGGGTCGTCGATCCCGATAGCGGTTGCCTTGTTAGAGACGTAAGCCCGCACCCTCAATCGAGAGCCAGCATGAACGACACCCAATCCGATATTTCGTTGCCCGACGGAAGTGAATCACCACTCCCGCGAAAACCCTTTTTCCATTTCTGGCGAAGCTTCTGGCTGACATTCCTGGTCGCATCACTGGCTTACGCCGGTTATTGCTTCTACGTTCCTTCCAATGACATCGCTTGGGCGGACGACTACGCTTCGGCTCAGCGGCAAGCCGCCCGAACCGGCAGACCAATCATCCTCTATTTCACCGGCACTTGGTGCGTCCCCTGCCGCATAATGAAACGGCAAGTTTGGGCAGACGAACAGGTTCGGGCGTTGGTCAATGCAGAATTCGTCCCAGTAGCAATCGACGTGGACGCCCCAGAAAGTGCTGAGCTAATGACCACCTATCAAGTCAAAGGTCCACCAGTCACAATCGTTTGCAACCCGAAGGGGACTGTGGTCGATTGGCGTGCAGGAGGAATCAGCAAAACTGAGTTCCTCGAATTGCTCGATTCTTCCAATTGATACAACGATTTAGATTCGTGAAGACGCAACGTGCGTAAGCCTCGCGGCAAGTTGTTTTTTTGCGTTCACACTTTGGCGACAAGTGGAAGGCAACTCAGCGAAGGTCAGCTCCGGAGGAAATTGGGGCATCCTGGCGCGGGGTAACGTCTAACTCGCAACAGCTACTTCTGAGCCAAGCGGAGGGCATTCCTCGATGGCAACAGGCATGACGTAGTCATTGGCGTTTCGTAGCGCTAGATTCTCGCATCGCTTGAGATAGAACTGGCGTGGTTCTCCGCGACAGAGACACAGTGCCAAGAAGCGATCCTTGCCTACGAATCGGATCGGGCTCACAACGCGTCTGGTCCTCAGTCCTTTCGAATCGAAGTACTCGAGGCTGACGACTACATCATCTGCTTGGTACATCGCTCGCTGTAAGAGATTACGCATGGATTGGTGCTCCGATCAAAGTGACTTACCGTTAGTCCTAGGATCGTCGCACCCTGGACACGTTCGGTCACGGGGAGCCGGACTTGCCCAAATTTCATGGAAATTCCGTGTCCGAGAGCAGCCGAACAAGCTCGCGAGCGGAACGGTCCGCAATGTCAGTCTTTGTGGGGCGGCAGTACCATCGCGTGAAGGCAGATGACGCCGCCGGCAGTCAGCAACACCCAGCCCAACCATCCTGGTGGACGGATGGTCTTGCGAGGATTCGGATGCGCATTGAGGTAGAGTTCACTGGTGAAGTCTTGCGAGGCCAATTGTGACTCTTGGGCAATCCTTGCCAGAGCTCGCGTACCGGATTCATTCAGAACGAAGGAATTTACCATGCGGAATTGAATACCGAGCAGCAGCATGAGTACGCCGAACATAAAGTAGCGATTTCGGTTGAATTCCATAACGCACCTTTGAACCTGATGGGGTCACCCTGCTTGGCATTCGGTCAAATGCCGTCTTTGTGTAGACGTACCCTTGAGTTATCGAACCCTGGAGCTCGAGTGAAGAAAGAATCTTGCCGCGAATCACTTTGGACGAATAAGGCCTGTGAGTCCGATTGTTCCGGCAAGCAAGTCTAGATGAGTATTGGGGCTCGCGACGATTTCACATCAACGCTCTTTCGCTTGAAGCTCCAAGCTCTGAAAGTGCCGCGCGAACTCACGTTCCAGATTGGGGAAGATTTTGCGTAGCGCGCGTTCGAAACGCAAAGTCGCCGAATTCCCCGGAGTACTCGTCTGGGAGACTAGGCACTCTTGCAGCACGCGCCGTGTACTCTCGTTGCGGTGCAGTGCGAAGTGAACCCAAGCCCAACTATCGCGATAATCTCGATCGGCGAATTCGCGAACCTGTGTTCGACCGCTTAAATCTTGCATCGATTGCACATCGCCAGCTTTCAAGGTTTCTCGGATGGACAGAGCATAGGGATTACCTCCAAAGCGTTCCGCCTTGGGAACCTCAAAGTACTCCGCAATCCCCTCATCCAACCAAAGTGGTAGTGCTTGGCCATTCTGGTTCAAAAGGGCATGAGTCATCTCGTGCCTCAAGTCGGTGACCACGTCAGGGTGCCAGTGAGTAAACAACATCCCGGGACCTCGGTCCTGCAAGAACATCGCTCTGCGTTCCGGTAGCTGCGGAAAATAGGCCCGCATGTAGCGCCGATATTCGGCGTTCGATCGGAACAGAACGATATGGACTCGGGCCTTCGACTCACCCAATGCCAGTAGTCCACGAACCTCGTGATCGATCGACTTCAACTCGCCTGCCAGCGCGGAACGTTCTGCAAACTCAAAATCACTATGGACGCGAAAAGAACCCACGTCGAATTCAACTGGCCACTGGCTTCGTTCATCCGCCAGCGAATCAGCCATTGAGACTACGAGGCAAATCGCGACTACCGCGACAACCCTGAAGCAAATCGAGTTACAGCCAATCAACAGTCGGCAGTTCAGCGGGCCAGCAGCAAATCGCTTCATCGCTCAGCAGAACTCCTCATCGAATGTGGGGCTAAAGAGGCGCTGGTAACCTGTCGACTTCCACTTTGAGTTGCGGCGATCGCGTCGTGAGACAGCTGCGGCATTGATCAGAACGGACTCATTTGTTCCGAGTCTAGCGAAACGAGGCCGTGAGCCCTAGAGCGTTCTAGGTGATGATTTCATTGAGTACGTGTCCATGCACGTCAGTTAGTCGGAAGTCGCGGCCACCAAATCTGTACGTAAGCTGTTCGTGATCGATCCCCAACTGATGCAATACGGTTGCCCAAATATCATAAAACGTGACGGGATTCTCGACCGCATGATAGCCAAGCTCATCGGTTGCTCCATAGGCGGTTCCACCCTTAAAACCGCCTCCAGCTAGCCACATACTAAATCCAAACGGATTGTGATCTCGTCCATTCGATCCTTGCGAAAACGGAGTACGCCCAAACTCACCCGTGAAAACAATGATCGTTTCGTCGAGTAGCCCACGTTCTTCAAGATCAGCAATTAGCGCCGCGATAGGGCGGTCAACTTGATAGGCCATGGCTCTGTGGCCTCGCTCCAGCTCGCCATGTTGATCCCACGGGTTGGGGGCTCCTCCGGCCCCGATACTCTTTGTCAGACAAGATAGCTCAACAAAGCGGACGCCTTTTTCGATCAGACGACGCGCCAATAACGCCTGGCGGGCGTAGGCGGCACATTGCTTGTCTGAGTCCGTGACTCCATATCGATCGAGTGTGGCTTGCGACTCACCTGAGATGTCGCACAGTGTCGGGACTTCCGATTGCATGCGATAAGCTGTTTCATAGTTACGAATCGCCGCATCGATGCCTGGATTGGATTCTGTTCGTGCCAGGAACGTACTGTCGATCCGATTGATGAAGTCTAACTTCCTGCGTTGAACCTCCACGCTCTGTGCCGGATTAATGTTGCGAATTGCGGGCCTTGTATCCGCCTTCAAGACAGACGCTTCGTGCTGAGCTGGCAGGAAGCCACTGCTGAAAAGGCCCACTCCACCGTGCGGCGGCACCGCACCACCGCTTTGCAAAACAACGTACGATGGCAGGTCGTTGTTTGCAGAACCCAATCCGTAACTTATCCACGCGCCTGCACTTGGATGCCCCAGAAATGGAAAACCTGTGTGCGCTGCAAAATTGGCTTGAGCGTGTTCGTTGACATTCGTGGTCATCGAACGAACAACAGCTAGGTTGTCCGCCCGTGTTGCCAGCTGCGGAAAAATATCACTGATCGGTAACCCGCTCTCACCCGAGGCGTTGAACTCGAAGGGACTTCCAAAGATCTTGCCGTTATTGTTGAACTGAGTTCGCTCGACTTTGGTTGGCATTGATTTGCCATGGTCGGCATTGAGTCGCGGCTTGGGATCGAAGGAGTCGACATGCGAAACGCCGCCGGACATGTAACACAAGACGACGTTCTTGGCTTTCGCAGAAGGCCGTTTCAGTCCTCCGCTGCATTGCTCTGCAAGCAGTCCGGAAAGCGCCAACATCCCGAAACCGCTACTGGATTGTCGAAGGAACGCTCGTCGTGACTTGTCAACGAACATAAATAAACTCCTTCAGGTTAAACACAGCGTGCACTAAGTCGACTCGCGCCTGCTGCTCACGCGCGATGATGCCGGGGCGATCTAACTCAGCTTGAAGCGAGGTCTTTCTCCTTCGCAGTTCGAGCACGCGTCTTTTCTCCAGCGGACTGACTCGCGCAAGCAGATTTGCATCTGTGACAATGCCCGCCGCAGAAGCCGCCAATTGAACTTCGTCTGCCGTCAGAATCCGCGCATAGAATCTAGCCTCGAAGATGCTCGCCTTTAACATTCGCCCCGGCGAAACTCCCGTACCGTGACGCAGGCCAAGCAAGATTTGAGACTCGCCTGCTTGGAACTCCTGGACGCTGGCTTTGTAGGGCCGACCGTACAGAACTCCGTTTCGGTAACAAGCGATCGTTCCGTCCTTGCTGTAGGTAGCGATAAGATGGATCCGCACATTCTGGGCTGTCTCTGCAGGCCCGCCAAAGTCATCGGTACGAGCAAAGTTGTTGGAGCCTGACATCCAGCGTTGCGGCTCGCGCTCTGCATAAACCAGCCCATCAAAGAGGACTCCATTTGTGGTCTGCAGAGACATGGCAGCCCCGCGTCGCTGGTTCAAATCAGGCAACTCCAGCAGAACTTCGAAAGACTTCCCAACTACCTCGTTCTGCAGAGGCCCCGTGGCAGCGTACCCGTTGCCATCAAGGCAAAGAGCACCTTCCTTGATCTCCGCAGATCCAACTAGGCTAAGATCGAGATCGCCCACCTGGTCACTAGCACCATAAGTAAAATCCCAAGCAGACGTCGGTTGCAGATCAGCCTTTCCCGAAGTACCGTCGGATAGCTGCCGACGAATAGGCTCGAGGATTTCGTGTTCCTCCGCGGTAACAGCATCAAGCGAGGCAGAGAGACGCTTCCTCGTTTGACGCCGCTCTCGATAGTCGGCACGCAACTCTCGGAGCATCTGAATTGCGGCGTCGCGTTCCGTTTCTGTCGGTTTTCGAGAAAGACATCGTCGCCAGACTTCAGTCGCGAAACTTCGATCGTCTAATTCAGGCTCAAACTGGCTTGCAAGCGTCTCAGCCGACTTGATTACAAATGGGTCGTTGAGCATTAAGAGTGACTGAGCTGGTACATTTGTCACATCTCGACGGCCTTTGGGCCCAAATGGCACGGGCGCGTCGAAAGTCGACAAAAACGGGTCGAGCTGATTGCGAATAACCGAGATGTAAACGCTGCGACGCGCAGAGCTGCCTCGCTCTGGTGGCCCAAACATCTCTTCTGAAAGCCGCCCCGACGCTCGCAAAATTTGATCGCGAATCGCCTCCGCTTCAAGGCGTCTCGCGTTGGCATGAGACAGAAGCCGATTCGCCGGATCCAACTCGGTGGCCCTCGCGGGAATTTGACTCGAGCGTTTCCAAGCGTCTGAAGTTACGATTGCACGAATCAACGACTTAATACTCCACCCGTGCGTAGTACGAAACTCATGGGCCAAGTAGTCGAGCAACTCGGGGTGCGTGGGTTCGGTTCCCAATCGCCCAAAATTGTCGCAAGTTGTCACCAAGCCTGCGCCGAACAAATGGTGCCAAACACGATTTACAATAACACGACTCGTTAGAGGATTGTCCTCCCGCAATAGATCAGCGGCGAGCTCTAGCCGACCGCTGTTGGAGGCCTCGTAGGGCGAGGGATCGATGCACTCGAGAAAGCGTCGCGGAATCAAATCTCCAGGTTTCTTGTGATCGCCCCGTTCGAAGAGAGCTTGGTCCGCAGCCCGCCATTCAGACAAAGTCGGCACGCGTTTCGGACTCGGAACGTCCGCTTCCAGCTCCCGATATCGTTGGATCTGAGCAGCTGCTTTCGGCAGATCCTGGAGCTTTGTAGGCAGAACTCCAACCCGGCGACATTCCTCCAACAACAACGCGTCTTCCTGAGTCGTTTTGAAGTCACGCCATCTTGAGACCGCTGCAACAATTCGCCTTTGCAAGAGTTCAAGCAATTGCACCTTACTCTTCGGCTGCGGTTCCACGAGGATCCAGTCGAGGCATTCGCGATCTAGCGGCGGAGGGCCCTGGGCCCCATGCGGTAATAGGACTGCGGACCGAATACCGAACCACGAACGTGGGTTGTCGCGAGTCAAAAGCGGCGCGTCCTTCGCCGCCGTTAGCTCGATGTGAACATCGTCGCCATTCCAATACGCCAAGTCGAACTTTTCCCAGCGCCAGCCAAACTGCTCCTGGTTAAGCCTGCGTACCGGATAGACCGTACCATCCCGTGGATAATTCCGAACCGCATATCGCAAGCCTGCGTTTCCGCCGCCCGTTACTAGCAGCCACAAATCGCTTTCACCATCCAGTTGAAACGCGGGCGACTCGAGTCGTGCAGCATGTTTGTCAGAAATGGCTCCAGAAACTGCCGCAGTTGGAAATATAGTCTCAATGGCCACGTCGCCGTCCATCGCAATACGGAAGTCGCCAATACGGGCAGCAGGCTCAAGCCCGATTCCCGTGCGATACCAGTGCTGAAACTCGCCGTCCTGGCTCGACCAAGAGAGTCTCCTTGGCTGCACGCGAAAAGCACGACGCTTAGCCAACGAGTCCGCTTGCGACTGAATCGCCTGCGCCCAAGCGTCCTCAAACTGTGTCGAATCGATCCGCAAGAGTCGGCCTAACGGACTGTCGACTTCTGCAGACGAAACTCTCGGCCCTCCTCCCTTCAGGAGCGACAACCACTCGTCGGCTACCGTTTTCCGAATCGCCTCTTTCAAGCTCCTCAGGTCATCCAAGTTAGTTCGCTGCCTGCTTGCAACTTCAGCAACGGAGCGTCCAGGTCGAGTTGAACCCAGGATCCCAAAGAGAGCGTAGTAGTCGGCTTGGCTGATGGGATCGAACTTATGATTGTGACATCGAGCACAACTGACAGTGAGTCCCAGAAAGGCTTTCGAGAAAGCATCAATCTGATCGTCCGTGAAACGAACCTTCTCTTCCAACGCGTCCGTAGGAGCAAAGCCGTGGAACACCATCCTCCAATGCGCAGTTGCAATAAGCGACTCATTTAGCCCGAGCGACATATTGATCCTGGGAGCATCCAACAAATCACCAGCGATGTGCTCTTTCACCAACTGGTTGTAAGGAACGTCATCATTCAGGGCGCGAATTAGGTAATCGCGATACATCCAAGCGTTTTCAATGACCGGATCACCTTCGCTACCATGCGATTCTGCGTAGCGAATCCAATCCATCCAGTGGCGTGCCCAGCGTTCACCGTACTGCGAAGACTCCAACATGCGATCCACGACTCGCTCAAAGGCTTGGGGCGTCGTGTCGTTGTAGAAGTTTGCCGCCAGTTCCTCCGAAGCAGACAATCCGGTTAAAGCGAAAGAGAGACGCCGCAAGAGAACTTGCTTGCTCGCAGGCGGAGCAACCTCCAACCCTGCTTTCGTCAACGCATCAGCAACAAACGCATCGATGTCCGATCCGCTGCTCCCAGGTGGCTCCACAGGGTGAATCGGCTGAAAACTCCACCAACGTTTTCTCTTTTCGCGAACAGCCTCCCACGAAGTTGCATCTCGCAACTCCTCGGTAGACGGTGGCTGGCTGCGTGGATCGACTGCTCCGTCGCGAATCCACTTCTCCAGATCAGCAATAATCGAGGGAGCCAGCTTGCTCCCACCTTCAGGCATTTCGACGCCTTCAACTTCGTGCCGAACGACACGTAGCATTAAGCTCTCACTTGGATTGTCCAAGTCGAGTATTGGTCCACGTTCGCCGCCCTTCACGAGGGGCGAACGATGGTCCAACGCCAACCCTGCCTCGGCCAAAGACTGGCTGTTGTGGCACTCGTAACAATGCTCAACGAGCACCGGCCGAATTCTCGACTCGAAGAAGTCGAGGCGTTCGTCGGCGTTGATCGCCGTATTCTGAAAACAAAACAAGCACGCGTAACAGAGACTGAACAGTGTGTAAGCGCGCATTTTCGCCTCCAAATCATTCGTCCGGATTCGCAAGTGTTGCCCGATCCTTGGAACTACGAGCTACTTACCGACCGCTTCGCCGCGCGGCCTCGGCCGAAAGTTCCACTCTGGCGCACTCTTTGGATCTGGTGCTAGGGGAGATTTGCCCAAAGCGAAGTCCTCGGGGCGCCGATTGAGTTTCGCAAAGTAGCCTTCCTCGCGAATAAATCCGTAAAAGCTCGGATAGAACGGATCCACATAACTGACGTCGGCCTCTGCGGGAACGTCCTGGCCCGTCAAATGGTAGGAGGCGTTGACAATCAATCGGCGAAGATCCTTATCAACGAAGTCCACCGACGCTCCACCAGTCGTACAAAGTGAAGAACCAGTGCCGGACCCGTCGGGCCTCTTGTACTCGCGCATCCAAACGAAGGGTTGCATCGGATCGTTCTTCCCGCCCTCTACAAGCTCTGATTTCGGGTCAAGTGTCTTCGTCACACCAGCCCGCATGAGAATCTTGTCGGCATCTTCAAGGTGAACTACACCGTACACGTCGGAGGGACAAAAGATCTCGCCCACTCCGCTGAGAACAGGGTGGTCCGCGAACTCATCTTCAACGAAGCTGCGTGCCCCTTCCTCTCTGTGCTTGCCGTGATGAGACACCCACTCTTCACCAAGAATTTTCCGCCCAAACTTTGCATAAGGGATACCACCAAACTCGCCCGCGCCGTTGAATGCATGTGTCGATGTCCGAATGCCGATGATCGGCTTTCCTGCGTTCAGAAAATCGGTCACATACTTGGAATCTTCAACGCTTGGCTTGCGGAAGCGCGTACCGATGATCATCAGATCCGCGTCGTCCAACTCTTCCCAGCCAACTACGCCTGCTTGGTTGTTGCAGTCGATGTACCCCAGGCCGTCCGCAGCGAGTGAAAAGAGCACCGTACATTTGAAGCCGTGTTTCTGGCTCAACAATTTCCCAAGCATCGGCATCGTTTCTTCAGTACGATACTCCTCGTCGCCCGAGACCAGCACGATATGCTTCGCCGCTTCGGCCCCTGCTGGCGGATCAAAAATAAGTCGATCCGAGGCTTGTAAGCTGGGCGCGATCGCAAGCGTCACCATTAGAAAAAACGTGCAGGGCAGGGCTGTCAAACGCATGAGAAAAACCTATTCACAGATTCGGTGGGGAAGCTCAGCCAAGGATATTGGCAGTAACGCAGTTCAACCGGCAGGCGACTTCGCGGAGGCTAGAGGTAGTCGATTTTCGCTAGCCGCCAGTTGCTATGATAACCAATCCGCGTTTCCGCTGCTCTCATGTGCTTCGGCAGCTTGTTGAAATCGCGTGCCGAATAGGCATCAACCACCTCACTCGCGGACGTTTCTTGCCCGTGGATGAAGCTAGCCGGGCCCTCCAACCAGCCCAATGACACGAAGACTACTCAGCACGAAACGCGGACTTGACCGGCTTTCCCCCTGCTAGACAAACGACCCTGTTGTTATCCTTAACGTCTCAGGGTGAAGACCGCATATCTGGCGGCTTTCGCTTCCCAATAAACTCGATGTTGATTCCCGAATGTTAGCGAAATAAGAACCAAATCAATGAGTACTGTTGAGCATGATTGCGTTGTAATCGGCGGTGGACCAGGCGGCTACGTAGCGGCAATTCGCGCGGCCCAGTTGGGTATGAACGCCGCCTGTATTGACGAGAACGATGTGTTTGGAGGCACTTGTCTACGAGTCGGATGCATCCCCAGCAAAGCTCTGCTCGAATCCAGCCACTTGTACGAAGAATCCAAGAACCACTTCGGCGATCACGGCATCAAGGTGCCCGAAGTCCAACTGGACTTGCAGACCATGTTGGCACGCAAGGACAAGATCGTTTCCCAATTGACGGGTGGCATTTCGATGCTGCTGAAGCGCAACAAAGTGACGATGTATCAGGGCCGTGGTAAGCTGGCATCTGTCGATGAAGTGGAAGTGTCCGGAAAATCCAACGCTCGTATCCGCGCTAAGCACATTATCCTCGCAACGGGCAGTCGCCCCGCTACGATGCGCGGAATCGAAATGGATGGCGACCTTATCGGTGATAGCACGGCAGCACTGAAGTACGATTCGGTACCCGAAACGCTCGTCGTCATCGGCGGCGGCTACATCGGGCTCGAGCTGGGCAGTGTCTGGAGCCGCCTGGGCAGCAAAGTGATCGTCTTGGAGGCAATGGATCGCGTGTTGGCTGGCCTCGATCATGAGATCGGACAAATTGCCGTCCGCACATTCACGAAACAAGGACTAGAGTTCCGAACCGGTAGCTGGGTTGAAAGCGCTCGCGTTGAGAACGGCAAATGCATTGTTCAGTGCAAAGACAGTGAGCCCATTCACTGCGATCGAGTGCTACTGTCGACTGGTCGCGCTCCGTGCTCAGATGACCTTGGACTAGAGTCGGTCGGAGTCGAAACGGACAAACGCGGTTTCATACCGGTCGATGAGAACTACCAAACTGCCGTAAAGGGTCTCTACGCAATCGGCGATTTGATCGGCGGAGCGATGCTCGCACATAAGGCGAGTGAAGAAGGCATCGTCTGTGTCGAACGGCTCACCGGCATGAAGAGCCATGTGAATTACAATGCCATCCCAGCCATCGTCTACACAAATCCCGAAATCGCTTCGGTCGGCAACACAGAAGAGCAACTGAAGGAAGCGGGCATTGAATACATCAAGGGAATCTGCCCCTACGGCGCAAGCGGTAGAGCAATGGCACTCGGTGATACCAACGGCCGAGTCAAATTGCTGGCGGATGCCAAGACAGACCGCGTGTTGGGTGTCCACATCATTGGAGCGCGTGCTGGCGACTTGATCGCTGAAGCCGTCGCCGCAATGGAATTCGGAGCCAGTAGCGAGGACATCGCCCGGTGCTGCCATGCCCACCCAACCCTGTCAGAACTGATGCACGAAGCCGCCATGGCGGTGTCAAAGCGAGCGATTCACACCGCTTAGAAAACCCCGTTGAACGAAAACGTCGCTTGCCACAGTCAGCTCGTCAGTGACTTGGTTAAAGTAAACATGATTGGTGTGTTCACTCGCCTTAAGTCAAATCCCCATCCTCTCGGAGCCTACCAAATGAAGATTCATTCTCTACTTGTTGCAATCGCCCTGACACTTTTCGGAGCCTGCAGTGTCAGTGCAGATGAGAAGCTCAAAGTGCTCATCGTCGACGGTCAAAACAATCACGGTGCTTGGCCAAAAACTACGATGATGATGAAGGAGTACTATGAGCAGAGCGGTCGGTTTGATGTCGACATCGAGCGGACCAAGTACACATGGAAGGGCGATGAGTTTCTCGACAAATTTCCGCTCGCTGGCGTTTCGACGGAAATAACTCAGCAACCGAAGAGCGATCCAAATTTCGCGCCCGACTTCGCCGCCTACGATGTAGTTGTCAGCAATTTCGGTTGGAATGCAGCCGCCTGGCCGAAGAAAACTCAAGCGGCCTTCGAGGCCTATATGCAGTCCGGCGGCGGTCTCGTCGTAATCCACGCAGCCAACAATTCGTTCCCAGAATGGGACGAGTACAACAAGATGATCGGGCTCGGCGGTTGGGGTGGCCGCGATGAGTTGGCCGGGCCTTACGTTTACCTGAACGATAAGCTGGAAGAAGTGCGTGACACATCGAAAGGTAGCGGCGGGGGCCACGGTCCGCGGCATGAGTACCAAGTCGTCGTACGGAATACAAATCACCCGATTACGAAGGGCTTGCCAACAAGCTGGTTGCACACCTCAGACGAACTCTATGAACGACTACGCGGCCCAGCGAACAACATGACCATCCTCGCAACGGCGTTCGCAGACCCAAAGTTCAAAGGCTCAAATCGTCATGAGCCAATGATGATGGTCATCGATTACAAAAAAGGCCACGTCTTCCACACTGCCATGGGGCATGACGCGTTGTCTTTTGAATGCGTCGCCTTCATCACGACTCTCCTTCGCGGAACCGAGTGGGCTGCAACTGGCGAGGTCACGCTGACAGAGATCCCAGAAGACTATCCGACGAGCTCATCGCTCAGCCGTCGGCCGTTCGATAAGTAGTGCATCTTTGAACGGCCCTATCCGAGCTAAGGGCAAGATAGCTTTTCGCAATCCGTGATGTGATGCGTTCACACGACTGCCAAAGTCTAGCCGGAGAGGTTTTGAAGCAACTCCGCCCGGAGCCCTTCCAAGGGTCATTCAGTTGGAGCCCGGCCAATTGAAGAATCTGACTTTTCGCGTGAGGAAACAGATTACTCAGCCGGTAGGTCCCTTTCGAGATGACACAGGCGTTGCCTACGCTCAATGACACTAGGAATCCCTCGGCGGACCAAGGGCATTGGATAGATTTACAGGAAGATGTCGACTTTTCTGTAGTCGCATCGCAGTCCTCTGGGTGGCCGAGCTAGCTCGCCACTTCACGCGATGAGCCCAGCCATTTCCGGGCCGTTGTGCAAATCTGCTCAGCCACATGGGATGACCCCACATGAACCGCGACGCAGGCCACGGCCCCCGCTGGGCCACCCATGGCCGTTCCAATGCCAGCCGCAGCTGCCGTGCCACTCATCTTCGCTAAGCGTCTGGATCGCGTCGCGCTGAGACCACTTCGGCACCCTGCAACCAAAGTCGCTACTTCGACTCCATCCGCCAAGAGCATGGCGGGATGAGCACGCATGGCAGACTTTGTCAGCCAGCGACCACTGTACTTGGAAGACACAGTCCAAAACGCTTTCGTTGCCATAGAAGCAATACTCGAAACTGTCGCTTCCCCCATCTCGATCTGCCGACTTTCGGCGCGACCCGTCGCGCATTCACACGCAAAGTGCTCGCAGTTTCCATCCAACAGACTGTAGCCGGATCGACCAAGACTTGCCTCAGCGGCGAGAGCGATCGACTCGGGATCACGCTCATCCAGATGTTCTATTCTCTGAGGGACTTGCCCTAAACAAAACTCCTCCATCGAGACTCGGCGCACCGAAAATTCCCCGGACTCATCGTGGATTGTGACTCGAGCACCGCTTGCGGGCGCCAAGTGAATCACTGTATCGCCCCCCATGTCGATGCCATGGTGCTGAAACGGCAATCCACGAAACTGAGACTGAACGAATATGTGTTGTCCTCGAGCCATCAAAGCGCTCCCTTTTTTTCTTCCAAATTTCCTTGCTGGCCTATCTCAATACCAAATTGCAATGGCGCAAATCGCCTGCTGACTGTCCAAAGGCCACATCGTCATAGATGCCAAGACTCGCGAAGTATTACGCTAGACGCCGTAGTGGCAGGAAGAATTCTGGCCTCGTTCAGCGCGAAGGGCTAGGCTAGCACTCCCCCCTCTTAACGGCCCAATTACTCCGAAGTTGAGGCGCTCCAGGCGTTCAAACCCGCTTCGAATCAACCGCCCCTTCCCATCAACGCGTAGCCAGACCAAACGTCAAGGCTATTCGCATAGTTGGATTCCCTCGCGAAATTGCAGCATCGAGCCCAAGATTCGATCTATATGAACGAATACGATGCAAATGAAAGCACTTCGTTCTTGGGTGATCACAGGGTTGTGACAACTAGCCGCATTCGTGGATCGTTCGGAACGCCCCGCGTTCAAACCACGGAGCATTCCTCGGTACCCATTTCGGTAGTTCGATAAATCCTTCGCTAGTCGGCAGTACTGCTGCCTGCATCAATTGCTGTCGCTTTATCGGCAGCAGCTTTCGAGCTTACCTCCTGCTGTCTAGCGAGTCGCTTGACTTCAGCTTCACGGCGAAGCTCCTGGATCATCTTCTTCTGCGGCGTCTCCAATACCGCCAAAATCGCTTCTTGTTCCTGTTGTTTGAGCTCGGCAAGTTGCTTTTCCAATCCCGCTCGTTGCATTCGAAACTCGCTTTGAATTTGGTAGATCACGTCTCTCTGACCTGGGTCGACAACCGCCGAATAGTATCGAGGCAAACGTCCACGCGGCGCATTCGCCTTTTTCTCCACAACGGTCGGCGTTTCGGCCTTTGACACCGCGGCTTGCGCAGTCTTATCCTGTTCCGCGAGACGTGTCGACATCTCGCTTGGCCCAAGAAGACTTGCCAACATCACCCCTGAGGCGACCAGCGTATTCACTAACATTTTCCCTGACATTCTCTTGACTCCTAAGTCTATTCTTCTTGCAGATCGGTTTGCGCAACAACTCCGTCGCGCAACTAACAACTAACGAAGCTCGACCAAACTGATCGAGCTACCTTGGCCATGGCTGCAAAAGAAAACGCCAGAGAAACAATTTACTTACAGAGAATCTCTGAAAAAATCTGTTCACTCAACTCAGAAGACGGCCGGCAGGAGTCTGTCAGTCCGCCAGTATGACGAGAACTACTTCCCTATCTCCCGCCGCTCACGGCACCATGCGTTCAGGGCCTACTATTCTCAAGTCCTGTATTGCTACTTTCCCATCGCTTGGCGGACGGACTTGAATCGACGGATTATCAGGAAACCAACTGCTTCGCCGAACATAGGCTTCCGTGCGAAAGTTATCGAGGCCGCCGTGCATACGGACAGGTATTGGCGAGAAGACTGGAATCGGGACGTTCGCAAGGTTCTGCTGATTCGACTCGATAGCGGCAAACGCGACAGTCGATTGAAAGAAGCATGAATAGTCGCCTTGTGGTAACCAAAGACGGGCGATTCCGTAATGGTCAGTCCATGCAAAGCCATCGACGCTTCGAAACTGCCCATCCTGAAATTTGATCGGCTGACGAAGCCTGGTATTCAGGTGCAGTCTGACTTGAGCACACGGCTTTTCGGACTTCCAATCCATGGCGCGGACGGCAACGAAATGCAATTCGGGCAATGCGAGTTCGACGTCATTATCACGCTGGCACCAGAGCTTCGGAGATCCAACGGAGCTCAGCTCAATGCGGCTGTTCGGCTTGGGCCAATATCCACTAATCTTCCAAGTAAAGGTCGAGAACCGATCGATTTGCTCCTGAGCTACCTCTTCAGGCCTCAGCTCGTTGCTCGTATCGCCGTACGCGATCTGCCCGACGACTCGGTCGCGTATCCAATTGTTTTCGTTGTCGAACCGCAACTCACCGTTGTCGTTGCTCGGCGTCCGAGAAGATATAGGAGGATTCCCTGCGCCGGAAAAAAATCCATACGTGCGTTTGATCTCGAGCTCGACTTCCAAATTCGCAACTGGCTTGTTCGCGATACTAATCTTTGCAATCAAGTCAGTCGGCTGTGGCGTAGTCCGCTCTTTCTCCAAGCGATCCAGCTCACTTTGGGGCACCTCCTTCAAGTTACCAGCTTTCGCCTCAGCATTCGACTCCTGCCCAACAGCTTGAATGCTATGCGCAAGAAGTAAAACTATTGCCGCTGCTCTTGTAACTTTATGACCGCGCATGATAAGTCCACGTTCTTTGACCGATTGCGATAGTTAATCCAGGCAAAGCCTAAATCCTCATACGAATCTGGCTGACTTTTCTTAGTAGCAACTCAGCAAGATCCGAGACAACTACTGGAAAGAGTTTGACAAGACTATTTCAAAAGTCTTCTCGGCGATGATCTTGCTGTTGAGTTCGACATACATGCGCCAGGAGCCGATCTTGTCGTCGATGGGTTCCCAGATCGTATCGCCCAGGTAGAAGTCCCAGTCGTTGGTCTTAATGAATACAGTTCCATCAAACGGAGCTCGGCGGCGGCCTTGATCGTCCTTGATTCCGGGATGGTCGATGCAGTAACCAAGTTCTTGGTTCTTGGCACCTTTGATGTTGACGACAAAACCGAACTCAATGTCGATCTCGGCTGGCACTCGTTCAGTAAATTCTCGAACATCAGGAAGCTCTTTAGAATCGGCGTCCCATTCATGGTAGATGCCAAAGCTCCGAATACTGACTTCTGGTTTCTTCGCCAAATTCCGATTCCATTCACTCGCGGTTGATCGTTTCATCCAAACCGAATAGGACTCGTGCAACAAGCGTCAATGCAGCTAGCTGCACATCACTCGTTGGCACAGCATGTCCCGATTCAAGCTCGACATTTACGGTTGGAACTGAGTCATCCACTTGTTCCGACTCCACATCCGAATCGAGCTCTCTGTTCGTCTGCTGCTTCGGAATCGGCTGCCCAAGTAGCTCTGCGACTGCGTCCGGAACTTTCCGCAGGCGTTGTACCTGCTGCAAATAGAATGCTTCCAGTTTTTGCAACTCAACCTGCGTTGGAGCTCGCACCAATACGCGACGGAACATACGCGTCAATCGAGTTGTATCCGTGGGCTCTTCCAACTGGACTTCATTCGCCAACGCACGGGCTAACTCGAGAAACATCTCATCGTTCAGTAGCGTTAGTGCTTGCAGTGGACTGTTGCTAACCGGCCGCCGCGCGATACACGCTTCGCCACTGGGCGCGTCAAAGGTTCCAAACATGGCAAAGGGTGCAGTGCGTTTTTGGAAAGTATAGAGACTGCGGCGATAGCGATCTTCACCGCTGCTCGCGTTCCACTTGGGAGCCCCGAAGGTATCCTCCGTAACTCCGGTCGGCTGAGGGGGGCGAACTGGAGGGCCGCCCAGCGTAACGTTTAGCTTTCCCGAAGCGAAGAGCAGGCTGTCGCGGATGATCTCCGCTTCTAACCGTCCGCGTGGAAAGAAACTCAGCAGTCGATTCGTTGGATCGGCTTCGCCCGATTCCCCGCGATAGGAGGACGCTTGTCGATACGTACTACTGCTCACGATCCGTCGATGCAACTTCTTCAAGGACCACTGATCGTCATATTGAAATCGCAACGCCAGCCAATCAAGTAACTCGGGATGAGACGGGTACTCGCCTTGCAAACCGAAGTCGTCCACAGTCGCCACGATTCCCGTGCCAAAGAACACTGCCCAAGCTCGATTGACGACGACTCGTGCAGTAAGCGGATTCGAACCATCGACTAACCACCTGGCAAATTCCAGTCGATTCCGCGGTGATGAACTCCTGAGGTTCACTACGTCAGGTACGCCGCTAGAAACCTGCTCTTCCGCTTGCAAGAACTCGCCTCGGTGATGGCGAAACGTTTTGCGCGGGTGCTGTGGCGGACGCTCTGTGAGAACGAGCGACGTTTTTGCTTTGGGACGTTTTAGCAACGCGCGAATTTCCTGAACTGGCTTTTCCAGTTCAGCCGCTTGAAGATAAAAGCTCCTTCGTAGCAATGAAATCTCGTCCGAATCGTACTGATCTGCATCGCGAGCTAACAATTCAAGCACTTCGTCAGAGTACTCGTTCGCAAGTGGCTCTTGATTTGACGCGGAGTAACGAAAACGGAAGCGACCAAGACTACTGGCAAAGTGCCTGCCGAAGACCAAGTGAACACGCACGCCGACTCCAGCCGGAATCGACTCTTCAAGATTGAAGACCGCGACGTGCCGCTCGCCTTGCCGCCCATGTACCGACCAACCCGTCTGCACATCAGCGTCTAAGGCTAAAGCAGCCGAGACCGGATTGGAGCCGAAGCGATTCTTGGCAAAGGACTCCGTCGCCGAGGCAACTTCGAGCTGCTTTCCTCCGACCTCGAAATCGATTTCGTTCAAGAAGAAATCCCCTCGCGTGCCCTCGTAGTACGTAGAGCCAGGACCACGCTCGGGCAGTCGCTCATCAGGCAAGGCTTCCAGCATGATCGCGTTTACCGACTCCTCCGACGGAGCCAGCTCGATCCAATAGTCGTCGCGCTTGGCGGTATCCCCGCTGGCGAAAATCGCGTGATCTTGTTCAATCGTCAGAATAGGCAGGTTGCTTCTTGCATGGATCGGCTTTGCAATGAACCACTCCGCCGAGTGCTGTCGCTCTGTCTCTAGCCACGCATCAAACGCAGCTTGGAGCGATTGCTCCCGCAGGCGGCGTTGTTCTTCCGGTTTCAACGACGGTGCCTGAACCGGCGATTCCTTCGGGTCTGATATGGTTTCGTCCGGCCCTTGCGATTCGTCCTTCACCTTTGGCTCGTCCTTCACCTTTGGCTCGTCCTTCGGCAAAGGCCAGGACGCTGGCAATTTGGCGATCAGTGCGTCGGCACGACTGCGGTTCGCTTCCCAGAGCTGCTCGAGTCCATCATCGGGCAATTCCAAATGAGGCTCGTCCGCGTTATTCAAGAGTGCAAAGATCTCAAAGTACTCAGTATGCGAGATCGGGTCGTACTTATGCGTGTGGCACTGACAACACCCCAGCGTCAGCCCCAGCCAAGTCGTTCCCGTTGTAGCAACGCGGTCCACCACGGCGTGGTACCGAAACTCGAGCGGATCAATGCCACCTTCTTCGTTGAGCATCGTATTGCGGTGAAACCCGGTTGCAACACGTTGCTCACGAGTCGCAGCCGGAAGCATATCGCCGGCCAACTGCTCAACGGTAAACCGATCGAAAGGCATGTCTTCGTTCAAAGCCCGCACAACCCAATCGCGATAAGGCCAAATCGACCGTTCTCTATCTTTCTCATAGCCGTTCGTGTCTGCATATCGCGCGAGGTCTAACCAACTACGTGCCCAACGTTCACCGTAATGCGGACTTTCGAGCAAACGAGTCACCAAACTCTGATACGCGGCCTCGTCAACTTGCGTCACTCCCGATTCGTCCTCGGGCCATACTTGCTCCACCCACTCATCCGCTTCTTCAGGTGAAGGTAGCATGCCAATTAAGTCGAGGAATAGTCGTCGGACAAGCTGAATTGGCGCTGCATCCGCAGATGGCTCAAGTCCGTTAGCCTGCAGCTTCGCCCTGACGAAGTGATCAATCGGAGTGCGGCTCCATCTGGCTCCGCTGCTGTCCGGAACTTCGGGCTCGCTTGGCGGAACAAACGACCAATGCTCGGTCCAGCTCGCTCCATCTTCGGCCCACTCCGCGAGCTTACTGATTTGTTCAGCTGTCAAATCCTTATTGGCTTCCGGAGGAGGCATGCGATAGTCGGGGTCGTCACTCTCGATCCGATCCAAGAATTCGGCGTAGTCGCGTTCGTCGCCCGCCAACGACCGCAGTCCTGCCTCCGTATCGAGCCGCAAATCCGCTTGCCGCGTCTCTTCATCCGGACCATGACACTGCGTACAGTGCTGCGAAAGGAGAGGCCGAATCTCACGCGCGAAATCTGCGTGAACCTGAGCATCCGCCGCTGGCAGAGCGAATAGCGAAACACCAAGCAGAACAAGGAGAGTGCCCGAGAACACCCTCCAGCACACGCAGACAGTCGTCGGCCATCGCCGCGTTGCAAAAAAAACTGGTGGTTGAAACATGTACCGGTTCGCGCTCAATAAAGTGGGGTCAACCTGTGTTATTCTAACTAAACCGCAGGCACGGTCAGCTTCAAATCCATTCCTCAATCGGATTCCTCCCACGTCGAATTTGGCCCATGAAACCATCCATCCTCCGCTACATCTTTGTACTTCACTTGCTTTCGATCTTTGCATTCACGACCGCAAGATTAGTCTCTGCGCAAGAGCCACTATTCTCGCTCGCGAAATTTGACATCGATGTGACGCCTCCCGTCGGCTTTCCTATGGCCTACGATCGCGTGCGTAGAACAGACGAACTCACACTCAGGTGTCGAGGCATCGTGCTCTTCGGCCCAGATAAGCCAATCGTGATGTGCGCTGTGGACTGGATCGGAATTGCCAATGGAGCGCATGACGCGTTTCGGAAAACACTCGCAGAAGCCGCCGGCACTTCCGCCGATCGAGTCGCCGTGCATACGCTGCATCAACATGATGCACCGCGCTGCGACTTTACGGCTGAGAGTCTTCTAAACGCAGCCGGCGCGACGGATCTCGGCGCACTCGAAGGCTCGTTTGCGCGCAGAGTGCTCGCGGACTTGGGCTTAGCAGTTCGAACAGCGGTCCAGAATCCAGTTGCAATCACGCATGCTGGAATCGGCGGAGCAAAAGTGGAGAAGGTCGCCTCCAACCGACGCATTCAGGACGAGACCGGGAAAGTCATCGCCACACGCTACACAGCCTGCCGTGATCCCGAATTACGAGCACTACCGGAGGGTATCATCGATCCAACTTTGAAAGCGATTTCGTTCTGGAACGAGAACGAACCCGTAGCGGTTCTGACCTACTACGCGTGTCATCCGCAAAGCTACTATCGAACCGGAATCCCCAGTCCTGATTTTCCTGGAATCGCTCGTTTCCTCCGCGGCCAGGACATGCCAGAAACACTGCATGTGCACTTTAACGGAGCGGGCGGAAATATTGGCGCGGGGAAGTACAACGATGGTTCGAAACAGAACCGCATGATCTTAGCACGACGAATGGCCGAAGGCATGCGAGACGCGTTCGCCGCGACGAAAAAGTTCTCATTGCAACGCGAGGACGTGGGGTGGTTCAGCACTCCGGTTCACTTGCCACTGGGATCGCATTTAGAAGTCGATGAACTTCGCAAACAACTCGGCAACTGGACGCCCAACGAATACTGGGGCGGCCCTGAGCAATTAGCCTGGGCGCTGCGCTGCGAAAGCGAACAACCTATTGAGCTGAGCTGCCTCCGCATCGGCGACGCTCGTATTCTGCACATGCCGGGCGAGCTGTTCGTCGAATACCAGCTTGCCGCGCAAAATCTTCGCCCAGATCTGACTGTCGCTATGGCTGCCTACGGCGATTATGGGCCCGGCTATATTGGCACCGACGAATCCTATGGCCAGGGAGGTTACGAGACGAGCCCTCAAGCGTCCAAAGTCGCCAAAGGCGTGGAGCAGGTCTTGATGAAGGGCGTACGGGAGCTACTTGATGCCGCAGACAAACAGGTTGGCAATTTCAAAGACGAGTTGCCACGGATTCCACCATCTACGCCTGACGAATCGCTGAGCAAGATTGAAGTTATCGACGGCTACTCTATTCAACTCGTTGCATCCGAGCCCTTAGTATTTACTCCAGTTGCCATGGAATGGGATGCGGCCGGAAATCTGTTCGTCTGCGAAATGAGAGGCTACAGCGAAGACCGCGAAGCCGGAATCTCGAGCATCGCCCTGCTGACCGATGTCGATCAAGACGGAATCTACGATCGACGCACGGAATATGCGTCCGGACTGCTGTGGCCAACCTGCTTGTTTCCCTATGACGGCGGCCTGTTCGTTGGCGACGCGCCGAATCTGTTTTACTTAAAGGACACGGATGGCGATGGTGTGGCAGATGCAAAGGAAGTGGTCCTCACCGGCTTTGGCGTTTCCAACGTCCAAGGACTCATGAACTCGATGCGTTGGGGACTCGACCACCGCATCCACCTCGCCTGCAGCAGCAGCGGTGGTAAAGTCTATGCCCCGGCCCGCGGGCAAACCCAAGCTGACGCCGTTGAAGTTCGCGGCCGCGATCTTGCCTTTGATCCCCGCACGATGGAGTTTGAGTTAACCAGCGGTGGAGCCCAACACGGGATGTGCTTCGATGACTGGGGCAACAAGTTCGTTTGCTCGAACAGCAATCATCTAATGCAAGTCATGGCCGAGCAGCGCTATCTGAATCGGAATCCGCACGTAAGAGCACCGCCCGCCAAAATCTCGATTGCCGCAGACGGTCCGCAGGCTGAGGTGTTTCGTAAAAGCCCTGTGGAACCCTGGCGTGTGGTTCGGACGCGGCTGCGAGTCGAGGGGCATGTGGGCGGACCGATTGAGGGCGGCGGCCGAGCGGCCGGCTACTTTACCGGTGCAACTGGAGCCACTGTCTACCGCGGAGATGCTTGGCCCGACGATGCCAACCAATTCGCCTTCATCGGCGATGTGGGCAGCAATCTTGTGCACCGAAAAAAATTGCTAGGCGATGGCGTTCCGTTCAATGCCGTGCGAGTGGACGAGGGGACGGAGTTCTTGCGTTCGACCGACAATTGGTTTCGACCATCTCAATTTGCCAACGGGCCGGACGGAGCACTCTACATCATCGACACTTGCCGCGAAGTCATCGAACATCCGAAGAGCTTGCCGCCTGAAATCAAACAACACTTGGACCTTACTGCGGGCCGCGACCGAGGGCGAATTTATCGGGTCGTCCCTAAGTCATTTCAACATCGTCCAGCGCCCAATATCCAAGAGTTGTCGATCGAACAGCTCGTTGCACTACTAGAGCACCCAAACGCTTGGCACCGGGAGACTGCGGCACGACTAATTAACGAACGTCAAGATCCGAACGCCTTCCCCTGGCTAATTCGACTTCTGCAGACTTCATCGTCACCCCAGGCCAAGATCCACGCTCTCTATGCACTCGCGACATCTCCAGTCTCTGACAAAAAAGGCACACTCCGCGAGCAAGTTCTCAAATTGCTCGAAGACGATCACCCGCAAGTCCGCCGCCATGCAGTTCGTATTTCAGAAAGAGCGAATCTGGCAACTGAGCTCGCCGAAGCTATGTTACCGCTGGCCACCGATCCCTCCCTCGCAGTCCGCTTGCAACTTGCCTTTTCGCTCGGCGAACTTCCAATCGACACACTCCCTCGAGAACGCACGCAAGCCCTCGCCACAATCTTACGCCTGAACCCGAACCATACTTGGGTGCAAGTCGCCGTTCAAAGCTCAGCCAAAGAATGCGCCGCCGAGCTGTTTTCGGAACTCATTCAAGATCTATCGCCATCGCAAGGAAAAGAAACGAATCAGAATGGCGTTGCGTTTTTTCTTGAGAGACTTGCTCAACAGATCAAAGCACAGCAGCGTCCGAATGACATTGCGAGCGCACTCAACACGCTTGCTCAATCAAGTTCCGCCAATGCACCCGCGATGCTACCCCTCATCGGCGAGCTGCTCGGTGCAAGGGAGCAGCTAGATGGTACGGAACACCAATCGACTTCGGAGTCGGCAAGAAGACTCGAATCGGAACGCACTAAGCTAATCCAAGAAGCCGCCGCTCGCGCACTCAGCTCGCAGCTAACATTGCCACGAAGAACGGAAGCCGCTCGGGCGCTGCGCTACGGGCAGTTTGCCGACGTGGAAGAAACGCTAAGTCGCTTACTCGGTCCCGCTTATCCAACGGACCTACAACTGGCCGCTATAGACACACTCAAGTCATTTCCATCCGGCTCGACCGACTCCCTACTGATCGCCAATGTTCCCGGCATGAGTCCCATTGCGCGGAACCGGGTCATGTCGCTCTTGCTCTCGCGCGAACGCAGCATGGCTCGACTCCTGGATGCGATCGAGGCTGAAACGGTTCGCGTGGATTCCTCGCTTCGTTCGCGACTTGTCGAGCGATCATCCGGCCTGCCTCTAATGCTCGCCAAACGCCTTGAAAAACTGCTCCAACAGAATGCGATGGCAAGCCGAACAACGGTGCTTGATTCGTACGCAACTTGCCTGGACCTACCGCCCGACCGAGACAACGGCCGCCGTGTTTTTCAGAAACACTGTGCTGCCTGCCACCGTCATGAAGACGAGGGCTATGAGTTGGGACCTAGTCTGGCTGCAATGAAAAGCCGCGGAGCGAGGAGCCTGCTCACGAACATTTTGGATCCGAATCGCGAGGTGAATCCCGAGTTCGTTAACTACTTGGCGATCACGAAAGACGGAAACACAGTTTCGGGCATGATTCGATCTGAGTCTGCAACAGAATTACAACTTGTTGCCGCCGCGAACGAGCAAACGCGACTCCCGCGCAGCGACATTGATCAGCTTCGATCGACTGGAAAATCCCTCATGCCCGAAGGATTCGAATCCTCCATCGACCTCCAATCCATGGCCGACCTCATCGCATTCCTCCTTCAAACCGCCCAGCCTTAATATTTAGACTGCGATGATGACCAGACGGGGTGAATCCGAGTATCACGCTACGCAAATCAGCTTGGCCCATCGAGCCACGCATTTCGAGACTCGCATTTGTTGCGGCCCGGCTCGAACAACCGGCCAACCATCTCGCCCAGCCTGAGACATTGACTTGCCATACGGCCAGCGAAGGTAGTGTCCGTCAGGTTGCGGCTAGGCTGGGCCGATACATGATCTGAGAATTTTGATAAGTTCACGTGAATCAACGGGCTTATCCAGGAATGCCAGCGCGCCGTGGGACATTGCCTCATTGCGAACTTCAGTGCTGGCATGCCCGCTAACCATAAGCACGGGCAATGTGGCTCCCCTAGCCCGGATCGTTTTGAGGAGCTCGACGCCGGACATGCCGGGTAGTCGCACATCAAGGAGCAAGCAGCCGCACATTCTTGGTTCAAACGAGATCAGAAATTCCTCCGCAGAGACGAACGTCTTGACGTGAAATCCTGAAAGATCCAGTAGCGCGGTGATTGAAGCGCGGACCACGGGGTGGTCGTCAACTACAAAGACCACCGGCTCATCGGGCATTCGTAAAGAGTGCTCCATCACTAGAACGGCAAATTGAATTGAAATTTTGCACCGCGGCTTGACTTTGGTGCGACCCAGAGTTTCCCACCGTGGGATTCGATAATTGTACGGCAGATCGACAATCCTAGCCCCATTCCAGTCGCTTTGGTGGTAAAGAACGTCTCAAAAACCTTCGTTGCGAACTCAGGTGTTAGGCCCTCGCCATTGTCTTCGACCGAGACTTCAACACCGGCTTCGCTCATTGAGGTGCAAATCGATACGAAGCGGTCTTCGGGCGGTTTGTCCAGCATGCACTCAAATGCATTGACTAATAGATTCACAACAACCTGTTGAATTTGAACTCGATCACCAACCAAGTCGGGAAGACCAGCGGCGAAAGCGGTGTTGACCTTTACCTTGAAGTAGCTGGTTTGTGTCGCCGTGAGTTTCAACGCGTCGGCGACAACCTCATTGATAGCAAATCTCGAACGATGGTTTTGCGTTGGTTCGATGAACGAACGAAGCCGCTTCAGAATCTCTCCAGCATGAATGGCCTGTTCCGCGATGTTCCGGTTCATTTCAACAAGCATGTCTGTCTGGTCGCGTCCGGATTGCTTCAATGCAGATTCACATGCTGATGCAAAACTCGAAATTGCGCTGAGAGGCTGAGCCACTTCGTGAGAGATCCCGCCCACCATTTGGCCCATGCAGTTCATCCGATCAATGAGGGCCAATTCCAATTCTTGTTTGAGAAGCATTTCTTCGGAATGCTTGCGACGACTAATATCATTTAACGTCACAAACACCTTGTCTGGCTTAGCTTTGTGTAACTTGGCCTCCAGTTGGGTCCACACGGGCTGGTTCTCCTTGAGGATGCGAAGTTCGAGGGGTTGTGATTCTTTGGAGCGGTATAGTTTCTGAAATGTGAGATGCAATTGATCCTGCTCCTCAGCCGCCACGTGCTTCGAAAACCTTGAACCAATCAGGATCGACCGTTGGACAGATAACATTTTGCTCGCGGTCAAGTTCGCTTCTTGAATTATGCCGTCGCGATCGAGCGACAGATACCCAACCGGTGCAAACTCGTATAGTTCGGAGTACTTGTCCCGTGACTCTTGCAGTTCGAGTTGAGCATTTCGGAGTTCTTCATTTTGCATCTCAAGCTCGATCTGATGCACCTGTAGCTCATGAACCAGCATTTGCGTGTCTTTGAGAGACATTTGCTCAATGTCCGTCATGGGTTTGCGAACTGCTCGCTCGGCCCGCTCGCGAAGGTTGTCGGTCGTTTCGACGCTGGGCGAATTGTCCATGTTTTGCCTCGCATTAGTTGAGGTTTTGCATCAATCGCTATGATGCCGGTACATCCGTAAACGCCACCAGAATGAGTCCCGGAAGATCTGCTTGCTGCATCAAACGTCTACCGCTCAGATGCATTCGTTTCTTGCCAACCTGGGGCAGCGATAAGTCGACCTCATAGCCTTCGAAGACATCGTCGTTGCGCAGCACCGATTCAAGTGAATGTCTCAATTCGGGGATGTCCCATTGCCGCGAGCAAATCTCGTAGATTGGGCGTCCTTCAATCGCCTCTCGTGTTAGCTGAAAGAGCCTGTAAAACGCCGAATTGGACGAAATGACGCAGAGCTGATCATCGAGCACCACGAACGCCTCTGAAATGGTCTCTACGATGCTTTTCGCATAGTCTCGTGCCTCGCGAAGTTCTTTGATGTCGATCAGAGTCAGCACCACGCCATCAATCACGTTTTCGCATGTCCGATAGGGCAGAAGTCGAATGCGATAACACGCGGTTCCATCTCGCGTCAGCACTTCTTTTTCGTCGAATACCAATGTCTCCAAAACACGGTTGGAATCCTCGACTAGGTCCAGGTAGTCGAGATCGTGGACGACCTCACTTAGATGACGCCCGATGTCGACGTCACGGACTTTGAACACGCTGGTTGTCGATCTGGAGAATCGCTTGATTTGGAGTTTGTTATCTAAAAACAGAGTGGCGATTTCTGTGCTGTTCAGCAGATTTTGCATGTCGTCGTTAGTGTGCGAAAGTTCATCAAGCTTGCTCGATAACTCCGCATTGACTGTCTGCAGTTCCTCATTGAGCGATTGCATCTCTTCTTTGGAGGTCTCTAATTCCTCGTTGGCGCTTTGAAGCTCCTCATTGGTGGACTGCAACTCTTCGTTCGTCGACTTGAGTTCCTCGTTGGTCGTGTCATATTCTTCGATGGAGGTTTGCAGCGTCTCCCTCATGTAATGGAGTTCCTGCTCTAGTTTTTCGTAACGACTTTCTTGCGGTAATGTTTCCTCGGACTCTTCGGTAGTCTTAGCGGGGAGGACAGGATGAAAGCTGACCATCAGCAATCCGCGGATGGGCTCTGGGTCGGCAATCCGTTTCACGCTGATATCTACCGCGGTGATGTCACCATCGGCTTGCACCCTCACGTTCTTGTGTACGATCCGCTTGTCATAAGTGCTCGCTTGTCGGATGGCGGCTGCCAAGTCGAACTGAATTCCATCGCGAGCCATTTCGATAAGATTGGTACTCAAGTGCCCCGACGGCAGTTCCAGGTATTGGCCCGTTTTCCCCTGCACGTGAATGATGTCTCCATGTGAATCGACAATCACGGTGGGCGGAACGTGAGCCGACATCAGGTGTTCCTTCAGCAAGTCCGTCGACGAAGGCGTGGCCGAGGGCGTACGGCCCTTAACCGAGGTTTGACTCGGCGCTTCATGGTCGATCTTGGTGAGCGGAAATTCGGGATGCTTGGCAGATGCCGATTCTTTTCGGCGATAGAGTTTCCACTTTTTGTTGTGGGCAGAAAATAGCTCTTGCGATACTCCAATCGTTTCGGATGGCCCCAGCAACAACAGCCCGTCCGGCTTCAGAGCGTAGTGAAAAACCGGTAGAAGCTGTTGTTGCATGTCGCTGTTCAAGTAGATCAGAACGTTGCGACAAGAGAGCAAGTCAAGCTTCGTAAACGGTGGGTCCTTGATCATATTGTGGGGAGCAAAGACCACCATCTCGCGAATCTCTTTCTTGATCCGATACTGGTCGTCCTCTTTGTTGAAGTATCGACGCAGCCGATTCTCTTCGACGTCTCCCGCAATGCCCCCCGAGTAACGCCCCGCTCTCGCTATCTCAATCGCATCGCCGTTGAGGTCCGTGCCGAACACTTGCACTCGATTGCCTTTTTCCAGTTCCGAAAGACACTCGTGAATCAGGATGGCAATGGAATAGGCTTCTTCTCCTGTGGCGCAGGCCGGAACCCAGGCTCGGACCGGCTCATTCTCGCGCTTCGTTGCGAGTTGTTCTCGAAGTTGAGCGCGTAAGACATCGAACGCCTCGGGGTCGCGAAAGAAGTCGGTGACGGAAATCAGTAGTTCTCGGAATAGCTGGTCAATCTCATGTGGATGCTCACCCAGAAAACGGAGATAAACTTCGGGAGAATCAATTTGGTGGATGTTCATCCGGCGTTCGATGCGACGTCGAATGGTGCTCGTTTTGTAAGACGAGAAATCATGGCCGGTTCGATTGCGCAGCTGCCGAAACATCTTTGGTAAGTTGCGGGCCAAATGATCCGTTGTCGAAGCATCCGATACACCGAGGTAGTTACCTTTGATATACGCCATCAGTTGCGCGGGAAGGTCCTTGGCGGGCAGGATGTAGTCGGCCATCCCCGTACGTACCGCACTCTGCGGCATGCCCGTGAACTTGGCTGAGTCGGGTTCCTGTACCATGACCATTCCAGAACCTCCCTTGATGGCTTTCAGTCCGAGCGTGCCATCGGTCCCGGTGCCAGAGAGAATCACGCAAATCGCGTGCTTGTGTTGGTCTTCTGCGAGAGTGCGGAAAAACGAATCGATTGGAAGATGGAACGATCTTTCCTCTGGCTCAGCGACAATCTGGAGTATTCCGTTGTATACCTCCAAATGTCCGGATGCGGGAGCAGTGTACAGATGGTTCGGCTTGAGCTTGTCCCCGTCTTTGGCCTCCGTGACAGAGACCGCTGTATGCTTGCCAATCAATTCCGGCAGCAGGCTCGTGTGACCTGGGTGCTGGTGCGTGACAGCAACGAAAGCGATGCCGCTTTCGGCCGGAACGTGCTCAAAAAATTGTGTGAGCGCTTCGAGGCCTCCCGCGGAAGCACCAAGTGCGACGACGGTCAGCGGCGGCGGAACTGGCTCGCTCGACGAAGCCTGACCATCGGTTGCCCGAACGGAAGACGCATCGGATTGAGGAGCATCATCGCTCTGCGTTTTCCTATGATTCTTCATCGTTACCGCATTACTCTTTGGAACTCGTCGAACATTGCCTATCGAGGCCGACACAGGCATCGAAGAAGTCCACCGAGTTGAGCCAGAAGCGGTGGATTGCTGATTGGCACATTGCGTGAGGCGTACAAGTCAATGTCAAGCCAATCGAGATCGGGGTAAGAGCTGTTTAACTTAGCAGGTTTTTATCCGTAAGGTGTCATCGAGCTTCAATTCCACACCATCGCTGAACAGAGCTGCGGCATGAACAATTACGTTTGGCTCTTCACCTGCAATTCGAATCACAGCGGTCCGTGTCTGCAGCATCCATTGGATAGCAGGAACGAGCGGAAGGCAGAAATGGCAGTCGAGACGAGAAGCAAAGTACGATCTTGCCCAGACTGAGACGTTGACTTGCCATACGTCTAGCGAACAGGGCAAAGAAGCGTGTCCCTGTAACCCAGCGTCGTCTACAATACATTTCGCGAGTCTGTCACCACCGACAGCCTTGTCCCGCCTCCAAGGACAGCCAAAGTCCACCCTTCCAAATAGACGATTGAATGGTACATCGAACTATTCGTGGGTTCGCCGTGATTTTAACGGCGTGCCTAACGCTGCTAGGCACTGCTCATGGCGACGCGCCGGTGAGCCTCGAAAGCTCCCGAGAGTTTCTAGCCAACAATTGCCTGGACTGTCACGCAGGCTCCGACCCAGACGCCGGACTCGATCTAGAGATGCTCTCGAGAGACTTAGAAGATCCGCAGACTCTAGCCCAGTGGATCCGCGTGCACGATCGAGTGGCTGCAGGCGAGATGCCACCCGAGGATTGGGGTGAGCTAGCTCCGGAACAACGCGATGCTTTCGTCGATACAACAGAACGCTGGTTGACTAGCGAGCAAGAGTCAAGTTGGAGCACTTTTGGTCGCGTGCGTGGTCGGAGACTAACGAACCTGCAACTTGAACGCACTCTGCACGATCTTCTCGGAGTTGATATTCCACTCAAAGCAAAGATGCCGGAGGAGCCTCGGAACTCGCTGTTCACGACGGAAGCTACCAGTCAGCCGATGTCTCACTTCCAGTTGCAGCAGCACTTGGACGTCGTCGATGCAGCTCTCGATGAGGCTTTCAAGCGGGCACTGGTCCGAGAAAACCCGTACATCCAAGACTTCACCGCAAAGCAAATTTCTCGAACCAACCCGAGACGTCGCACGCGTGAACCAGAAGTAATCGATGATCTCGCTGTGGTCTGGTCAGGCAGCGTCATTTTTTACGGGCGCCTACCCGCAACCACTGCACCCGAGGACGGATGGTATCGTTTTCGCGTGCGAGCTAAGGGACTGAAAATCCCGACCAGCCATGGCGTCTGGTGCTCGGTTCGCAGCGGCAAGTGTGTGTCGAGCGCCCCGTTGCTGGACTGGGTAACCTCGTTCGAAGTGACGGACGAGTTTCAGGAATGGACTTTTCAAGCTTGGATCCCAAAGGATCACATGCTCGAAATCAGGCCCGGCGACCAGACGCTTAGAAAAGCTCGGTTCGCAGGCGGACAAATCGGAACAGGGGAGGGTGCCCCTCAGAATGTCCCAGGAGTTGCGATTCAGCGACTTGAAATGGAGCAGATTCACCTCGGCCCCGATTCCAACACCGTTCGCAAGTCTCTGTTCGGTGAGCTCGAAATTGAACCTGCTGTTTCCGACTGGCGTGCTGCAAAAATACATTCAGAGAATGCGGACCATGAACTTCGAGCCTTGATGCATGACTTTGCGACCAGGGCTTTCCGCCGCCCGATCACCCCAGAAGAAATCGAAGACTACGTCGCTCTAGCAAGTCAGACTCTCTCGGATTCCAATTCGCTCCTCGCGGCGCTGCGAGTTGGCTATCGGAGTCTGCTCTGCTCACCCAGATTTCTGTATCACCGCGAACGCCCTGGCAGACTCGGGGCCTTTGAACTCGCTTCACGGTTAAGCTACTTCCTTTGGAATGGAAAACCCGACGCCAAGCTCTTAGAACTGGCCGCAACTGATGAACTCTTCAATCCGGATGTCCTCCGAGAACAAGTCCGTCGACTACTAGCTCACCCGAAGGGCCGATACTTCGTGCGAGATTTTGGCAGCGAGTGGCTCGATCTAAGAGACTTGGATTTTACGACTCCCGATCGGCGGTTATTCCCCGAATTCGATTTCGTGGTGCAGCACTCCATGCTCGATGAAACCCAAACGTTTCTACAAGACATGTTGACCAACAATCGCAGCGTCACCAACTTGATTCATGCGGACGACACGTTCCTCAATGAGCGGCTTGCGCGGTTTTATGGAGTCGAGGGAGTCGTTGGTGATGCGTTGCGCAAGGTTGAGTTGTCTTCGGAAGATCGTCGACGCGGCTTGCTGACTCAAGGTGCAATTATGAAAGTCACCGCCAATGGCACGACAACCTCGCCTGTCGTTCGGGGAGTCTGGGTTTCGGAACGTCTCCTGGGCGAAGACATCCCGCCGCCTCCCGCCAACGTGCCTGCAATCGAACCTGACGTTCGGGGCGCTAAAACGATTCGTGAAATGCTGGAAAAGCACAAATCCGACACCAACTGTGCGGCGTGTCACCGCAACATCGACCCTCCCGGTTTCGCATTGGAGAACTTTGATCCAGCCGGGCAGTGGCGTGACCGATACAGAAAAAAGATGGGGAAACGTATTGAACAGGGCCCCACAATCGACACTAGCTACGAATTCGCAGACGGCACGGCCTTTGGTAGCTTGCGAGAGTTTCAAACATTCCTTTGCCAACAACCCGATAAGCTAGCTGGCAACTTAGCCGAAAAGTTCATCGCCTACGGAACTGGAGCATCGATAACGTTTGCAGACCGAAAAGCGGTTGAAGATATCGTGGCGAAAGTCGCCGATGATGACTTTGGGTTTCGGTCAATTATTGAAGAAGTCGTTTTAAGCCCAGTGTTCCTGTCGAAGTAGTATGGCTAGGACGAATTGAGTATCACAGGAAACCTGCTTGCGATCGCCTGAGAAACACTATGAGCAAACAAGTCTATTTCGGTCGAAACCTAAAACTGAACCGCCGCTCAATGTTGCGAGGAGCCGGTGTTGCAATTGGCCTGCCTTGGCTGACAGCCATGGATCAAGCCTTTGCGAAGCCGGTTGCAAGCTCGCCGCGGCGTTTCGTGGCAATGACACTTGGGCTGGGCCTGCTGAGCAAGAATCTCAATCCAGAGAAAGCCGGTCGGGACTACGAGCCGAGTCCCTACTTGGAGAAGATCAACGATCTACGCAACAAATTCACCGTCATCTCCGGATCGTCTCACCCCGAGGTAGTTGGCGGACACCGAGCGGAAGCCAGTATCCTTTCCGCGCAACCCATGGGTAGTGGTGGCCAATCCAAGAATACGATTTCATTGGATCAGTACATGGCCAAGTACCTGGGCCACCAAACACGTTTTCCCTCATTGGTCCTCAGTAGCTCGGGCACAAATAGCCCGTCCTACACTGAGAATGGATCGATGATCCCTGCTGAGTCTTCGCCATCACGACTATTCTCAGAGCTGTTCGTTGACGACTCGGCAGAAGAGCAAGAACTGCAGGCAGCCCGCATTCGGGAGGGACGCAGCATCATGGACCTAGTGATGGACGACTCTAAACGTTTGTCCCGGCAGCTCGGCCCTGGCGACCAGCATCGATTGGATGAGTACTTGACGAGTGTCCGTGATCTGGAAGTTCGCTTGACGGCAAACGAAGCTTGG
Organism: Pirellulaceae bacterium; assembly: GCA_045105035.1. Classification (GTDB taxonomy): domain Bacteria; phylum Planctomycetota; class Planctomycetia; order Pirellulales; family Pirellulaceae; genus Aureliella. The sequence continues at coordinate 55,697 of JBGCCZ010000010.1, read as the reverse complement.
GCCAAAAAGCCGAAGCCCAAAGTTGATGCACCGAAACCGATCGACATCAATGACCCGAACGATTTCATTGGCCGTCAAAAGCTGATGATGGACATGGTAGGCCTTGCGCTTCGAACCGACTCCACTCGATTCATCACCTACCACTTAGGAGGCTCAGGTGGTGTTGTTCCGCTCGACGGTGTCGAACAAGGTTACCACGCGTTGAGTCATCATGGTCTGGACGAGACAAAGCTAGATCAATTGGCGATTGTCGAAGAGGCTATCATCGCGGCTTGGGGCGATTTTCTTCGCGGGCTAAACAGAGCCGAAGATCAAGAAAACAACCTTCTCAATCAAACGACAGTCTTCCTGACGAGCAACCTTGGCAATGCGAGCAATCACAGCAACAAAAACATGCCCGTATTGCTCGCCGGGGGCGGATTCGATCATGGAAAACACCTCGCCTTCGACCAGTCGAACAATTACCCACTTCCCAACATGTACGTTAGCGTGCTGCAGCAACTGGGCTTAGGCGTAGAGCGATTCAAGACCGGAAACGGCACAATGCGCGGCCTTGAACCAAGTTAGTCGTAGACTCCAAGGCGTCTTTTCATGACGCGTGAATCTGAGATCAATCGCAGAACTGTCGCTGCCACATTTCGAGACTCATCAGCCCCCAGAGTTCCGTCGAGTTGTCGGCATATCCGCTTAAGTGCCGTTTCATCAGCCCGTCAACGACCTGAGGATCAAAGAGTCCTCGACGCTGAATGCAGTCGGGTGCAAGAAGATCTTGCATCATGTCGCTCGCTTCCTTACGAAGCCACCGGTCAATGGGAATTGGGAAGCCTTGCTTCTTGCGATGGATAATCTCGGATGGCAGAACCGTCTCACCAAACTTCTTCAACAAGTACTTCCGTGTCTTTCCTCGGAGCTTGAATTCGGGCGGTAGCGAAGTTGCGAACTCGACGACTTCGTGATCCAACAACGGCACTCGACCTTCAAGCGAATTTGCCATCGTGAGCTTGTCGCCCCGAAGCAACAAGTAGTCGACTAACCAGGCCTTGCAATCGCAGTGCAACATCCGATCGAGTGTGTCGCTGGCGTTAGACTCTTTAAGGAGCGATCGAAAGACGCTTGACGTGTCCGCCATCTCCACTTCCGAGTCCAACCACACCGCTTCCTTCGTTTCGTCGTTGAACATCGGGAACCAGTTCGCGAACCTCTGCGCTTCATCGGAGATCATCAGCGCATTCAATGCGATCTTAGCTCTACGCATTCCCGGCAGGTTTCGCCCTACTCGATTGACTAGCCGACCAAGGGGACTTGGAATGTGTCGAGTCCAAGGCGAATACTGCTCACCTTGATAACGGGCATAGCCGGCAAACAATTCGTCTCCGCCTTCGCCGGTCAGTACCATTTTGACGTGCTGACGAGCTAGTTTGGCGACCATATACGTCGCCACAGTCGCCTGGTCGGCAATCGGCTGATCGAGATGCCAAAGCACTTTCTCGGCATGCTCGAGAAAGTCGGCTGCACCAATTTTCAAGGTATGGTGCTCGGTCCCGAACGCATCGGACACTTGCTTCGCATAGGGCAACTCATCTGCGCCCTCGTCGTCCGCAAAACCAACCGAGAAAGTCTTCACCGGTTCGCTCATGGCTTCGGACATCAAAGCGACGATCACGCTGGAGTCGAGGCCTCCGCTGAGGAACGCGCCGAATGGAACATCACTTCGCAAACGCAGTCGCACAGATTCACGCAACAATTCGCCTAGACGATCAACGGCCTCCGCTTCGCTCAACGGTGCTGCGGGCTTTGCGAAATCCAGATTCCAGTATCGGTCAATTTGCACTTCGCCATTTCGAAAGGTCAGAGAATGACCGGGCGGCAAGCAGTGAATGTTCTCGAATAGCGTCCGCGGGGCTGGTACGTACTTGAGCGAAAGATAATGACTCAGCGAAGTGCGATCCAGGCTGGGTGTAATTTCGGGGTTCTCAAGGAGTGACTTGATCTCGGATCCGAAGTACAGCGTTCCGTTGTGCAGTGTGTAGTAGAGGGGCTTGATACCGACTCGGTCACGAGCGATGAACAGCGATCGAGTTTCACGATCCCAAACTGCGAACGCGAACATCCCGCGTAACTTTTCCACGCACTTTTCGCCCATCTCTTCATACAGATGAACGATGACTTCAGTATCGCTATTCGTCTTAAAGCGATGCCCGCGCTGTTTCAACTCTTCGCGAAGTTCGATGAAGTTGTAGATTTCGCCGTTGAAGACTACTCCATATCGTCCCGACTCGTCGTAGATTGGCTGCTGCCCATCGGCAAGATCGATGATGCTCAGTCGTCGCATTCCGAGAGCGACTCCTTGATCTAGCAGCGTCCCGTATTCATCCGGACCGCGATGAAAGATCACATCCAACATGCGACCGATGCGCTGCTCAGCCGCTTCCAAATCAGATCCATGTACTGCGATACCCGCGATCCCGCACATCTAATTCGCCTCCGCCGATTCCTTCGACATCGACTCCGTCTGCGCGTTCAACGAATTGGAGTCATCACTCCGAAACGCAGTAGCATGATTCGCTGACTGCACGGCGTCGTCGCTCGAGCGTGCTGTCCTAGCCAAGCCGTCTTCTTGATCGCCATTCTCAATTGCATGCCGGTAAATATTGATGATTTGCAGCGCTACGCTTTCTAAATCGAGACGCTTTCGTAGAAGTGCTTCACGCCCGTTGCTCTCGCTGGTTCCGACGGCTTGGACGATCGCCTCGGCCAATTCATGGGCGTTCCGTGAGACACAGAAGCAACCTTCAATGCCTTCGAGGATCTCGTGCACATCGCCAACCGGTACGCTGACGATCGCCATGTCTACTGCAAGCGCTTCCTTCACCACATTGGGCGATCCTTCAATCAGTGATGTCATTGTCATGACGTCACAAGCCGACATGTAAAGGGGCACTTCGTCAGGTCGAACACCCCAGAGTTTCAGAATTTCAATCGAGTGCCCCAGTTGCTCCGCCGCCAATTGGACCGCTTCTGACGCGAGTGCAAAACCCTTCCGAGGATTGTTGGCGTCACCTGGAAATAGAATGTATACAACCTGGGAATCCAAGCCGAGCTGCTCACGGGCTGCGGCCTGCTCAACTGGGGAAAAACGGCTCACATCCACACCATTGGGCACCACGGTGCAATGCGCATCTGCGATCACCCCGGCCATTTCACGGCTCTTGACGATCACCTTGTTCAACCGTTGAGCCAGCCACTGATTGCAGCGCACCATGACGCGGCTGAACCACTCTTGGTCGCCTCCCTCGTTGTACGGAGTGCCAAGTAGATCATCACCCATGAAAGACATCACGATTGGTGGGCGCTTTCGCATCAGCCGAGTCGCCAAATAAGCCAACCAACCGCAGTAGCCGAAGTGAGCGTGAATCACATCGACTTGCCTAGCCAGCTTTCGTATTCGAGGAAGAGCCAACAAGTACTTCACGAGCGGCAATCCTCGCATATCGTGTACGTCCAATTCAACGCCGAGCGTGCGCAGCGATTCGAACTGCCGTGCGGCGGGAGCCATGCTACCCGGGCGACCATCACTCGGAAGCTCTGGACAGATCATCAAGACCCGCATGTTGCCACCTCACCGTGTCGACTCGCGATTGCAGCACTTGGCGTGCACCCGGTGTTCCCGATCAAGGTCTTCTGAGTATCAAACCACGTCGCGATCGTGAGTAGCAACCAGATTCGATTCGCATGATCGACCGTGCCGCGATCATGTTCTTGAAGAGTCTTCTCGACCACCGATGGCTGGAACAACTCTGCCGGCAACGCGTCTGAACTCTTCAGTTTGTCATGCACAAGTTGCCGCAAATCGCCCCGAAACCAGTCGCGTAACGGCACACTGAATCCTTGCTTGCCCTTTCGTATAGCTCGCTTGGGCAACTTGCGTTCCAAAACCTTTTTCAAAATATACTTACCTTGATTGCCACGGACTTTGTAATGAGCCGGGATCTGAGCAGCCAACTCCACAAAGTTATGGTCGAGCAATGGAGATCGAACTTCCAATGAGTTTGCCATACTCATACGGTCGACTTTGACCAGGATATCGTCTCGCATGTAGGAACGAATGTCGACTTCGGAAAGACAACTCAGTAGATCTCGTGATGTACGATCAGCACCACTGTTGAGGCCTTCGCTGAAGATATCCCAATTCCGGCCAGGTAAGAACTGACTACCCAAGTAGTCCGCCATCTCGAACATATCTGGCGTCAACAGTTGGCTCAGTTGCTGGACATTCCAGATCGAGCACTTGTCACGAAAACCTTGCTCAAAGGGCAGGGCACTATCGCGAAAAACCTTCGCAACGCGTTGTAATTTGTAGCGCAGACTCCCCGGTGCAACCCTCGATGCCATTTGCGCCGCCCTCGGCAAGACGCCCTGGCCTAGCCAAGCGGGCAAAAGCCTGCGGTACTTTTGCCCAAAGAGTGCACCACGGTAAGAAGAGTAGCCGCAGAACAATTCGTCGCCACCATCACCGCTCAAGATCACCGTTACGTGCTCTCGCGCAAGCCTTGAGACATGATGCGTGGGAATGGCTGACGCATCACCAAACGGTTCATCGCAGTGATAGATGATGTCGGTTAGTGTTTGCTCGAAAGAATCTCTTAGGAACCCCTCGTTGAGTCTCAGTAGATGATGCTCCGTTCCGAAGTGATCCGCGATTCGCTTTGCGTCCGCGGACTCGTCCCATTCGGCTCGATCAAACCCAACTGTAAACGTCTTCAGAGGACGCAAGCCAGCTTCGTGCGCGTAGGCAACAACGGCGCTGGAGTCGAGACCGCCGCTCAAGAACACACCCAGCGGAACCTCACTCTGCAGCCGAACCCGCACAGATTCCGCTAACTGTGCATCGATGCGTTCGACCCACTCCGCCTCCGAAACCGACTCGTCCGGTCGTACTTCAAAATCCCAGTAGCAATGCTGTGCGAAACTACCATTCTGCCAGACACCAAAATGTCCTGCCGGCAGACGTTCGATGTTCTGATAGATCGTCCGAGGCTCAGGGATGTAAGCAAACTGCAGATAGAAACCGAGTACGCCATAGTCGGGACGTCCCAGTTCAGGGTCCGCCGCCAACAACGACTTCATCTCCGACCCAAACAAGAACCTGCCTTTGTGTTCAGCAAAGAACAGCGGCTTCTTTCCCAACCGATCTCGGGCAACGACGATGCGATTTTTACGCTCGTCAAGAATTGCCAAGCCAAACATGCCACGCAGATCGGTCAGGCAGTCAGTTCCGCGTTCTTCGTAGAGATGAACGACAACCTCGGCGTCCGAGCGCGTCGCAAAGTGGTGCCCTCGTTGCTCTAGCTGGCTACGCAGGTCTTCAAAGTTGTAAATTTCGCCGTTGCATACGACATGCACGTCACCGGTTTCATTGGAAATCGGCTGATGCCCGCCAGCCACATCCATGATGCTCAGCCGACGCATGCCAATCCCCAGTGTTTGCCGCGCGATGTTACCCTCGTCGTCTGGGCCGCGGTGAACGATGCATGCGTTCATCTGCGAGAGCTTCTCCTCGATGAAGCCCGTATCCTTTTCTGGATTGGCGATGCCAACAATTCCGCACACGTTAGCGTCCTCCCTCGGACGAGACGCACTCCGTCACGTGCCGCTGCGTCGGATGCGTGTGCGGATTCATGCGATTGGAGATGCCACACGCTCGCTCGTAGACTTCGGCAGTCAATTTAGCTACGACACTCGGGGAAGACTCCGCCACAAGCCTTCGCTTTGCAGCGGCGCCCATTTCGTAGCGTAGCGCTGAGTTCTTTAGCAGAGCCAAGATCGCCTCAGCCAACGCTTCGGGATCACGCGCAGGGACGAGTAGTCCCGTCACGCCATGCTCCACACACTCCGCCAACGCGCCCACTCGGGTTGCGACAACGGGTTTTGAATAGTTGTATGCCACCGGCACTACACCACTCTGCGTCGCCTCGTTATAGGGCAACACGACGAGTGCTGCTTTTTGGAAGTAGCGAGCTCGATCAAAATCACTCACTCGCTCATTGTGAACCAGAAAGTGCTCGGGATTCTGCATGAGCTCTCTGTACTTAGCGAAATCCTCACCTTCCCCCGCAATCATGAACCTCGCATCAGGATACTCGCGCGTGACAATGGGCTCCGCCGCAATCAGCTGATCGAGCCCTTTGTAGTCCCAGATCCTTCCAAAGAAGAGAACTAAATTAGGATCCTCCACAACGTTCAGCTTGCCCTCCAACTCTCCCATGGCGACATGCGGGATAACGTGAACTTGCTCTTTGCTGCAGCCAAACAGGTCCTGAACTTGCTTGGCAAGCGGCCGCCCATGCACAACGACATGATCGGCTTTACGAAATCCGTAGTCCATTAACCATTGAGGCGTCTTGCGTGAAACAACGTCGCCCGCGTGATGGCGAGGATCGTGAACCGTGATGACAAGCGGATATCGTTTTAGCGCGGACAATCCGAGGTTAAACCACATGTGCCCCTGTTGGAAATGCACGACATCCGGCTTGAATTCGTGGATACGGTTCAAGATCGTGCGAACAGATCGCCACTGTCGAATTGGCTGCCGCAGTCTCGGCTTTTCAAATGCAAAATGCTCCACAGCGTCGGACACCGCGTACTCAGGACTAGCGCAGGGGGGCATTACCAACAGCACGTCATGTTCTTGGGCGAGCGCGTTCACTTGCAGAACGCTGTACTCCTCGAAATCATAAGTCACCCAAGCGACTCTCATACAGTCAGCTCCTCAGCCTCTACGCTTGTGGAACGAACTTGCTGCTTCAAAAATCCGACCGCTGCAGCATCGCTTGACACCACCTCGTGCAACCGCAGCCAGCAAACCGTTTGCGCAATTCCAGAATCTATATCGAAATTAGGTCGATACCCCAACTCTTGGCGTGCCTTCGCGTCACTGTAGTAAGCTTGACGGGAGAAGAGGTCATTGAGTTCTCCCGCGGACGGCGTCGACGTCAGTTCACCTTTGATGCGTTTCATGATCTTACTCGGCCAACCACCGCGAAGGTAAATCTCCATCAACTTGTCTTCGTATCGATTTAGCACCAAGTCAGCTGCTTGGCTGACACGATCCATCACCCAAGTTCTCAAACGCGACTTGGTCGCGGATATAGCTGGCAGAGGCTCACTTCCGATCAAATCATTGAATTTTTGAAAGTACGAATTCCAAGTTAGCTTGTCGGGACCATTCACGTTGTAAGCACTACCACTAACCGTTTCTCGTGACAAACAACGCATGATGGCCTGAATCAAATCATCAACGTAGACCAAGTTCGCGAAGCCGTTTCCATGATCTTCAAAAGTCCCCCAATTGCCAGAGAGAAGACGTTTTGCAATATCCGTAGACCACGACGTACTAAACGGCCCGTAGATCAGCGAAGGACGCAAAACAACGACCTGCAGACCCTTCTCCGCGTACTCCATGCAAACCTGCTCCGCTTCAACTTTCGCGTCACCGTAGAGCCGCCCTGTTTGGGGTGTAGCTTGCGATTCCAATACTTCACCAGTGACCTCTGGTCCGTAGACCTCCGCCGTACTAATGAAGACAAACTTCTTCACTCCGTTTCGGAGGGCTGCATCTAGCAGATGGCGTGTCCCGCCAACAATCGACTCACGATCATCGGTCTTCGCGCAGTGGACGATTGCTTGAACTCCCTCCACAGCCGCTTCGACTTGTTCGGCCTTGGTGATATCACACAATCGTGATTCGACTGGACGCCTAGAAATCCTTGCCGCTCGCGACCATTGTCGGATCATACCGACCGGCTTCGCCCAGTTCCGATCATGCATCAAATCAACAATTCGACCCCCTAGAAACCCAGATGCGCCCGTCACCAGAACTTGCTCAATCCCTGGCAGCTCCAAGTCGTTACTCCAGTTCAGGTGCTCCGCGTTGTTCCAATTCATCCTATAGGGCTCAACTCGGCGATAGGCCTCATCCAGCAATTCGACTGTAGGTAGAACTGATTCTGCAGCCGCCAACGAGTTTCGTTTCGAATTGACGCTGTCCAGGAAATCTTCGAGCATCGGAACCGCAAAGTCGGTATAGACTCTCTTCCTCGAGCCACAACGATGGCGTTTGATACCGCCAGAATGGTAACGGACGACCACCTCACTCCATTCCTCAGCTTCAGCTTCGATGGTGGCGTTCGTCCCCACAATCTCGAAGCCATTCTTCAGTCGCCCGAGACGACTTACCTTGATCTCGACATCGCAGGCTCCTTGCGTCAATCGCACCGTGGCCATTGCTTCCGGGCCACCCAACGAATCGTTGAACGATTCTTTCAGCTCGAGTCCATCACCTAACCAAAAAGCAATCGTATCGAGCAAGTGGACGCCGGTGTCGGACCAAGCTCCTTTCGCACTCGGCGCGAAGTGGTGCGGCGTTGCGGCCGGCCAATCAAACTCCACCCCATCGTGATAGGTGATCGAGTTGAGTTCACCGAGCGTCCCCGACCGAATCAGCTCCCGGATCTTCTGGTAGGTAGGAAAGTGCCGGCGAGTCTGATTCACAACCAACCGAAGGTTCTGGTTCTTCGCTAGCGTGACGAGTTCTTTGGCTTCTGCAATGTCCTCGGTCAGCGGTTTCTCGCAGAGCACATGCAACCCGTTTTCCAGACACCATTTACAAATAGGAAAATGACTCGCCGGCGGCGTCGCAACCACAACTGCATCTACTTTGCCAGCCAATTGCCGATAATCTTCAACCGTGTCCGCCAGAGTGAACTTCTCGCGGAGCGTCGCAAGCCTTTCCGTATTCGTATCTGCAACAACAATTGAATCGCATGTCCGCGAGTGGCTTTGCAAAGCGGGCAGATGATAGATCTCTGCAATCGCGCCTCCGCCGATGATTCCGACGCGGACTTTTTGAATTGAGTTCTTCATGATGCGGTTCTCGCCACCAAAGTGGCACTCAAGGAACGAAGGTCGGCCACGCGCACCGCGCCGACAACAACTAAGGTTAATCCGTACACAACCGCACATGCGGTAAGAAGTACCACCCAGCCGCTGTCACGCAAAGAAATCGCAACCGTGCAAACTGCAATCGCCGCAACGAGCACTCTCGCGGCAACGGTTGCGGAGCTGATTGCTTCGGCCCGGGAGAAAGCAAAATACGCGTAGCACAAAGTGGCAACGAATCCTCCGAACACTGTACCCAGCGCAGCGCCGATAGCACCGTAATTACGAACGAGGAAATAGGTTGCTACTGCATTGACGAGTAGGCTAATCGACGCGACATGCATGGAGTTATGCTGCTGCCCCTTCGCAAATAGCAAATGACTCAGGAACGGATTGAGAAACTCGATCGCTAGAACCCAAATCAACACTTGAAGAACGGGAGCCGCACCATCAAACTCACTCGAGAATAACAGCCCAATCACCCGATCAGGGATGACGCTTACAAGGGCGATCGCTGGGAACGCCAGCACGCACATGTAGCGAATAGTTTCGCAGTTCAATTGGGCAAGCGCGGCTTGAGATTGCTTGAACATCCGCGACATCAACGGGAATACCGCCGTCGTATAGCTCTTCGCAAACACCGATCCAAGTCGCACTATTTTCCAAGCAGCCGAATACAGGCCGGCGGAAACCTCGCCGGAAATCCAAGACAAAACGATCACATCTAAGTTCGTGTATACGGTCGCCATCCAGTTCTCTGCGGCAAAAACACGCCAACGTTTAAAGAACCGCCCAGTTTGCTTGACGGAGAACTTCCACTGGAGCGCGCCCATTTGATACATGCCGACCAAGTATGCGACCAACATCAGACCACGCACGACGCACAAAAGAACAATGAGCGTTAGAAGTCCGAAGCCTAAGTAGAGCGCAGTGGCGGAGAGGACGATGCGTGAGAGGCTTTCTATCGCCGTGCCCGCAGTCACGAATTCAGCACGTTCTTTCGCGACGAACACCGCTTCAAGGACCGAACAGATGGCAGCCGGAACGAGTGCAAAACTGGCCAACAGGATCGCGACCCGAGTGTCGGGTGAATATCCGAACATCTGCCCGATGCCCCACAGTACAAGCGGCGTTCCCATCCATAGCAAGAGAACCAACACCACTGCGGAGGTCACGAGCTGAGCCGTGTGTTTGGGCCACTTTGCCAATTCACGTGTGAGCAGAATCCCTGCCGCAGTCGCCGTAAGGCTCAATAACAACTCAAAATAATGGACGGCGATGGAGTACTTACCAAATCCCTCAACGCCAAGTTGGTCTGCGCAGTAAACAACAAAAACGAAGCTGGCAATCATCCGCGTCATGGAACCCGCAATCAACATCACGGTGTTCTTCGAAGTTCGCAGAGCCGTCGAGTTCCGCCTCGGCACAGCGCCCTCTGAACTCAGTTGACCGGCTCTTCCGTTACCAGTCTGTTTTGATGAGTCGGGAATCACATTGAACTCCCAACAATTGTTGTTCCGGTAGACCTATCGCGATTGAACTCACTCACGGATCGCTTCCGCTGGCGCAGTTCTACCCGCGAATCAGCCGCAGCGCGGCCTACCGCAGCCGTCAGTCCAAGAATCAACCACAGGAGTTCGACTTGGGTTCGCGAGTTAAAAATATCAACCGCCATGTGGAGCATATGTCCCACCAGCGCTGCCGCAAGCGCAATGCCAAGTGGCGCAAAGAAAGGATCCCGGCCGAACCAAGCCTGAGCTCCGCTGCGAATTCCGTTGCCGAGAACTAGCAAGAAAGTTGCGATCCCAAACAAACCCGTTTCGACCCAAACGAGAAGGTACTTACTGTGAATGGTGTAGTACCATTCCGAACGCCAAATCCCTTGATCCGCATAGGTTTGGGCGGCCAAGTGACAGTTCCCGGCACCAAAGCCAACCAATGGACGGTCTTGAATCATCTCAAGTGCAATCAGCGAAAGGTGCTTTCTTGCAATTGCAGAGTCGTCGTCTCCATGACGTATCCGTTTCTCGTACACCATCCACAGCGGATAGATACTCACTAGCGCAATCAGCACTCCAACAACCAACGTCCACTTCGGCAGCCAACCGCGAGAAAGCATGGCAACACCAATAATCGCCATGCCAACGAAGGAGGTAAGAATCGCTCCTCGGGTTTGCGTAAGCAGAATGGCAATCACTCCGCACACAACACAAATCAATGCAAATGCAAAGTACCATTTCCCAAACTCGACACCACGAAACGAGCAGAACAACGAAGCGGCGACAGGTAGCCACATCAGCGCCATCGTACTCCCGGCAAGTACAGGTGATTGCATTGATCCACCATGACGCTCACCTTCCCAGACAGTGAGAATGAGAGGCCCGAGTTCAATGCGTGCGTCGTCGAGACGGAGCGCTTTCATACCCATGATCAAGAGCGACTGAGCGAAGAGGGCCAGCGCCACTGCGGCGCAGCAATACAGGATATCTCGCTTGCTGCGTACTCGATTGGCAACATAGAAAAAGAGCAAATAGGCTTGCAGCAGCAGGAACAAATCAAAGTACGAGAGCATTGGTAGCTGCGCAGACAGGCTGCTGAAAGCAACACTGCCAATGTAGAGCAGCATTGGAACTCCGAAGATCACACCGACACGACGTCTTCGAGAGGGAGTCGACGATCGGAGCAGCCAAAAGCCGTAAAGAAACACCAGTGAAATGCTGGTGATGGAAATATTGAAGCCGCCGACTGCACCCATTTCCGCATCCGGCGTGTGGTACATATAGTACTTGTCCAGTTGCAGCGGTATCTCCACGATACCAAGCGTCAGCGCACCGATCTCCAATGGATGTAGAGCCTGGGATTGCTCCCTAGATACTCCCAGCGCACGAGGCATAGAGGAAATGGAATTGGCGTAAGACGAGGTCATTGACTGAGTTCATAACGCTGGGGTTAAGCCGAGGCTTGGAACAAACTTTCGGTCGATCCGTCAACTTCACATCATCCGCCCGACTGCCGCTTCAAAGGTCGACGGCAACAAGCTAAGGAACGCGGCTAAACGTCTGCGCGAAAGATCGACTGAAACGCCTTCGGCAGATAACGACGCTGCTTATTCAGAACGACACCAAGCAAGTTCGCTTCAGTCGCCAACAAGCGATTGACGACTCTCTCTGCCTCGACGGCCTCCGTCTCTTCAGACTCCACCACCAACAGTAGTCCGTCCAAGTGGGCGGCTAGTCCCGTTGCATGGTCGGGTTGATCTGCGGGCGGCAAATCAACGACAAGTAGATCGCAGCTTCCGCGATATGCACTGAGGGCTGCCGCCAACTCTCCAGGGCGGTTTTGCATCCGCGTATCATTGTGCATCGAAGAGCACGCGATAATCCCGAGTTTAGAACGATTGCCCTGTTGCAAGCATTCGTCATGAGATGCGTCTCCGGAGACCAGCTCAATCAAGCCAGGTGCTCCGTTGAGCCCAAACGACTTACTGAGACTCCTGCGTCGTGAATCGGCATCAACGATGATCGTCTTCAAATCACACTCATCACTACTGACAAGTGCCAATTGGGAAGCCAAGGTCGTCGAACCGGCTCCTTCTCCAACACTGACGACACCCAACGTATATGCCCGCCCCGACACGCTTGCGTGACCCAGCAAGATATCGGAAACCAAACGTCTCACGGCGTGGTTGATTTGCTTATCCCGGAAAACAGCCTGCCGAGAATGGCTAAGCTTTCGAGACTCAGGAACAACGGCGATCACAGGAACATCGAGCTGATTTTCGATGTCTCCAGGCGAACGCAGGCGAGAATTAGAAATATTCTTTAAGAAGGCCAGCCCCAACCCAGTGCAGAGCCCGAGGAAGGCGAACCCAGCCACTAGAAGTTTCTTCTGTGGACTGACCGGCCGCTCCACGAACGTTGCCGGCTGAAAGACACTGATATTCGAAATGTGTTGCTGCTGCAGAGCCTCGATTACTCGCGCTTCCTCCAACTTACTTCGCAGCAATCGCAGGCTACCCTCTTTAATGCTGATTTCGCGATCCATTTCGACCATCAGCCTTTCGAATTCAAGCAACTCTGAAATCCCCGCTTCCGTCACTGACCTCTGACGTTGGATCTCCCCCAAAGCCGACTCAAGCCCAACCATTTTAGTTTGCTGCTTTTGAAGTTCCTCCTCCATTCTCTTCTTCGCCGGATTCGGCGTTGTACTTGAGTCCGTCCGTTCACTCTGCATCTTCCCTAAAATTTCGCGTGCCCCTTCGAGTTGCTCGCGAGTTTGCACTAGTAGCTCGTGCTCGTCGGTATACAGGGACGAATAACGCTTTTCTTGAATCTCAAGTTCGTAGACTTTCTGCCGCATGCCGCTCCAAGTCATGTCGGACCCACCCAAGCGAGACGCCACAATCTCGTCGTCTGTGCTGGAAAGTTTTTCAAGAATGTCCTTCGATTCCGCCTGAGCTTTTTCGTACTCTTCTTTCGCGGAAGCCGAGTCTCTATCCAGCGAGGTTAGCTGTTCCTTCAATAACGCGCGATTTGCATCAATCGAAACGATGTTCCGTTCCTTCATGAAGCTACTACGCTTCTTCATCCACGCCTGCACCTCCTGCTCGACAGTATTGGACTGCTGGAGAAAGAACTCTCTCGAACCCTCTGTCTGAGAAACCCTCCGATGCTGATCGAGGAAGCCATCAACGACTTGCCGCGCGATTGCCTGGGCCATCTCCGGCGTTTTCGATTCGGCATGCACGGTAATCACCGTCGACTTCTTGGGTGCGAAGATATCCACGGAACCTTGCACCTCGCGCACAGCTAGCTCTCGATCACTAATATCATCTTTGATCCCGAGAGCATACAGAACCACGAAAGCAGCCCCCTTGGCATACCCCGTGACGGCCTCTACCACATCCTGCAAGGCGGACGCTTCGCCACCGCTAACTTCTGGCAAAACACCTTCGATCACATTTCCCGCACCCAGACTCTCGACGGTCTGTTCGGCTACCTGCCGACTACTCAACACCTCCAGCGCAGAGTTGATTTCCTCCTCCTGAGTCTTCTGCAACATGAGCGTTTGACTGGTCGTTGCAGTTGGATCAAGCGAGACACTCTCTCGTCCAACTTTGACAACGAGCTTGGACTCTGACTCATATTTGCGCGGCCAAAACAGCAGGCCGAGCCACCCCAAGAACAGACTGGCAATGAAGCACCCCAACACCAATCGCTTGTGCATCAGTGGGATTTCAAGGTAGTGGCCCAAATTGGCATGCCCCATGCGCACCGACCAACGTGGACTCATTGGCTTTTGCCTTGCACTTGGCTGCTCAGCCTCGAAGAGCTGCGGTTCGCTCTCGGCGATTTCTTTAGACACGCTCACCGGCTGGCTCCTGTGTTTTGCAAAACTCGTTGACGTGCCCCGCCACGAAATCGACCTGCCCTCGGGTCATCTCCGGGAACATGGGCAACGAAACGATCTCTCGGACTGCCGTGGAGGTCACAGGCAAATCCATGGGTATAGTCGGTGAATCCTGGAATGGCTGGGCCGAAGCCAGCGAATGAGGATAGTGAATTCCGCAAGAGACTTCTTTCTCAGCCAAGAACTGAATCAAAGCATCGCGTTTCGCATGTCGCACGACATACAAGTGGTAAACATGCCTCGAATCGTCGTGCGCCTTCGGCAAAGTCAGGCCGGGCCCTTCGAGCAGTTCGCCGTACCACTCTGCGACTTGCCGACGCTGTTCAGTCCACTGTTCAATGTACTTCATTTTCGTGAGCAAAACGCATGCCTGAAGCGTATCTAGGCGGCAGTTGTACCCGAGTAGATCATGTCGGTTCTTCACCTTCTGCCCATAGTTTCTGAGCAAGCGAAGCTTGTCTGCTAACTCTGGAGAGTTGGTTACCGCAGCCCCACCATCACCAAAGGCCCCCAGATTCTTGCCGGGATAGAAACTGAAGCATCCGATATCTCCGAACGAGCCACATCGCTGGCCATTGAGTTCCGCTCCGTGGGCCTGGGCCGCATCTTCAACGATCTGCAATCCATGCCGATCTGCAATCTCACGAATCTCGCGCATGCGGGCGGGCTGACCGTATAGATGGACCGGGATAATGGCCTTGGTACGCTCTGTGATCGCTTGCTCAATCAGTCCCACATCGATGTTGAAATCCGATGGATCAACATCCACAAAAACGGCAGTCGCCCCGGTATAGGCAATCGCAAATGCTGTCGCAGCGAAAGAGTTGCCGGCGGTAATAACTTCATCGCCACTTCCAACTTCAAGGGCGCGCAGAGCAAGATGCAGGGCGTCGGTACCATTCGCAAGACCAACGCAGTGTTCGGCTCCAGCATACTCGGCGAATTTCGCTTCAAACTCCCCGACTTCACTACCCAAAATATAACGGGCTCCATCAATAACATCCGCCATCTTGAGCAAGACTTCGGACTTAATCTGTTGAGCCTGTGCTTTCAGATCTACAAAAGGAACATTCATACTATTGTCGACTTTTCGGCCCCGGCGTACCGGTTTCCAGAGAGAAGAAGTTGAAATCTAATTACGTTGCAGGGAGTTCATTTTCGGTTTGCGCCACTTTCACAAATGAGCTTCGCTGTTCGGGCCGTTCCCCGCACTCCAAACAGGTCGATTCCCGAAAGCTACCAGGGAGCTTGCACCCACAACTACATACATCCGCAACACGTGCAGCTGGCGATCCGACCACCAGCGCAAAGGGCCGTACATTTTTGGTTACGACCGCTCCGGCGCCCACTGTCGCGAACGCACCAATCTCGAGACCAGGACAAATCACGGCCGAAGCCCCAATGGAAGCACCACGGCACACTTTTGTGCCTACAAGCCAATTGACTTTCTCGCTGTAGCGCTGCGCCGCTGCCGGCATGCGTGGCGACCTCGGGAAGCGGTCGTTGGTAAACGTCACCCGCGGTCCGAGGAACACGTCATCCTCAATCTCTACGCCCTCCCACAAGTAAACTCCATTCTTCACCGTCACATTATTTCCGACTCGCACGCCGCCCTCGATAAACGCGTGGTCGCCAATGCTGACACGTTTCCCAATCGTCGCCCCAGCCATCACGTGCGCGTATGCAAACACGCGACTGCCCTCGCCAATACCCTCAGTTTCGACGATCGCAGTTGGATGAATCACGACTCGGCTCCGATCCTCTTGCCCTTGCCAGTGGGACGAGTCAGTGCGATCGGCTGTCCGCCCAGCCCAAGCGACTGCTGGGCTGCTTCCAGAGTGCGCACGACCTGCAGCCCATTCACGCCATCCGTCAGCGGCACGTCGCCCTCTGCAATACAACGCACAAACTCCTGGCACTCAGCCTTGAGCGGCTCGCGTTCTTGAACGAAGGGACTGTAGCTACCGCCATAGCGATAGGCGAGTTGGAAGTCTGCGAAATCACCGCTAGCAGCTTCCGGACGATCGATTCCCTTGTCAAAAATCTTTATTTTCTCTTGTTCGAGATCGTCATAGACCGCCATCTTCTTGTCGCCGACAATCGTCAGCACACGTTCTTTCCGTGGGTCCAACCAACTGACGTGCGCCATACCCATCCGATTATTCGAGAAGTTCATCGAGAGGTTACAAACATCGTGTATACCTGGGTTGAGTCGATCGAATCCTGAGCAACTCACCGATTCAGGTTCTTCTCCCAACAGGTAAATCATCATCGAAATATCGTGAGGCGCTAGATCGTACAGAGCACTGACATCCCGCCGTACTGGCCCCAAGTTCAAGCGACGGCTACTGATGTAGCTGATATTCCCCAGCTCACCCGACTGCACGATTTCCCGCAGCTTCCTAACAGGCGCGGAATGCAAGAACACGTGGCCCACGAAAAGAACTCGGTTGCGCACGTTGGCTAACTCGATCAACTCCTCACACTCGGCCGTCGATTTGGCCAAAGGCTTCTCAACAAACACGTGCATATCGTGCTCCAGAGCCTTCTTTGTGATTTCATGGTGCGACGCGGTAGGGGTCGCCACGACGAGCGCGTCGATCAAGTCTCGATCGAGAAGCGCGTCAAAATTCTCGATCGGATAAACGCTGGGAAAACGATCTTTAATCCGTAAGAGCTGGTCATAATCTCGGTCACAAACCGCGGTCACTTTGCAGTTTTCGATGTCCGAGAAACAGCGAACCAAATTAGGCCCCCAATAACCAAGACCGACAATTCCGATGCGAATCACGTTGAGATCTCCAAGTTTCGATGGCAGAACGCACTCCGAACCCGATGGGCCCGGTTTTCAATACGTTCAGCCGTTGCGTTCTGTCAGCAGAACCTTCACGGTCTTGAGCATGATCCCGATGTCCCGTAAAAGGGACCTCTCCTCGATATAGCGAATATCAAGCTGAATCATCTCGTCGAAGCTAAGCTCGTTCTTTCCACTTACCTGCCACAGGCCTGTCATCCCCGGCTGCACTTCAAATCGCCGAAGTTGTTGCGGTGAATAGTCTTCGCGGCAAAGCACATCAGGCCGAGGCCCAACAAGTGACATACTCCCGAACAACACATTGATTAATTGTGGCAGTTCATCGATCGACGTAGCACGAAGAAATGCACCACCCGGGATGCAGTTACTGGAATGGTCCGGTTTCGCTACTGGACCATCAACACCAGCATGGCTAGCAACGTAGGCCCGGTGCTCCGACTCTCGGCCACCTTCGACCACATGTAGAGTCCGGAATTTGAAGATCGCAAAATCGGCTCCACCGTAGCCCAAACGTGATTGAACAAAAAAGATCGGCCCACGCGAAACCAGTTTGATGTAAATTGCGACGCAGAGCAGCGGAACGATCAAGATCGGTACTAGTATCGCCACTCCGATGATGTCCAAAGCCCGCTTCCAGATCGGCATCGGACGGCGAAGAACATCCGTCTCAACCTGTGCAATGTAGGAAGCTGCAATAGTATCCGCGCTGCGATTACCATCGACCGATTCGTCGACCGAATCCGCCGGATCGGAAACCAATTTATGGAGCGGTTCTAATTCCGTTTTCACGATGAACTTGCAAGCCAACTTGGGAGGAGTGGGGCGTAGCTGGAGAGGGATTGAAAGGAGGTTGGGACAGCGGCTCAAATGCTCGTTGGCCAGCACTGATAGCGAGAGAGCGGGCGATAGGCCGCAATTCCGGCATCAATGCGACTTCCCTCACAAGGCGCAGAATCAGTCGGTTCAGTATGATCCAAACAGACTAGTAGAAAAGACCGTGGGGCTAGAAACTCGGCTTTACCCACAAGGGTAACGAAAAGTGCCGGTGACCAAGGCAAATACTACCGCGTTTGGGGTAGAGCGAATGCCACCACACTGTCCCCAACGGGTGTTCCCAACTTGCCGCCACCCGAAGCCGGTATGGCTACAAACTGTCTGCCCCCCGCCGAGTAGGTGGCAGGTGTGGCGTAGCCTCCCGCTGGCAACTTCACTTCCCACAGTAGACGGCCGTTTTGCTTTGCATAAGCATGAAACTTCTCATCTCGCGTGCCACCGATAAACACGACGCCGCCTTTCGTAACGATCGACCCACCAAAGTTCTCAGTGCCTGTTTGCGGGACACCCCGAGCCGTTAGTTCGGGATACTCTCCCAACACCGACTGCCAAACAATCTCACCGCGATTCAAATCGATTGCGGAGAGTTGCCCCCACGGTGGCTTAATTGCCGGATACCCTTCCTGATCCAAGAACTTGTTGTACCCCGTGATCCGGTACTTCGTGGGAGCACCCTTTGGTTGAGGCACTAAGGTCAAGATGTTTGGCTGGTTATTCGAGTTCACGTACAGCCACCCGGTCTCAGGATCGAAACAAGCTCCCGACCACGTCGCTCCTCCGTGAAAGCCCGGAGTCACCACAGTTCCCGCTTCACTCGGCGGATTAAACTCCTTGCCGCTGCTGTGCTTGGCAAGTTCCTTCAACACGAATTCGCGATTGGCTGCTGCAATATCGGTCACATCTTCGGCTGTCATCGAAGTCCGCGAAAACGCCGGAGGCCGGACGGGAACTGGCTGTGTCGGCCAAGCAGCTTCCCCCTCAACATCGGAGGCCGGCGCTGGTTGCTCCTGCACCTCAAACAGTGGCTGGCCAGTCTCTCGGTCGAAAAGAAACACATATCCAGTCTTGGTGACCTGCGCTACCGCGTCGATCCTTTTGCCATCGTGCTGAACCGCTACCAAGTTGGGATAGATTGGCAAATCGTGATCCCAAAGGTCGTGATGCAGTGTTTGAAAATGCCACACTCGCTCGCCGCTACCTGCGTTTAACGCGACGGTACAGTTCGCGAACAAATTCTCCCCCGGACGATCCCCGCCGTAAAAGTCGAACGCTGCGGAACCAAGTCCCGCAAACACCAACCCTCGGTCAGTATCCACACTGAAACCTCCCCACGCATTGGCCGCTCCACGGTTGCGCCAGGAATCGCCTTCCCAGGTTTCATTGCCCAACTCGCCAGGTCTTGGAACCGTATGAAACCTCCACACCTGGGCACCTGTGCGAACGTCGAAAGCGCGAATATCTCCGGGAGCCGCAGGTCCCGGTCCTTCGCCGCATGAGAAACCGAGAATAATGTTGTTTCGATAGACGGCCGGAGCGGACGTCGGACCATAGCCGAGGCGCGTGATGTCGACTTCCAAATCCTCGCGCAGATCTTTGACTCCGCCATCTCCGAATCCTGGATCGAGCTGACCAGTCTTCGCATCGAGAGAATACAGTTTGCCTTCGGACGTTCCATGCAAAATCCGCCGCTGCCCACCTTCTAACCCATCCGACCAATATGCGACGCCGCGATTCACACCGCCTGAAGCCAAGGGATACTGGGGACCGCTAGTCGCAAAGGGATCGAATCGCCAAAGCTCCTCGCCCGTGTCGGCCTTTAACGCTATGACCTTTAGCTTGCCCGAAGTGATGTACATCACTCCATCAACCACCAGCGGAGTACATTCCATGATCCGAGCTTCGCCCGTTTCGAGCTCGCCAGTCCTGAACTCCCAAGCAACCTCCAGCCGTTGAACGTTGCCGGTATCGATTTGATCGAGGGGCGAATAACGCATGCATCCACGATCGCCGCCAACGCAAATCCAGTCTTCCGCTTGAACAGGAAGAACGACGCCAAGCAATAGGAAGAGACTCATGCTTGTCGTTAAGAAACCGAAATTGGAAGCGACGCGGAATTGATACCGGTTCATGCCATCATCTGCCCATCAAAAAACCCCTTCAGCTCCAAAGCAAATGGAGCATACAATCAGGTTCATGTTAGCAGAAGAACCAAGAGGCAATGATGATACAGCCCAGTCGGTGAGCAACTCTTAGTACAGAAGCTGGGCGACTGGAGCATCGAATTAGAGCGAGCAAACGCTACGCCTTAGAGAACTCCGTCACCCGTCGGCGGCGCGACACGTCCCGGCTCGGCGCCTTCGACGATCGAGAACTCGGCCCAAACCGGCAGATGCTCACTAACCTCCAACGCTCGTTCTATGGACAAATTGTACTTCCGAAGAAAATCGATCGAGCCGCAGCGGCCCGTGTATTCGGTGGAAGCAACCGCAGAAAAGAAAATGTTCTGACAAGAGCGACTTGCTGCGACGTTCGTTGGAATTTCCCGAATCGCAAATCTCACTTGATTTGGATCGAGGGCCGATAGTTTATAGGAAGGTCCACGCACGTCTCCGGCTATGATCCAATCGTCTTCCTCGCGGCCATCGTTTCGGACTTCGTCCACAAGGCTGCCAATGATCTTACGTTCAGCTTCGGCCATATGCTCGTCCAAATGAACGTTGATCAGGGAGAAGGTAAACGCCTCGCTCGCTGGCACTCCCTTACAACGGAACCAAGCTACCAGAGGTTCATGGTTCATAAGATCATCCGGGTCCCGGACCGTATACAATTGGTAGCGATCGGTTTCCAAACGCTCCGTGTCGAACACAACTGCAAACTGCACTTTCTCCGCGGTTCTTCCCACTCTAGGACCGATCAAGTAGTCGTACTTCCGATCGGTTTGATTGAGTCGCTCCACAATCGCTGGCAGGATATCGTCTCGCTGGCTACGAATCCCCTGAAGTGCCACGACGTCGAATGAGCGCAGAATTTTGACGATAGACTCAACGACATGTGCCTTGCCAAGCCGCGTTGAGCCCAACGAGCCTGTGTTGAAGCTTGCTACGCGAATCGTGCGACGACTGTCATGGATCGTTGAAGAATCAAAAGGCGACGTACCAAGAGTGGTGCTAGTCATATTGCCCAGCGGTGGCGTGGCTGTGCGACCGGCAAAAGAAGTCCCTTCGCGCGAAGTAGCCTTGATTGCCCCCTGCGATGTACCGGATGTACCGGGAAGCGGTTTCGCCCCGGGGAACGGCAGCAACGGCACTGGGCCCCCCGAATCCCCAAGGCCAACGTTTGGTAGTGGTGGCAAGCTTGCTTGCGAGTTTGCCAAACCGGATATCGCCATAGGGTAGCCCTCAGGCATCGGGATTGGTGGCACGCTGTACTGAGCCGTCATGTTCGATGGTGTAGCTGACGTTTCGTTGCCGGTGCTCTCTTCTAACAGAGCAAACTTCTCGCCCACAGTGAGATTGTCTCGCCACCCTGGCGGCGATGCCAGCCCTGCAGATGCGGTAAAGCCACCCGCGCCCGAGCCTGAGCTGAAAAGCGAACCTTGCTTAGAAAACAGACCACCCAACTCGGTAGACTGTGCTTGCGGCCTAGGCTCAAGGTAGAGGTGCTCGATCCCTCCGATTCGGTAATTCCGGAACAGCAAAACTCCACCACTAGCAAGCAGTGCGAGAATCGGCCAGCGCCAAGCAAGTTGAATCATATCGCTTCCTCAAATGAACTAGGCGAAACAAGTTCCCTAGCCGTCCTCGATAAGAACGAACCTACCTCCTTGCGAGAGTGAGACCCCGTTAGTCTCTCCGCTAGCTGCGTGCAAACACGGAATCCATCCAATGCTCTCAACGCTACCACGTGCTCATCGAGACTTCGCTTAAAGTGCTCCGCAGCCAACCGAAAGCAGAAAACACTCCCACAAAACCATCGCTTTACGTCTCTTAGCAAAACCAAGATCACTAGAGAAAGCGCAACGCCAAACGAAGTTATGCGGTCTGTGCGCGTTGTAACTGAGCGATAGCCGGCTTGGGCCCGCCCCCGAATTTGCTCAAGCCAACGCTTTAGCGACGACTCAAGAAATTCGCGGAGGGGTTCGAACCATGGATGGAAGCTCGATGCAGCCAACCCGGTATGAATGGCTTGAGCTGCTTGAATACGAGTTGGTTTAGCCGAAGCGAAGAATTCCCGTATTGGAAATTACTGAGCTGCGAAGGATCGTAGCGCCTCGATGGACCGGATGACGTCTTCTTGACTGACCTCACCCCAAGACGTCGAGCGGTGCCGGATAATGCCCAGCTTGAATTGCTCCAGAGCTTCGGAAAGATCCACTGGTAAGCTCGGAAGATTGACGAAAGGGGAGTCTGGCGCGGGAGCATCGTCTTCCCACGGCAAGTCGTCATCTTCGCCTTGCAACGACTCAGAGGCCTTAAAGTCGTCCTCTTCGCCAAAGTCCGGATCCTCGGGCCTCGGCCCCTCAGCCACAGATCTGGCGCCGTCTTGGACGCCCATTTCACCTTCGACTTCAGAGAGCGGCGTAAAATCCTCGTCCTCCGAAACAGCGACTACTTGAGATTCCACGGGTGTGTCGTTCGGGTCCGCTCCCTGACTTTCCCAACGCGTCCGCCGCATCCGAGAAACGCTCCAACCATCCTGCACCGCTCCCTCGAGCCATAGCTGGGCGTCGTCCCAGTCCAAAGCCGCCAAAAAATGCGACCAGTACAATCCCTCGTATGACTGATACTCCTCACAGAAGCGATCAAAAACACGCCTTAGCCGACCAACATGCTGCGGAGTCACTCCACCCACCCGACGGCTCCAAGCTTCATCACTGTAGGCGACTTCCGCTGCTTCGGAGCCCATCAAAGCGGCCCTCCATTCGCTGATGATTTTGCCTTTCTCCCAATTGGTATGACTAATTAGAGTCGACCAACGACCAATAAACTCAGTCGATAGTTCGGTCGTTTTGGGATCATCCAAACTCAGCTCATTGACCTGTTCTTCCACCGCTTGGCCGTCGGCAATCAATTCTTCGGAAGCAAGTTGGGTACCTTCTGGCTGGTCGGAGCTTCCATCGTCTTGCGGGCTATTGTCTTGCAGTTCCATGACATTCCTGGGATTGAGAGAATCGTGGCGGTCCGTTCCGAGAGCCCAACCAGAATTTGAATGAGCGGCGAATATCAAACGTACCCACTACAGCTTCAAAACAATGGTTATGCAGCCGCTCGGCCGACGCGCTGACAACGAGCAAGAGATTAACGCTTCCCGACGGACTGCAAAGAGACAGAAGTCCGCTTCCCGTTCAGTTCCGCTCTGACGCCGTGATTCTGGGATGCAAATTAAGGCTTAGCCAGAGTTTTCCGACACGCCACCTGGCTTCACCGCCACTAGAATCGGACTAGCGTCTGGGATTACCGATGTGGAAGAAATGTTAGCAAACAGCGCCACTGCACAGCAGTCATTCCCAGCACAGACAAACCTCGCATCTCGTCCCACACATTGACTTGGCCAAGCCTGACAAAACCAAGCCCTGACAGACCTACGGGCTGGCCTCCCAGCACCGTCCCACCGGGCTCACAGTGCAACATGGCGTAGGGCAAAGCCAGCCTCCGAGCTTATCGTTCCGAGCCAGCGAGTTGGACTGGTTGCGATTCAGGAAACTTAAGAAAGATCTCCAGGAAGACTCCGCCGGGTGAATCAAGCAACTCACGCTGCGACGCAATACGCTGATTGAACTCTTCCGCTGCTGCAATCAGATCCGAACCTGGCGGGTTGGGAAAATCGAATCCGTCCAGGCTCTCTTCAACCTCTCGCGCGGCAACCATTTGAACTTCGGATTGAACCGTGTTTCGAAAACGATCGAGCGCTAGTCGAAATTGCTCTGCCTTCGCCATGTCCCACTGTTCATCATCAACTCGCTCAGCAACGACCGGTTCGACAGCACGATAGCGTTCCGCCAGTAGATCAACGGCTCCAAACCAAGCCTTCTCAGTGGATGAACGCAGCGAGTCAATGCGATTGTAGGTCCACAGCACATAGCTCAGACCACCCCCCACCACGAGCAGCCCGAGCACGGTAACGAGCACAGTCTTCCTGCCTGAAAAACCCACCTCGGGTCCTCCCTGTGCTGCTTCGGCATTGGAAGCGTTCATAGGTTATCGCTCAATTGAAAAGTCCAGGAGTGTGCAAAAAGTGGCCGCGAGGTTCGGTGACGTCCAGTTCGCAGGGCGTCTGGAACGTCAACGCGGAATATAGAATCCGCCTCAGACGGTTTCCAACAAAGCCAAGGTGCCTAACCCGTAGAACGTGTATTCAATATCGTCTGCGGGATCAAACTCGAATCCACGAAAGCCACCCGCAGATTGTTCCATACCCGTAACGTACTTTCGCACGCCCTGTGGTCGAATAAGCTCGAAACCGTCAATATCAGCCAAGGTCACGCAGGCTGTAAACGTACTTAGCACGTCTGGTAACGGTATCCGTGTGTTCGCCTGAAAACCACCTTCATCAGTCTGTAGCTCTGCCAGAAACTCGGCCGCGTCTAACGCGGTGTCCTTATCTAGCGAGTCTAAAACTTGAAGCGCGCCGATCGCTGCCGCCGTCGGGTTCGCACCGGAACGCTTACCGACGCGTATCTCAAGGAAACCACCGTCATCTTGCATTTGATTGAGCAGAAATTGCTTGGCCTTATCAGCTTCCGGACAGGGCTTGTTGATCAACTCTAAACACAACAACACAAGAAACGTTTGGTAGGTACTCCCGGCTTGCCCTTCAATACTCTTACTAAAACCTCCATCGTCCCGCCGCAATTTGGCAAGAATATCCGCCAATCGAGCCTCCCAGTCGTTCTCCGCATCTGCGAACGCATCCAACGAACAAGCCGCTTCAATCAAACGTACGGAATAGACCAACGACAAGAGGTCAACGATCGTTTCCTGCGCCGTGAATCGACTACGCAGGAAGGTGGCGCTTCGCTCCGCTAAATCGCCTTCTAACAAGCCTAAGATGGCGAGGATCCTGAGCGCAAAACTTGTATAGTAAAGATCACTTTCGCCTTCACGACCCGCCCAGCCACCGTCGGCTCGCTGCCGTGACAGCACGTACTGCGCATGTCGCTGTCTTTGCTCTTCCGGCAACTGATGCACGCCATAGGTGAGCCGCACCATAAGACGCGCTAAGTAGCCGAGCTCTGCGGGATCTTGACTCTGCATATCACCTAGGCTGTGGCCATCTCCATGGTTATTTCAAATTTCTCAAGCAATGGCGACGTGTACAGGTAGAGAGCGGGCCCAAGCAAGACAATGGCCAAACAGGCCGCCGCGGCAATGACCAGAAAAACAGGACGGTCTGATTCGCTCAACTGGTTAAGCACGTAGCAAATCCCCCCCACCGCCGACGCAGGAAGCACCGAATACAGAATAAAGTCCGTTACCAGCGCGTCGATTTTGAGTGTCTTCCCTTCGTTCATGAAAAAAGGAAGGAGGATCAATCCAAACGCGAAGGCAGGACCAAGCACCAACACCCAAAACACGCTCGCGTACTTCCTCCATTTCTCACTCTGATAGTAGGCTCGCCTACCTACCACCCAAGCGGGATACAAAGCCAGCAGACACACAAGCCCGACAACCAGCAAGACAGTTTCCATAGGTGATGACCGGCTCTCTTCTTGGACTCTATTGGCAGCGACAGTGGAGTCAGTGCAGCAAGATAACTGCGGCTACACCCGATTCAGGCACAACTTACTCCGGTGCAACCAAGTACCGCTTAAGATTTTCACGTATGCGTGCCGGCATCGCAATGGACTCCAGCTCTGGCCCATGCTGAACTCGGCAACACACAGTCACCAGCTTACCCGTTGCGATCTTGCGTCCTTGATTTTCGAACTCAAATCCGAAGGTAGCGCTTTTCTCGCCCAGCCGCAAAACACAAACTGAAATCGCAAGCACATCCTCAAATTTAGCAACACCTCGATAGTCACACTCGACGCGAACGCGTGGCCACCCCAAATGAGTTCCGTCGTCCATTCGCTGCATCACGCTGCCATCGAAATCACGCCACAGTCGATGCTCCGCCTGCTCCATGTAACGCACATAGGACGAGAAGTGGACAATGCCCGCCGCGTCTGTTTCGCAGAATTCAACGCGCCGCTCAGTCGTAAAAACTTCTGACATTTTAGACGTCCAAGTTTCGAACTTCTAAGGCGTGCTTCTCGATGAACTGCCGCCTTGGCTCAACCTTATCACCCATCAGAACTCGGAACATTTCATCGGCGGCGGCAGCATCCGGCAAGGAAACCTGCACAAGTGTCCGATTGTCACGATCAAGTGTCGTCTCACGCAATTCCTCCGGATTCATTTCACCCAAGCCCTTAAAGCGGGTGACCTGCATCCCCTTTTCACCAGCATGCCGAATCGCTGGCAACAACGAACGAAGATCATCAAAACCGTTTCGCTGCTCTTCCCTCAAGAGATGGAACTTCGATTCTGTCGATCCCGTCTTCTGCTCCGGAATCAAATCGCGAATCGTAAAGCCAAAATCCGCTAGCTGCGAAAGCCCCGAATTGATCGTCTTTACTTCGTGCATCTCGACGACTCGAGCGATGATGATCTCCTTAGTCTCCCCAGCGGATTCATCCGTGAGCTCGTCATCTTCGAACTGATCAATCGTCCCTTCGAGCGTCAGCCCCTCGCGGTCGATGAACTCATCCATGTCCTTCCGAACCGCAAACCAGTGCATATCATTGCCAACAGTGAGCAAGAAGACCGGCAGCTTGGAGTTTTGCTCGTCCATGCGATCCGCGTGAGCCTTGAGCCCAATGCCACGCCGCTCCAACGCAATCAACGCGTCTTCCATTGAAGCCAAGCAGTCGCAGAGCTTTCGCATTTTCTCGCCCGAGATCAGCTCACCCGACTCGCCTTCGAAAGAGCTGTCTGCCAGACCGCGCTCCAACAACTGCGTCTTCATTTCCTCTTCGGTTTGAACGTAGTAGCGAGTATTTTTACCTCGCACGACTCGGAATAAAGGTGGCTGCGCGAGATAAACATGGCCGCCAGCAATCAAATGGTACATTTGCCGATAGAAGAAGCACAGCAACAGAGTGCGGATGTGCGAACCGTCCACGTCGGCATCCGTCATGATGATAATTTTATCATACCGACGCTTGGCAACATCCTGATCCTCACCGATCCCACAGCCGATCGCTTGGATCATGCTCTGAACTTCCTCGTTCGCCAGAACCTTGTCTTCACGACTCTTGTACGCATTGATGATCTTACCCCGCAAAGGCAAGATCGCCTGAAACTCGCGGAAACGCCCGCCTTCGGCGCTACCTCCCGCCGAGTCTCCTTCCACCAAGTACACCTCGCACTCCTCCATCTTATTGCTGATGCAGTCACGGAGTTTACCTGGCAATCCACCGCCGCTGAGCGCGTCCTTTCGCTTGCGCAACAAGTCCTTCGCCTTCCGAGCCGCCTCACGCGCCTCGCAGGCCAAAAGCCCCTTGCGGACGATCGTCTTGGCGTTGCGAGGATTCTCTTCTAAGTACTTCTGCAATGCGTCACCAACAGCGCCGCTGATGATCCCCTCAACCTCGCCATTCCCTAGCTTGGTTTTCGTTTGGCCTTCGAATTGCGGGTGAGCAACGCGGATGCTAATCACCGCCGTCAGACCTTCACGAAAGTCATCACCCGTTGGAACCTGATCCTTGAAGAGCCCTTCCTTTTTGCCGTAGTTATTCAGAGTACGCGTTAGCGCCGAACGAAAGCCAGAAACGTGTGTCCCGCCCTCTATGGTGT
This sequence comes from Pirellulaceae bacterium, assembly GCA_045105035.1. Taxonomy (GTDB): domain Bacteria; phylum Planctomycetota; class Planctomycetia; order Pirellulales; family Pirellulaceae; genus Aureliella. Next base: position 27,866 of record JBGCCZ010000010.1, on the reverse strand, counting down.
GAATATTGTTGACATAGGACTGAACGTTCTCGGTGTACTCCGTCGAATACTGCAACGCGATTTCATAAGGCACACCATCGCGCTCATCGGCAATCAGCAGAACATCTGAGTGGATCGCATCGCTGGCTCGGTTCAAGTGACGAACAAACTCGACAATCCCGTCCTCGTAGTAGAACTCGTCGCCCTCGTCCTTACGCTCGTCGTAGAAACTGATCCGTACGCCCTTATTCAGGAACGCCAGTTCTTGAAGTCGCTTATAGAGCGTGTCGAAATTAAACTTCGTATTCGCGAAAATCGTCCCATCAGGCTTGAAGGTCGTCTTTGTACCAACCTTCTTACTCGCATGCCCCTTCACAACCGGACCCGTCGCTACACCGCGCTCGTACCCCTGCGTCCAAACGAAACCATCCCGGGCAGCTTCAACCTCGCACCATTGCGACAGAAAGTTCACAACGGTGACACCCACGCCGTGGAGACCACCGGACATCTCATAGGCCGTCTTACCAAACTTCCCGCCAAACTTAAGGACCGTCATCACCCCCTCAAGCGTACTGACTTCGCGATCCATCTCCTCAGAAAGCTGCTCGTGACGCGTCACTGGAATCCCGCGGCCATCGTCTTCTACCGTGACGGATCCATCCGCATTAATGCGAACCGATACCATCTTGGCAAAACCGGCCATCACTTCGTCAATCGAATTATCGACGACTTCATAGACGAGGTGATGCAGCCCCTTGAGAGTCGTATCGCCGATGTACATACTCGGCCGCTCACGCACGTGCTCCATGTCACTCAAGTGCTGGAGATCTTCGGAATTGTATTCCGATCCCTGAATTGAGATTTCTTGTTCTGGTTCATTGTCCCCAGAGGACGCGTCTTTATCGCTCATTCGGTACTCAAAATCAGTGCTAGGGCAACGAGTCTTGTACAGGAACAAAACTCCATAGGCGAGCCATCAACTACAAAGCCCCCATTCCGGCATCCGCCGGCTCGACCAACTGAAGATCTTTCAGAGGCAAATCAGCCGCCTCGAAACTTGAAAACAGGGGTTAAGTCCGTCGCCAGCGAGAGGCTGCAAGTGGGTTCCCAAGGTGCAGTTTCCCATGGGATTTAGTGAGGGTGATCTTAGCAGTAAAGCCCGTTTTTGGCTGGCCCAAATCAGCCTCCCCAGAGAGAATTCTGGCCTGGAAAAGCCCTAATTTTGCCCACACTGCGAAATGCCAGCAGGTTGCTCGCCGTCGAACCCGAATTCCTAGCCTCGACAGAAATTTCGGCGGAAGAAAATCACGGCTAAAACAGTAAACGAAAACGCCCAAGCCCACTGATAGCCGATCGCCGTGAGCGTCTTAGCGGCATACCAGGGCAACTGGTTCCAGAGCATCCCTTGAAAGCCAGTCATCGCCCAATAGGTCATTGTGCTCTTGCAAACCGTATCGAGCACAACCGGCAGATTCATCATCTGAAGGGGAAACCAGCATCCGCCAAGCGCGGCCATCATCAGAATCAATAGCGAAGCCAAGCTCTCCGCCTGCTTCGTCGACCGACTAACTGCAGCCAAGAACATACCGAACGCGCCACCGGTCGCGACCCACGTTAGCGCTAGCACGATCAAGGTGATCGGATCGTTGAACAAACCAACACGAAACATCCACTCACCGTAAACAAACAGAACGACGATCTGCAGCAAGCCAACACACATCACGAAAAAGAACTTGCCGAGCAAAACGGCATTGCGAGAAATGGGCTGAGCAAACAGTCGCCGCAAGGTGCCTTCCTCACGCTCCGTCAGAAGCACACTGGCGCAACTCGTCAACGCAAAAAGCAGCATCATGACGGTCATACCCGCTACGCTTTGCGCTTGCTGATAGGTAACTTGCCTCGGACGCTGAGGAGGCTCAATATCCTCCGTTTCCATCGGCATGATGTCGGACATCATCGAAAAGAGGCTGTTCGCGTCCATCCCGCCAGAAAAAGCTCCACGGGTTTCGGAACTCTCTTCATCAGAAGCATTCACCGGAGGTCCACTACTCGCAACCTCGCCTTTGCTTTCATCCTCTGCGGCGACTTCACCTGCGTTCGCGGTAACGTCTGAGCTGCCTGGCTGCTGAGACTCAACGACAAAGTCACCAATCGTGTCGCTGATGTTCCCCATCCAGCCGCGAATCGTCGTCAGTGATTCCGAATCCATTCCCTGCCCAGCCAGAACTCGATCCATCGTGTCTGTGAACAAATTCGGCCCTAGAGCTCCGACCATGGTTTGCATCAAACCAATCTGAATAATGCGATCTTCCATCTCGCGGCCAGGGTCACGGAACATTTGAAATTGGGGCGTTTCGCCGGATTGAATGGCGTCGTCAAAGCCCGTGGGAATGACCAGAACATGAGTCGCGTCTCCATCGCGAACCATCTGCCGCATCCGAGTCAACTCATCTTCGTCCGACTCACCTTCCTCAACCTCAATCTTGCGAACCCTCACCATGTCCGACTCACCAAGCTCTCGAACAAACTCTTGGCTCAAGTCGGTCCGTGCTAGGTCCGCCACATGCAATCGGACTTGGGGCATCGCTCCTGGCCCGCCAAACGCGTAGGCCATAATCCAGCCGAACACCGTAACCAGTGCAATTGGCACGAGAAGCGTCAGTACCAAAGCCGTCTTGTCACGCACAAAACCACGGAGGTCTTTCACGGCCAGTGTCCATGCTGCAGATAGGGTATTCATAGTGAACCTGTGAGTCGTTTCCAAAGCCTTGTGCTGTTTCCTGGCAAGAGTCTTGAGCGAAGCGAATCAACGTCTAATCGTCGCGGAGTCGCCGACCGGTAAAGTGCAAGAAAACCTGTTCCAAATCTGCCTCTCGGTCCCCCGACTGCTCAGCCAACTCGGCTGCAGTCCCCGTAGCGATGACCTGGCCCTCGTTCATGATCGCAATCCGATCGCATAGACGCTCCGCTTCTTCCATATAGTGTGTCGTATACAGCAACGATGTCCCGGCCTCTTTCAGTGCAATGAGCGTCTCAAAAAGGTGATTCCGACTCTGCGGATCCACTCCAACCGTTGGCTCGTCCAATAAGACCAGGGCAGGGGAGTGCAGGACTCCGCAAGCGAGATTCAATCTCCGCTTCATGCCGCCGCTAAAAGTCCGTACCAGATCTTTGCGTCGATCCTGTAACCCCGCCAACTCCAGATTCTGCTCGACGACTTGCGAAAGCTCTGCTCTAGCCACTCCACTCAACTTCGCGAAGAAGCTCAGATTTTCTTCCGCGGTCAGATTGGGATAAACGGCGATATCCTGTGGAACCAATCCCAACTCAGCTCGGTCTGCGTTACGTTTTGCGGGTACGAAGTCGTTTCCTCGCATTGCCATCTTGCCAGACCAATCCGTCAACAATCCGGCAATGCAGGAAAGGGTGGTTGTCTTGCCAGCTCCGTTCGGACCTAGCAGCCCAAAACACTCGCCCTCGCCGACTTCAAACGTGGCGTCGCCCACTGCAACTCGCTTGCCGTATCGATAGCCCAGCGAGTCGACCTTCAACAAAACATTCGCATCTGACATACGTCGCCTTTACTGCAAGAACACGGTCTATCAGGTCAAAGACCTCAACGCTCGTGGAGCCCTCGGTACCAAACTCCTGCCTGCGGCCGTGGAAGAGTCAGCGAGCTCCTGAACAACGGGGGTTGCTTATAGAGGCGTCAAAATTCAAATTTGTAGTCGCTATTTTCTAACAAACCGACGCAGAAGCCTAGTTCCAATACCCAAACAGGCCAACTTCTCAAGGCAACATGCTTGATAGACAATCGTGCGAACGACTTCGCTTGGTTGCTTGGCCCAGGCGAGTCACAGTGCAAGACAATTGCACTAGCCATTATTCAAACCAAGCGTCGTTCGCTGTAAATGAAGGAACCATTTTGCCCCAATCGTCCCCTGAAACGCCTTCCGCTTCTTCAGATGGAACACCTCATTCCATGCCACGGCTCTGTTTCATTATTTTGGTAGGACTCGCCTTGGGCGCTTTCGTCTTTTTCTCCTGTGCGGGCGTCTTTAACTTCCTGATTATTCCGGCAGTCGATGCAACCCAGGAGGCAGCCCGCAGAACGCAGTGTCAAACCAACATGAGGCGAATCGCGGTGGCTCTGCTTAGCTACCACGACGCAAACGGGAGTTTTCCGCCTTCGTACACCGTCGACGCCAATGGACAACCGCTGCACAGTTGGCGCACACTGATCCTCCCATTCACCGAAGACGGCACTGAGATTTACAAGCAGTTGGACCTTCAGAAGCCCTGGGATGCTCCGGTCAACGCAGACTTCCACAACATCGATCTTCCTCTATTCCGCTGCCCTTCAGCGCAGCTAAAGCCGGGGTACACTTGCTATCGCGCCGTCCTTTCGAAAAATGGCGTTTTTCAAGAAAAGCAAATGACAATCCAACTTTCGGACATCTTAGATGGAGTCGCCGAGACCCTACTTTTCACTGAGGTCTCCCCGAGCCAATCGATACGCTGGATGGAACCGAACGAACTCTCCGAAGCCCAGTTCACTGGCAACCCACCACTATCCGCCCACAAAGCGGGCTGCAACTGCGCACTCGCTGACGGAACCACGACGTTTCTGAAAGCGGAAACAGATGCAGTATCCAAAGAGGAATTGCTTTCCATTGAAGGTAACGACATAGCGCCCAAACTGCCGCAATAATCAAACGAAGCCGACGCCCCATCGTCTTAGCGAACCTACAACTGCAAACCAAGCATCAACAGAAGCCGGAGAACAAGTCATGAACGCCAACACGCCTGGCTCTATACCACCACCGAACGCGCCTCAACAAATACCTCGACAGTCCTCAAATACTGCTGCGATCATCGCCATTGTCTGCGTCGTCCTACTCGTAGGCGTTGTAGTATGTGGTGGCATCGCAGTCGCGATGCTCTTGCCCGCAGTTCAGGCGGCACGCGAAAGCGCGAGACGCATGCAATGCACCAACAACCTTAAGCAGATTTCTATCGCTCTGCTCGAGTACGAAGCTACCTATGGCTCCTTTCCGCCAGCCTACACAATGGACGCCGCAGGAAATCGATTGCACAGTTGGCGAACGCTGATCTTGCCCAACTTAGGCCAAAAAACGCTCTACGATCAAATCGATCTTGAGAAACCCTGGAACGACCCAGTGAATGTTCCGCTCAGCGAGATGACGATATCAATTTATGTTTGCCCCTCCCATCCTTTGCCACCAGGAATGACAAATTACCTCGCGCCCATCCACCCTCAGGGCATTCTCGCAAATGAGATTCCAACGAAGATTAGGGAAATAACGGACGGAACTACGAGCACGATCCTCATCGTCGAAGGAGATATTTCGCAGGCGGTCAACTGGATGGACCCCACGGACATTGATGGAACCCTATTTCCGAGCACCAGGGGGGCTCATCCTGGCGGTACACATGCCGCGATGGCAGATGGATCCGTTACTTTCTTCCAAAGTAACATCTCCTCAACCTTAAAAGACGCGATGCTCACCAAGGACGGCAATGAAGACACCAGTGGAATGTAGATCCTCGCATTAGCGCGACTTGTGCGAGTGCGGCTCACCTTCCGCGGGTTGGTTCTTCATGATGCCTTTGACTTTGAGCACAATGGGGTTGTCTCCCGACTCGGCTACGTCAACTTCCAGACCTGACTTACGGTAAGAAGCGTAGCGAGGATCGACAACGCCAATGGTGCTGTGTTTAAATCCTTCCACGTTCTCGACCATCACCATTTGCATCACCACGCATTTGTGCTTGCCAGCAACGGCACCGTCGCCCGACTCAAAAGTCGTGAGTGTGAAAGTCCCGTCCCGCGCGATGTCACCACGTGCGTTGATCTTACCCTCGATTGACTGGAACTCGACGACTCCAACTAGCACTGGGCGCCCATTGTCGAACTGAACCTTACCTTGGACGGGATATGTGCGCGGGTTGCCGCTACACCCAATTGATGCGAGCAATACTACAACCAGGCTGGCGTTGCAGAAGGCGGCCATGTAGCGAAAAACATGCGACGTTCCGCTCCGCTTTTGTCGAGAGTGCATCACCAGGTTTCCACAAATGCCGCTTGGGCGTCTTCTCGATTTCCGAGATAGCCAAGAGTCTCGGTGTCGATGTTCGTCGAGATCGCTTGGACGGATCCATCGCCCATCGCAAATTGGCAAATCCCGGTGTGCCAGCTACCCCATGAGGCAAGCCCAGTCCCATTGTCTTTCAAGTTCGAAACTAGAGGAACAGCCGGACCGCCTATTCGTGCGCTGTTGAAAACGTTGTCACCATTAAAAATAAACGCGTCCCCAGGAGAGGTTCCCAACGTTCCCAAGGGAACATGCATTTCACCCACGAGAAACGTGTTGCTCAGCCCGTCAGTCGCATCTGCGACATCGATCTTGTCGATCCAGTCAATTGGGTTATCACCCACGCAAGTTGCTCGGCTGGAGATAATCAAACCGTTGCCGTTTCCGCCATAGTAAAAATCACTTGGCAGCCCCACTGAACCTGCAGACATGTCACCGTGGTTCCCGCCGTAGTCGCCCACTGCACCGGGGATGTTTCCCGACGTATCTCCCTGGCAGGGATAGGGACATCCACATGGCAAGTAACACGTCTTTGTTCCACTGCTAACTGCCAATCCGTCGCCAACTGCATCATTGACCGTGCGTCGGGCCGGGCAGCAAAAAGTCGAAATCGTGAAGGTCCGCACGTTTTCAGGATGGCTCGCATAAGAGTCCGAGGCATCCCAACGACTCGCCGCCGCCTGCTGCTCCAAATACGGAAGAATACGAACCAGCCAAGTTGGCTCGTTGCCACCGCAAGGATTCTCGGTATCGCCAGGACGCGGTTGATAGCGGGACGGAGGAAACTTACGGAAGCTGTCATGAAACATGATCGTCGCAAGCGAGATCTGCTTCAAATTATTCTTGCATTGCATCGTTCGCGCAGCCTCACGCGCCGCTTGAACTGCAGGTAACAAAAGACCAGCTAAGATGCCAATAATGGCGATCACAACCAACAATTCAACCAGCGTAAATGCGCGACGCCGCCTTGACGTCAGACCATTGCCGGGAGACTCAGATAATTTGGGGCGATGCATAGCACGTGGAATCTAGGAGTAGAAGCGAAACAAACCTCGACTTGGCTGGCCATAAGCAAAACGGCAGACCGTGTCATGGTCTTTACAACCTAAGCCAATTCTAGGCGAACGTTTACTCTAGTCACCCCCGTAAATCCTGCAAATTGTGCCTCGAAAGCCCCCAAAGGCTTCTCGAAAGCCGGTTTTTCGGGGGCTTCCACGCAGGGCAGGCAATTTTACTCACTCCCGACCTAGAACGCCTCCGAACGATGACAACTGCGATGCTGCCGCAGGGAGTCACTTAGTTTTTGGCTCTGAGCTGGCGAGCCGTCTCGCTAAGGCGAGATGTAGTCTGACTCTGCTGTTCTACAGCGGCTGAGATTGTCGTCATATTACCGCTAACATTCGAGACACTGCGGGTAGTCATGTCCGTAGCTTCGACGACTCCAACGATATCGGATCGTGTTTCCACGACTGGCTTTTCGATGTTCTTCGTCGCTTCGCCTGTCTGACGAACTAATTTCTTGACCTCATCCGCAACGACTGCGAACCCCCTTCCGGCTCTGCCACTTACTTTGGATTCCAACGCAGTCGAAAAGACTAGAAACCCAGCGCACTCACGCGTCTCAATCAGTAGCTAGCCAGGACCGTCTGGAAGTGCATTTGCGACCCGATCGATCGGATTGACGGTGCCACGAGGCACAAAAATCTCGCTACGTCGCTACGTTCAACGCAACGCTGTCGTTGGCTGCCCCGTGATTTGCTCACTCTTTAGGGAGACAAGCTCTTTGCCAACAGAGTGAACTCACGCGCCAACTGGCGATTCCCAGTTTTCTCATAGGCCAAAGCCAAACTCGGAACGACACTAGACTTCAGCTCCGGCGCAACCAACGAGCGTTCCAAATCGGGAATCGCCGCCGACCATTGGGAAAGCCCAATCAAAATCTGCCCTCGTGTTTCCAGGAAATAGGGATGCTTGGGTTCATGCTTCAACGCCTCGTTAGACAGCCACAAAGCGTGTTCCAGATTCGCTTCGGGAATCTTAGTGACCGCGACTGCCAAATTATTCAAAATGGCCGGCATGCCCGACTGCTTGTTCACCGCGCGTCGCAAATGCACTTTAGCCTCTTCAAATCGATTCTCAAGCAACGCCACAGTACCGCGGATAAACTCTGCGGTCGTCGCCTGCGTCTTCTGCAAGACGGCTTCGCGGAGTCGTCGCACCGCTGGGTTTGGATGATCTCGGCACTCAATCAACACGGCTACCAAAGTCTGTGCAACGCGAGGATCCTGCGAACGAACGCTCACTGCAGTCTTGAGAATCTGCAGCCGCTGCAACGTCGTCTCAGGCGACACTTCGATAGAAGTATACCACGCTAGGAGTGAGTGGCCTAAGAGACTTAGCAACTCCGGACTTTTCGTTAATCGTAGCCCGGCGTTCAGAACCTCGGCTGCCTTCTTGGGATTCCCAACCAACAATTCCGTCTGCGCGAGACCTATCCTTGCTGCAACGTCCTGAGAGTCTTCAGTGAGTCGTTGATTGAAATGCTCCAACGCCATGCGACGAAATCGAGAAGCCTGCTCAAACTGGCCACGCGACTTGGCAAGCGATAGAGCCGGCAATGCATACTGAGGCCTTGCTTTGACAATCTCGGCATAGAGACGCAGTGCATCATGTGCCGCGCCCATGTTCGCCAAGTACCCAGCCATCACCGCTTGTGCCGTGATTCGGTTCTCTCCGTTAGCCCCTTTCAAAACAACCTGCATTAGGTGCCGGAAACGAAGGTGTTCTCTTTCTGCCCATTCTTCGACACCTCCCAGATCATAGTCCTGAGAAACAAGCCACCAAGCTGCCAAAGCAAACTCGTGGTCTGCGACTAGCTTCTCCATTTGCGCCGTCGCTACCTTGAATCGTTCTTGCTTATGGTTCGCAATCGCCAATTGATACTGCAGCAAGGGGCTGTTCGGCGAGTGGTTCAGCAAAGCACTCAACGCAATCTCAGCTCTGCGATAGTTCTCTTCTTCGAACGACTCGGCCAGAATCCGCTTGAGCTGAACCTGCTGCCCACCGCTGCTGAAAACAACCGTCATCGAGATCCATACGAGCAGCAAGCTACCGAACGCTATGGCGGGCGCTGCGCCGACTAGCCTTGTGAAGCGTCGCGACCAGAACCAAGCAGAGACGAAACCCGACATCCACCGCGCCCAGTTGATGGGATTGCAGTAGTCTTTCCAACCCAACTCTCTAAATGGCCTTCTACTCGCTACTGGCGAAATCCATTCCGGCACATCGAGGTCGAAGAATCTGCCCTTCACCCGTGCGATTTTCCGTCGAAGTGCTTGCCACCGCGAATTGCTGCGGTCGTGAAACGGCTCCTCACGACGTCGCTTGTCTCTGGCTTTTCGGGAACGCGGGAAAAATTTCTCAGGGAGTTGCATGATGGACTTCAACTTGAAGAGATCAGTTCTTTTAAGTCGTATTGAAAAGGAAAGCTTGCAACTACCGTCACCTCACGGCAGCGCTTCCTGAGGACTTATTAAAGGTCATCGCATGGAAACACTTGTTCCACGCAACTAGAAGCGGATTCGCTTTCCCACCCTCGACATCGCTTGGGATTTCGAATAGCAGCACGCGTAGAGCGCGATCGGTCGAGAGGATCATTAAAGCCGTGATCGCATAAGCGGTAGCAGTCCCCAAACAAAGCTGGACGCTTCCGAGCTCAGCCTTCCAAACCAACATGAAGCCCTGAGCGGTAACAATGCTAAAGCACCAGAGAATCCCAGCGAGCATGTAGGCTGGCAGCGCGAGCGGTGAGCGACGCTTTACTGCGACCCAGAACACAGTCATCAACATGGTGACCTGGAGGGCTCCCGCCAGCGGCAACGTCGCGAGCTCAACCGTGTGCGTTTCTAGCAGCAAAGACGATTCAACCACCGAAACCGGCACGCGAAACCAAGTCAACGTTCCGCCGATACCAGATCCTGCGACATCCGCCATAACTTGAAAACACCGAGCGGTCCATGCCGATAGCAATGCTACGAATGGCACTACGAAAAATGCAAATCGAAACAGCCAGCTTCCATCCGCGCGAGACTTTTGCGAAGCCAAGAAGGCACCGAGAAGCAAAAGGAACCCAACCGGAACCAGCTTTGGCGCAGATGACAAATTGCTGACAATAAGCGTTAGTAGCCCGATAGCAGCGGCCGCCCAAACCCATTTCGAGGTACTCAACTCTACAGACCAATCCCAATCTCGAATGGCAAAAAAAACTCCGCCTACCATCAGGAGAATGGAGAAACTCCAGTTCAGAAGAATCAGAGCGGGGGCGTTCGGTACCTGGTGCATCCAGTCGGCAGCCAACGGCGCAGAACAAGTTCCAGCTATAGCAACTGATGCGAGCCAAAGTGAAAGAACCCATATGCCCTGCCGACTTCTTGCATCCTGCATTCCTTGATCTTTTTCTAAATCAAGCTTGTTCATTCCGACTCTCACTTATCTACCAAACTGAATGCACCGAGCACTTCAACAATCGATTTCACCGTCGCACCTGCGGAGAAAAACCCGGGTCAGGCGGAGTAGCCTCCGCCCGTACACCTGCCGTTTAACCTGACAGAGGACTACCTATGCGCTGCGACGACGACGCAGGACCATACCGATGGCAGCGAGGCCGAGAAGCGAGGCCGAGCCAGGCTCAGGAACAGCGGTGGACGAAAACGAAAATCGCCCAACGAGTGTATCACTGGCTATCGAACTTGAATCGAAGGTGTACCCCGCAGCAGTTTGCTCACCATCGTAGGTAGCAAGTTCTGAGAATTCAAAGGTTACGACTCCACCCTCGTCGACGCGCAGATCGTTGTTCCCATTCACTAAAAATGCAGCGTTTGCGACGTTCGCTACTTCCGAGCCAGCGTCCCAAATTTGGGCTGCAGTTTGATTCAATTCCGAAAGCAACAAGTTGCCATCATTGTCAAAGAGCCGAAGTCCCGTGGGGTTGTCGTTCCCGATGAACAAATCGTTACTAGGGATAACCATACCAGCGAAAGTGAAAAACTGATTCACGTCCGTGTCGACTCGGAAGGTTGCGCTCCTCGTAGCACCGGGAAGGATCGGACCTCCCGCACCAATTGGACCGCTACCCAATACGGCAGTTGGATCTGCCGCCGCAAAAGCCGGGCGCCAAGCACTACCGGTCCCGCCCTCCGCGATAGAAATGATCTCTGGGCCGGCAGCTGTATTGATATCAAATGAATCGAACGTCCCATTGTTGAAACCAACGTGTACCGGTGCGAACGAAACACTATTCGTCGGTGCCGTATTCTCGAATGTGACTGTTACATCCACAATCGCTGCGTTCGATACGGCGGAGCACAAAAGAGCTCCCGCCAGGGTAAATAGACGGATGATTTTCATCTTTCCTCCTCAGTTGCAAAAACTCGAGACGCGAAGAACCGTACTTCGTCGCCCTCCGCGCAAGCGGACTGGATCTCGGAGGCACCACCGATGCTTGAGTGATTGCCAATCAATCGGGATAGAGGCAATCGCAGACTCGCGCAGAGAAACGCGAGGCCACATGCGGGATGGGCACTCCGACAGAGGAGAAGTCGCTTAAAAGAGAAAGCGATTACAACGATCTTAAGAAAGAAATGAGAGATCCCTGCACGAACTACAGGCTCGGGGCTTCAGTGTTAAGCGACTCACACTGAGCTACGGAGAGTGTGAAACAGTGCACGTACTGCGGAACATTAGACCGAGCGACATCCCCGGGCATTGGGCCCTGGCACAAAGCTCTTCTGTACACGCGGCGAAGCTTACGACAACGACTCGCTCGGTTCTAAAGTAGATTTCGCAGACGTTGCTTGGATTCTTCCGGCAAAGACGGCCCTTGCGTAAGCTCTTCGAATTCCTGCTCTTTCGACTTTCGCATGACGGCTCTTAAGAGGTGCAGCTGCTCCTCAAATTTCCGACAGGACCAGCAGACTGCCTGGTGGAAGCGAACTGCTATTCGTTCATGAGAGTCGAGCTCTCGATCCAGCGACTCCGAAGTAAGCTGCGAAGCCTGCTCACACCGGATCGTTAGAATCAACTTCAGCTTGGCAGCCAAATTTCTCACGATGAACCCTCCGCTGCAAACCAGTTTTTATCCAAGCAATCTCGTAGTAAAGTTCGCGCGCGGAACATGCGGACCGCGAGATTCTTCCGACTAATATCTAGCGTCTCGCACACCTCGTGAACCGAAAGTTCGTCGACTTCACGCATCAAATAGACTCTGCCCAAATTCGGCGGAATCTTTTCGACACACGCCCGAACAATGCTCCAAAACTCTGCCCGTTCAAGGCTACTCGACTGACTTGAGTCCCAAGCCTCTAGTCGATCTTCGCGAAAAGACGCCTGGGCAGCCGCAATTTCTTGCACACCCTGATCCCGAGACTTCGCCCGAAAGTGATCAAATATTTTCAATCGTAGAATCGCAATTAACCACGATCGCTCGTTTGCTTCACCACGAAAACCCGCGAAGCCACGAACGGCTGCCAGGAAAGTCTCTTGCAGAAGATCTTCGATCACATGCGAGTCCTGCACTCGTTTTCGAGCGAATCGGTACAGAATGTCACCATGCTCATCGACCCAACGGTTCAGGCGTTCACGCTGATCCTCCGACGCTTTACCGCCTTGATCTCCCCCCTCCCAATCCCGCAAATCTTTGGCACTCAAGCTCAACAGTTCATTCCGCCATCAACTCGACTGAGAGAATGGTCAACGGATTTGAAAAAACGAACATCGAAGGGAGAGTTCCCCCAAAACGCCTCACCGCTCAGCGTCCCATCGCATTAGACGGTCGATTAGCCTCGGGATTACAGTACAAACCAAAAAAACTTAGGTTCTAACGAATTGCCATTACTGACAGCTAGCCGAGGCCGTTACCACGGGCAATTTCCAGTCTTCGATGGGTGTCCCCTTGAGTTTTAAGTTGCTGCAGATGTAGTGCAGGCGCTTCGTCGCTTCGCCATCCGGCGATAAATCAAAGATGTTCTTTAAGAAGTAAGGCGGGATCGCTTGGTAGTACAACGTCGCGACGACCTGAACGTTCTCTTTGTCAACGCCGGACGGCAACGCAATACGATAGCGAGTTGTGTCACTTCCGCTTCCGTCTTGGTAGCTCGCATCCCTGGAAGCTAGCGGCCCAGGATACGTCGCCGTCAGGAAGTGCCCCTTCAATCCTCCGCCCGGGCCCTGCGGAGTCCAACCTTTCGCCAAGAAACGATTGTCTTTGATGACCGTGCAACCATGAATGAAGCTGGTAGTGAATTCTCCACCTCGAGTGTGCAACAAAGTCTCATAAATCTGCACTTGATCGCTCGAGCTGATCTCCTCGTGATGCGGCTGATACTGTTCGTTGCCCTCCGCATCCAGCTCAAAGAACTCGGTCGGAAGCGGATTCCCCTGAGCGTCGATCAAGATACCAACCTCATTCGTACGCCCCGAACTCCAAACAACCTGGTTACCCTCTGGACGCGAAACATCTTTGACAAGTAACTCAAGAAAGGCGCGTCGGAAGCCAACGCCAGAAGGAAATCGGTGGCCGGCCAGACTCTCGATCTGCACATCAGCGACCAACTCGCTGCCTGCACCGACCGTTGCATCGACTGATATCCGAGCCGTATCGTTATTGGCTTGCCGCATAAAATCGTTGACGGCATGCTGAATGTCCGTCTTCGAACCAGTCATGTAATCGTGCTTTCGAACTCCCAGCACATCGTCGAACTGATTGAACATTTCCAGCATGAAAACGTTCAGGCCGCGAAAATTGTGGCGTGAATACTCTTTGCGCTGGCGCACGCGAATTTCTTCATGCGATGCCAGATTCTCGGCGTCGGGATAGGTTTGATCCTGAATCGCGGCGATACGAGTCTCAATGCGCTCCACATCGACTCCAGAAGCTGGATCCTGAATACCTTTTGACATGTGGCAATCCTGGCAGGACTTGCCATTGGGATTGGCCGTATTGACTTCGTTCTCGTAGCTACTGTTAAGCCACTCTAGGTAAGTCGCTTGTTCGACGTGATGGTGAAAGTCCTGAAGCTCGGCATTCGGCTCGGCGAGCATCAAGTCGTTGAGTTCCTCGCCAGTTTCGCGTTCCCAATCAACAATCGGTAGGTTAACAGTGTGGCATGTTCCGCACATCTGAGACGACTTGATGTATTCGCTATGTTTTGGCTTGAAAGCGAGCGAATGATCCATGACGTAGGGAGAGACTTCCTCGTCTTTGTAAGGCCCGTAAATCTCACCAGGCTCTCCAAGGTAGAAGTGACCAGTAATCGAGGTCTCCAAGAAGTGCTCCAAGTACTCGCGGTTGTCGCCTTCCGGTTGAGGCCTGGGTTGCATGCGATGGCAAACCGTACAACTCACTCCGTCCCTGCCAAGTGCACCGTACTTGCTATCCGCGTGCCCCGGCTGATCGGGGTCTAACTCTTGGTGATACATATCTTCAATTTTGAAGGTGTCCGCTGAATGTCCGGCGAAATCTAAATCGTGCTGCCGCTTACCCATCGCACCGTGGCATCCGAGACAAGTCTTCTGAAGATTGCGTCCGATCTTGTCTGCTTTCGGCTCGTCATACTGCTTCTCGAGTAATGCCAACTCACTCTCGAGCTGAGCGTAAAAAACCGGATCGCGGCCCGCCAACCCCATCGGCGTCCAACGCCACTCTCCATAGGGCGAAATATGCAGACCGGGTTCGGCATAACCGGCGGAATCGCCAGTCGGAATGAACATCGTTGGCCCGAAGGGCTCCGTCAGCCCCGCGTGGCAACTCATGCATTGATTCGAAGTCACAAACGCTTGCTGACTGTCACGCGTCTCATCGCCCGTCGATGGAGCCCGAGGAACCGAGTCATACGTTACCGGTGGAATATGCAGGGTGTCCGCTCGGAGGCAACTGACAACCTGGGGAAAGGCCTCCAAGAACGCCTTGCTCAGTTCGGGCTGACAGGGCGTCGGAAAGTCCGATTCAGTGCAACGTGGGTGTGAGTCCCGAACGACAAGTTTTTCCATGGGCCCGCCCGACTTACTTTCATCCTCCGGTACCGACACTTCAATCAAATCCACAGTCGTTTGCGTGTCACGATCCGCACCGTCTGCGGCCTCCTGAGCAGCCAACAACCCTTCGAGCTTACTTTCGTTGGAGTGATCGGAGTTCGCAGACTCTCGCCACGAATCATCGACTCGAAACAACAAAGGCTCCCCTGGAAACCCATCGATGTTTCGCAACGAAGAGAACGTGTACTCATTCGTGATTCCCGGCGATTTGGTCGAACCGTGACAACGGACACAATACAGCCCGAATCCCGAGTAAGGTTCCTCAAAAGGATATTCGTAATAGTCGACGACTTGTTGATTCTTGCCAGGGTTACTCCAGAACCAACCATCATGAGAACCCTTGGAGTCCTTCACCATGATTGTCCACGACTCAAGTGCATCCCAAAGTTCTCCTTCGGAGGCGCCTTCGTGACGGGCCGCTGGTGGTCGATATTGCTCCTTGATGATCACGGCTCCATCTGGAATTTCGGCTTTACGTCCGCCAATCAACCAATCCATGACTTCGGGCGAATAGTAAATGCGCACTGCTGGGTGAGTGCCGTAGTACTTGCCATTCAGGAAAGGCCCCGTATCTCGAACGCCTTTGTCCACCATCCATCCGAGTTGCGTGTATTGGCGTTCATTCACGAACTCAAACAGGACCGACTCAAACGCATTGACCGTCATATCGCTGGGACGCGGCAAGCCGGCGGGTCGACCAAAATCCGCAGGTACAACCTGAGACTTCCCATCTGTTTCCGGCTGCGTTGGCTCAGTCGCACGAGCCGGAATGCAATTCAAGCCAATGCACGACGCGATAAGCAATCCAATGAAAGCAAGGACCCGCGTTGACGAAACGCTGCGGCGCACGATGGGCCATTCGGATTGAATTATGCTGGCATCCAACAGATGCCGTGCAGATCGCAGCACAGTCATAGAAGAAAGTCTCGCTAGAATTTTCGACATATCAATAAAGCTTGTGTTGGATCCTCTTCAACCCATCCAGCTAACGACCGTCAACGAACGCCTCGCTGCCGGCCCGCAAGGGACTCCAGGTACTTAGTCGCCGCAGCAGGAAGTCGCCGCAGCAGGAAGTCGCCGCAACAGGACAATCGACTTCGATCCTCTGGGATTGCCAAACTTCTCAAAAGCTGGCCACCACGCCGATAGGTTCGCTGGAACTGCCGCCCTGGGACCGGTTATCGACTTCCGAGCTTAGACAGATTCGCCTTGGTTACCCACTTTTGGCAAAGCCACGTCCGTCCTCGGGATACCTGAAAGCCTGCATCTACGGAGAAGCCAGCCTTCAGTGGAGCACAGTATAGGCATTCCAGATAAAATATCCGCCTAGAGGCGTTCAGATCTGGCCATTCTGGGCTGCATTCGGAACGATCCGATCTGGCAGCCTGCAGAATGCTGCCATTGTCAATGGAATCCCAGGCAAACCTGCTGGGCTCGTTGGAGAGAGAATACAGCCTTTGTGACTTTAGAAGTTACCGTACACTTTGGACCTACGATTCCCTGGACTTAACCACTCGGGTCAACTGAATGGACGAACATTCGCTGAGCGCGAACCCTTTACTGCACGTTGCCAATGTGCTTTATCTCATTTCGTATTCTTTGCGGGACATTCTCTGGCTGCGCGTCCTGACTGTTCTTGCCATGCTCTGTTTGGCTTGGTGCTATTGGTGTTGCCTTGAATACTACGCTTTAGGCTGGCAAGCCGCCTTCCTAGCGATCAACCTGCTGCAAATTGGCCTGCTCGTCTTGGAGCGACGTCCCGTTCAATTGACGGACGTTCAACAGAAGCTACATGCCGGGCCGCTAAGCACACTGACGCCCAGGCAGGTGCAACGCTTCACCGACAAAGCAGAGTGGTCAACTGTTGAAGCCGGTAAACATCTGATCGTCGAAGACTCGCGGCTCGAAGACCTGATTCTCTTACTCTCGGGGAAAGCCAAAGTCGTTGCCAA
The DNA here is from genome assembly GCA_045105035.1 of Pirellulaceae bacterium. Classification (GTDB taxonomy): domain Bacteria; phylum Planctomycetota; class Planctomycetia; order Pirellulales; family Pirellulaceae; genus Aureliella. Next base: position 10,729 of record JBGCCZ010000010.1, on the reverse strand, counting down.
GGGACAGGCCATTGCGGAAATCTCTGATGGCCAATTCGTTGGAGAAATGAGCTTTCTGACTGGCGGCGAGACCACCGCAGACGTGATTGCCGTGGACTCGGTGCTCTATGCCAAGTGGCCTGAGCAATACGTTCATTCTCTCATCCAACGCGACCAAGAACTGGGAACCGCCCTACAAGCCGCCCTGGGTTCCGACCTCGTCCGCAAATTGATCAACAGCCGGTCAACCTGAGTGCGGCTCCTTGCAACTTCACCGTACGAGTAGACTCTTATGACCAAACAACTCCTCAAACTTCTAGCGGGACTCCTCTTCATGGCCAACTCGGCAAACAGTCAAGACGACGCACAGCCGCTCGAAGTCTGGTTGGGCACAGGCGGTGCCCCCAGTCGCGGCATCTACTATTGCGAACTTGATTCGGATACCGGCAAGCTTTCAGAATCCAAGCTTGCCGCTGAAATTGAGAAGCCAGGTTTCTTGGCTATGCATCCTAATGGGACGCATCTATACACCGTAGGCAGCCTCGATGGAGTAGGCTCCGTGGTGGCCTACAAGATCGATCGCAGCGCTCGGCCCTCAACCCTTGAATTTGTCGGCTCCGTGCCAGGCGGCGATGGACGAGGAACGCATATCTCAGTCGATGCGACTGGCCAAATGCTGCTCACAGCACAGTATGGCGGCGGCTCCATAGCAGCCTATCGGCTGAACGAAGACGGATCGATCGCCAACGAAACCTGCTTGATCAAACACGAGGGCGGCTCGGGGGTTGTTGAAGGTCGACAGGATTCCCCTCATGCGCATTGGGCAGGTTTTGCACCAGATCAAAAGTTCGCCTTCGTTCCCGACTTAGGCTTGGACCAAGTCGTGATCTACAAAGTCAAGCTGGAAGACGCGACCATAGAACCACATGGCTTTGCCGCGACACCGCCAGGCAGCGGCCCGCGTCACTTCAAGTTTCACCCCGATGGAAAATGGGGATACGTCTTCAACGAATTGGCGATGACGATTTCAGTCTTTGACTATGACGCTGATGCAGGGAAGCTGTCTATCAAACAGACAGTAAGCACGTTAGACGATGCGGCGATGAAACAAGAGAAGTTCTTGAGCGGCGCTGAAATCCGAATTCATCCGAGCGGCAACTTGCTCTATGCGAGCAACCGTGGACACGATTCAATCACTGTCTTTCGCATCGCGGCCGATGGTCAGCTTGCAGCGATTCAGAATGAGGCAGTACGTGGAGCATTTCCGCGCAACTTCAACTTGGACCCATCCGGACGCTGGGCACTCGTCGCCGGACAAACTTCGCACACGCTATCTTGCTTCGAAGTCGACGCGGCCAGCGGTCGTTTGACGTACCATCAAGAAATCATCTCGACACCTTCGCCGATTTGCGTTGTCTTTGGCCCTGAAAGCAGCTCCGGCACTCTTCCAACGAAATAGTCATTGGGAACATTCTTATGCGACTCTCCATCAGCCTCCTGGCGGTTGCTTGCCTCAGCCAGTGCGTCCTCGCCGAAGAGCCAATCAAAACGAGTGGCGGCCTTGTTACCGGCACCGCTGCGAAACATGAGTCGGTCGTCTGCTTTAAAGGAGTTCCTTTTGCAGCACCACCTGTGGATGATCTGCGCTGGAAACCCCCGCAGAAAGCTGCTCTCTGGGAAGGTGTACGCGACTGCTCTGAGTTTGGGCCACAGGCACTGCAACGTCGCAAGCGCGGCAAACAGAGTGAGGACTGCTTGTACCTGAACATCTGGAAGCCCAAAGAAGCTAACGATACGCCTCTGCCAGTCATGGTTTGGATCCATGGCGGCGGCTTCACCCAGGGAGCCAGCAGTTTGGATGGATACGATGGAACCGCTCTAGCACGCCGCGGAGTCATTTTGGTTTCGATCAACTATCGCCTTGGCGCCTTCGGCTTCATGGCGCACCCAGAGCTGTCCAACGAATCACCCAATGACTCCTCCGGTAACTACGGCATCCTGGATCAAATTGCTGCACTAGAGTGGATCCAAGAGAATGTTGCTGCGTTTGGTGGTGACCCAAACAACGTCACGATTTTCGGCGAGTCGGCCGGCGGAACGAGCGTCTATCTCCTGACTGCGACTCCCCAATCTAGAGGCCTTTTCCAGAGAGCGATTCTCCAAAGTCCTTGGCTAGACCCAGCCATTTTCCGAGATCTCAAAAACGAAACGGAGGCTGGACCTGCGGTGGAATTCGATGGCGTTGAACAAACCCAACGTGCCCTGGATGGCAACGACTCGGAATCATCCGATCTTGCAAAACTGCGAGCACTCACGGGAGACGAGGTTCTTAAGAAATTTAAGGAGCGTTGGCCAATTGCTACCGATGGCTGGCTATTCCCAAAATCGCCTCGTGAGATCTATGCGGCCGGGGAACAGCACGACATTCCAATCCTGATCGGCACGAACCGCGACGAAGGTACGATGTTCGCACCGCGGAACGGTCCGGAATCAGCGGAACTTTATAAGGACGCGATGGTCGAGAGATTCGGTGCTGATGCAGATGCCATCGTCGACTTCTATTCCCCGAAGACAAAGGACGAGATTCGCAAAGCACTAACGCAGCAAATCACCGACAGTTGGTTCGTGCAACCAGCACGCGAAATGGCCCGTGCGATGGACCGCCAAAGCACTTCAGTGCGGATGTATCACTTCACCAAACCCGTCTGGGGCTGGATGGGTGCCGCACACGCCGCTGAGATTGGTTACGTGTTCGGAAATCTCAATAATCCACAACCCGATGATGCTGAACTATCTGACGCATTCATGGACTACTGGGTGCAATTCGCGAAGACTGGAGATCCCAACCATGAGGCTGGCATAGAATGGCCCAACTTTACGATGACGGGCGACCAATACCTCGAGCTAGGCGCAGTAATCAAAGTCGAATCAGGGCTCCGCAAAGACGCCTGTGATCTACTCGACAAAGTATTTCAAGTCGATGAACTCGGCAAGACTCCAGCCGGAGCTCAGTAGCGGCTCTGGCTTACGCAATTTCGCTTGAAATGTGTTTCACATACAAATCGAGAAATGCCTGAGTGTCAGCGTCCGAGAACTGATTCGGATTGCATCGAACCGAAAGCTGCAGAACGCGGCAGTAAGTAAAGACTGACACCGTGACATTGGTTTGAGTCCTCATGGGAGGAACTCCAGCCACGGATTCGAGCAGGAGATTCCCGCACCGCAACTTTCCCCCTTCGCGAGGCAAGTCGACGTAAAAGCTTCGTGTTGGATCGCCCGTATTCGAAAGGACCGCACTGGCCAGGCAGTGAGTTCGGTTCAACGCAAACTGGGTGATCCTTGGGTACCGCCTCATCGAAGAGCAAATATTCATAATGCTCGACGAATGACGCTGGCTCTTGAGCACACTCATTTGATGGCCCAACGACTCACTGAACTTCGAGCGGTCGGAAAGCTCACGGCTTGGTCGACGAAGCATGGCGTAGGTCACGCAATTGGTCGCGGAGAACGTTTCATTCTCAGGCTGACGCAAGTCCATGGGTACCATGACTGCGAGACGCTGCCGCTTCTCGGAACGGCCACTTTTACAATTCCATTCGCAGATTGCAGCGAAGAGATGTTCGATCAGGCACTCGTTTGTGGTCTGCCCCTTCTCCTGTGCTGCGAGCCGAAGACTCTTGTAGTCTTTCTTCCCAAAGGAGTGCGAGAAGATTCCGGGGAAGGAACACTCGCTTGCTGGCGGCGCCGACTTCTTGAGCGGCCGTAGTGGTGTCTGCTCGCGAACAGCCAGATTCCAAAATTCGCCGAACTCACCGCGAAATTTCCCGTTCGGCTTTCGGAAATTCTCAAGAGCATAGCTGGCCGCCGCACGAGACCTCAAGGCAACTGGATTCAGTTCAGGTAAGTCCGGCAACTCTACATCAGACGTGAGCTTTGAATATTTCCAAAGCAAGTCTCCAAGAAATTGGTAGGAACCAATTCCGTCACAGGCTGCGTGATGAAACTGAGCAAGGAGCACCGTCCGGCTTTCGTCACCCCGCACCCACAATCGGACTCCGGGTTCTTTCCGCAGATTGATGTGCTCACCAGACGGACAGTCAACAGGGTCATCCAGCCCGCCCCAGTTGATCTCGGTCTTCACGTCAGAAGCAAGCCAACAGTCCGTTCCACGTTTGGCTGGCCCAATAATCGCACGTAACAGGGGATGACGCTCAAAAGCAAATTCCAGCGATTGATTGAGAGCATCCGAATCAGCTTTGCCGGAGAACTCGAACCGAACGACAAAAGTCATCGGATTGCTGGGACGATCGTCTTTGAACATATAGTGTTCAAAGTGCGTCAAATGGAGCGGAAAAGTCTGGGCCATCGGCGAGTAAGGTAGCTCAGTGAAATTTTGGTGGGAAGTATTGAAGACCTGAGGATTCTCAGATAACGCCGGTCAGAGTCTATTCCCTGATGGCGAACTTTCAATGCGTTAAATCTTCAGCGAAGAGGCTTTTCAAAAGGAGTCTATCCCGCTGAACGATACAGAGCGCCGAGACGAACCAACATCCGGCCCATTCTCCCTCTCTCTGTGCAAGAACTATCGGTGATCGAATGCAGAGCAGTTGTCCCGGTCAATGTACTCTGGGAAAGACGGAACGGTGACTTCAGCACTCCCCGGGGAATGCCCTACACAAGGCACCGGCAATAGCGCGGCAGACGCTACTGCAAATTCAGCTGCTCCGCAATCTGCTGCCACGAAACGTATTTGAAGTTCTGAGACTTCTTGATGCCTTTGTCAAAATTGCAACCATCCTGGCAAATGAAGAGTCCACTCGGAAAATCCGGCCCAAGAGCATGGCTTACTACCTGCACTCCATCGGTTTCCTGCACTCCATCAACCGTACCATCCGAAATTTCAAAACTTGCGATATAGGCATTACTCCCACCTCGTGCGAAGACAGCGTACGAGTTGTTTCCTTGGATCGAAGCGATCAAGTAGCCGTGCTGTTCGTCTTGCTCGTAAAGGGTCAGCCCTTCGATGTCGTAGTCGATGCTCGGGTTGGAATTAGTGGACTCGCCAATCAACTCGCCCTCAGTTGATGCAGTCGCCCCCAGACCGAAACGGTAGATACCCGCTTCTTCAACACCGACATATAGCCGCCCGAGCTTATCATCGACGACCATGCCCTCTACTTGGCTCGGTAGCTGCAATTCGCGGACAAGCTTGCCGTTGATACTACCGTCCACATACTTCAGCAACCACTGCTCGACTCGTCCCGTCTTGCTATTTGCAAACGCATAGACTTCTTCGGTTTCTAGGTTTCGCCCTAGGCAAAAACCATAGATATCCGGCAGCTTGGAAGAGATGACTCCCAACTTCTTCAAGGACAACGACTCGGGATCGACGCGCCAGAAATTCATCGCCCTCGTATCGCGATTGGAAGCGCCCACCAGATCGATGAAATCTAATACACCTTGCCGCACGTCGATGTTGTTGATGGAACCGACGTCGTAGCCCCGAAGTTTTTCTCCCTGGAGATTGTAGAGATTCACGCCGGACTTTTTATCTGTGCCAAGGACGAGACTCTGCTCGGGGTCTTCACCATTGAGCCAAAACGCTGGATCGTCAGCCGCGTCCTCGTCGACATCTCCCTTGACCGCTTCAGTTTCGATCTTGGCCGTTATCGCTGAATGGTTTTCTCGTTGCACGCTTGCGTCGCCTGCGGCCCCAAGGGTGTCTTGGCCCAACGCGTGAGGAAGACTGAAAAGAACAAAACTAAAGCTTGCCAAGAAGCTTGTCGTCGAAAAGGCCGGCATGAGTGCAACTCGAAGAAGTGTGAGCGATCAGAGCTTAGCTTATAACGGCCCCCCCACCTCCTTCAAACCGAGGGAAGCCACACTTCACCGATAATTCATAACGTTGCCAGTTCCGGCCGTCACCCGACTGAGACACATGGCACTTCAGATTCTCGACTAACTAGAAAGGACTCTCGTCTTCAGCTTCATCAGGAGCGACTCCGAAGGGATCAAACTCTGAGTCCTGCGTAGATTGACGACTTCCGTCGATCGAAGTCGCGTTTTCGTTGGAGAGTAGCGAACCCCGAGCGTTTGCCTGTTCCCGCTGTTGGTGCCGCTCAATGTAAGAGCCAGACATCAGCCGGTCTTCTTTGCCCTCACCTGTCTCCACAATGATTGCCGACTCGCTGAGCACGTGTCGCTCTTTGACGTTGATGGCGTAACAACGGGTTTGGCAGAGCCCACACCCCACGCACTTATCGCCAAGAACGACAGGTGCTGCGAAGCCGGTGCCTTCAAGGGGAGTGCCGTTCTCGTCAACTTCAACACCAACCTGCGTGTACTCGATCGCATGATAACCAGCCGCATCGCATTCCTGGACGCACAAGTCGCAGGCCTCGGCTCCCGCGAAGGGCAGACAAGTCGTTTCATTCACGACCGCCAACCCCATCCGAGCGTGTCGTTTTTCCTCCAGTGGCAATGCTCGGATTGCGCCGGTGGGACAGACCTGGCCGCACGCATTGCAGCTCGATTCGCAGCCGGCCCAATCCGCTTCCACCATCGGCGTCCACAAGCCTTCGAAGCCCTGTTGAAAACTCTCGGGTTGCAACACATTATTCGGGCACGCCTTAAAGCACTCGCCGCAACGGATGCACATCTCGAGGAACTCTTGCTCAGGAACACTTCCCGGGGGGCGAACAGGCAAAAAGGCATCCTCACTTCCCACCCCCGCACCATAAGTCTTGCCCAGCATCGTGACGCCAGCCGCCCCCGCTACGGTCGCCGCGGTGCCAGCCGTTAAGGACAAGAAACCGCGCCTGCCCAAAGCTGTTTCACGCGTTGGCGGATCATTCTCAATCTTGAGTTGTACCACGTTGGTCCGCTCAACAAACTTGATTGCATGCGTCGGGCAAACGCCAGCACACGACTGACACAAAGTGCAGTCCGTTGTACGTGTTGTAAAATCAGGTTTGATCGCGTCAAAGGGACAGATCTCCACGCACTTATTGCAATTGATGCAGCTAGACTCGACCTTTCGCTCTGTCGCGCGAAACAAATTGCCGATCGAGAAAACGGCACCGCTCGGACAAACATACTTGCACCAAAATCGAGGCCGTAAAAAACCTAGACTCAAGACGCCAAAGAAAAGTGCCACGCTCAGAAAGTGGCCAGCATTCAGACCAGGAATTAAATGCCAGCCTCGCGCAATCCCACTTTGCAAGGGATCGAATAGGAACAAATAGCCCCGAGTCACAACCGGGATAGCGGAGAAGAAGCCCGAAATTAAAACTCCTCCGGTCGCAGCCAGCAGAATGCCAGCCAGCAGATAGTACTTCACGTGTACCCACCAGCCATCACCGGGTACTTGAAATCGCCTCGTGCGACCTGCAACAGCCCAATCGAATAGGTCAATGGTGGTTCCAAGCGGACAGATATAGCCGCAGAATCCTCGCGGAATAACGACGCACACAAGGAGAATCGCAGCCGCGCAGCCCAACGACCAAACCCAACTCCGCGATGCGATCGCCGTGGACAAGCTAACGAGCGGATCGATCATCAAGAACGTCTCTGCAGGAATCCACTCTTTTCCGTCCAGGCTAGCCGCATAGTGATTTGGCCAAGCAGCTGGATCGAGATCCGTTGCAGTAAACTCCTTCGACTCCGAAAGTCCAGTGATGACATCCAAGAGCATGGGACTTAGAGCACCGATTGGCTTCAGACCAATTTGTTGTCCCGATTTTTCGATCAAACTAAACTCTCCCAGCAGCTCTTTTTGAGCGTCCAGATTCGTCGAGCTGTTTTTCGAAAGCAAGAACCACGTGGATGACTTGTCGTACTCCAGGGTGGAAGCCCCGTTTGGGCCGTCATCCAGAATATCGAATCGCCCCGTCCCGCTCTCTTGATCAAAAGTCGTAAAGCGGAGCTCGCCCAAAACGCGCGGTTGCCTGGGCTGCGCGTGATAAGGCCAACACACATAGAAGAACAACCATCCGAACAAAATCAGACAACTTGCCTGACTCAACCTACGAACTGGAGAAGCTACCCAAGAGATTCCGAACCAACGTAGTGCCTTGCGCGCTTGCCCAAGTTTTTTCTTCTGCCAATCCGATTGCAAGTTGGGCGTAATCCGTCTCAGCAATCGTCCGAACATGGACTTGGCTGGATTGGCGTCTGCGGGCAAACGTCGAATTGCGGGCAGGAACCAATCCAAACGCAAGAGAGTGCTCGAGCGCTGATCACCCCAACTGGACTGAAAAAACATCAGCCCCAAAAACAAACACAGTCCCGCTACAAGCCACCCCCAGCACCAGCTTGCCATGCTCCATTCGGAGACTGCGTCGAGTCGGAACCCCAGGGCACTTCCAAGCAAAACAGCAAGGACCAAGAAGACGACCGACAGCAGCCGCCCAGTGGATTGCGATCGAATCGTCGCGTTCTCCGCATTCGGTTTGTTCATGGCATTTTCGTTAAGTCGAGAAGTCCGAGTCGCCAAGTAATGTCACCGTAGCCACCCTTCTGATACTCAGGGTCGCTCGCGCCTTGGAACAACAATCGCGCAGACTTTGGCTCAATTTCGAGTCTTTGGTCATAGCCGGCTCGAATGAATTCACCGTGGCTGTAAGACGTGGCCCAAGATTCACTTTGGTTCACGACGTTCCGCACCGACACTGCAGGTTTCTCCCGCGTCGCCGCCAATGGCTGCCAGGGTCCGGCAAGGTCTGTAGCTCTGAAGAACTTGAAGTACCGACGTTTTCCATGCTGTGCTTCGACGAGCGTTAGAAATTCATCAGTCCCTTTGATCTTGTACGTGTGACTCGCCTCAAAGATGTCCGCCTCAAGTACGACCTTGGGGCGTGTCCAGCCTTGCCCCGGAAACTGGCTGAGTGAAGTTTGCGCATGCCACATCTTCCCGTTCAACGAAGTGAAAAGCAGGTGAGCATACGCCTCGTCACAGATAACCCAAAAATCCAAACCAGCATTTTCGCCATCCGGAACAACATACAGTGGCTCAGGCTTCGTCCAACTTGAAGCGTCTTCGAGCGTCTCCGTTGTCGAGTAGCAGGGGCCGTACTTCAAGCCGCGGCTGTCGTCTGCCGCCTGGTAGATCAAGTACCACTTCTCTTGCGGCTCAAAGTAGAAAATTTGCGGTGCGCCGTGGTAGTCCATCGTCAAATCGAGAACTTGCCAATCCGCTTCTGCTGCTGCAGACCAATCGGCAAAATTACAGTAGCCGATACGGATTCTGCCTTGGCCACTCTTCTGCTTTCGCAATGTGCAAAACAGATGCCACTTATCCCCATACCGAACCACACTCGGATCCTTGACGGCAATCCAAGGCTGCTCCGATTCAGGCAAGTGTTCCTGTGAGACCGCAAGGATCGGCGGACTCACTTTCCAATGGAAAACACCTGACTCCCAGGGCGAATCCTGGGCGACACTGAAAGTACTAGGAACGCTGGTCAACGCGAGAAAGACAAAAACGAATCGTGGGCTCAATTCTTCGCTCCTTGTGCAAGAGCTCGGGCACTGGCGTTCACGATGGCTTGAGAGGTAATCGTTGCACCGCTAGTGCCGTCTATATCTTGGATACTCTGCTTTTCGATAATCTGTCGTGGAGTATCCGTGAGCGCCGCATAGAATTGCTTTTCTTTGTGCTTTGTAATCTCAACATCCTCAACTTGCCCATTGGCAACTTTCACGCGAACGTGCACGTCTCCGTTGTAACCAACAGCCTTGTCGTCATAGATTCCGTCAGCAACCTTGGAAACATCCGCTTTATCAAATAGTCGAATTGCGTTGATCGAGTCACTGGCTCGTCCACGATATCTCTTCAAGTACTCTTCATCGCGAGCTTCGTTGCGATCCAGCACCTGCTGATAATAGTCAATAGCCTCATCGAGTCGTCCCGCTGCACGCAACGCGTCTCCCGCGTTCAAGAATGCCTCATTGAAAACCCGAGTCCGAGCATAGACTTTGGTGACATTGAGCGCTTCCTTGAGTTCGCCCATCTCGCTGAGCAGTTTGATTGCATCGAAGTGCAGTGACTTCCCCCGCATAAGATCCATTGCCATCTTCTTGCTACCAAGTCGGTAGTAGCATTCGGCCAAGTGGATTCCCCCTGGCTGACTCATCGCCACCTGCCCCTTTTCAAAATAGTAGGCGGCTCGCGAATAGTCCTGGAGCAGCACAAAGTACCGATTTCCCAAATCACTATAGTCTCGCTTAAGCAACTCTCGTTTACCGCTGTGCAAACGAACACACTCATGAAGCAACTTGATACCGGAACGCCATCGTGACGGGTTTGGATTTACTCTCCCCCACATGTATTGCCCAACGTTCTTGGATTCGTCCCAAGGACCATCCACCTTTAGCGGCCAACTTAGGTCAAGACTCTTGGGGTGAGCAAACTTCGTAGCCGCCAACCAATCCGGTTCGCTTGCACCTTCGCCGTCGATGATCGCTCGCACATCCGCCTCACTCTTTCCAGTGCCGGCCAGATCTGCTGCAACTGCATTGGTCGTGTCTTGCATCTCATTGATAACGAACCGCTTGCCGTTGAAAGTCACCGCGTGAACTGCCGCGTACTGGTACGTCTTGGACACTGACTGGCCAGCAATTGAGGACTGAAAGTCAAACTCTTTGGCCGCCTTTCTGATTTCCAAGATCTTTCCGCTCAACGTTGTACCGTTGAGGAATTCAACACTGTCCTCGGCAAGTCCCAAAACTCCCCAAGTGACGGCCAAGAGCC